>NZ_BCQE01000087.1 GCF_001544275.1 Enterococcus gallinarum NBRC 100675 | reverse complement strand
CGACACCAAAAGTAGAAAAACAGCCAACAATTACAACAGTTCCAGAAATAGAATCAAAAGTCAATATTGAAAAAAGTATTAAAACACTAGATAAACTTTCATCAAGAGAAATAAGTAATCTTTCGTTGAAGGATTTAAAAGAGATGTTACCAAATCACTGGAACATATATGAGAATAATGGACGTGTTCATGTAAAAGATGGAAAAGTTATGAGAATAAGAATAGATCCTGCTGATAATGTAACTAAATATCAACACATGCATATATATGATATTAATGGCAACTCTCTTGATATAAATGGTAATATTGTTGAGAGAAACAGTCCATCGGCTCATATTCCTTGGAATGATAAATAAGGGAGGATTAAGGAATGAATTTTGCAGATATAAAAAGTAAATTGAAACCAATCTTTTATAACGACATGTCTATACTAGACGTTCATTCATGCTTTTTCATGGATGAAATATATATATATATAGAAATAGACGACAACTATTGTTGGAAAATTAGTTTTCTATCATG
>NZ_BCQE01000086.1 GCF_001544275.1 Enterococcus gallinarum NBRC 100675 | reverse complement strand
GGGGCAGATGTGGAGTGGTACATCAAGGCAGACGACATTGTGTTGAAAAATAAAGGCAGTCAGCCCACAGGCAATCCACAGAACCATGCTCCGCAGGGACAGCAGAAAAAATAAAAATTGTAGGATAAAATTAAGAAACTATTTTACTTATCTTTGAAATTTTTTCAGAATTATATAGTAAAATATTGTACATAGTTTCAGAGAGGAGTGAGGATAGTGATTTTAATGCTGATTATTCCAATCATTTTAACTGTGTTTCCAGTAATGCTGTATCAAGTAGTTTTAGTGTTATGTAAGAGAAAATCAACTTCTACACATTATTTTTGGACATACACTATGATGATTTATGTATGGCTTGTTTTTTCTGTTACGGGTATCGGCACTGTATGGGACATTATTTCAAAAGGTGGGCTGATTGAGACTTTTCAACAGGCAAACATTGGAATTATCCCATTTCAGTCAGACGGTTTATTTACTTATTGTATGAATGTAATTATGCTTATGCCATTGGGATTTTTATTGCCGTATATATGGAGAAATTTTAGAAATCCAATAAAAGTAGCCCTAACAGGATTAGTATTTTCGGTA
>NZ_BCQE01000085.1 GCF_001544275.1 Enterococcus gallinarum NBRC 100675 | reverse complement strand
GTTTTTTTTAAATTATGGGGGTTTAGCTCAGCTGGGAGAGCATCTGCCTTACAAGCAGAGGGTCAGCGGTTCGAACCCGTTAACCCCCATATGAGCCGTTAGCTCAGTTGGTAGAGCATCTGACTTTTAATCAGAGGGTCACAGGTTCGAGCCCTGTACGGCTCATAGTAATAACCTATGCGGGTGTGGCGGAATTGGCAGACGCACTAGATTTAGGATCTAGCGCCTTCGGGCGTGGGGGTTCAAGTCCCTTCACCCGCACTTCATTGCCGGCTTAGCTCAGTTGGTAGAGCATCTGATTTGTAATCAGAGGGTCGAGGGTTCAAGTCCTTTAGCCGGCATCAGGAATACGCGGAAATAGCTCAGTGGTAGAGCACCACCTTGCCAAGGTGGGGGTCGCGGGTTCGAACCCCGTTTTCCGCTTTTGCCATCGCAATCAGCCGGGGTGGCGGAACTGGCAGACGCACAGGACTTAAAATCCTGCGGTGAGTGATCACCGTACCGGTTCGATTCCGGTCCTCGGCATTTCTTAATATGCGCCCATAGCTCAATTGGATAGAGTGTTTGACTACGGATCAAAAGGTTAGGGGTTCGACTCCTCTTGGGCGCG
>NZ_BCQE01000084.1 GCF_001544275.1 Enterococcus gallinarum NBRC 100675 | reverse complement strand
TTTTCCTCCCTCTTACTTACCCAAAAATCAAACCAATGAACAACAATATAACTGAAGCAAGACTTAGCCATTTCACATTTCCTTTGACCACATCCAAAATGGGGATTTGGAATCCTGAAGATAGTGCTTGCATCGTGATGTTGACGAAACTCATTTGACTGCCTAAGCCCACGCCCATTGTGACAAAACCTAAAGCAATCGGTGGGAATCCTAAGGAAACGGCGACTGGCAAGACAAGTGTCAACACTGAGCCCACATATGCTCCGGCAGGAATACCAATCAAGACTCCGGTCAAAATCGCCACAGGTACTACAACAAATTCCGGTGCGTTCTGAGCTACCCCAGCAATGACGGCAAACGTTCCTGTTTGCGCAATGATATTGATGAATGCCAAGAAGATTCCCACTTGAAAGAGACGAGTCAGAATATACGTTGATCCATCTACCATTGCTTCCACCGATTGATTCATTGAAAAATCAGTACATAAGTAAATCAATGCTAATGTGATTACCATATAAACAAGCGGTGTGAAGAAAACAAAACCAATCAAGTCATTGACTAGCGGGCCGAATATAACTGCAAAAAGCAAGAAAATCGCTGGTAATGTGATTTTGAACA
>NZ_BCQE01000083.1 GCF_001544275.1 Enterococcus gallinarum NBRC 100675 | reverse complement strand
AAGACCTGGTTTTTAATCCAGACATTTCCTGATCAATCCTGAACTGACCTAAACGTTGATATATAAGCATTCTCACAATATTACATTTTCTCATTTAAGCTAATTTTCCAGACAAAGTATGGTCAAAGTATGGTCATTGTGAAATTATTTTTCTGCTTAAAGTCAAAAATCCTGTTAACAAAACAAAGAAACTCGATATCTAAAGAACTCGAAAAAAACTCCTACTCAATTGAGTAAGAGGGTCATTCTATGTACCCTGTAGGACTCGAACCTACGACCGGACGGTTATGAGCCATCTGCTCTGACCAGCTGAGATAAAGGTATTGCGAGATCATCCGTAAATAATAAGTCAACTGAGGATAATCTCAAAGATTTAAAACAATTAATCAAAGAACATAAAAAAGCCTTATCCTGTTAAGGACAGGGCTTTTTTTAAAGAAATCAAAAGCGATATAAAGCTACAATCAAGAGTATTAATAGAAAATGCATTTTTCTAAGCAAGTACTTTTTCTAATTCTTCAACTGGCTGCGCATACTTCTCTATGTTAATCAACTCTTCGTTGAAGGATTGTTCTCCTTGAGAGCTAAATATATCATAAGCAATAACTCTTTCGTCTTTACTA
>NZ_BCQE01000082.1 GCF_001544275.1 Enterococcus gallinarum NBRC 100675 | reverse complement strand
AGTAAATATCCACCCGTGAAACGGGTGGCTTTTTAACAGCCCTAGAAGGGCTTACCACTCGCTAGCCCCTTAAAAGGGGCTTTTTAAATGACCACCAACCGCTCACAGCCCTATCTCTCTTTAACTATTTAAATGGATCTACATATTCTTGTTTACTTATACTATCTCTTATTCGATCATCTGCTTCTTGTTCTCGAATATATTTTTCAATTGTTTTTTGATTTAACCCAACCGTACTCACGTAGTATCCTTTGGACCAAAAGCTTTTATTCCCATACTTATATTTCAAATTCGCATGTTTTTCATGGATTAAGGTTGCACTTCGTCCTTTTAAGTAGCCCATAAAACTAGAAATACTAATCTTTGGTGGTATTCTTACTAACATATGAATATGGTCAGGCATGGCATGAGCTTCAATGATTTCAACATCTTTCATCTCACACAATTTTCTTAATATCTGACCAATACTTACTCTTAACTTTCCATAAATCACTTTTCGTCGATACTTCGGGGTGAAGACTATGTGATACTTACAATTCCATCTGGTATGTGCTAAACTTTTATCGTCGTTAGACATAAAAAAACTCCTTTCGATCTGATATGCGGTTGGTAGCCACTATTAGTATATCGAAAGGAGTTTTTTATCGCTAAAGCTATTTCGTCCACGCGTAGAAACGCGCGGTTTTTTTGTTTCGTACGCTACGCGAACGAAACTGACTAAAGTCAATAAAT
>NZ_BCQE01000081.1 GCF_001544275.1 Enterococcus gallinarum NBRC 100675 | reverse complement strand
CCGCAAAAGCACCACGTGCTTCCAACGCCACCTCTTTAGATGAGGCTTGATACACCATTTTAAAATCATCACAGACTTCCTTACGATCATCGACACGCACTTTGTGACTGATATTACGGGAAACGTGTACACAACAATGTTGAAAACGAGCTTTGGGATAGAACCGACTAATCGCTCCTACCATCCCCTTTAAGCCATCCGTGATGAACAGGAGGACATTTTTCAAACCGCGCTCTTGAAGGTCCAATAAAATTTCCTCCCAAATCGTGATGGATTCAGTCGGTGCAATCGCATAGCTCAATACTTCCTTTGATCCGTCCGGGCGAATGCCAACTGCGATATGAATAGCTTCCTTGGCGACGGTTTTCCGCTTTAACGGAATATACGTTGCGTCCATATAAATAGCAGCATAACGGTCATGAAGCTCCCGCCCTTTAAACGCCGTTACCTCTTCTGTAAATGATTTTGTTATATTGGACATGGTTTGGGGCGTGTAGTAATGCCCATACATTTTCTCAATCAAGTCTGCGATTTCCGACATGGTAATACCTTTTCGGAAGAGGTGAATGACGGTCTCCTCTAACGTGTCATTCGTCCGTCTATAAGCAGGAACAGTCTGTTGCTTGAACTCACCATTGCGGTCGCGCGGAATCTGGAGATGAAGTTCCCCATACTCGGTCTTGACCGTACGGTCATAGGAGCCGTTACGAGAATTACCCGTGTTAAAACCAATGCGATCATACTTTTCGTAATCTAGGAAAGCCGTTAACTCCGTTTTGAGAAGCGTATTGACTGCTTTCTCCAAATGGACACGGAATAATTCATTCAAATCGCCTTTGTTCGCTAGAGTCTTTAGAATTTCTGTAGTAAAATCGTTCATAGGGAAGTCCTCTCTTCT
>NZ_BCQE01000080.1 GCF_001544275.1 Enterococcus gallinarum NBRC 100675 | reverse complement strand
TGCACCTCAGGGCTTTCGCTAACGCTAGGACGCTTCCGCGTCCTTCCGCCCTGAGGCTTGTTTGCTTGTGGAGCATACGCACAGCATCTTCCGTATTCTAATGAGGACAAATTTAATTTTCTGGCAACGCAAAGGACAAGTTAATATCCTCTACTTGTAGGTACAGTCGAGACCGGTCTTTACTTTTAACATAAGAACAGGAAAGTCCTTTGAATCGTCCATAAAAAACAGGCTGTTCCGCTGCTTTTTCGACAATTTGGTCACTATAGGATCGAGCACTTTTATTTGAAGTAAAAACCCGTCATATTCGCCTTCGATAATTGTCATAAGGCAACTGTAACCAATCAGTTAACTCGTTGGATACATACGTTGTACTCTCCAACGATTCTCTACTTTTTTATTGATAAAGAAGCTTAATCTCTTCTCACTGAAAACAATTGCCAAAAAAGAGTCAATCATTAAATCTTTTATTCCTAATCGAGTTCCACATGTAGCTGGGATTTCTTCATACATTTTTTCCCTCTTTCGTCTCCTTGATTTTTTCAGCCATTAATTGATCAGATAGTTGTTTAAATTCCGCAAAAAAGTTAAATCTTGTTATATCGATAAATGGCGCATAAAATTCTCGTACTTGATCGGTTCCCGAATCAATATAACCACGACCTTTAATCGGCTTATTAAATAATGATTTTACTGTATGTTCAAAGATCATCTTATACCCAGCTTTGGATACTCTTCCCAGTGTTACACGTAAACCAAAATTATCTCGTATCGCGCCGTCCAAATACTTTGTATCTGGGCGTTGGGTACCTAAAATTAAAAACACGCCACATTGACGACCCATTAAAGCAATTTGGTTCAAACATCCCATTGCCTTCTTTTTTTCTTTAGTATCTAACGATGCATAATATGCTGCCCATTCATCAATCACCAAAAAATGAGGAGTTAGATGATAATAAGTATAATCGTACCCTAACTCATACTCGGGCTGTTCTCTTAAAAAATCGTATCGATTAGCGGTTTCTTTAGCTAGATTTATTAAACAAGATAAAATACCACCACCATAAAAAACTTGATCTTTAAAAATTGGTATTTTTTCTAAACTAGCCAAATCTGCACGTTTTGGATCACAAATATCAAATGTACCATACGGTAATAATGCATAGATCAAAGACATCATAAAATACGTTTTTCCACCTCCAGTACTTCCTATAATTATGGCATGTGGTGCTTTATTAAATGCCCATTGAACATTCTTCATTAAGGTGATTATGCCATCTTTTACGGTTATATCTCGAATCCCAATACGATTTTTTTCCACATCGTATAAAAAGGTATAACAAATATAA
>NZ_BCQE01000079.1 GCF_001544275.1 Enterococcus gallinarum NBRC 100675 | reverse complement strand
AGGTATTAAAAAACATATCGTTCTCTAGTATGATTAAATCACGACAAAATAAACAACTGAGAGGACGATATGCTATATGAATGATTCTATCAAAAAAATGCTGCGATTAATAGAGAAAGATTTGATGATTACAGAGGTCTCTTACGAGACCTTTCAGAAGAAAAAGACGTTGATCGTCGATGCTGTTTTCTCACCTGCTCCCCATACCTGTAGAAATTGTGGTTCTACTGTGGTAGATGGAAACGGGAAAGTAATTGTAGTGAAAAATGGGAAGAAGGAAACGATTGTCCGCTTTGAACAATACAATCACATGCCTTTGGTTATGCGCTTAAAAAAGCAGCGCTATACCTGTAAAAACTGTCGAACCCATTGGACGGCTCAAAGTTATTTTGTTCAACCCAGACATTCAATCGCGAATCATGTCAGATATAAAATTGCTTCTTTACTGACTGAAAAAGTATCTTTATCTTTTATTGCGAAAAATTGTCAGGTATCTTTGACCACCGTTATTCGTACGTTGAAAGAGTTTAAAAGCTACTTACCAAAGCAATCTAAGAGGATTCTCCCCAGAGTATTGATGGTTGATGAATTTCGTTCGCACGCTTCCATAGAAGATAAAATGAGCTTTATTTGCGCAGATGGCGAAACAGGACAATTAATTGATGTCTTGCCTACGCGTAAATTGCCTCGATTAACAAGCTATTTCTTAGGCTGCACTAATCCTGAAGAAGTAAAATTTTTAGTCACAGACATGAACGCCGCCTACTTCCAGCTTACCAAACGTATTCTGCCAAATGCGAAAGTAGTGATTGATCGGTTTCATATTATCAAACACATGAATCAAGCCTTTAATGAGTTGCGTATCCGTGAAATGAATGAACTTCGTAAAGTAGGACAGAAAAGTCAGGCAGAAAAACTGAAAAAGAACTGGCGCTTTTTGCTAAAAAATCGTGTAAACATCAACCATTATGAATACAAAACATGGAAAAGTTTTCGAGCACCAAAATACCCATTTCTTACGGAAGCGATGATGATTGATCGATTGCTTGGCTTTTCTACGTCCCTGAAGGAGGCGTATCCCTATTTTCATGAATTAGTTGAAGCCTTTCGAGACAAAGACCCTGACTTATTTTTCTCCTTATTGGCAGAACTTCCCGAAACGTTAGATGACGGCTTTCGGGAAAAGCTCCAAAACCTTCTGACCTATGAAGAAGGCATCACCAACGCGATGATCTATCCTTACACCAATGGAAAAATAGAAGCGAAGAATACCCATATAAAGACAATGAAACGAGTATCCTACGGATTTAAATCATTTGAGAACATGAGAATTAGAATCTTTTTGATCAATCAATTAATCAAAGTAAGATAACAAAAAATCTGAGCCAGAATGAGGTTCATTCTGACCCAGATTTGATTTTGTACAACCCATCAGTCCTTATTGACAAAGAGCC
>NZ_BCQE01000078.1 GCF_001544275.1 Enterococcus gallinarum NBRC 100675 | reverse complement strand
TTCTATAATATTTTGTGTTGGTGGAAAATCGAAGGCGATTTTCTACTAACACTTTTTCTTCGTTTCAACTCAAAAAGAGACTCACTTTTGGTAAAATTTAGTCGACCAAAACGTCATCCTACCAAAGGAGTCTCTCAATGGATAATCATACTAGAAAATTACTCGGATTAACAGATAAACATTTATTTTTTGATGAAGAATGGCTGATTGAAAAAGAATATAAAGGCGTTCAAGCGCAGTTTATTAAAGGAAAATTGGATGACTCTCCTTCCTATTGTGAACACTGTCGATCGGTTCGTATTATCCGCAACGGTTCCTATACGACACGCACTCAGATGTTGAAAGTCAAAGAAAAGTTGACTATTTTAGAATTAAAACGTACCCGTTTTCTCTGCCATGATTGTGGAAGGACCTTTTCTGCGAAAACGGACTTAGTTGATGAACATCATCAACTAACAAAGGAACTGAAGCAGGCAATTCTCATGGAACTGTACGAAAATCAATCACGTAAACTAATCGCTAAGAAGTACTTCGTCTCGGATGGGACGGTGACACGGATCTTGCGTGAAGCAACGAAGCATTACCAGCCACGTATGAACTTCCTTCCGACGGTGTTGTGTATGGATGAGTTCAAATCAATGAAGTCTGTTTCTGGTTCCATGAGTTTTATTTGTGTTGATGGGACAACCAATCAGCTATTTACGATCCTTGAAGATCGCAGACTTTACAAACTAACTCAATACTTCCTGCACTTTCCTAGAAAAGCCCGTTTAAAGGTCAAGTACCTAGTGATGGACATGAATGCCAGCTATTGTCAGTTGCTTAAAACAGTCTTTCCAAATGCGGAGATCGTAACTGACCGCTTTCATATTGTCCAACACATCAATCGCAGCTTCAATCAATTACGTGTCCAGATCATGAATCGTTTTCGAACCTCACACTCTGAAAATCAGAAGAAGTACCGTCGGCTCAAGCGATATTGGAAACTCTTACTCAAAGATTCCACGACATTGGAGCCACTCAAACGGCATTATCATCGACTGTTTAAACGACCAATTAGTCAAACAGAAATCGTTGATGAGCTGTTAAGCTACAACGAAGAATTGCGAACTGCGTATCATTTTTGTCAATTATTACGCTATTATTTCGTTAAACGAGGTACGGAAGGCTTTCAAGAAACCCTTAAAACAATTTCATCTACGTTACCTCAGTCGTTTAAAAAGAAATTCACGATCTTCCATCGCTACCAATCGGGTATTTCAAATGCCTTTAAGGTGTCCCACTCAAACGGCGTCACTGAGGGGCTGAATAACAAGATCAAGCTGATTAAACGAATTGCGTTTGGTTATCGCAACTTTTATAACTTTCGGGCACGGATCTATTTACAACAAGGTCTGATCTTTGAAAACTAAAAAAATATGCGGCGCACAGAACGCGCCGCATATCGGACTAAGTTTTATTCAAATTTGTCTTCACCAACACGATTTGACGAAGAG
>NZ_BCQE01000077.1 GCF_001544275.1 Enterococcus gallinarum NBRC 100675 | reverse complement strand
CCACTTATTTCTAAGAATACAATCATCAAAAGTAAGCTGCTTCTAGGACAGTCGCTAGCCGTTGCTTCCAGCACAAAATAAGGGCCGACCTATTCGCAGTAGGTCGGCCCTTTGTGTTGTAACTTGTACCAATTATCGTATTTCGCAAATAAATTATAACGTTAAGGCAATAAAATGAAAGCCACACGCTTTTGAACAGATGTCTTTAGATTTGTAAGATGATTCTAATGAAGGAACTTATAGAGAAAAGAAATACTTTTTTCGATTATTTAAGCTCGATGTAAATACGCTTGTATCCTTTAAAAGAAAGAATAATCGGAATTACAAGATTACAAGGAAGGCTGCTCGAGAGCAACCAGTACGCCAAAAAAGTGGTCTGTTTATGGATAAATTATTTTCGGTAAATCGTATAAAGAAGTTGAAGCAATAATTGGATTCAGTGATAGCACGCTTTCAGAATAAGGAAAAATCGAAAAGGGTAATCTTTCTTCAGTTTTTGATGAATACTAATTATTATTCTCTTACTAACTATTTTCTATTATTGTGTTGGATGAAGTGGACAAACACCGAAAGAACAATTTTATACATTGTTTAGTCGTGTATAATTGTGTATTGTAATATTGTAAAAGTAATTAATTAAAACGAGGTAGATGAAAATGCTGAATAAGATTAAAGCGATTTGTGTGTGTGCTGCGATAATTTTAGGTGTTGGAACTATTGGGAATACTGTAGCAATTGCATCAGAAGTTAACACCAATACAAATGAAAATGAGTATGTAGATGAAGAAGGAACGTATGGTGTACTACTAGAATATCTTTCAGATGAGGTTATAGCAGAAATCACCAGTATAACTTTCCAAGACCTAATGAATTTAGCAATTGAGAAAGGTTATGATCCAGAAGATATTTGGACCAAGGAAGAAATTGAAATGAATACCAGATCAGTCATGCTACGTAGAGGCGTAAATAAAATGATTGTAATGAGCAATGACTTGAAGTACCTATATTTAGATAGTTCGTATTCAAAAGCAGCGTTAGCTCTAGGAGTTGGGGCTCTATCAAGTTTATTTTCCCCAATTGCAGGTGTTTTCGCATCGACTGCGGCAGCGTTCTTGATAGATAAAGCAGGAAGTGTGGATCTCAACAAAGGAGTAATTATAAGATTTTCGAGGAATAAAGCCCATCTCTTAGTTCCAACTGCTATATGGACACAGGATAGCTAGTAGGATTGAAGGTGAATGAAGTGACGGTAGATAGAAAAAGAAAGATAGCTTATGTAATAACATTCATAGCACTACTATTTTTATTATTAGGATTTAGGTATTTTCCAAATCACGATACGATGATTATTGTTACAGTCCTATTTTTGATAGTACTTAATGATAAAATAGCATCGCTAATATTAAAAATGTGAAAAAAAAATGACAAAAAAATGTAAGACTCTGCTGCAAAATTTCAAAATGAATAATAAGAATATATTGCTTACTATAGATTAAGCTGGAATTCCCAATAATAACTTGATTTCCATGCAGACTGAAGAGAGTGTAAAATATTTTGTGTAAATAGAAAAAAGGAAGTCCCTTCTGTAGAATAGAGCTACCACAACACATTCAC
>NZ_BCQE01000076.1 GCF_001544275.1 Enterococcus gallinarum NBRC 100675 | reverse complement strand
GAAAGACTAACTATATAGAGTCAAGTGAAAATTAGCTAAATCAAAAAAATATTTTATAACAGTTAAGTCCAAAAAATGAGTACAACAAATAGACCTTTCACTATTAGATTTTTTTGATTGTTCAATAGCTAATCGGAAACAATCTTATAAGGTTCATTTTTAGTTAAAATAGCATGAATCACATAACAAAGCTTACGAGAAACAGCACCTAAGGCCGTCAGATGATGCTTTCCCTCAGAAATTTTTTTCTGATAAAACGCGCGAAAAACAGGATCACATTGAGAAGCAACTAGAGCAGCTGAAAACAAGGCTTTTCGTAAGTATGGAGATCCACGCTTGCTCATAACATTATGTGTTGCTTCGTATTGCCCAGATTGGGACACAGACGCGTCTATGCCAGCATAAGCAACCAGTTTTTTCGGATTAGAAAATTTGCGAATGTCTCCAATTTCACCAAGAATTGTCGCGCCATTTATAGGGCCGATTCCAGGGATTGTGAGAATAACAGAGTCTAAATTACTCATTATGCGCTTAATTTCTTTTTCAGTTTCTTTTACTTGGCTTTCGATGAATTTCAATTGTTCAATCATGGAGCGTAATTGAAATGTAAAAGCTTCTTGAGCAAATTTCACTCCAAAGGAGTTAGAAGCTGCTTGCTTCAATTGATCTGCTTTCTCTGGCTTTATTCGGTTCCTGCTTAACTCAGCTAAGTATTGAGCCAACGTTTCTGCCGAAATTTCTTCTAGCTCTATAGGAGAACTAAACTCAAGCAATAACTCTTTAGACGCTTTTCCGAAAATACCTTGTTTAGAAAAAATTGATGCATATTCAGGAAACACTTGATCTAGTACAGCTATGATTTTTCGTTTGAAGTCGCTTGCGGTACCTACTAAATAGGTTCGGTAACGTGAAAGTTGTTTTAACGAAAAAACATTTTCATCAGACAATACTGTTTCTACAAAGGAACCATAACGCATCAAGTCAGCAATCAAAACAGAATCAATAATATCATTTTTTCGTTTTCTGATTTCTGTTCCTTTGCGCCAGCCATCGGTTTGAAGAGGATTCACAACGTGAATCAAAAAGTCTGATTCGTGGAGGTATGAAAAGATGGAGAGCCAATAATGACCCGTAGCTTCCATTCCGACAATAAAGTCAGCGGGAGTCTCTGAATATTTTGAAAGCCGCTCAATCAGGGAATCAGCTCCTTCAGTAGTGTTAGGGAAAGAAAAACCTTTTAGGATCACTTTACCTTCTTCACTCATTAAAGAAGCCACGTGAGTTCGCTTGCCGATATCAATTCCTAAGAAGTACATACATTTGACCTTTCTAAAAAAATATTTTGGATTGAAACCCGCTCAACTGAAAAGCGTCACTACCTTGTACGAGATACGGAGTAAAGCAAAAACTTTCAACATCTAACTCATACGTAATCCACTTATCAGAGAGAGGTGCCAGTCTTTCGATTACGAGCTTCAAAACTCAAGGAGGCAACGGCATAGCCTCTCAATCCAATAAATATATTATCTCAAAATGAATGAGTTAATACCAAATTAAAATAACGATGGTTCATAGGGTTATCCAATCAAAACCGGAAGGTTAAAACCCTAACTCTAATATACAAGGA
>NZ_BCQE01000075.1 GCF_001544275.1 Enterococcus gallinarum NBRC 100675 | reverse complement strand
CCAAAAGAAAAGGAATCTTGACTGCTGCCAAGATTCCTTTATAGTATTAGCAACAGCCCATTTCTGTACATGTATTGGCATGACAGCAATTTCTTCCGGAAGTAAATCCAGTAAATGCTGAAATTATACTTGGAGTTTGTGGACTTACAGTATAGGAAGTATTACCTCCTTTACCACCAATAGATTCCAACATTTCTTCTTCTTCAATCACTTCGAGTTCAAAATCGTCGATATTGAAATAATTCTCCATTCAGACCACCTCCTTTAAGTTTTAATTTCTAGCAAGCTTGCACCTTAATTTTAAACCTAATCATTATTTTTGTAAACCTTTTCAGTGTTTCGCATCCCTGTTAAGTACACTAATAGAGTATTTTTATAAAAAGAAAAGTAGGTAGTTTTTATTGTAAATATTGAGTTTGCTGATAATACAATTTTTTTGTTATTCTTTTTTAATATAATACTACGGTTTCAAAGAATTTATATGGAGTGCGGAAAGTTGCTCGTTTTTTATGTGAGGAATTGTCTTATTAGAACATATCCGCCTAAGATATAACCACTTGAAATATATCCTCTTTGGATATATAATTAAGAAAAGAAAGGAGAATTGTTATGGATAATATTCCTTTAAGTTACTCTAATTTTTTGCTTCTGTGGGTATTGCAAAGGCCTTCACATGGTTATGAAATTATGAAAATCATAGAAACAAAAACTAATAATTTAGTAAGTGTTGGTCCAGCAACTATGTACCGTAGTTTGTCTTATTTTTTAGAAAATGGTTACATTGATTTAATTTCTGAATCTGATAATAAGAAAAAATATATACTAACAGATTCCGGAAAAAAATTGCTAAAAGAACAAATTAATTTTTTTGAGTTAATAAGTAATATTGTAAAAGAAAGGGTGTAATCAATATGAAATTATTCAGAATTTTTTTTAAAGGAAGCTCTGCGGAAAAAAAATTTATAAATAAACAAAAAGATAGCGGTTACGCTTTAGAAAAAATACATTTCAATTTTTATACATTTGAAAAAGATAGTAGTATTAAAGATACAACTTTACAAATAGAATACGAAAAGGATTCAGATGATTTCAAATTGGAAAATAATAAATGTATAAAAAAAATGCTTGCTAAAAAATTAGTATTAACAAATTACAAAGCAATATACAGTTATATAGATTCTCAAAAGGGTCACTTAAAGATACTAAACGACACTGACGATATTGAAATTGATTATCTAACAAAATTAAAAAATAGGTTATTAACAATTAACATAATTTCTTCTGTGGTGCTAATTTTATTATGGTTCTTTTTAACTATTAACGATATGCCCAATTTATTTGGAAGTTTTACTATTTTTTGCATGTTTTTAGTATGGTTAATAATTTTCATTTTTTCCAAGAAGATTTCTAATAGGTTAGATGATTTAGGAGATGAGGAAAATGTTTTTTCTCCTGAAATTACAGTAATAATTACTACAAACAGCAAAGAAAAGCCTAATCTTGAAAAAAATTTAAGTGCATTAGGACATTGGAGATACGTTACAACCAAACAAACAAGTCATTATTTCCGACTCTCATCAAGTTTTTCCGAGGAAGTTTTAAAAAACGAGATTTCAAGTTACTTGAGTATACCAATTGAGCGAATACAAATAACTTCAAATTTAGGGCTGTTCCCAATTGGTTATTGGTGATAAAAAATAAAAATACACTAAAACTATACGTAGAATATAAGTAAATCGGCATTCAATCCTAACTATGTGATTGAATGCTGATTTTTTT
>NZ_BCQE01000074.1 GCF_001544275.1 Enterococcus gallinarum NBRC 100675 | reverse complement strand
CCTCTCAAAACTGAACAAAGGCAAACGATGTGTAGTCTTCCGTACTATTCCTTAGAAAGGAGGTGATCCAGCCGCACCTTCCGATACGGCTACCTTGTTACGACTTCACCCCAATCATCTATCCCACCTTAGGCGGCTGGCTCCAAAAAGGTTACCTCACCGACTTCGGGTGTTACAAACTCTCGTGGTGTGACGGGCGGTGTGTACAAGGCCCGGGAACGTATTCACCGCGGCGTGCTGATCCGCGATTACTAGCGATTCCGGCTTCATGTAGGCGAGTTGCAGCCTACAATCCGAACTGAGAGAAGCTTTAAGAGATTAGCTTAGCCTCGCGACTTCGCAACTCGTTGTACTTCCCATTGTAGCACGTGTGTAGCCCAGGTCATAAGGGGCATGATGATTTGACGTCATCCCCACCTTCCTCCGGTTTGTCACCGGCAGTCTCGCTAGAGTGCCCAACTAAATGATGGCAACTAACAATAAGGGTTGCGCTCGTTGCGGGACTTAACCCAACATCTCACGACACGAGCTGACGACAACCATGCACCACCTGTCACTTTGCCCCCGAAGGGGAAGCTCTATCTCTAGAGTGGTCAAAGGATGTCAAGACCTGGTAAGGTTCTTCGCGTTGCTTCGAATTAAACCACATGCTCCACCGCTTGTGCGGGCCCCCGTCAATTCCTTTGAGTTTCAACCTTGCGGTCGTACTCCCCAGGCGGAGTGCTTAATGCGTTTGCTGCAGCACTGAAGGGCGGAAACCCTCCAACACTTAGCACTCATCGTTTACGGCGTGGACTACCAGGGTATCTAATCCTGTTCGCTCCCCACGCTTTCGAGCCTCAGCGTCAGTTACAGACCAGAGAGCCGCCTTCGCCACTGGTGTTCCTCCATATATCTACGCATTTCACCGCTACACATGGAATTCCACTCTCCTCTTCTGCACTCAAGTCTCCCAGTTTCCAATGACCCTCCCCGGTTGAGCCGGGGGCTTTCACATCAGACTTAAGAAACCGCCTGCGCTCGCTTTACGCCCAATAAATCCGGACAACGCTTGCCACCTACGTATTACCGCGGCTGCTGGCACGTAGTTAGCCGTGGCTTTCTGGTTAGATACCGTCAAGGGATGAACGTTTTACTCTCATCCTTGTTCTTCTCTAACAACAGAGTTTTACGATCCGAAAACCTTCTTCACTCACGCGGCGTTGCTCGGTCAGACTTTCGTCCATTGCCGAAGATTCCCTACTGCTGCCTCCCGTAGGAGTCTGGGCCGTGTCTCAGTCCCAGTGTGGCCGATCACCCTCTCAGGTCGGCTATGCATCGTGGCCTTGGTGAGCCGTTACCTCACCAACTAGCTAATGCACCGCGGGTCCATCCATCAGTGACGCAAAAGCGCCTTTCAACTTTCTTCCATGCGGAAAATAGTGTTATACGGTATTAGCACCTGTTTCCAAGTGTTATCCCCTTCTGATGGGCAGGTTACCCACGTGTTACTCACCCGTTCGCCACTCTTTTTCTTTCGGTGGAGCAAGCTCCGGTGAAAGAAAAAGCGTTCGACTTGCATGTATTAGGCACGCCGCCAGCGTTCGTCCTGAGCCAGGATCAAACTCTCATAATGATTTGTTTGAACGATCCATAGGATCGTTAAGCTCAAATAAAATTAACTTTGCTAGCTATTGCTTGCATGTATTTTGCTTCATAAATGAAGCGCCCTACACATTGGTTCGTTTGCTTGCTTTGTTCAGTTTTCAAAGGTCTACTGCGCTGCGTTAGCAACTTTTAAATCATATCAGATCAACAAGTGAATGTCAACTCTTTTTTAAAAGTTTTTTT
>NZ_BCQE01000073.1 GCF_001544275.1 Enterococcus gallinarum NBRC 100675 | reverse complement strand
GTGAACTACTCACCACTTAGCTAAACCTGACGGTTCTTAACGCTTGAAGTGGGAGCTTCTTGGGAATAGAGCATACTTGATAGCGTATTTCTTTACTAACAGCGGTGTCTCTTATTTACCAAGCTATCCCCGTAGTTCCTACGGTTCTTGATGATTGGATCTAAGCCAATCCCATAGAATGTAGTCTTAGACCTTCGGTCAGAATATTGATACTAGCATTGATATCACGATCATGATGAGTATGACAAACAGGACAAGTCCATTCTCGAATTTCAAGAGATTTCTTGCCATCTTTATGTCCGCACTCTGAACAAATCTGACTAGACGGAAACCATTTATCTACTTTGATGATTTTTCGTCCATACCAGTCAGCCTTGTATTGTAATTTAGTCACAAACTTTGACCAAGAAACATCAGAAATACTTTTAGCTAATTTATGATTTCGCAACATACCTTTTGTGTTTAAGTCTTCAATACAGATAATATCGTGATTTTTGATCATTTCTGTACTCAACTTATTCAGAAAATCAGTACGTTGATTCATTACTTTTTCATGCAATCTAGCTACTTTGCGTTTTTGTTTTTGATAATTTTTAGCTTCAAATAGATTGGTACCTTTATTTTTAGCCAATAAAGCACGCCTAGACAATTTGCGTTGTTCACGCTTTAGTTTCTTTTCCATTTTGGACGTGAATTTATTATTATCAATTTTTTGTCCATCAGAAAGAATCGCAAAGTCCATAATACCTAAGTCAATACCAATTGTGGAATTAGTTTTAGGTAATTCGATAATTTCTTCTTTACACAACAAAGAAATATAGTATTTACCGCTAGAATGACGTGATATTGTAGCAGATTTGATAATCCCTTTTGGTTGTCTATGAAGCTTAATTCTTACTAATGACTTCAATTTAGGAACTTTGATGAATTTACTATCAATCAAAGCAACTGTACCATTTTGATTATTCGTTGTATAACTCTGAACAGGATTTTTCTTACTTTTGAAACGTGGAAATCCAACGGATTTATCCCGAAAAAAATTCTTGTATGCTTTATCTAAATTAAGTTGGGCATTGGCTAAAGCAAGGCTATCAATTTCTTTCAAAAACGGAAATTCTTTCTTGTATTTAGCTGGTGTCGGAAAAGTCATTTTTTTAGAAGAATCATTTTTAACTTCTTCATACGCCTTTTTTCGGTCATCAAGCATTAGATTGTAGACCTTACGGACACAACCAAAAGATTTGGCAAAGAAGATTTCTTGTTCCTCTGTTGGATAGATTCTGAATTTGTATGCTTTTAGTTGTTCCATAAAGTTCACCTACTTTCTATTTATGATTGTTTCCTTGATTTTGGATATACTTCTTAATCACATCAATTGGTGCGCCACCAGTTGTCAGAAGACAAAAACTTTTAGACCAGAACATTTCTTTCCAAAGAAATTGTTTGACTCTTGGAAAGTCACGTTTTATCAATCTTGAGCTGGCACTTTTATAGGCATTGATGAATTTTGTCAATTCTGTTTTAGGTTGAGCTTTGAACATAATATGAACGTGGTCTTTATCATGATTCCACTCCACTAAAGTAATGTGATACGATTCTGAAATTCTTTCAAAAGTAGTTTTGGCATAATCAGATATTTCATCATCAATCACTTGTCTACGATATTTCGTTACTAAAACAAGGTGGTAATAAAGAAGAAATACTGAATGATTATTTGTATCTAATTCCATGTTATATCAACTCATTTCTTGTATAGACTGATTGTAACATGGGACAAAATAAAAAGGCAATACGCCTTAGTTGTCGGTCTTCGAGTTACCAACGGTAACCCTCATACCGAACGGCATTCATCACCCACCTATAGAGGATGGGCGACTTCTGCCTAATTCTG
>NZ_BCQE01000072.1 GCF_001544275.1 Enterococcus gallinarum NBRC 100675 | reverse complement strand
AAGTCGCAAAATATTCGGCCAAAGACTTTGAAATGACGGAAAACCAAGCAGTATTCGATACGTTTTATTTTGCAATGAAAGGTCGCCAGTTGATTACGTTCAACGGTGTGTTCAAAGACTACAAAAAGAAATTTGAGTCTGGTGCTTTAGACCGATACAAACAAAAAGACGAGAATGATTATTTTTGGTTTTTAACGGCTTCATGGATGAAAAATGAAGCGCAATATGCAATTGATTATCGCGCGTTGAACGAGGATGAAAAGCGATTTTTTGCTAATCAGTATGTTGAGGAAAAAGCGGTTGAAGGCGAAAAAGAGTAAATTGTTTGAGCAAAATAAATTCACTTTTTATAATCAAGTTAGGGATATCCCAGTATCACTCTCCGAGGGTGACTCAGGGGAAGGAGTCACCCTTAAAACAAAAAAAATCAATGGCAAGTGGACGAAAAATCGTCCACTTTTTTGTTCGGAGCTCGGAAGTTTTTGACCACTTTCCCTGAAAAAACAGTATGTTTTGGGAAAGTGGTCAAAAACTGGAGAAGCGGAGCAAGCGCATTATAGCAATGGTTAGGGGTGTTTATCTTATGTTTGTATTTCTACGCTTACTCTATATTTGCTCTATACTTACTCTTGATTTTGATGCACTTGTTATTGCTAACAGACGTGTTTATTTGTGTCTAATTGACAATCGTTTTAACGTCAATCCGCGATTTATTTTCATCGATTTGGCAACAAAATGATCAATGTTTTGCATTTAATTGATGTGTGAAATGCAATTGATTGATCATTTGTTTTGTATTAATAAACAGACAAAATGGCTAAATTCAATATGGTAAATCCTTTTAATTTGATGATGAATTATGTATAAAAAAGTTAAACAAAAAGAATGTGGAAAAATTCATTTTCCATTCAGTTTGGATTCAGTATGTATTCACTTTACGTTCAATTTTTCATCATAAGAGAACGTTCCCGGCGCTTGGTATCAAAGGCTTTCTCCGCCTTGGCAATTCCTGACCACTTTCCCTCAACGTGGGGTAATCCCCCTTATGAGGGAAAGTGGTCAGGAATTGCCAAACTCCGAAAAAAAATACCAAGCGCCGGGAACTGCCAAACAATAAGAGAAGGTAGGCGCATTTTTTACTGGTAAGGGGAAGGGAAAGAATGAAAAAGAATGATCATTCGCTTTGCTCATGAAGCCTTCAGTCAACCACAAATATCAGTCGCAGGCTCCTTCGATATTTGTGGCTGCCTTTCAGGGAGAATAGACAAAGAGAAACATAGATAAGGTGCAGTCAACGGTAAATCGAACTAGAAGCTCTTAAATGGCCCTTAAAATCGATTCTGAGCGTTTTTAGGTTTAATGCTTTAAAAAGCAAGGAAGAATAATCAAATGTGTTTAGAGGGCATTTTAGAGCTTCTGAGAGGCTTTAAGGAGTTGACGGCTAGAAACTCACCCTAGAAGCTGGGAACAGAAGAAGGTGACCATAGGGAACGTTCTTGACGCCTGAACGGCGAGTGGAAAGTTTTTGGGGTTGCCTTTTTTCAAAAAGGCAAGGTCTTGGTCTTTGATTTTGTGCGAAAGGAAATCGAAAATTGAGGGGCGAGAGTCACAAAAAAGAACAACGATAAATGAGTGGGAAAATTTAACAGCCCTTTCTAACAGGCGGTTAAATGTACAAAATATGTACACCCCCCCCTAAAAATGCAGTGGTCAATTGACCTGTTTTTTTGTTATTTTATTTGAGATTTTTGAGCGCAGCGAAAAAGATCTCTTCTTTTCTTGATAATATAGGCAACTATTTTCGGCGAAAAAATAGGGGTTTGACCTAGGTCAAACCCTTGGGGCTGTAAGGAAGCACAAAAAAAAAGATTGCATTTCCTTGCATAGTGATTTAAACTTTTGGTGTCTAATCAAAAAACTAAATCAGTAAGGAGAGCAATCTTATTTTTTGTTATCGGCTTTTCAGCCTATGTGTACAAAATTTGTAGATTCAGTATAACAAGATGACAGAGAAAAGACAAGATTTGATTAATGGAACTTATCGTGAGAAAAAGAAAAATTTACGGAAAGTATTGGCTTTGAGTGAAAATCGAGTTCCTACAAGAATGCATGAACTGATGATGGGGTGCGGTTCGTATCTAGAATTTATTGCCACGGTAGACAAGGAGAAAAAGAAATTGGTGCAGGCACATTTTTGTAAAAATCGTTTTTGTCCGTTATGTGCGTGGCGTAAAGCAAGGAAAGATGCGATGATGTTGTCGATTATGATGCAGGCAATCGCACAAGAAAAGCAGTATGAGTTTCTTTTTATGACATTGACAACACCGAATGTCAAAGGGAATCAGCTGAACGAAGAAATTAATTTGTTCAATCAGGCGCTGTCAAAACTGTTTCGTCGAAAGAAAGTGAAAGCTGCAATCAAAGGTTATGTGCGAAAACTCGAAATCACGTACAACAAAGAGCGAGACGACTATAATCCGCATTTTCACTTGATTTTGGCAGTGAATAAGTCGTATTTTACTAACCCTAGATATTATATCAATCAAGTAGAATGGCTGGATCTATGGCGTGATGTGACGGGAAAAACAGGAGTTAATCCGGACGGCACCGACGAGATTACACAGCTGGATATTCGCAAGGTTAAAGGGTTCCAACAAGAGAAAGCAGTCTTGG
>NZ_BCQE01000071.1 GCF_001544275.1 Enterococcus gallinarum NBRC 100675 | reverse complement strand
TGCGAGACGTTCCTAACTGAAAAGGTTAGGCAGTTACAACCTCGCAAAAACAAAAGTTGTAACGAGAACTGATAATTCGAAAAGTCGAATGACGGAGTAACGCCCTGAAAGGCTTTAGCTAAAACTGCGACAGGCGATAAATTATTAAGGATTTCATGGTCTGGAGCTCGCAGAAGTCGACTGAGAAGACGCCCTAATCGTATTTTGAGAATACGAAAGGAAATGCGAACTAGAGGTAGTCGAGTGTCCGATAGGTCGGGCTTCCATAAAATACTCATGGTAAGAATGTGCGAAAAGCACTGACGAAATTCTGAATGTACGTGTCTACACCGCGAAGTTGTCTAACGGCAGCTACTACAAATCGTAGGGTTTGTGGGGTGGAGTAAAACTGGTCACTATGAAACTCCCTATATCGTTACAGGCGATATCAAGCAAACAGGCACAGAGGGATTACCTAAAAGTATGATGTACGGATAGAATTATCGGAACGTCGTAAGCTGAAAACACGGATACGCTTATTCGTAAATGAAGTGTTTGTAAGGAAAAGCTTTGACTATAACTTACATTAATTTCAGTGAAAGTGGTGGCACAGTACCTACGAAACAGTGATAACAAGCTGTGGAGGGATAGCCACTAGTCAACAGTAATTCAATCTATTTGACTGTTCATGAATTAGGTTCGGGTAAGACTAAGATAGGAAAACTTCATTATTACGGAAGGAACCAACTAATGACAGTCAAAGTTAGTAACAAAAAGGCACTGAGGTTCAATGAGTATTACGATACTCAGAAAATTCAAGACGAACTCTATCAATTATCTGCCGAAGGCAGTCATGTGTTTAGAGATTTAATGAGCTATATCACACAAGAAGAAAATATTTTATTGGCTTATCGAAATATCAAAAGCAATAAAGGCAGTAAAACTGCTGGAACAAATAAAAGAACGATTATTGATGTTGGTGAAGAAAACCCATATCAATTAGTTCAATACGTTCAAAATCGATTTAACAACTTTCAACCTCACTCCATCAGAAGAGTCGAGATTCCAAAGCCAAATGGTAAAACCAGACCGCTAGGAATCCCAACAATTGAGGATAGATTAGTACAGCAATGCATAAAGCAGATCCTTGAACCAATTTTGGAAGCAAAATTCCATAAGCATTCTTATGGATTTCGACCAGAAAGAAGTTCGCACCATGCCATAGCGATATTTCAGCAATGGACATTTAAAGGATTTCACTATGTAGTGGACATTGATATTAAGGGCTTCTTTGACAATGTAAATCATGGAAAATTGCTTAAGCAACTCTGGACAATGAAAATTCGAGACAAGACATTTATTTCAATATTGTCGAGAATGCTTAAGGCAGAGGTAAAAGGCATTGGAAAATCAACCAAAGGAACCCCACAAGGTGGTATTCTTTCTCCTCTTTTAGCTAATGTGGTGCTAAACGAATTAGATTGGTGGATAGATAGTCAGTGGGACGGATTTCCAACCAAAAGAAAATACAGTAGTCTGCTGAGTAAAACTCAATCAATAAGAAAGTATTCAAACTTGAAAGAAATCAAAATTGTCCGTTACGCAGATGATTTCAAAATCATGTGCAAAGATTATCATACTGCCCAGAAAATTTTCCTCGCAACAAAACAATGGTTAAAAGTACGACTTGATTTAGACATAAGTCCTGAAAAGTCAAAAGTAACTAATCTGAGAAAAAATTATTCTGACTTTCTAGGATTCAAGTTGAAAGTGAAAAAAGGAAAAGCAAACGGATATACCAATCGAAGCCGAATGTGTGATAAGGCAAAGATTAATGCGGTAGATAAACTAAAGAACAATATCAAAACAATCGCCGCTAATCCAACTGTAGATAATGTCAATAAGTACAACTCTGTTGTTCTAGGTTTGCATAACTATTATAAAATTGCGACTCTGGTCAACTTAGATTTTGTAGATATTGCTTTCACAGTAAATAAAAGTCTTGATTGTCGAACCAAAAATATTCGCAATAAGCACGGAACGCTAACCAGTACCTATCAAAAATTCTATAAACAATATAACTGGAAGAAACGATTCATAGCGAACATGATTTTATTTCCAATAGCCGGGATAAAATTTACAATGCCAAGAATCTTTCCGAAGGACTGGAATCGATATACGCCTGAAGGTAGGCTGTTTATTCATCAAAGATTAAAGATGGATATGCATACCGTTTATTACCTGCTGGAAAATTCCAATCCGAATAAGTCTGTAGAATTTAACGATAATCGAATCTCTCTGTTCATAGCCCAACAAGGAAAATGTCATGTTAGTGGTGAAAATTTATCAAAAGATAATATGGAAGTTCATCACATTAAGCCGTTATCACTTGGTGGGAATGATAACTATAAGAATCTTGTGATTGTTACAAAAGAAACACACAAATTGATTCATGCGACTAAAAGAGAAACGATAGTTCATTATTTACCTTTGGTATTAAAAAAGGAAAGATCATTGGAAAAGCTGAATAAATTACGTGCTTTAGCTGGGAATAGTGAAATAGAAATGAATTACTGTTGATGGAACGCCGTGTGAGGGGAAACTCTCATGCACGGTGTGAAGCGGGGGAAAAGATGGAGATAACCTCAAAGTCTTACCTATCGCTATC
>NZ_BCQE01000070.1 GCF_001544275.1 Enterococcus gallinarum NBRC 100675 | reverse complement strand
TATACGCCTGAAGGTAGGCTGTTTATTCATCAAAGATTAAAGATGGATATGCATACCGTTTATTACCTGCTGGAAAATTCCAATCCGAATAAGTCTGTAGAATTTAACGATAATCGAATCTCTCTGTTCATAGCCCAACAAGGAAAATGTCATGTTAGTGGTGAAAATTTATCAAAAGATAATATGGAAGTTCATCACATTAAGCCGTTATCACTTGGTGGGAATGATAACTATAAGAATCTTGTGATTGTTACAAAAGAAACACACAAATTGATTCATGCGACTAAAAGAGAAACGATAGTTCATTATTTACCTTTGGTATTAAAAAAGGAAAGATCATTGGAAAAGCTGAATAAATTACGTGCTTTAGCTGGGAATAGTGAAATAGAAATGAATTACTGTTGATGGAACGCCGTGTGAGGGGAAACTCTCATGCACGGTGTGAAGCGGGGGAAAAGATGGAGATAACCTCAAAGTCTTACCTATCGCTATCGATAGGCTACGCCGATTTGAACAATAGCTACTGGCAACAGCACCTTATCGGGGCTGGCAGAATTAAGCAATAAAAAGAAAGGAATGAAAATATCATGTTCAAGAAGAAAGAAAAACCGATAAAGGAAAAGAAAGTCCGTACTATGAAAGTGGGGACGCATAAGAAGTCCGTCATTGCCCTCTGGGTGGTGCTTATCGCAAGCGTGAGCTTTGGTGTGTATAAGAATTTTACGGCTATCGACCAGCACACCACCCATGAGGTAGAAACCATACAGCTACGACTTAACGATACCAACGGGATAGAAAATTTCGTGAAGAATTTCTGTAAATCCTACTACACATGGAGCAACAGCAAGGAAGCAATCGAAGCAAGGACACAGGCTATCAGTGCCTATCTGACACAGGAATTGCAGGATTTGAATGTTGATACCGTGAGGACGGATATACCGACCAGCTCCACGGTCACGGACGTGATTATCTGGGATATAGAACAGTCTGGGGAGAACGCTTTTTCTGTTACCTATGAAATAGATCAACAGATAAAAGAGGGCGACCAGACAAGAAATGTATCAGAAACCTATACTGTGACCGTTCATGTGGACGCTGACGGGGATATGGTTATCATACAGAACCCGACCCTTGCCCCTGCTATGGAGAAATCCAGCTATGAACCAAAGGCACAGGAAGCAGACAACAGCGTGGACGCTGATACAGCGGGTGACGCTACGGCGTTTCTGGAAACATTTTTCAAGCTGTACCCTACCGCTACGGACAAGGAGCTTGCCTACTATGTAGAGGGAAACGCCCTTGAACCGATAAACGGGGACTATCTCTATTCCGAGCTTGTCAATCCTGTATTCACGGCTGACGGCGACAACGTGAAAGTTAAAGTAGCTGTAAAATTCATTGACAATCAGACAAAGGCGACACAGGTATCACAGTATGAGCTGACGCTTCATAAAGATAATAACTGGAAGATTATTGGATAAAGTGATAAAGACTTGCAACATACAAAGTATGCTCTGCAAGTCTAATTTCTATTGACAGGGGTAAAATCATCATATATACTATATACAGACCAACGGTTTGTATATGGAGGTGAATTATGGCACGAAATAAATATCCAGAAGAAACAGTAAAGCTAATCTTAGATGTATCAACTAGACTGTTTTCTGAAAAAGGGTATGACGATACTTCATTGCAAGATATTATCAATGAAACAAAACTTTCTAAAGGAGCAATTTATCATCATTTTAGTTCTAAAGAGGATATATTGAAAGCGATTTTTCATCGACTCGGAAATGAAAATGCAGAAATATTTGCAAAAATAAGAGATGATAGTCGCTTAAGTGGAATTGAAAAATTAAGAAAGATATTTCAAACGGCAGTATTCCACTCTAATCAAAGTGTATTACTTACAGTATCTCCCTGTTTGCTGAATAATCCACGATTTTTGGCAATGCAGATTGAACAAATATATGAGCTGATAGCTCCGCAATTTGTAGAACCGATTTTAACAGAGGGTGTTAAGGACGGCTCTATAAATATTGAAAATCCGCATGAAATTGCAGAAGCAATTATGATACTAACAAACGTATGGCTAAATCCTTTGGTTAAAATGACTGACACGGAGGGTATGAAAAAAAGGTGTGATACTTTTAATACTCTTTTAAAAGGATTGGGTATAGACGGCTTGCTTGATAATCAGACAATTTCTGCTTTTGTTCAACTTTGCAATAAGA
>NZ_BCQE01000069.1 GCF_001544275.1 Enterococcus gallinarum NBRC 100675 | reverse complement strand
GTGTGATACTTTTAATACTCTTTTAAAAGGATTGGGTATAGACGGCTTGCTTGATAATCAGACAATTTCTGCTTTTGTTCAACTTTGCAATAAGAAGTAATTCATCATTTTAATAGACTGCACACACATTTTGGAAGTGCAGTTTATTTTAAACCATATATAAACCGACGGTCGGTTTAATTCAAAGGAGGATAACCTATGGAAGTAAAAACAAAACTTTTTAGACGTGATTTTACCCTTGTAGTAATTGGACAGATTATATCCCTTTTTGGTAATGCAATTTTGCGTTTTGCCCTACCATATTATCTTTTAAAAGAAACAGGTTCTTCTACTCTTTTTGGACTTGTTACAGCTTGCTCATTTTTACCTATGGTAGTTTTGTCAATGGTAGGTGGCATACTCGCTGATAGGATAAATAAAAGAAATATAATGGTTGGACTGGATTTTAGTACAGCTATTATTATTACGTTGTTCTATTTATCATTGGGGAAACTACCAATGGTTCCATTGTTTATTG
>NZ_BCQE01000068.1 GCF_001544275.1 Enterococcus gallinarum NBRC 100675 | reverse complement strand
GGGTGCGTTGTGGGGCGTGCGCGTAGCGCACGCCTAAAACCCCCATATTCTAACAGGGGGGTAGAATGATTATTCGGTGGCAAAGATGGACGGTTAAAACGTTGATATAACAGCATTTTACTTTAAAAGTTTTGTGATATTTTTTTCGTTTTTGTAACATAAAATATCACAAGAGAAAGGAAAGATTGATTTGGATGGGACACAATTAAAACAGATGCGATTAAGTCGGAATTTAACCCAGAAATTAGTGGCAGATACATTAGGCTGGACACAATCTCTTTTATCTATGATAGAAAGTGAACAACGAAGTTGTTCGAAAGAGCAAAAAGAAGCACTTTGCCAGTTTTATGCGAATTTTTCAAGTTTTGTAAATTTAGAAATTAAATTTGATTATGTCCGGGTACGAATTCCGACAAACGATATTAAAAAAGTTGTGGAAGACATTTTAGGGATGGATTTTGAGGCCTTTTATTATGCAGAAACCCGTTTGTATGGCTATATCGAAATGTATCAAAAAGGTATGATTCGTGTGTTAAATTCCAAGAAAGGAGATGATAAAGGTGTGTTGATAGAATTATCTGGGCAAGGTTGTCGAAATTACGAAAGTGTGTTGGATGAGCGAAGTGATAGTTGGTATCAGTTCTTTATTCGTTGTTTTTCTTTTGATGGCGTCCCTCGAAGAATCGATATTGCAGTAGACGATTTTGAGGAACTTTTTTCTTTGCACGAATTTGCACAGAAACTAAATCGTGGAGAATTTGATTCAAAATTTCGGACTTGGCGGTTTCAAGAAGAAAAACAGCTACTAGATAATTTAAGTAGTGGATTATCTGTTTATTTAGGCAGTCCACAAAGTTTAATCTACTTTTGTTTTTATCAAAAGAATTATGAAATTGCGAAAAAGCAGAAACTTTCTTTGAAAGAGGTGGAAGTGAAAAATCGGTATGAAATTCGCTTACGTGATGCAAAAGCAGTAAATTTTATTGAACGCTATCTAAATAACGTTGATTTTTCAGATTTAACGATGGGAATCTTAGCGAATCATTTAACGATGTTTGAAGGAAAAAAAGAAAAGATTGTCTGGAAACCGTGGGCAAAATTGATTCAAAATGTTGAAAAAGTCAAATTGACGATGACACCAGAAAAGCCGAATTATAATCGGAAATTGATGTATTTAAAGACACAACCTGCTCGCACAATGAAAATTGTAAAAACAGTCGATGAAGTTTTAGGATTGAATCGGTTTGAAGAAATTTTAGAAGAAACAGAATTACGCGAACAAGATGAAAAGATTGTGGAAGATGAGGTGCGTGCTGTCTGTGAATATATTAAAGAAAATCCAGACACGATTCAATATTTATTTTAGGTAATTGCGAAAAGAGGGAAGGATGAACATGATTGAAGCAGAACATCAACGATGGATAAAATATGTGATTGCTTGTTAGCAAGTGATGAAAGAAACGATTCTACGATTTGAAAATAATCCGTTGCTATTTAAAGAAGATTTAGATTATCAGCGATCCATAAAAAAGTTATGTGTGGAAATTGGCGAAATACTAAGAAACCATATTAGTGATTTTTGGCGTTTTGTGAAACAAGATGTACCTGATTTACAACAAGGATTAGAGGATTTACTTTATCAACGTGTTTAAAGTAGCTTGGAGGGAAAGAAAATGATTGGTTTTTTATTTCATTGTGGATGGGGACTTTTAAAATTGCTCTTCTTTTTTGCGGTAATTTTGTGGTGGAATTATTTTTCTATTATCGCTTTGATTGAAAGAAACGGAGGAAGAAAATGGGAAGGTTCTTTTTTACAAGTGTTTGGTATGTGTTGAAGTTATTGGTAATTTTAGTCATTATTTATATTTGCTTTAGACTTTTATTGTCGGGAGAAGGAATGCCTACACCGAAAGAGTTTATTATAAGTGTATTAAATTTTGTGACATATCAAGTACAGGTTATTATTCATTGGGCACAACAACGCTTTTGCTTTGAATAAGTTTTATAGTGTTTAAAACAAGAAGTATCTGATTTTGACGAAACAAAACCTATCATAAAAGATTAGGTATTAATCTTTTAGATAGGTTTTGTTTCGTTCATAGAATCCATTGGTTAATTGCTTTAATAATTGTTGTTGTAAGAAAGGGTTGTTTTGAATACGTAATTCTGGATAGCCTTCAATTGCTTGATTTTGCTTTTCAAATGCTTGCTTTGCGCGATACGCTTCACATTCCAAAATAAAGGAATAATCGGTTTGGAATGCTTCAATCGTACAAATCCTTTGACTTTTTAACAGATGCAGATAAGCAGTAACGAAGTGTTCTACAGACATAAGATTTTTATTGTGTGAGGCAAAAAGGTGTTCTTTGGCTAAAAAGTTAGTGGTCAGTGTGTCGGATAAATAAGAATAGTCCGGTGCTCGATGATACATTTCTACAAAATAGTCATAAAGTAAAGCGACTTTTTGTTTTTCCGCAAGAAGATAGCTTTTTTCTCTTGGATAAAATTCGTCAATTTGATAGGTACGTTTGATTACTTGAATAAATAATTTCATATAATGTTGAATAAATTCTGCTCGTTCGATGGGTTCGCCAAATGGTTGAAAGGGAGTCATGGTTATTTCTCCTTGTATATTAGAGTTAGGGTTTTAACCTTCCGGTTTTGATTGGATAACCCTATGAACCATCGTTATTTTAATTTGGTATTAACTCATTCATTTTGAGATAATATATTTATTGGATTGAGAGGCTATGCCGTTGCCTCCTTGAGTTTTGAAGCTCGTAATCGAAAGACTGGCACCTCTCTCTGATAAGTGGATTACGTATGAGTTAGATGTTGAAAGTTTTTGCTTTACTCCGTATCTCGTACAAGGTAGTGACGCTTTTCAGTTGAGCGGGTTTCAATCCAAAATATTTTTTTAGAAAGGTCAAATGTATGTACTTCTTAGGAATTGATATCGGCAA
>NZ_BCQE01000067.1 GCF_001544275.1 Enterococcus gallinarum NBRC 100675 | reverse complement strand
TTAATAGATTAGTTGCTTGTTGTCTACTAAAAGACGAGATAGGAGCAAAATATTGGAAGCCATTCATTTTTGTAACTACCCCACAAAAAAACTTATCATGTTTATCATATGAATAATCCGGTACAGAAGAATCAAATTTTTTTAAGTATTTAAGGTATTTAGGATCTATCTCATAAAAATCTAAATCTGCCAATAATATCCCTCCAATTGCTGTTTTTTTTAATAACTACCCTATATTTTAACATAAAAACAAGCGCCCAAGTATATACTTGGGCGCTTGTTTCAGTTTTTTCGAATTAGGCTGGTTTTGATGAGTTCCATAAACTCGAATTAGGCTGGTTTTGATGAGTTCCATAAACTCGAATTAGGCTGGTTTTGATGAGTTCCATAAACTCGAGAGAATTAATAATCTCTACAGTAATTTTAAC
Organism: Enterococcus gallinarum NBRC 100675; assembly: GCF_001544275.1. GTDB lineage: Bacteria > Bacillota > Bacilli > Lactobacillales > Enterococcaceae > Enterococcus_D > Enterococcus_D gallinarum. The sequence continues at coordinate 3,054 of NZ_BCQE01000067.1, read as the reverse complement.
AAACCTTTCCTAATAATCCAACACAAGCGTTGACAAAACACTTATATTTTCTAATTAATCCAAAATTAATTTTAAAGCTTTATAATTAATTTGATTTTTATTGTAATAGTTTAAATTTAATTGAAATTGGTATATACTTAATTTATATATATTTTGAAGAATGGAGAATGATTGAATGTCCACGCAAGCAGAAAAAATCCGATTATTAGCTGTTGATTTATTAAAAAACAGATCCCTTAACGAACCTATAGATAACGATTTGTATGGTATTAGATACAGTCAGCTTAAAAAAAAAATAATGGAAGATTCTAATCACGAGTTTACTGATGGGGCTGTTACAGGTGCTCTATATACACTTACTGAGAGAGTAGAAAATATTTATAAGATCAAAAACAATCATGGTACGTATTTTTATTATTCTGAGGATTATAAAGACAATTTAGAAATTACCCGAGAGAGTATAACTACCTCTGAAGAATATAAAGATTTAACCGATATGATAAAAAATTCTGAAGTTAAAGTAAGAGAAATTTTACGAAATGCTAGTCAAGGTCGGTATACTGAAACGACTAATTTAGATATAGAACATTTACGTAAATTACTTAATTTAACAGATCAATTAAGCAATTTATTGAAAACCTACGAAGCAGAAAAATCTTTTGAGGCAATGGAAAATTATAGATATAGCCAATTTGATAACTTACCTTTTTAGACTTTTGTTTGAATTTATTTTATTAATATCTGGTTTTATAAAAAGCCCTAATAATCCTCTCTAAGAGATTATTAGGGCTTTTCGCATAATTAGTAGCCTTTATCTTCAACAGGCTGTTAAAACGTGAAAATAAGCTGAATAAACCTATTTTAATCTTAATTCTTTCTTTTATTAGGTTTTGGGTATGTAGGGCTTGCCCTGCACGAGCGATAGCGAGCCTTACACAAACTTTGTCCTTTCAGCAGACAAAGTAAATGTGCGAATAAAAAGCAAATCATTTTTAAAGCTCATAAAATGCGTTCTAAGGTGTTTTAACGATCATGCCGACAAACTAAACGAAATAAACACTAAAACCTCTTAAAACGCAAAATATGACGTTTAAATGGTATTTTAGTTTATATTGCTATCTAAAATCTGCTTTTGGGTTGTTAGGGCTTGCCCTGACCGCCTGAAAGGCGCCTGATGAACAAGAAACAAGAATTACCTGAAACCACTAAAACCGTCTTAGAGAGCCTTATATGGCGTTCTAAGACTAAACTAATTCGCCTTTGAACAACGGTTTTGATTTTGCCCTTAGCGAGTGAACGAAGTGAACGCTGCAAGTAAAATGTGAGCGTGTTTTTCGCTCACTCCTTTTTTAATTTTTTGTTTGTGGTTCTTTTTTTTGAATAGAGAAACAAAACACACGCGCACGCGCGCTTTTATATTTCCTTTATATTTCTTTAATACTTTATAATACTTAGGGAAATTAGAATGGCTTAACAGCAAGGTTTACGAGGATAATACCATAGTAAAATACACACCACTCCACAGTAAAAAGCACACCACTCCACAGTAAAAAGCACACCACTCCACAGTAAAAAGCACACCACTCCACAGTGTTTTTTTTTTTTACTCGCTTTTTATAGTTGTTTTTTTATATAATGGTTTTATATGAATGATTAGTATGTTTGAAAGGAAAGTTATTATGGCTAAAAAACAAAACTATATTTGGCGGACCGACCGTAATTTTGCATTAGATGAATATGAAAAACAACAGTATTACTATGTCGTTGAGTCTAATGACTTAATCACTAAAGCTAGACATGATTTAGACGCTAGAGAATTAAAAATTATGGATTATGTGGTGTCAAAAATTAAACCAGATGATGAAGATTTTAATATTGTTCAAACATCCATGTATGAATTAACTAATGTTTTAAATTTAAAGAGGAATGGACGAACATATAGTCAATTAGCTGAAAGCCTTGAATCTATGAGAGCTAAAAGCGTTCGTGTATATAACGAAGTTGAAAAACGTTTGACGTTAACAGGTTGGTTTGAAGTTGTTGACCTTTGGGAAAACGGGAAAATTCAATTAAAGATTAACAAGCAATTCGCTCCTTATCTTCTCCAATTAAAGCATGACTATACGCAACATTTGTTGATAGATACAGTTAAACTTAAAAGTAAATATTCTATCTTGCTTTACAAACTTATGAGAGAGGCGGATAAGGATAAAGGAAAATCAATCGCAATCTTACAGGGAACTCCTGAAGAGTTTAAAGAGTGGTTAGGCGCTCCAGAAACCTATGACTATAACAGACTGAAAGAAAATATTTTGAAAAAAGCAGTCGAAGAAATTAATCTAAAAATCGACGATATGGACTTAGAAATTTTACAAGGTCGATACGGTCGTAAAGTGGTTCAAGTGGAAATTCATAACAATTGGACGGTACAACGAGCAACGGAAGAAAATTCGAAATACGTGGAAAGCATTTCTACTCATGATTGGCTGAATGGAGGCAAATGAAATAAAATTCAAATACATGAGCGAAGCGAATTTTAATAAACACGCTTGACGGAAAAAGAGTACAGATCACTTACGTGAAACTGTACTCTTTTTTAGCACAAACCTATCAATTTTTCGTAAGAAAAATTTGGTGGGTATAAGTGCGCCCTTGCTCTTATTCTTTGAGCACTGGAACGCCATTTGAAAATGTCGTTCCAGTGCTCATTTTTTCGTTTCGTCTCATCTTTTCAAAAAAATTATTGCTGTTCTTGTACTTTATAAGCTAAGTCACTTTATTTATACTGAGTTGCAGCTTGTTCTAAATTTGTAAACTTACAACAATTTCTATACTGAGGGTGTTTAGAATCAATGCCATAATGGTAAACCCTTTTTGCTGTTTCTTGAATGCGACGTTCATTTTGTCGACAAAAGGTCAGTTCTGTAGATAATAAACCGACGTATTTTTGATCTTTTTCAAGAGAAAAGTCTTTGACTTTTAAAACAGAGTCATCTGCAGGAACCATGAAGCAAAATCTAATGCTAGAAATATTACGTCCATCTGAATTTTTAA
>NZ_BCQE01000066.1 GCF_001544275.1 Enterococcus gallinarum NBRC 100675 | reverse complement strand
AGTTTGTTCATTGAAAACTGGATATCGAAGAAAATCAAAACAAGTAACACACACCGAGTTGACAAGTTAAAGAGTTTTTTAATAAGTTCAACGCTTATTTTCTTGAGCAACCTTCTATCGCTAGAAGAAGTACTCAACACCGACCGTAAGGTCAAAGGTTAAGTGAATAAGGGCGCACGGTGGATGCCTTGGCACTAGGAGCCGATGAAGGACGGGACTAACACCGATATGCTTTGGGGAGCTGTAAGTAAGCTATGATCCAGAGATTTCCGAATGGGGGAACCCAGCATCTTTTATAGGATGTTACACAGTTGTGAATACATAGCAGCTGTGAGGTAGACGCAGAGAACTGAAACATCTAAGTACCTGCAGGAAGAGAAAGAAAATTCGATTCCCTGAGTAGCGGCGAGCGAAACGGGAAAAGCCCAAACCAACAAGCTTGCTTGTTGGGGTTGTAGGACTCCGATATGGTAGTTGAAACAGATAGTCGAAATACTTGGAAAAGTATGTCAAAGAGGGTAAAAACCCCGTAGATGAAATCTGGCTCACACCTAGGAGGATCCTGAGTACGGCGGAACACGAGGAATTCCGTCGGAATCCGGGAGGACCATCTCCCAAGGCTAAATACTCCCTAGTGACCGATAGTGAACCAGTACCGTGAGGGAAAGGTGAAAAGCACCCCGGAAGGGGAGTGAAATAGATCCTGAAACCGTGTGCCTACAACAAGTTAGAGCCCGTTAATGGGTGATAGCGTGCCTTTTGTAGAATGAACCGGCGAGTTACGATAGCATGCGAGGTTAAGTTGAAGAGACGGAGCCGCAGCGAAAGCGAGTCTGAATAGGGCGAATGAGTATGTTGTCGTAGACCCGAAACCATGTGATCTACCCATGTCCAGGTTGAAGGTGCGGTAAAACGCACTGGAGGACCGAACCCACGTACGTTGAAAAGTGCGGGGATGAGGTGTGGGTAGCGGAGAAATTCCAAACGAACTTGGAGATAGCTGGTTCTCTCCGAAATAGCTTTAGGGCTAGCCTCGGAATTGAGAATGATGGAGGTAGAGCACTGTTTGGACTAGGGGCCCATCTCGGGTTACCGAATTCAGATAAACTCCGAATGCCATTCATTCATATCCGGGAGTCAGACTGTGAGTGATAAGATCCATAGTCGAAAGGGAAACAGCCCAGACCACCAGCTAAGGTCCCCAAATAACTATTAAGTGGAAAAGGATGTGGGGTTGCACAGACAACTAGGATGTTGGCTTAGAAGCAGCCACCATTTAAAGAGTGCGTAATAGCTCACTAGTCGAGTGACCCTGCGCCGAAAATGTACCGGGGCTAAATAGTTTACCGAAGCTGTGGAGTGCACCGTAAGGTGCATTGGTAGGAGAGCGTTCTAAGGGCGTTGAAGGTAGATCGTGAGGACTACTGGAGCGCTTAGAAGTGAGAATGCCGGTATGAGTAGCGAAAGACAGGTGAGAATCCTGTCCACCGTATGACTAAGGTTTCCTGGGGAAGGCTCGTCCGCCCAGGGTTAGTCGGGACCTAAGCCGAGGCCGACAGGCGTAGGCGATGGACAACAGGTTGATATTCCTGTACCCGTTGTTTTTGTTTGAGCAATGGAGGGACGCAGGAGGCTAAGAAGTGCAGACTGATGGATATGTCTGTTCAAGCAGTGAGTCTTAGTGGGAGTCAAATGCTTCTACTTTCAAGGACAAGCTGTGATGAGGAGGGAAATAATAGTACCGAAGCTTCTGATGTCACACTGCCAAGAAAAGCTTCTAGTGAGAAAACAATGGCCCGTACCGCAAACCGACACAGGTAGTCGAGGAGAGCATCCTAAGGTGAGCGAGAGAACTCTCGTTAAGGAACTCGGCAAAATGACCCCGTAACTTCGGGAGAAGGGGTGCTGCTCTAACGAGCAGCCGCAGTGAATAGGCCCAAGCGACTGTTTATCAAAAACACAGGTCTCTGCAAAATCGAAAGATGACGTATAGGGGCTGACGCCTGCCCGGTGCTGGAAGGTTAAGAGGAGTGCTTAGCGTAAGCGAAGGTACGAATTGAAGCCCCAGTAAACGGCGGCCGTAACTATAACGGTCCTAAGGTAGCGAAATTCCTTGTCGGGTAAGTTCCGACCCGCACGAAAGGCGTAACGATTTGGGCACTGTCTCAACGAGAGACTCGGTGAAATTTTAGTACCTGTGAAGATGCAGGTTACCCGCGACAGGACGGAAAGACCCCATGGAGCTTTACTGTAGTTTGATATTGAGTGTCTGTACCGCATGTACAGGATAGGTAGGAGCCGTAGAGATCGGGACGCCAGTTTCGATGGAGGCAATGGTGGGATACTACCCTTGCGTTATGGCCACTCTAACCCGCAGCCCTTATCGGGCTGGGAGACAGTGTCAGATGGGCAGTTTGACTGGGGCGGTCGCCTCCTAAAAGGTAACGGAGGCGCCCAAAGGTTCCCTCAGAATGGTTGGAAATCATTCGAAGAGTGTAAAGGCAGAAGGGAGCTTGACTGCGAGAGCTACAACTCGAGCAGGGACGAAAGTCGGGCTTAGTGATCCGGTGGTTCCGCATGGAAGGGCCATCGCTCAACGGATAAAAGCTACCCTGGGGATAACAGGCTTATCTCCCCCAAGAGTCCACATCGACGGGGAGGTTTGGCACCTCGATGTCGGCTCGTCGCATCCTGGGGCTGTAGTCGGTCCCAAGGGTTGGGCTGTTCGCCCATTAAAGCGGCACGCGAGCTGGGTTCAGAACGTCGTGAGACAGTTCGGTCCCTATCCGTCGCGGGCGTTGGAAATTTGAGAGGAGCTGTCCTTAGTACGAGAGGACCGGGATGGACTTACCGCTGGTGTACCAGTTGTCTCGCCAGAGGCATCGCTGGGTAGCTATGTAGGGAAGGGATAAACGCTGAAAGCATCTAAGTGTGAAGCCCACCTCAAGATGAGATTTCCCATTTCTTTAAGAAAGTAAGATCCCTGAGAGATGATCAGGTAGATAGGTCAGAAGTGGAAGGCCAGTGATGGTTGGAGCGGACTGATACTAATCGATCGAGGACTTAACCACGATT
>NZ_BCQE01000065.1 GCF_001544275.1 Enterococcus gallinarum NBRC 100675 | reverse complement strand
AGTAGGCTGGACGAATCTAACGGAAAGCTATTGGCAGCAGCATCTTATCGGTGCTGGACGGTACAAATAAGAGAAAAGAGGAAAAATAATGAAGATAAAAATTGAACGGAATCAAAAGGAAAAGAGCCCAAAAAAGAAAAAAGAACGAGTTGTATCCGTGGGTAAGCATCGAAAAATGGTGTATATCCTTTGGCTTTTATTGATGAGTAGCTTATCTTTTGGCGTTTACAAAAATTTCACTGCCATTAATCAGCATACAACTCATGAAAAAATGGTTGTAAAAGAGAAGATAGTAAATACTTCTGGCGTAGAAAGTTTTACAAAGGATTTTGCGAAAGAATACTTTTCTTGGAAGAATAATAAGGAAGTAATTGAAAAGAGAATGAGTAATCTCGGACAGTATCTTACAGAAGAAGGATTCAATTTGAGCCAAGATATGGTTCGAGCTGATATTCCTACTAGTTCCGAAGTCCAATCAGTAAAAATTTTAGCTGTTAAAAAGCACACAGAAAATTTTGTCGTCTCATTCTTAGTGGATCAAAAGATTACAGAGGGGAAAAAGACACAACCAATTTCTTCCGCATATCGAGTGACAATTTTTGAAGATGAGAATGGGAATCATATAGTAACGAGTTTGCCTACTATGGTTGGCAAACCAGATAAGGCACAGTATGAAGGTAAACAATTAGAAAATAATTCAGAAATTGATGCCAAAACAACGGAAGAAATTACTGAGTTTTTAGAGACATTTTTCAACCTATATCCAGCAGCATCAGAAAAGGAACTTGAGTACTATGTTGAAAACAAAGCAATTCAACCAATTAATAGTAATTTAAAATTTATTGAATTGGTTAACCCAATTTTTCAAAAGAAAGGAAATAAAATTCAAGGAGAATTTTGTATCAAGTATCTTAATAATACAACTAAAGTAAGTAGTACTTTTCAATACACCCTTTTCTTTAAAAAGTTTAAAAATTGGAAAATTGTAGATCTTAGATGAATCAAAGAAATTTAATCACCATCTTTTATTTCCAAATTTCAATCTTAGCTGTTCTGTTTTTCATAGCAAACTCTGTAACTCTAATTGCATCACCTAGATTCAATTTTTCTACAGAACGCTCTCCACTTTTTAATTTTTTTACTGTACTTAAGCTGAGCCCGGTTCCAGATGCTATTGCGTTTGCGGTACATTTTTCTAGAATTTCTTTGATTAATTTAATATCAGCTACTCCTTGTTTCAATTTACTTCCCAACTTTCTCAAATTAATTAATCTCTGATTTCCAAGGCATACTAGGGTGGTCTCATAAGTCATTTTATAGGTTACTAGAGTGGTTTATTTTAAAAATCAGAAAAAAGGAGATTATTTTTAGAATCACTCTAGTATATCTCTTTTTTATTCGAGCCCCGTTAAAAGTAATGCTAATAATTTACATAGATTGAAATAATGAATTATCATTATCAAACCAATTTAAGTCTCTAAACATTTAGCTAAAAAATTTTAATAGTTTTCATTACCGTTCATCCATTCTTTCAAATAACATATAAGATTATCTTCAAAAGTTTTTTCAGCATTTTTTTGATCATTGTATAAAGAAAGATATAAATTTAATTTCTCTTTATAAAACTCATTAAAGAAAGAATAGATGTACATATTCAAAATATTATCTAAAAAAAGTATTTGAAATCGATCCTTATTTTTATATTGTGTATAAAATTTTGTGTAATAAGAAAATTTATTTTTTTCAAAACTTTCAATAAGATCTTTTCTTTCTATAGGAATACTATTTGTAGTAATTAACATATAGAAATTTAGCACATATTTTTCTTTGACAGAAAAGTCTTTTGCCCTTGTTATAACCGATTCAATATAAGCAGTTAAAGATGCAGCTTTCATCGCATTTTCTCTAAGCCTTTCATCAATCATTCTGAGACAGCATTCAATTGCTGCTTCAAATAATCCCTGTTTTGTATTAAAGAAGCTATAGATAGTTGTAGTACTGGTTTCCGCCTCACTGGCAATAGTCGCTAATTTTGTTTTTTCATAACCGTATTTAGAAAAATTTTTTAGAGCTATTTTTAATATCTTTTCTCTTTTCTCATTACCGTTTTGCATAGGTAGCCCTATCCTCCCCTTACTAGTTCAATTAATGAATCTATAATATTTTCTTTTTAATAATAAATTACTTTGAGTCAAATCGTCTAAAAATACTTTAGTTTTAATTTTTTGGTACTGAATATCATGAAACACTTCCCCAGATAACATTAATGTATCAATAATAAATGTATACGTAACTGGATCAAGTTTGTCATTTATTTTTCTTTCTTGTTGTAATTCATAAATTGTTTGCCAGAAAATGGTAAAAAAACTTTTATTTTTATAAAATTGATTCACCCATTCTTTAATCATTCGTTTATCACTAGGAATTTTATTGTAGAATTTGATAATTTCAGGATATTTTTCTTCAACTCTGCAAATAGAGTCAAACATTTTTTCTAGTCGTATTTCCAACTCTAATGGAGCCTTTTTAATTTCCTCAATGTAAGAAGATAAAATAACAAATACATGTTCTATAGAAATTTTTAATATTCCTTCCTTATCTCCAAAATACTGATATAAAGATCCAATACTAACTTGTGTATTTTGAGCTATTTTTCTCATAGATACACTGTCATATCCTGCTTCTCCAAACTCTTTAACAATTTGAGTAAGAATAAACTGCTTCTTTTCTAAACCTAATCGATTAAAAATTTCACTCCCATTAGTATACATTATTATCACCTCATACTGATTTTAATTCACTCAAGTATATCATAAAAAGCAAAAATAATGAACGATCGTTTTTTTATAAATATGGAAAAAGATAAGCAAGCAAAATTAGATTCTGCTTGCCTATCTTTAATTAAATCTTATTTTTCTTCCTTTTTTCTAAAAAATCCAAATAACAGACTACTAATACTTATTAGAGATAGTCCAAGAATAGAAAGTAAAGAATTATTATTTGCTCCAGTTTTAGGGAGGGCTTTATTATTATGTGTTGAAATTTTACTCTCTTCTTTCAACACATTTTCTAACAAACCGATATCAATGGCTTTTTTTTCTTCTAATTTACTTCCTTCTACCAAGTTTGTAACATTATCTGTTAGATTTACTTCTTTCTCTTTATGAACTACTTCAGGTATGATTAACTCTTCACTA
>NZ_BCQE01000064.1 GCF_001544275.1 Enterococcus gallinarum NBRC 100675 | reverse complement strand
ACTGGCACAAAAGATCTTGAATTTGTGGTTAATGCTAGTGTTTTGAAAGGTCAAACAATCGTTGTCTTTGAAAAACTTTTCCGTGATGGCATTGAAGTTGCGGCACATGCGGATATCAATGATGACAATCAAAGTGTTCGAGTAAACAATCCAGATGTTCATACGACCGCTGTATTTGAAGATGGATTGACAGTCGCAGATTCAACGGGGCTGTTTACCTTAAATGATACGGTTAAGATCAAAGAAATTCTTCCAGGAAAAGCTTACTTGGTCAAAGGAATCTTAATGGATAAAGCAACCGGTGAAGCCTTACTTGTTCATGGTCAACCGGTAGAAAGTGCTGTTGGCTTTATTGCCAAAGCAGAAAATGAAACAGTGATCGTACCCTTTACCTTTGATTTGACAGGTTTAAATGGTCGTGAAATTGTCGTGTTTGAAAGTCTTTTTAGAAATGACGAGGAACTGGCAAATCACAAAGACATCAACGACAAAGGGCAAACGGTACGAGTAACGAACCCAAATGTACGTACAACGGCTACGCATAAACCAACTGGCTTAAAAGTGGTTAATCCATTAACGAAAGTCACCATTACAGACGCTGTGAAATACCACGATTTGATCGTTGGAAAAACATATACAGTCAACGGTGTTCTAATGGATAAAGCAACGGAAAAACCAGTGCTGGTAGATGGAAAAGAAGTCACAAGTACCTTAACGTTTGTGGCAGAAACAACGGATGCTACAGTCAATCTAGACTTTATCCTAGACACACGTACATTACGGGGCAAAGAAGTCGTGGTCTTTGAAGATCTGTTTAGAGAAGGCGTATTATTGTCTTCTCACGCAGACATTACCGACAATGACCAAACCATCAAAATCAGTAATCCAACCATTACGACGAAAGCGACGAATAAAAATGGCGGAAAAGAGATCTTGGCCTTGCCAAATCAAACTGTGCTTGAATGGGTCAAAGTAGACGGTCTTGCGATTGGTCAAATCTATCGCTTAATTGTTCAAGGATACTTAACACCAGACGGCACACCATTTGAAGGCACTCATGCGGAAAAAGTCTTTACGGCCGATAAAGAAATGATGGAATTCTTATTTGAATTCTTAGTGGACGGTCGCAATCTTGCAGGAAAAGGCTTGAGTTTTGCGGAATGGCTCCAAGCCAAAACAGAAGATGACAAAGAAACGTTTGAGGAAGTCGCAAAACATAACGTGGATTTAACAAACAAAGATCAAACGGTTCAATTTGTGGAGGCACCAAAACCACCGCAACCAGTGAAACCAGAACAACCGGTTAAAGCAGCTACTGTTGTACCAATGTTGCCAAAAACAGGCGAACAAACAAGTAGTATACTTATAGTTCTTGGATTAGTAGTATTAGTCATTGTTTTAGGTATAACACTTTATAAAGTACGTAAAGCCAAAGATTAGGCATGAGGAACAAGTGGTTAGGATTTTTAACCGCTTGTTTGATTGTAATGTAGAAATATTTAGAATTTATTTTGGTTTTTAAGAGGAGGAAAAACTTTATGGCAGAAAAAGCATTGCGTATGAAGAAAGAGTTTTTAGGTCAAGTATTTTTATTGGGTTCACGGGAACCTAATCCACCAAAGGAAATTAATGGTGTGTCTGGGCGATATGTTCAATTACAAGCAGAATGTTCGCGAGAAGAACAGCCTGCTTTTTTTGTTTATCTCACAGCTGAAGAGGATAAAAGATTACGATTACCAGAAAAAGAGGTGCGTATTTCATTTGAAGAAGCTTATTTTGTTTTTCGTAAAGAACGAGTGAATAGTCGTGAAACAAATGATATGGGACAAACAGAGCGTCGAACAACTGGCTATCAAGATGTTGGTGTCTTTTTAACTGGTGTAAAAATTGGGGAGGTTTTGTAAGATGGGATTAAAATTTCCAAATAATTATGATATTACAGAAGCATTAGATGAAACTTGTTTAGGAGCCGTACGCTTTGGCGCATTAGAAGAGTCTGATCGTGTATTTGATAATGAAACAGGCGATTATACGGGAGAAATTCGATCACAGCGAGCACAATTAGTTTTTGGAAATCCAGATGAACCAAAGATTGCACGACGAGTTAAATTTCCAGCAGATGTAGATTTGACTGGTTTTAAACGACGTGATCCTGTGAAATTAATTGATCCAGAATATCATGTGGTATATATTCCAGCACAAGATGGCAATCGTGAATATTCAGATTTAGTGATTTATGCGAAAGGATTAGAGAAAGTAGAAGCTCCAACAAATAATCCTAATATGAAACAATCACAAGAAAAAGGTTTAGATCAAAAACAACCAAGTGTTGATTCTAAGGAAAAAGAGAAAAAATAAGGGTTTTTTGAAAGAATAGGAAGGAGTCTTCCTATTCTTTTTATCTAAGAATAGAAGGAAGGGGAGATTTTGAATTCAGATAAAACCAATCAAATACTTTGAGAGATTGTGCTTGTTATCAAAATATCCAACAATTGATTGAGTATTTTGGAGACAATCCAACGATTTTTGTACAAACAAATGCATATATTTGTGCGGTTATTGGGCAGTGTATGTTTTTACGTGATCTTGTTCGTTTTTCATTACCGTACCAGTGGAAACAAGATCATCAGGAAGTGATTTGGATTCGTATAGTACGAATATGTAATATGTGTGCACACCCTTATAAAAATCGATTAAATCTTTTTCGATTATGTTTTTTTACTAAATGTGATATTCCTGTATTAGTTGCTTTTTGTCAAAAGTTTTTAGCACAGGAAAAGTAAAAACAGAAAGGAGGAATGTGACAATTGAAAGCTCATTTTTTCAAGTATCGTGGTCGGCGAATTCGCTATTTCAATCGTTATTTATGGTTTTGCTATTATGGTTTCTTTTTGTTTCCATTTTTGATTCTGTTAGGTTGGTTTAGTTGGAAAGTATTTTATCCACGTTTAAGTACGTTTTCGAATTGGCAAATGTATCTTATTCCTGGAATAAGTATTGTGTTGTATTTGTTGCTGGTTAGTGGGTTAATTTTAGGGTTGATGCATTGGTCGCGACTAAAAGAAGGATATTTTGCCTCTGTTTATTGGCGTCAGTTACTTGTTCGAATGTTAATTGACAATCGGTTTGTTTATACAAAGAAACAAGTTAGTGAGAAACAAACAAGGGAAAAAATGAGATTACCAAAAGTTTATTTTTATCAAAAGAAACAAGAATTAGTGGTTTCTTTTCCTTTAGATGGTGGGCGTTTTCACGAACGATTTTTAAAAATGGGTCA
>NZ_BCQE01000063.1 GCF_001544275.1 Enterococcus gallinarum NBRC 100675 | reverse complement strand
CCTAGAAAAGCAAAAAAGCCAAAGAAAAATTCATGTATCATTGTCATTTTTATTAAATTGTTTGTTGTAGAAATTGACATTTCGTGATAGTTAGCTATTTCTTTTTTATAGCGTTTATTTATTCGAAAAGTAACCATTTCTGTGATGCCACGTATTAAAGTATTATTCATTATTTCTTCAGAGATTAGTGAGTTTTCTTTTATAGCTTTTAATATTTTCAACAAATACTTGGTTACAATAAAGATAAAAATGTAGCCGATTAAAATGGCTGGAACTAATTTTAAATCGATTATCGCTATAAAAAACAAATTAAAAAAAGTTTCTGGTATTAACTCTCTAAAAAGTCTTCCGTAAAAGTTTAAATGAATGTTTCTACCAGCGCTTGACCCAGCCTCAACTTTTTGCAAAAGCGAGCCCGAACCAATCTTTAGATATTCCGAATAGGAAATTCTACTAATCTTGTCTAATGCCATTTCTTTTAAATAAAAGAAAATACCACTTTGGAGTTTCATTTTAGGCTTTTGTTCTAGATAAGAAAATATTGGAACGAAGATAATTGTCAATCCATAAATCACTAGATTTAGAATAGGCATGCTTTGACCAAATGCATCTAGCAACTTTTGAAAATAAAACACATTAATAGCACTTACTAAAGAAACTGCTACACCAATACCGACATAAACTGAGAACTCTATTTTGAAGCGCTTCCAAATTTTTGTAGTCATTTTTCTCCACCATTCTGATACTAAAATAATCTGTTTCCTTCGTTTTTCACATAGTATGTATGCAACTAAAATTTTACTTCATGGCGGGATGAAATTCTAGCAATAAAATAAAGAGAAATCTGTACAAATTATAGATATAATCACAAAACAGCACTATCATTGAAGCTAAAAAATATTATTTTGTTTTCAAACAAATCCAATTGCTTGATTGAAAAGAATCAAATCTAAAATCATCGATAGATACACTACTGCTGTCCATAATACTTTCCTCATGTCTGAATAAAAATATAAAAGTTTTTCTCAAATCTATATCAACTAGATATAGTACAACTGCACTAGATTTTGTTGTATTCACCATGTGTGATTCCTATCTGATAAATCAACTTAGACCTATCAGATTACGTTATCCAAAACTTCATCAAATAAAAAAGGGAAATCAGCAGTTACCTGATTTCCCTTTTTTGATCAAACAAATCAATAGTTTATTTCACAACAAATACCGAACATTTTGCATGGTTGACGACATAGTCAGTTGTCGATCCCACTACAGCTCTTGTGAGAGTTCCTTTACCCGTCGCACCAATCACGATTAGATCAATTGGATAAGTTTCTGTTGCTGCATGGATGATAAATCGCTTAGGGTCTCCTACCTCTACGATCACCGCAACGTCTTCGACACCATGGTTATTTGCATCATAGATTTTCTTTAGCATCTCGGTTTCAACCCTCGTCTTTTCCTGTTCAAATAGCTTTGAAAAAGAATAAGCACTCGTTGAAAGCTCTGCATTGTTAATGATTGAAAGGACATACAGTTTGGCTTTGTTTCGTTTGCAAATATCGACAGCTTCCCAAAAGGCCTTTTCTGATTGCTCAGAACCATCTAACGCAACGAGAACATTTTGACATGTACGCAACATTTTTATCCCCTCCTCTTTAGTTTACCACATTTAGGTGACAGCTGAAAGATTCATGAATGAACTGCTTTGTTATTTTTATTTTTTCTGTTCCAATTGCATGCAATATATGTTTTTTTACTTCATTTCCCATGAATAAACCTTAAACATCTACAAAGATTTCTAGAATTTCATTCAAACAGGCTCTTTCATGCTAGAATCATAGTGAACAACTGATTTGAGGTGAAGACAATGCGTCAATTCTTTCAAGCCCTGTTAACTTTTATTCTGTATATTGGTCTTTTTTTCGTGATTCTCGGATTGATAGCCTACTTCTTACTACGATAGGAACGAAATAACACCTGAGTCTTTGCATCTTAGCATTTCCATGTTAAAATAACAAAAGAAGCAGTGTGCCCTTTTAGTCGTCTTCCCCAAGCTAACTATCTGGTCCAATGCTTTTCGTTATCTGTTTATAAGTTTTTTATGTTCAAGTCAATCAGCCAACAAAGAAAAATAGCAATTGCTTTTATAGAAAGAAGGTACTAGAAATGGAGCTAACGATTACCACAGAAGCAGCACAACGTCTTCCACAAGGTACAACTCAATTTATCTTGACAGCCAATGATGGTTCCAACCAGTTTTCCTCTGCTGAAGGCTGCTGTATGATTGGCGAGCGTTTCTTGATCGCACCTATTGAAGAAATCATTGTTCCTTTTACATTAGAGATCCCTAGCAATTTGTTTACTTTCTATACTTCTGAGTACGACACAATGTTTTTAACTGGTCACCTCGAGTTAATGGTGCATCCGACTTCCGGCACCCTCGTTTTGAAAAATGAGAGTGGCTATCTGGATAATAACGTCTTAGTCCTAAAAACTACTACCATCAAATAACATTCATGAGCTTAAAAAAGAGTCGAAGTAAGTCCCGCTACTAATCAAACATCGCGGGGATAATCACCTTTCTTCCTCTGTTCTAAGCTCTTTTTTGCATTTATTTTCCAGCATGATCCATTCTGATCAATTCCAGCAAATCTAGGGGTTTTTCTGCCAAGGCGACTGCTCCTGCAGAAAGTAGTTCTTCCTCACTACCAAATCCATAAAGAACACCGATCGCGGATAACCCATTGGCTTTTGCTCCTAGAATGTCATGGCTTCGATCACCAATCATTAAGGCACTTGTATTGCCATCCGCCTTCTCTAGTGCATATGCAAGGACTGCCGCTTTTTCTCCCCGCTTATTTTCAAGATCAGCTCCGTAAATTCCTTTGAAGTAATCTGTAAAATCTAAGTAACTTAAAATTTCTTTTGCGAATATCTCTGGTTTTGACGTAGCAATGAAGACATCATGTGTTTCCGAAAGTTCAGCCAAAGTGGTTTCGATTTTTTCGTAAGGCGTAATCTGAAACATCCCTTTTTCTCGATAATTCTCCCGATAATATTTCACAGCACGCTGCGCAGTCTCTTCTGTAAAGCCTAGATCACGAAAAGAATTAATCAGTGGTGGACCAACAAAGGCTCTCAATCCATCGGTTGAGAGAGGTTCATGTCCTAATTTTTCCAGTGCATAGCGAATCGAAGAATAGATTCCTTCGCTAGAATCAATGATCGTACCATCTAAATCAAAAAATAATTGTTGTTTCATGTCATCTCCCCTTTTCCTTATTATAGGAAAAAAAGGACTCTCCCGCAAACGCTTCTTTTTTGAAACATTCGACAAATCGACTGATCTTTTGGTTCCTCAAAATAGTTTTAACTTTTATCTGCAAAAAAAGAGCGATCTTTCCGCTAGTAGAAAGACCGCTCCAAAATGGCAAAAAAAAGATAGCTTCACAGCTATCGAT
>NZ_BCQE01000062.1 GCF_001544275.1 Enterococcus gallinarum NBRC 100675 | reverse complement strand
CTGTTCGAGTATCAAGAAGATAATTTATTAAATAAAATAAACGTTTATTTACATTTAAAGTGTGATAAAATATTGTCGTAAGCAAAAAATGTATAAACTATAATATTGTATCGAATGGGGGGGATAGAAATGAAAAATGCTTTGCATATATTGAATATTTGTCTTTTAGCTATCATTTTGTATTTATATTATTTGAAGATAAATGTTGGTGAAAATATTTGGATACCAGGTATTTTGTTAATTATTGGGGTCATTTTCAACTGGATTTTATTTTATAGGCTCATAAATAAAAAAAGGAAAGAGAAGAAATAATGAAAAAAATTGTCGCTTTTATATTGGCTGTTTTAGTTATGGGAATTATTGCCCCAATAACTTTGGTAAATGCAGAGACAGCGAGTACTTTAAATGAATATGCGATTGACAATATCAAAATATTAGAAGATGACAAAGGGAACTTACTATTAAGTGATAATGTGACAGGAGAAAAAGTTACTTTAAGTATTAATAATGATGATAGCGCTTCGCTGAAGATGAATGACGGAGAGACTAAGGAAGTATCTAGAGATGAGGCAGGCAATATTTATGTAGAAAATAAATTAGAAATTCCCTCACCAGTTGAAAGTGTCGATTCTACAGTTCCTAGTATTCAAAAAAGAGCAGTAAGCAAATGGATCTACTTTCAGACAACATATTATGATACGACCACACAAGGTAATTTACAATCTATCGCGTTAGGGCTGTTTTCTTTAATGCCATACGTTGGAACAGTTGCAACAATAGCTGGTATCATACAGACTGCTCGCAATTTAAATGCACCAACACTTTACGTTAAAGTAAACCAATATCATACAAAAGGATATCAATTCTATAAATATGATAGTTTCTTTTATTCAAATAAAGCTCGAACTAAATTAGTTAAACGAGTAACGAAAGAAAAAAGAATGTGGTAATATATTGTTAAGAAGAAATATGCTTTATTTAATTAAATAGAATTCGGAAAAAATTGATCGTAAACAACGGCTTAGTTTGTCGATTAATAGATTGTAAAATTGAATTACTAATATATAATTATCCTATTATGGGAAAGAGGAATGCTGTTAGGTATTCCTCTTTTTAGTATCTAATTACCTAATAAAATTAGGGAGAATCGGAAGCAATTTTATTGTGGTCAGAAACTTAAAAGTTTTTGGCCACAATAAAATTTCTTGATATACTTAGTTTTTACAGGTATCAGAAACTTATGTCCAGAAAGTGAGAAAAAAATGGCAATTTATGGGTATTCACGAGTCAGTACCAGCAATCAAGAGTACAAAACTCAAATTTTGAAATTAGAAGATGTGGGTGCTGAAAAAATCTTTAGTGAAAAATATACTGGTACAAAAAAAGAAGATAGAAAAGAATTAGAAGAACTAATTTCAATAGTAGAAAAAGGTGATCTCGTCTTAGTAACAAAGATTGATCGATTAGCAAGGAGTATCGTTGATTTAAATTCGATTATTTCTACTTTAAACGAATCAGGTGTGACAGTTACTTTTTTAGACAATGCCTTGACGTTTGAACCGAATAAAAAAGATTCCATGCAAACACTGATGATGAATATGCTTGGAAGCTTTGCGCAGTTTGAGCGAGATTTAATCGTGACTAGAACACAGGAAGGCAAGCAATGGCATAAAGCGAATAAAAAGAATTACAAAGAAGGCCGTCCAAAGAGAATTTTGAACGATCGATACAAGCATGCCTTGGATTTAATGGAAACGAACAGTATGAGAGAAGTTGAAAAGAAAACAAATATTTCATTGTCTACCTTGAAACGCATTAAGAAACAAGTAAAAGAAGAAGTTTTGAAAGTGGACAATAACGAATGAATCGAAATGACCGACAGAGATAATGCAGGAAGGATTGGTTTATAATTGCTCAATTAATGAACTAGGTGTTTTTCAGGTTTTGAATATAACCGATACAGCTGAGGTCTTTGTGTGTGTCGTAAGGTGTACATGGAAACAAAAAGAAATACTAAAAAATTAAACTATAGATTTCATGTCCCAAGAGAACATTTGATTCGAAAATCGACAGAATTTTCTTATATAACAAAAATATTGATTTAGTATCAATTCATACGGTATAATAATTTTATCCAGATCGGAAACTCAACCTTTTGCTATGTGAATAAGCAAATCAAAAAGAAGAGCATTAGTTCATAACTTTTGCTCTTCTTTTTCTTATGACTATTAAAAAAAATTGTAACTTTGTGCTAAAATATAGTTAGATCTGCATAATTAGACTTAGCGTTGCCCGTTAGTGAAGTTTCAGGCAGCGCTCTTTTTTGGGGATTATATATGGAAGAAAAAACGATATTTGAAAAAATCAAGCGAAGCAATAACAAAAAACTAATTGATAAGTGATTAGAGAGTAAATTAAAAGGAATAAGGGATGAATTAGAAAGATATGAAGCATATATGTTTCAAGATTGATTTGATATAATAGAAAAGGCAACTTGCCCCGAGAGGGGGCTGTACATGCTAGAACAAATCTTCACATTGATTGTCACACCGCTTTTGGTGGGCGTAGTTATCGAACTAGTTTCTCATTGGTTAGATGAAAAAGATGACAATTGATAGCAAGTTGCTATCTAACCCACATGTTCGGAGTCGCAACGAACGCAAAAAAAGACAGACCTATTCGCCCTAGGTCTGTCTTTTGTGTTGTACATGCTCGAAATCTTCACATTTCACAAAATTAGTATAACATAGAATTAAAGAAAAATCTACTATTGAATGTGATTGTGGAGAGCATGCGGAACATCTTTTTTATAGAATTATTATAGAAGTATAGAAGTTGTTTCAAAAGTAAAAAAATACACCAATTTGAGTAAACTAAATAGAATTAATACTAGTTGTTCTTGTGGTAATAAAGATATATAAAAGTCAAGTGGACGATTTAATAGTCCAACATGTTTATTTATGAAAAAAAGCAGTATATTATTTCCGAAAAAACATTGGTCCATATTTCTGATTCTGCTAAGTTTTTTTGGAATTTTGACTGTAACTATTTTTTATTTACCAAATTCTTGTTTATCATTAAGAGTAGTTTTTTTAATGGTATTAATCCATATGGAATTAATATAAATAATTTATGGAGCGTGGAGATGGATGAACGTTAAAAAAAATCGAAGAGGTATGATGTTTGTTGCTAGTTTACTTATTGTAGTGCTTGGAGGATTGTTTCAATCTGTAAATGCTCATGCTACATCAATTTCTCAGTCTAATTCTTGGATAAATAGTTCTATTGGAAAATCTTATGATTTTGATGGAGTTTATGGGGCGCAGTGTTTTGATTACATCAATCAATATGCTTATGACCTTTTTGGAACAAGTTTTTCAGGTGCTGGTGCGATTAATTTGTTGGATACGGGAAATAAAAATGGTTTTAAAGTAATAAGAGATGGTGCAAATCTTTATCCACAATCTGGAGATATTTTGG
>NZ_BCQE01000061.1 GCF_001544275.1 Enterococcus gallinarum NBRC 100675 | reverse complement strand
TCTAAAGTTTTGTACGAATTTTGCTTTGTCCGCTGCCATCTGTTTGAACAACGACTTGCTGCAAGATTCGCTCTCTTAATTCTCTTACATGACTAATGATCCCAATCATCCGCCCTTCATTTTCAATCATTTCTAATGCTTCCATCGCCATTTCCAACGATTCTTCATCTAATGAGCCAAATCCTTCGTCAATAAACAACGCCTCGATCTCGATGCCTCCCGAACGATTCTGGATCACATCAGCTAATGAGATAGCCAATGCCAATGCGGCAATAAAACTTTCACCCCCCGATAAGGTATGTGCTCGCCGCAGACTGCCAGCATTATCATCATAGATATCGATCTCCAACCCTGTCGAGCTTCGATAGCTCCCCACTTTGTCTGCCAACTCGAATTGATAACGTCCTCTTGTCAACCGAGCTAGGCGAACATTCGCCACTTCTAAGATCTCTGTTAAAAATCGTTGCAGAACATAGCGTTCCAAACTGGTCTTCTTTTCATTTTCTCCATTGATGACTTCTGATAGTTGCTGTAGATGGCTGATTTTTTCTAATTGCTTGGTGTTTTGTTGATAGATTATCTGCAATTCTTCAAATAATCGCTGATTTTGCTTGATTTGTTCTTTTCCTCGGATTACTTGTTCTTGTAATTGTTCTACCGCTGCTTCAGACTGGTCTACTTGTTCTTGCAAGACTTCCAAGTCAGGCACAGCTTTGTTTTGCAAAAATTGTGCCAGTTCAAGCTGCCGCTGTTGAACAAAACGTTGTTGTTGTTCATAGGTTTCAATCGTCCTGCGTAGCGCCTGGCGTTCCTCAAGATCATTGAGCAGACTGCGCATCTGCTGTTCAGTACATTCCGCAGGCAAGACTTCTTCCAAGCGTTCTTGGGCTAGCTGAGCAGCTTGTTGCTTGTCGACTAGAAACTGTTGCAGATTTCGTTGCTGCTCTGTTAGGATCGTATACTGTTCCTTCAAACGTTGCTCTTCCAACTGATCCGCTTCAATCAGAGCTGCCAAACGAGACGATAGTGCTGCTAATTGCTCCTGTTCCTCGTTCAACTGCTCCAGAGATACTCCCTCCGTTTGCTCTTTTAGTGAAGACAGTTTTCCTTCTTCCAAACGTAAAGCGTCACTAGCAGTCTTGAGACTTGCTTCAAGTGCTGTCAATTCTTCTGTAAGATGTTGGCTGTTTGCTTGGACATCTGTCAATTTCTGACTGTCTAGAGCAAATTGCTCTTTCAACTGCTGATTGATTTGTTGGCATTTGAAATAGGTAGTGGCAATTTCCTTTTCAGTCAGCTCTTCTGTCAACAATGGATCAGCGGGTTCCTTGCCAGCTTCTTCTTTCA
Source organism: Enterococcus gallinarum NBRC 100675 (assembly GCF_001544275.1). Lineage (GTDB taxonomy): Bacteria > Bacillota > Bacilli > Lactobacillales > Enterococcaceae > Enterococcus_D > Enterococcus_D gallinarum. The sequence continues at coordinate 3,223 of NZ_BCQE01000061.1, read as the reverse complement.
GGACTGTTTGACCTAGCATATTTTCCATCAACGGCTGGAGGATTTCTCGCAGTGTCTGATACGTTGTCTGTTGTTTTTCCTTCAACGCGCTCATTTTTTGTTGAATTGTTTGAAACTGGTCATTGACTTGTTCTAGCAGCAGCAGGTTCGTCGAACGGTCTTCACCAACTTGTTGCAGCTGATTCTCCAAAGATTCAAGTTGCTGCTCGCTATCAATGATTTCTTCATTACTATACTCTGTATGTTTTTGAGCAGCGGGGTGTTCAAGAGAGCCACAGACCGGACAAGGTTCCCCCTCCACCAATAAGAGACTTAAACGAGCAATCTGCATCTTGGCATTTCGACTTTTTTCTTGCACCAATTCTTCAGTTAACTCATCATATTTACTTACTAACTGCTGCTGCTCCTCGTGCAATTTTCGCTGCTGGTCTGTTAGTTGCTGTTGGGTATCAGTCAGCTGCTGCTCCTCTTTTTTCAACATCTGCCATTGGTTCAACAGATTTTCTCCACGAACCAGTTGGACTTCCTGTACTTGGTAGATCGAATGCTTTTGGATTTCTTCTTTTAATCCTTGCTCCTGGTTCATAGTAAGATTTTGCTGTTCTCTCAGATGCAGCGCTTGTTTTTCCTGTTGAGTCACCGTTTCCTGCAAAGAAGCGACCTGTTTTTCTTGTTGCTGAACTTGCTCGGCTAATGGTTTTAACTGTGCCAGCATTTGTAAGCGTTGCTTAGCTGCCGTATGTTCGTCCTTTCGATCTACCTGAACTTCTCGGCTTTTGTCCCATATCTCTTGTGACTCTTGCCATTGTTCTAATGATTGCTGATTGAATGTAAGTTGTTGAATAGCCTGTGCTACTTCAGCTGCCCGCTCATCTTTTTGGCGTAAGATTTCTTGATGCTCACTCGCCCAGTCTAGCTGCTGCAGCCGCAGCTTATCGTCTAAAATTTGACTTTCTTTTGCAGCCAGATTCGCTGCCTGTTGGCTGAGTTCCTGTTGCTCGGCAAGTGCTTTATGGATTTCTTTTGCCAAATAAAAAGCTTCCTGTGCGGTCTTTTTCTCTTGCTCCGCTTGGGCTTTTTTTGCTTCAATTGTTTGCTGATGACTTCGTTGTTTCTCAAGATCTGTCTGCCAGTACGCTAATGTCTCAACCAACGAAACCGGAGTAGCCGGTTCAGTCCACTCAAAGCGTGTGACCAAATGATCCGCTGCCGTTTGTTGTTTTTCAATTTGTTTGGTTTGTTTTTTGACCTGTTCTTTCAGCCATTCATTGAAGCGTTGATACATTTCCGTTCCAAAAATATTCCGCAAAACTTTTTCTTTCTCATTGCTGCTGGCGATCAAAAAATTGCGAAATTCTCCTTGAGGCAGCAAAATGATTTGGAAGAATTGTTTGGCATCCAATTGCAGCAGATCTTTGATGAAGGTATCTACTTCATTTTTTTTGCTGATTTGTTTGCGCTCTTTTCCTTGCTGATCATAGATCGTCAACCGTACCTTAGCCGCTTGATTCGTGACTCCATCGCCGCGTTTTTTGGCTAAGACTTGTTCGGGACGTCGTTCGATCTCATAGTGCAAATGTTGATGGTCAAAGGAAAAACGGACACTGGTCTCTTCTGTGGGAGAAGCGAATGTCGAACGCATTTCTTTACCGGATCGCAAATTTCCGGAAGTTTCTCCAAATAATGCAAATGTCATTCCATCAAAGATCGTCGTCTTGCCAGCTCCGGTTTTCCCGCTGACTAGAAACAAACCACCTTCTTGAAAGTCGCCAAAATCCAGTTCCTCATGAATGTAGGGACCAAAGTTTTTCATGATTAATTTTCTTGGCTGCATGACTGCTCTCGCTCCTTCTCTTCACCCGCTGTCAAACCTGTGAGCCATTTTTGCTGCTGCTCATTTAACGGTTCTCCAGTCATTTCTTTATAAAAATGGGCGATCACCCGTTGTGGGTCCTCCTCATCGGCTAATGTCAAATTTTTCTTGCTGACGATTCGTCCACTTTGCCGCTCCACAGATAAAATTCGAGGATAGACCCGCCGTAATTGATTCATCATATTAGGAATTACGGCTCGATCCGTTAATGTGAAGTGTAAGAAGGCCTCTCGATCCACTTGCCGATAAAAGGCAGGATCAATCAATGTTTCAAAAGAAGCAGTGTATTGCTGAAGATCTCTTTTTGGCCGCAACGGATAAAAATGCTGCTGATCCTTTTGAGTATCTACGATATAAACACCTTTCTCATTGGTTATTTCAGACAATGAAAATTTCAACGGAGACCCGCTATAACGGATTCGTTCATGATTTAGCGCAGTATTTGCATGCAGATGTCCTAATGCGACATAGTCAAACCCTTCAAAAGCCGTTGTCGGTACACTATCCAATCCGCCTACTTGAATTTTGGTTTCCGAATCCGTCTGGCTTGAACCAGCTACAAAAAAGTGAGTCACTAAGACTTGTTTTTTCGTAGAATCAAAATATTGCTTCATCTCTTGAAGGACCCGAGTCACCCCTTCTGCGATCGTTGTGATTTTTTCATCAAAAAACAAACGCGCTTCGATCGGTTCAAAATAAGGTAACAAGAAAAACTGGGTGTCAGAAAATTCAATTGGTTCAATACTTTCTTCGATGGAGGTCGTTAGGTAAAATTGCGTATTTTTGAACCATGGACTTCCAGTTTCAAGTCGTGTCGGACTATCATGATTACCAGAAATCGCTAGTAAAGGAAACTTTTTTTCTAAATTGATTTTCGCTATTTTCTCATTTAAACATTTCACTGCGTCAACGGCTGGCACCGTACGATCATAAAGATCCCCAGCAATGATAATTGCATCTACTGATTGTTCTTCCGCCAGATCAATTATCTGGTCAATAATGTAACTTTGATCTTCGAGAAGATCATAGCCGTGTAATTTTTTACCTATGTGCCAATCTGCTGTATGTAAAAACCGCATATACCCACCCTCTTAAAAATATCCTTCCCATCATTATACCACTTTACGATTATGAATTGAATGTATCAACGTGATCTTCTCTTTCACAGACAGTTGAGTCCTTCTTTTTCCAAACGGGTTCTCCCACTGATTTGTCAAATTAATGAAATTAAATTTCCTTTTGCAAAAAAATCATTGAAATACAATTACACATACACTACAATAAAGACGAGGTTGAAACCGAATACATTTTTGCCCAAGTTCATCTAATTTGGTTTCGACAAATACAAAA
>NZ_BCQE01000060.1 GCF_001544275.1 Enterococcus gallinarum NBRC 100675 | reverse complement strand
GGCAATCTTATTGCCTTTTTTTGCTTTGATTTTTGTGACCTTTAGGTCACTGAAATAGTTTTGTAGTTCTCTTATCGCAGGCTGTAAAACCTTTTGATCAATTTGCCCCATTTGACGGTAGCTTTCAGGAATATCCATCAGTTCTTTAAAATCTTCGATTCTCACAACATAATAACCAGTAGACCGATACTGCATTAACAAACGAAATAAAGTTTTCGCATACGTTGAGCGTAATGACGTAAATGCTAACAAATCAAATTTACTAAATTCAGTTGTTAAACCGTTGATAATATACTCTAAATCAGGATTTACACTTACTTCAACGAATTTTTTTGTTTTATTGATTTCAAAACCAGTAAACAAAACAAAATATTTGATAGTGTCTTCATCTTCTGTGTGATATGAAAGGTTTAACATGTCTTTGTATAACTTTTCTAAATCGCCTACAAAAGCTTTGGTAGCAGTCATTTTATAATCACTTAACTCTTTTAATTCTTCAAAAGAAAAACGAATATTTTTTAAACCTTTATCTTTCATACGAGCACATAAAGCAAAGAACAAATCCATTTGCTTGGCATTAAACTTTTTAAGTGGTATCAAGTTCAATTCATTTTGATATTTAACTGCTAATTTCGTGTTATCTTCCATTCCTTTTGCCCCCTCACATCTAAAACTATAACAAACACTATCTAAATCGTAAATAGGTAGTGTCCTTTAATTTTAAAAACAGATAAAAAGGTGTTGGTAGTCAGATAAAAAGGTGTTGGTAGTCAGATAAAAAGGTGTTGGTAGTCAGATAAAAAGGTGTTGGTACTATTCTGTATCCCTTGGGAGAGTAAGGCGCAACAGTCCCCTAAAAAGAGTACTAAAAAATCTTATAAAAAATATATAAAAAAACGCGCGTGCGCGCGAGCAAAATTTCCCGCCTAAAAATTCCTTCTTTTTTCCCAAACAGGTTCGCGCAATTTGCTAAACTGTAAATTTGCTCCCTATGGTCGCTGGAAAGGTGTGATCGTTTCACTCTCACATTCTACTTGCAGCACTCCCTCCGGTCATTCGCTAAAAAACAAAAACCCGTTGGTCAAGGAAGCCTTTGTGAGGCTCTGAGCGCTCGTCTAAGCCGTTCTAAGACAAGTTTAGATAAAATCTCTTATCTTGTTGCTCAAGCGCCTTTCAGGCGGTCAGGGCAAGCCCTAACAACCCAAAAGCGGATATGCTATACTCAATTTTGGCAACTTGCCCCGATTGGGGGTGTTCACATGCTGCAACAAATTCTCACGTTGGTTGTCGCCCCTATCTTGGTGGGGATAGTCATTGAGCTATTTGCTTATTGGCTAGATAAGCGAGACGACAACTAAGCAAGTTGTCACTAGTCCACACGCTTGGAGTCGCAACAAGCGCAAAAAAAGCCACCTCTATTCGCAGTAGGGGTGGCTTTTGTGTTACACATGCTCGAAATTCTCACGTTTCGCACCTTGAGTATATCATGCTTTATTCGCAGGCTTCAAGCGCTCTGCCTGTTTTCGTGCTTGATAGTCGATAAATGATTGAATCGCTGAACGATAGTGTTTGTTGGCTAACACTGGTTTCCACGATCGTTTGTATTTGCTGGCACACAAAAAGTCTTCAAAGCTGGTGATTTGCTTGGCTTCCACCAAATCAATCATTTCTGCCAGACAGTCCATGTCTTTCATTTTTTTCTTTCTCCTGAGTATAAATTGAACGAGATTAGTCCTTATTCGCAAATTTTGACACCTTAGAGCCGTTTTAAATCGATTTATGTATAAAACTATTCCAGAGGTTTAAAACGTCTTAGAACGCATTTTAGACTTGTTTTTGAAATACTCTCTTTTTTGCTCGCGTAAAAATGTCTTATTTTGTGCTTGAAACAGTGTTGCTTCTAGACAAGGCACGACAAATTTCTTCGAATCGTCGTCTGGGTGCTCTTTGAAATAAGCCAATCCGTTATAGGCGAATTGTTGCTCAAATAAGGGATTATTGGCACTGCGATCGTTTACGTTTGGATTGAATTGTTCTTTGACGATAATATTTGTGAAATCGTGTTCTTTATCTTCGATTTCCACGGCTCGACGAAGGGCAAGATTTTCTAGCTGAAACCCTAATCCGCCTTGTTCTACGGGCGTAAATACGTCACTGTAACGCATGGTTTTTCGTTTTGGATAAGTGATTCCTCGTGTTTTACTAAAGATATTCATGCCTGGAGAATACAGCTTTAAGCGTCCCCCTTTTTTCTTGGCTTGTTTTGAATCCACTCTCAGTGGCGCAATTCCTTCTGAGCCATCCTCTTTCACGGGAGAAAAAACATAATTGGCGTTATTTGTTCCGTCTTCGTTTTGATCCACCAACGTATCGGTCAAATAACTAGTTAGATAGGCGCCTAAATTATCGGTTTCATGGATTGCATGAATATCGACAAATCCTTTTTGCCATAGTTCTGCGAGTGTTTTTTTAGGGATAAAAACACTGCGTCTTTTTGGAAATTTCAACAATAAGTGCACATGCCAAGCTCCCCGCTCTTGCGGCTCAAGTATACGGAGTGCTTCCCACTGTCCTTTTTTACCGAATTCCCTGTCTGTATAGCGTTTCAAGCGTTGCGCAAACAGTTTGTACCAGTAAGAAACGACATTCGGATCTGTTTCATTTTCTGCACAGGTTAAGGTAATCCAAAGTTCGTTTTTTGCTCCAAAGAAGTTGTTATTTATTAAATAACCGAGCTTCTTAATCGTTTGTCGAATCGAGTTCAAACTTTCCCCTCGATTTTCGATATGCTTAAATTCTTTTACTTCTCCAGAATCAAGGTCGACATACTGATCAGCATTGAGTTTCCGGATATAGGACGTATGATTTCTATGTTTCATGTATTGCACTTCTGCAATTGCGCCCATAGAAGTTACAGTCACAAGGTCATCAGGCTCTATAAATGCATCTGTCGGTTTCATTGTCGGCATACAATCACCTCTATTTCGAGAAAAATCAACGTGCTTGCGAGGTAAGGGGCTCCGCCGAAAAACGCACAACGCCGTGCTAATGTTTAATGAAAAATCAAGTCAATAAGTGCCTCGGTCGCTTCGCTCCCTCGCCCCTTTGCTTATTTGTTCGTTTTGGCACTCCGCTTCTAGCGGTCGGTCACATGTCTTATGAGGGCTAGGCGCATAACGCTAGGACGTGTACACACGCCCTCCCGCCCTCAACGACATGACCGTTCCCGAATCGTGCCAACCCAAACGAACAAATAAGCAAGAAGTCTATGGTTTATCTGTATTTTATCAAAATTTTTCTTTCCATGAGAAGGAAAAGAGTTTCTTTTTGTCCCCGCTGTCTATTTTTGCGAAAAAAGGGGGAATGCAGCAATGAAGAGACATGCTTTTTTCGTCTAATCTCGTTATTTTTCCTTCATGGACTCTTGAGAAGGGCTTGCATAAAACAAAAAAATGCCCTAGATAGAATGGCTGAATCCCTTGGGGGACAAGGAAGTCAAAATTTTTGACCTCCAAAAATCAACAAACAAGGTCTTTCCTGATTGCTCTATGCTTGTTATAATTAGCCCCAAGAACGTTCTCCGTCGTTCTTGACACTCTTTTCATAGAGATTTTCCTATTCGCCCTAAAACGTCTGAAATCGCGTTTTAGGGTGCTTTTTTTTACACAAAAGCTTTTTGACAATCCTTAGATTTGCTATAATCACTTTGAGAACGTCTTCCATCGTTCTCTCCACAAAGCTAATCCATAAATCCATAAGATTCATGCAAAACGCCCTAGAATGCTCTATATGCTATTTTAGGGCGTTTTGCTGTATGCTATACTCAATCTTGGCAACTTGCCCCAAAAGGGGGTGTTACTTTTGAAAGATCTCATCATAACAGTCATTGCACCAATCTTTGTTGGGCTAGTCATCGAACTAGTTTCTCATTGGTTAGACGAGAAAGATAATGACTAACAAGTTGCCACTAACCACACACTTGTTTTTGTCGCTGCAACAAAAACAAAAAAAGCCAGTCCTTGGTCAGAAGGGCTGGCTTTTGTGTTACTATCAGATCTCATCACAACCTGCAAATTGATTATATCAACCCTGGTTTCAAAATGCAAAATCCAAGTGCATGCCCGGCTGTCAGGGAAGCAGGTCAACCCAAATGAACCCATTTTCGCTGGGAAAAGAACGATTTGAAAAATAAAAAAATGGTTGTCAGCATTCACTAACAGCCACTGTGACAAAAAATGCACATATGAAACTTATCTTCGTTTCTCTTTGGTTATTTCCCATTAATTGGCTTAGGATACTTTTTTATTTTCTTTCGCCGTTCCTCTTCTAAACGTGCATGTTCTTCAAAACGTTCAAATAAACGTTTCTCAAAATCTGTTTTAGGAGTAAAACGATATTTTCTCGGTCTCCCTACTGACTTCATAGAATCCCTCACATTCTTGTCTATTTTTATTTTTCTTGTTTTTTATATTTTATATTTACCAAATAACCGTGTATTTCTGCAAATGCAAAAAACAAGCCTTTCTTTCACTAGGCTTGTTTTTTGTTGTACTTTTCAATTTTCGCTAACTATTGACGAATTTAACTAATCAAAGGACCGCCAACTGAACGTACATCTTTTAAAGCATCAGTTTGAAAGAATTGGACAAAAGCATTCCAATGTTTTTGTGTTTCGTCAGAAATTTCAATGCTATGGAATCCTATTAATTTGCTGATTCTTGCATAGAAACGGGATATCGCATAATCAGAAGCTTTGTAGCTAGCTTTAGGATTTTCTAAAATTTGCAAAGTATCATGAATCATATTTTGAACTTCTATATCGTATATTGAAAAACGTGCGGATCGATTAAAACTGCAACTAAATTCATTGATTAGAGAATGTGCTTCTTTTCGTAATTTTTTGTCCATAAAAGTACCTCATTTTTAAGGAAGATGGCCCCATAGAGCTCCTGTGATTCCAGAATTTATTGTATTATTTATTGTATTTGCTGCAACAGTATTCCAATTTACTCGACAAATACCAGATTGCATGTTTTTTTTGTTGTAAGGATATCCTTTTTTACATTCGATATTATCACTAATACTACTAAAAGGAGAATAATATCCAGGAGTAACTGCCGCTTCTGCTTTATCAGCTGGTAAAAAGAAAAGTATACCTAAGAAAACTGTTGCAAATAGACTAACTAAAACTTTATATTTATTAGTCATATCATTCGCCTCCTAAACTTAATTTTTAGCTATTTCATCAAAAAGAAAGCGTTATCTCTAGTTCTTGAGAATTGTATTATACAATACTATATTTGAAAAGCATAGTCTTTCCTGATAGCTCTATACTTGTTATTATTAGTCTTAAGAACGTTTCCCAGCGTTCTTAAGACTCTTTTTAGTCGTAGTTCCAGTTTTGCCCTAAAACGTTCGGACATTGCGTTTTAGGGTGTTTTTATCCAAAAAGCTTTTTGACAATCGCTAGATTTGTTATAATAGATTTACCATCAAAAGCAATACCTTTTTAGTAGCACGCTAATCACCTGGTTAGCGTGTCTTTTTTTGCGTTATTCCCCTGTTAACCAGTTATGCATGGTAATTTTAGGTAAATCGGATACTAAACCTGAAAAAGTAAATTCTAATTT
>NZ_BCQE01000059.1 GCF_001544275.1 Enterococcus gallinarum NBRC 100675 | reverse complement strand
TTGACGGAAAAGGGGCGCAAGATACGTATGAAGCCATGAAAAAAGTGGCAGGAAAATACAACAGACGGGTGAAAAAATTCACCGATGAAGGAGATATGCGATACAACCCTGTAGCGAATGGAAATGCGATTTCTGTGCGTGATAAATTAGTTACTTTGGCGGAAACAGAGAGTGTGTTTTACTCCGGTGCCGCAAAGTCTTTATTGCAAGCAACGGTACAATTGCTTGATGCTTTCAAAGGAACATCCATTAACAAGAGAGAGAAAAACGGAAGAGAAGTAGAGAAAAAGATTGAGCGAAGCTTGCCTTTTATTCAACATTATTTACTTCCTAGAAACGTATTGGATTTATTTGCGGATGCTATATTACCAAATAATCCTAAGTTGTTTGAAATTGAAGTAGAGAAAAAAATAGAGCGAACAAAGAAAAAATCAGCTCAAAGAGGCAAAGAAATGTTTGATCATTCAGGGGTTCAAACGGAGACTGAAAAGCAAGAAGAAACAAAAAAATCGCAACTAAAAGATAGCAAATTTAGAAACATTTTTCAGCAAGGAGATACACAACCAGAGACAGAAACGATTGTCCTTGACCGTGAAACATTGGATTTAGATTCGTATTATCTGTTACTCAAAAAGAACCTCAAATACCTGTCCCCAAATGCAGAAACAGGGGAGAACGTTCAGCAGAATTTGTTCGAACAGTTGTTTGTACGATACGAACATAAAAATTCTCCGTTTTATTTGTATGCCACATCGGAGGCGCTTCAGAACAATATCAATATGTTATTAGACAGTGAATTGGGACGATTGTTTGACACATCAGAGCATCAAAATATCTTAAGTATTCAACAAATTGTGCGGCAAAAAGACATTGTGTATGTCTCTTTGAATGGATTGATTTACAAAGAATATATACGCACATTGGCACAAATGTTGGTGGGAGATATTAATTACTATTTGTCTGAAATGTATCAAATGAATCACCAAAAAGAACTCATTGTCCTTTTTGATGAACCAAGTTCATATCTCAATGAGACATTTATTGATCTAGTAAATAAAGGGCGTGGTGCAGGAATGCATGCGATTTTTTCTCCACAAACAATGGCGGATATTGCGAAACTTGGCGATAAATTACAAGAACAACTCGTTGGAAATGTGAATACATTGATTATTGGAAAAACGAATGAACCAGGAGAAGCCGAGTATTGGAGTAACACGATCGGGACGTATGAAGACATTGAGTTGACGACAATGACGGAACAAGAAGAGGGATATTCGGACGTTGGAAAAATCGATTGGGCAGGTCAACGTGGGACAAAACGCAACGTGAATAAGTTCAAAATCAGTCCTGATCGGATCAAAGAATTACGCAAAGGAGAGTTTATTGTCCATCGAACCGCTACGGATGAAGATATTCCGCCGCAAATGGTTTATGTGCGAAATGTTCTTGAATGGTTAGAAAAAAATAAGTAATTGCGCTAAAGTATGATGAACTAGAAACCCAAAATAATTCATAAAATGCAATCAATTGACAGTCTTTTTTCATACGAATAAGTTTTTAATTGTTGTCATCAACAGACGTGTTTATTTGTGCCTAATTGATAGTAGTTTTGATGTTAAATTGCGATTGGTTTTCATCAATTTGGCAACAAAATGATCAATGTTTTGCATTTAATTGATGTGTGAAATGCAATTGATTGATCATTTGTTTTGTATTAATAAACAGACAAAATGGCTAAATTTAATATGGTAAATACTTTTAATTTGATGATGAATTATGTATAAAAAAGTTAAACAAAAAGAATGTGGAAAAATTCATTTTCCATTCAGTTTGGATTCAGTATGCATTCACTTTACGTTCAATTTTTCATCATAAGAGAACGTTCCCGGCGCTTGGTATCAAAGGCTTTCTCCGCCTTGGCAATTCCTGACCACTTTCCCTCAACGTGGGGTAATCCCCCTTATGAGGGAAAGTGGTCAGGAATTGCCAAACTCCGAAAAAAATACCAAGCGCCGGGAACTACCAAATACTAAGAGAAGGTAGGCGCATTTTTTTACTGGTAAGGGGAAAGGGAAAGAATGAAAAAGGGATCAACTCCCACCCCAATCATGGGGCCTCAAAACTATCACCCTCCGCCCTCTTTCATCCTCTTTTGAAAGAGGGAACTTACAACACCCCCTTGCGTCTGCGCCCCCTCACCAATTCTTGAGAGGGCTGTCGCTAAAACCAGAAACCCATACGAGTAGTTCTATTTGATAAGTAGTGAAATATTGTTAATTCCTTTAAAGCAACAACTCCCTAAATCCCTCACCAAATCTTGAGGGACTTCAACCCCGAAAAAGAATTTCTACACGTTGTTCCAAAATTCTTTTTCAATGAACAAATAGGCTCTGCCTATTTGTACCATTTTAGAAAAGCGGTGATACATTGAAACCATTACTTTATAACTATTACATTGATTATTCAATGAATGATAAAACGAAGCTAATCATTTTATGCCTAATTCATGAATTACGAGTACTCTCAACAACTCAATTAATTTTATTTTTTACTATAGATTTAGTTGCTGTATCAAGAACAGTATATAAAAATTTGGAATTACTAAAAAAAGAAGGATTAATTGATTCTCAAAAAGATGGTCATACTACGTATTATTTCTTAACTAAAAAGGGTCACAATTACATTGGAGGATATTATGCTTTGCCTAAAGTTCCGGAATACAATTTGCAACATCATCTACAAATCAACGATTATTTAATTAAAATGTTGCAGCTTTGTCAGGGGCACCAACATTTAAAAGCAGTGGTTTCTGAACGAAGAAAAGTGTATGAAGTGAAAGACCAGAAGAAAAATCAGAAAGGCGTGAAATATTTTGTGCCTGATTTTATTTTCGTTTTTGCTGGTAAAGATGGACGAGAAGTAGAATGGCAATTTGAGATCGAATTGACGTTAAAAACAAGGAATCGATACCGTAAGGGAGTTTTTCCAAAATATATCAAGCAATTAACCAATTATGAAGATGCCCGTTTGATTTATGTCACACCTAGTTCGATCATCAAAGAAGAACTAGAACTCTTTAGAGACTATTTCATTTATCAACAAGAAGATTCAGAAGAGATTTTTGATCGTCTCCATATTTTTACGGCAAATGAATTTGAAGAAGAAATGATCCGTTTAGTGAAAGAAGATCGATTTATTAATTGGTGAAAAACGGCGAACCGTTTTTCATTTCCTTTTACTATGGTTCTTACGAACCTGGAACAGGAAAGAATGAGAAATACAAAATAGGAAAGAGGGAAAAGAAATGATTACCGTACAAGCTACAGGAAGATTAACCAAGGAACCGCAATTGCGGTATACCAATGAAAATGGAGTTGCAGTTGCGAATTTTACACTTGCGTGCAAAAGAAATCGTCCCAATAAAGAAGGAGAAACAGAAACGACTTTTTTACAGTGTGTACTATGGGGAAATCCTGCGGAGGTTTTAGCCAAATATGTTCATAAAGGAAATTTGATTGCGGTACATGGGGAATTACAAAATCGGAGTTTTGATGACCGTCAAGGAGTTACTCGCTATGTGACGTCGTTGCTTGTTGAAAATTTTGAATTTTTAGAGAAGAAAAAGACTAGTCAAGAAAACGAAAATATGGAAAAATAGGAACAAAAAAAGAAGGGATACGTGTGAAAAAAGTTTTTATTGTCGTAGTGGTTGGATTGACGATCATAGGGAGTGGTTTGTTTGTAGGAAATCTCTTTTTTTCAAAAGGGGAAGAGAAGGAGCCCTCTACGACGATAACCACTACAGAAGAACTGAAGCCGGAACTGTTTCTAGACATTGAAATTTTAGAGTCCAATCAAAAAAGCCAACAAGAGACAACCATAAATGAGCTCTATCGAGGGGAACTGGATTTCCAACATGCCAATCCAACAAAGCCATATCTTATTACGGTACAGTTTATAGATAAAGAAAAACGGGAATTTGTTGGACCAGACAAACAGTCGTTACATCTGGAAAAAGAAGTCACTTTAGGGAAAGAACAGGGAACCGTTTTTCTTGTAGTGAAGGGGAATAAACCGATGTTGGCACATATCCAGCAATTAAAAGATGTACAAGTTTCCGCATCATTAAAAGAAAAGGAATAGGAGAAGAGGAGAGCTTATGATGGACGATGAAATGAGCCGAAGTGTTTATTCTTATAAAATTTTGATTAGTAAAGAGGCAGTAAGAGAAAAATATGATTTGTATTCGTTGAAAAATCATATTATGTTCCAATTACATGGCTATACGTATAATCCGTATGATCGGATCAACTATACGATCAAACTTTCTCTAAGAAAAATGATAGTAACGATGACTAAAAAAGATGGAAGTCCATTTTCCGCAAATGAATGGGCATTTTTTGATCGAATCCTTCCGGAATTTTTTGAGGAATTAGAAATAGCGTTCATACAAGAAAAAGAAATAAGAGGTGAATGAACGGATCGAAGCGAATGCTTCGGTCTTTTTTATTATTGTTGTAAAAATAGAGTATACTTAAACGTTACAAAACAGAACCTTGATAAATCAAGCTTCTGTTTGTAAATTATAAGTGTCAATTAATTGGAGTGAACAATTATGCGTATTGGATATATTCGTGTATCTTCAAAAGACCAAAATGAACAACGTCAAGTAAAAGAAATGAAAAAATTCTCAGTTGAAAAATGGTTTGTGGAGAAACAATCTGGTGCAACCATAAAAAAGCGTCCAGTATTTCAAGAAGCGATTTTATTTGTGAGAGAAGGAGATACCTTTTTTGTCGAAGCAATCGATCGGTTAGGCAGAAATTATGACGAGATCATCGGCGTTGTCAACTATCTAAAAGAGAAAAAGGTTCAACTGATTATTACTAGTTTGCCAATTATGACTGAAGCCATTGGCAATCCCTTGTTAGATAAATTTATCAAAGATTTGATCATTCAAATTTTGGCTATGGTAGCGGAACGCGAACGAGCGGAAATAAAACGAAGGCAAGCACAAGGGATAGCATTAGCTCATGAAAAAGGACTGTTTAGAGGAAGAAAGCCGGATTATTCCCCAACAAGTAGAAATCGGCAAAAACAAATTATTTATTATCAAATCGTCGAAATGTTAAAACAAGGAATGGGGATTTCGGAGATTTCTAGAAGAGCAGGTGTCTGTCGACCAACTGTTTATAGGATCAAAGAAAATTTAGAGAAAAACGAGGCCCAGATGGAGTAAGCCCCACCTGGGTTATCTGTTTCTTTGTCTATAGATTTAAATAACAATTACAATTAAATCGTTTTACAATCTGAAGAGGGAGCAAAGTTTTTGTTGCCCGCCACACTCCAACCACCACCGCCGTTTAGGCGGGCAACAAAAAAAGCCGGCTTCGCCAGCTTTGTAGTTCCATAAAACATGAGAATATGCTATAATAAACATGAAAAGAGACGTGCTGGACACACGCCTCTAGTGTAGAACCGTTAAAAAGACGGTAGCTGAATATTAAGAAGATAATCATCTTAACTCTCGCTAAAGTGTTAAAAGATGATTATTTTTTTGGATCTTTATGCTCTGTAATCAGCAACACCAATGTCGCAAAAGCAATCATCAGTGTTAATGCTTCAAATACAGACATGCCTACTCCCTTCTAGGGATAAAGCTATGAACCATAGGCATCACCCCTTTATTAAGAGATTAGCCACCATCTTTTCACTTTTCTACATAATCATTATACCATAAAAATCCGCTAGAAACGTTGAGTTTTCAATGTTTCTAGCGGATTTTTTT
>NZ_BCQE01000058.1 GCF_001544275.1 Enterococcus gallinarum NBRC 100675 | reverse complement strand
CATTTCAGGAAATGTTGGGGATAACTACGACGCCACGACTAAAGATTATCAATTGACGATCGAAGGCTATATACTAGATGAAAATCAGTTGCCGGATAATGGCACTGGAGTGATGAGTGATCAAGCACAAACAGTGACATATGTGTATACGAAGAATTCTGATAAAGGCAAAGATTCAGAAAGAGCGGCAGCTGTGACAGTTGTCTATGTTGATAAAGACGGCAAAGAAATTCATGCAGCGAAAACCATTCAAGGAACTATCGGTGATCACTATGATGCTACTACGAAAGAATATCAGTTGTCGATCAATGGTTATCATCTAGATGAGAGCCAATTACCAGAAAATCGGATCGGAACGCTAGGGAAAGAGCCGCAAACCATCACATATGTATATACAAAAGATGCTTCTCAAGCAAAAGCATCCACTTCAGAGCAAAAAAACAAGACATCAACATCTAAGAAAGAAAATACAAATTATCAAAAAGATTCAGAATCAAAAGCAAAATTACCACAAACCAATGACGTATCAAATAGTTATTTAAACCTTATAGGAATTGGATTAGTCAGCTTTATTGGATTCTATTTAATAAAAAGACGAAAATAAAAGGTAGCAGTTCTTTTTGATTACGTGATTTCGATTCTTAAGTGGAGACAAGGATTGTTCATTAAGAAAGATCGATGAGTAAATGACTAAATACCAAAACAGGGAGCCCATCTTCTTGTTTTGGTATTTTTGTGTGCGGTAGTCTTTAGGAATCAGTACATCGACAGCTCAAAAAAAACTAGATCTATTTACAAATACGCTTTTTAAAACATAGAGAACGTTCATGCATTTAAAGGAAGTTCTTGTTCTATGCTATACTTGGGGCATCAAAAAGACGTGTATGAATAAAGACCGATAAAATGTGCAACGATAATACCGGGTGCTGCTCTTTGGACTTTGTTATTGTGTAGGAGATGGGAGAGAAGACGGATGAATCCTTTAGAGAATATGAACCAAGCGATGGCATATCTAGAAGAAAACTTGTTAGAAGAAATTGATTTTACACACATGGCTAAATTAGCTGGTTGTTCGGAATATCATTTTCGGCGGGTATTTTCCTATTTGGCGGGTATGTCTTTAAGTGAATATTTGCGATGTAGGAAATTGGTTTTGGCAGGAGACTTGTTGAAACAAGGAGCGAAAGTAATCGACACCGCAACGTTACTTGGCTATGATTCGTCGGATGCTTTTAGCAAAGCCTTTCGCGGGATGCATGGCGTTTCTCCCTCACAAGCAAAACAGCTGGATGTTGTTCTTAAAGTATTTCCACCAATGACTTTCCAGCTGACGATCAAAGGAGGAAATAAAATGGATTATCGGATTGTACACAACGCATCTTTTCAAATCGTCGGTTTTAAAAAGCGGATCACGCTGCAATATCATGGTGAGAATCCACAAATGGCATCATTGTATGAGAATCTGACACCAGAGCGTATTATGGAACTAAAAAATCTGGCAAATATCCAACCGCGAGGGGTTATCAGTGTGTCGGCAAATTTTACAGAACGAGAAGTGGAAGGAACAGAGCTTGACCAGTATGTCGGTGTAGCAACCACCCAGAAAGCATCAGATGCCTATGATCTATTACAGGTGGAAGAATCCGATTGGGCGGTTTTTACAGTCGTAGGACCATTTCCAGAAGCGGTTCAAGAAACATGGGCACGCATCTATGGCGAATGGTTGGCAATGTCTCATTATCAATTGACAGGAGGACCCGAACTTTTGTGGCATGAAAGTCCT
This sequence comes from Enterococcus gallinarum NBRC 100675, assembly GCF_001544275.1. Lineage (GTDB taxonomy): Bacteria > Bacillota > Bacilli > Lactobacillales > Enterococcaceae > Enterococcus_D > Enterococcus_D gallinarum. The sequence goes on along the minus strand of NZ_BCQE01000058.1, from coordinate 4,119 downwards.
GATTTGTCTAAACCTGATTGCAAAAGCGAGATATGGATTCCAGTCAGTAAAAGCTGATGACTCACTAAGCAAGTGTCACGAAAGAACACGCAAAGTGAGGAATCAAAAAAAGCAAATCAAAAAAGCACAGTCACTTCTGTGCTTTTTTGACGTATACCAACGAGAATCTGCTGGAGAGAGGAACGAATTGATCCTCATTGGGAGTCAGCTGGTAGAAAAACTTCTCTCAAAGATCCTTTTTTAATGTCTAAAAATAATGACATTCAACAACGCTAGGAAGTAGCTATCAAGTAAGAGTGTCAGCGGTTAGGTGCGGACTGATTTGCTTTTGAGAAAATCTCGTAATTTACTTATTCCGAAACTGCTGATAACAATAGCTGGGAAAAACTGAACGGGAAACAGTAAAAGCAGCAGTGCAGCACTGACGAATGGTTGCCCGAGAATGATCGTTACGCTGGATGCAACAACGATCCCTACAATCAGGCCGGGTGTGTAAGGAAATAGGTGCACTAAAGCAAACCCAATCGCAGTGCTTGAGAAAATAGCAGGAAAGATTTTTCCGCCTCGCCAACCAAAGGCAAAACAAAAATTGGTCAAAAAGGCTTTCCCCACTCCTAACAACAGTAAGCTGAAAAAGGAAAATCCTAAGGCTTCTTTCGATAGAGGCAGCAACTGATGTTCACCAGAAAAGATGAAATAAGGAGACCATAGAGCAAACAAACCAATGGCAATCCCAGCGATGATTGCTTGAATGATCGGGCTATTTATTTTTTTGGCTAACTGATTCGTCAATTGTTCGATTTTTAAAAACAGAAAACCAAATACAGCACCTAGCAACCAACCAACAGGCATCAGCAGAATCGTTTGCCATGCCCAATCAATCGTTTGTGGGAAATGCAAAGAGAAGACACTTTCTTCTGGAGAGAATTGCTCAATGAAAAGAAAACCTGCAATCCCAAAGAGAGTACTAAGGGCGTATAAGAAAATTTTTCTTCCTTTCGTTTTCAATTGAAGTGAGTCATGTTCTTCGAAAACTTCACTGACACCGACAAAAGGAGCTCGGAAAATAGTGGACAGCATAGTTCCGATACTGACTTTTACTAATTCTTCTCTATGTTCAAAAGTCATCTTTAAATGATCACCTATCCAAGTGATCAATCCGCCAACGATTCCAGCTAGAGCGGCCTCGGGTCCTAAACTTGCACCAAACATCAGCACGATAATCGCAGATAAACCATTTTTAAGTAAGTGATTTTTATAAGTGACACGGCCTTTTCTTTTAAATTCCCCTAGAGTTTCTTCGATCGTTGTAGGGTATTGCCCTATTCTTTTTTGAATGAGACCTACTAAAATTCCTCCTACTATACCAACAACTAGTGGATAGAAAGGAATGGAAACCATGCCCGGGATATCGACCCAAACAAAATCGATCAAAACGTTTGTCACTAACAAAAAAACAGCAGCCAGTATTCCGACTACGAAACCTAATAAACTGCTATACAATATGAACAGTGTAGAAAATACCATCATTTTTCCTCTTTTCTTGAATTGATCCTGTCTTATGCTTGGAAAATTTTTGCGCACGTCAACTGCTTGTTCCTACTAGTTTTTTAAGAGTCAGTAGGCTCATTATGCTCACTAAGAGCTTCGATTTCTTTACGAATCGCCAGCATATCATTTTCGATATGATCCATGTCGTCCGCAATTTTTTGTAATTTCTCTGAAATTGCAGGATTTTCTAAATCATTTTTGTACCGCAAACTATGCTCTAGACTTGCCCAGAAATCCATTGCGATGGTTCGAAACTGAATTTCAACTTTGATTTGTTTTGTGTCTTCGAGAAAATATACAGGTACTTCAATTACGACATGGACGCTGCGATAGCCGCTGGGTTTAGGATTTTCTAAATAGTCTTTGGTTTTTAGAATCTTGATATCTGGATGTCGCCGCAGCGAATCGATGATGGCATAAATATCATCGCGGTAAGAACAAATCACTCGTAAACCAGCAAAATCCTGAATTGAATCAATGATGATCTCCTTGGAATAGTTCAGCTGTTTTTTGTGCAATTTATTGACAACACTTTTAAATTTTTTGATTCTTTTCTGAATTTGGTGAATACTATTTTTTCGACCGCTGTGACTATTGCTTCCTAACTCACGATCAATAATCAACAATTTTGTTTCTACTTCGTCTAAAGCAGAGCGATAATATACGGTGAGCTCTTGATAAAGTTCAATGGCTTCTACACCCATAACGTGGTCACTGACTGTTGGTTCTTTATTTACGATATCAAGTAATTGGACGATCGGAAATTCAGACATTTGGCTCTCTCCATTCAATTTTTACTCGAAAGTAAAATAGTACTTATTTGTTAATAATTTTAACACAAGAGCAACTTTTCTCACGGAAAAGGGCTTCGAGAAGAAAATCTTATATGGGGAATAAGAGAGTGATGAGGGCAGAGCAGCTGAATGAAGCAGTGCAATCAAATTGGCAGGTTGATAAATTATATTAAAAACAAAAAAATACTATTGTGTATGTGGGAGATTCGAATTAGACTAATCTTAATAATAAGAGAATGGCGCCTTTTATGGGCAAACGTTTTCGAATGAGTATTCGATGGAGGAGATCGGTAAATGGACAAGCAAACTAGTAACCAAACATGGTTTTATAGTACATTTTCAAATGACATCCCCAAAATGTTACTCGATGGAAAGCGGGTAGCAGCACTGATTGAAATTGACACCAAGGAATATCCTCAAGGGTTTGTCAAACGTTCAGCTGGAACGCCTAATTGCAAATGTATCATTGGGGAAGATACCGTTGATATAATCAAGTTGGGAGAAAACTATTGTTTGTTTAGGAAAAAGCAGGAGCAGAAAATGTTTCAAATAAGAATCGCAGACTTAGAGTATTTTTATCTAGGGATAAGAAAACAATTATCCGCGAGTAGTGGGTATCACTTCTTGTTTCTGGATCTGAAAAGTAAGGCAAACCCGAACCCGCTAAAATTTGCTATCAATTCTGTGAAACCATTTTTGCTTCTGTGGAATCATCCAGCTTTTGCATTCACTGAAAAAAGAATAGATGATTCCTTAGTTCCTTTACTAAATGGTAGCGATCCTGACAGGATCTTAACCGAAATCGAACGTAATCAAATCGAGATTCCTTTAGTGACTGATTGAATGGAATAAAGGTATAACAGTATCAAGTTAGTAACAATTGTGAGCCGAAATCCAACAACAGAATAAACTAAACGACTGCGTATTACCTTTAGAAAGGTTCTGTCGCAGTCGTTTTCTTGTATACCATGATCAACTCGCCGTTTTCTGGATCTGTTTGCTGGGTATGCCTAAAGCCAAAAGCAGTATAAAACGAAAAGATCGCTTTGTTTTCCTTGTGGGCACTTAAATAGATTTTTTCCACTGTCCAATGGCAGAAAAGATAGTCTAGGAGCAATGGCATAAATTTCTTGCCTAAGCCTAATTTTTGCCATTGCTGATCGATCATCAAGCGATCCAACCAAATACTTTGTTCTTGTTCGTTATAGGCACCGACCATTGCAAAGCCGACAATGGTTTCTTCTTTGTACAAAGCAAGTGGGACCCAATGCAAAGAAGTATCATATGCAGCTTCCAGCAAGGAGGTGGTGTTGTCTTCAATAAAAGCACGTTGGGATTCTGATACTTTTAAGGCAGCAACTGTACGCCAAGTAGACTGGGACACTTCTTCAATTCTGACTGTCATAGTGTATGTCCTTTCTTCTATTTTTTTTTAGTATAACGAAAGCTGTCTCAAAGAACAAATACAGTTACTGCAATTAGCTGCTAGTCTTGCGTTAGGGGGAGAAGCCGGGCTGTCCTTTTCGTATTTAATTTACTTTTTAGCAATAGTTTACTTTTTGTTTACTATTTCCTGTTACTATAGTATTGGCTCAGTTTTTATTATTCTGATAATCAAATTTTATTTTCTTTATTTAAAAAGGTAAAAAATCGCTCAAGAAATCGGATCATTGTGTGTGCAAGGTGGAAAGAATTCACTCTTTCACAACTGACTGAAGGCATCGGTTGAAGTACCTATAAGTATGGGCTAAAATCGAAAAAAATAGACAGCACC
>NZ_BCQE01000057.1 GCF_001544275.1 Enterococcus gallinarum NBRC 100675 | reverse complement strand
GGAAAAAGCTTGATAAAAACAATGATTGCTCAATAAAGCACATGGATATTCGAGTCGCTTAAACATCAATATAAAATAACTCAATCTGTTGAAAACGCTTGATTTAACTTATTTTTAAAAAACTGTGAAAAATATCACAGAAATTGTTTACAAACGAAAAGAGTTATTGTATGATGTGTATGTGAAGTAATTAACAAATAAATTGTTAACGAACTAGGAGGATTACAATGGCTAAGACATTGGAAAAAGAAGTGACGATCGATGTACAAGCAATGATCGATGATCTTGCAAAAAAAGCAAACGTGGCCTTAAAAGAAATGGAAAACTTTGATCAAGAGAAAGTAGACCATATCGTACACGAAATGGCTATGGCAGCCTTAGACAAACATATGCCACTTGCAAAAATGGCAGTTGAAGAAACGGGTCGCGGAATCTATGAAGATAAAGCAATCAAAAATATGTATGCTTCAGAATATATTTGGAATAGCATCAAACATGACAAAACAGTTGGTGTGATCAATGAAGACAAACAAAAAGGGTTGATCGAAATTGCTGAACCAGTCGGGGTTGTCTGTGGGGTAACTCCTACAACGAACCCAACGTCAACAACAATCTTTAAAGCAATGATCGCATTGAAGACTCGGAACCCAATCGTGTTTGCTTTCCATCCATCTGCTCAAAAATGTTCAGCAGAAGCAGCACGGATCGTTCGTGATGCAGCGATCGCAGCCGGTGCACCAGAAAACTGTGTGCAATGGATCGAACATCCATCAATCGAAGCAACAGGCTTATTGATGAATCACCCAGGAATCGCCATCGTATTAGCAACTGGTGGTGCAGGCATGGTCAAAGCTGCATACTCAACAGGAAAACCAGCCCTAGGTGTAGGTCCAGGTAACGTTCCTTCTTACATCGAAAAAACAGCAAAAATCAAACGCGCGGTCAACGATTTGATCGTTTCTAAAACATTTGATAACGGAATGATCTGTGCTTCTGAACAAGCAGTGATCGTTGATAAAGAAGTCTATGCAGCTGTTAAAGCAGAGTTTGAAGCCCATCAAGTATACGTGGTAAAACCAAAAGAATTGCAAAAACTTGAAGATGCAGTGATGAATGAAGGCAAATATGCTGTAAATCCAGCAATCGTTGGACATTCAGCAATGGAGATCGCAAAGTTAGCAGGTATCAAGGTGCCTGAAGGTACGAAACTATTGATTGCAGAACTAGATGGCGTGGGTGCAGATTACCCATTATCTCGCGAAAAACTTTCTCCAGTTCTAGCAATGATCAAAGCAAACAACACAGAAGATGCTTTCCAAAAATGTGAAGCTATGCTTGATTTAGGTGGATTAGGACATACAGCGGTTATCCACACAGAAAATGAAGACTTGCAATTGGCATTTGGCTTACGCATGAAAGCTTGCCGTATCTTGGTGAATACACCATCTGCTGAAGGTGGTATCGGTAATATCTACAATGAAATGATCCCTTCATTGACACTTGGTTGTGGTTCATACGGAAAGAACTCTGTTTCTCGTAATGTTTCTGCTGTGAACTTGATCAACGTTAAAACTGTAGCGAAACGGAGAAATAATATGCAATGGTTTAAATTACCGCCAAAAATCTTCTTTGAAAAGAACTCTCTATTATACTTAGAGAAAATGGAAAATGTTGAACGTGTCATGATCGTTTGTGACCCAGGAATGGTTCAATTCGGCTACTGCGATACCGTTCGCGAAGTTCTTGCTCGCCGCAAAAACGATGTGAAAATCGAAGTCTTCTCAGATGTAGAACCGAACCCATCAACAAATACCGTTTATGCTGGAACGAAGATGATGGTTGATTTCAAACCAGATACAGTAATCGCCCTTGGTGGTGGATCAGCAATGGATGCTGCGAAAGGCATGTGGATGTTCTATGAACACCCAGATACATCTTTCTTTGGCGCAAAACAAAAATTCTTGGACATCCGTAAACGGACATACAAGATCGACAAACCAGAAAAAACACAATTTGTATGTATCCCAACAACTTCTGGTACAGGTTCTGAAGTAACCCCATTTGCGGTTATCACAGATAGCGATACGCATGTGAAATACCCATTAGCAGACTACGCATTAACACCAGATGTAGCAATCGTTGACCCTCAATTCGTCATGTCAGTTCCTGCTTCTGTAACAGCAGATACAGGTATGGATGTATTGACCCATGCGATTGAATCTTATGTGTCGGTAATGGCATCTGATTACACTCGTGGATTGAGCTTACAAGCAATCAAGTTAGTCTTTGACTACTTAGAAAAATCAGTGAAAACACCGGATATGGAATCTCGCGAAAAAATGCATAACGCATCAACAATGGCAGGTATGGCCTTCGCCAATGCATTCCTAGGTATTTGTCACTCAGTTGCTCACAAAATTGGGGGAGAATATGGTATTCCTCACGGACGTACCAATGCGATTCTTTTACCACATATTATCCGGTACAATGCCAAAGATCCTCAAAAACATGCGATGTTCCCTAAATATGATTTCTTCCGTGCTGACACAGATTACGCAGACATTGCGAAATTCTTAGGTCTTAAAGGAGAAACAACTGCGGAATTAGTTGAAGCATTAGCAACTGCAGTTTACGAATTAGGTAAATCAGTTGGTATCGATATGAACTTGAAAGCACAAGGCGTGACTCAAGAAGTGTTGGATTCAACTGTAGATCGTATGGCTGAATTGGCTTACGAAGATCAATGTACAACTGCGAACCCTAAAGAACCATTGATTTCTGAATTGAAACAAATCATTGTGGATGCTTATAACGGCTAAGCAATGAATGCACCAATCCCCTCGGTATCTTAGCTGCCGAGGGGATATTTTTTGTAGTTGAGAGATACAATGAATTGAGTTAACTGTAGGGTGGTGCAGAAACTAGTAAATTTGACTATAAAAGAAGTGGTATGTGATATGTAATATATAGTAGAGAAAACAATTACTATTCAGCCCGTCTTTTTTTTAACATTATTCTCGAAGCTTTTCTTGACGAAGCAAAGGAAAAACATGACAATATTACTAGGAGGTGGTACCGATGGACACAGAGGCCTTAGTGTTAGATTTACTCGTTCAGCAAAAACAAATGGAAGCGTTACAAAACTATTTAATGAAAACATCAATGGTTGAAGATGAAGCAAGCCAAACGTTTCTTTTTGACTTAAAGGATTATGTCGATAGTTTATCTTTAGTGACTATTTACGAAACGGCACCAACGATAGAAGAACGTCAAGTGGAAGAGATGTCGGCTATTCTGGGAGATCAGTCTCAAACACTTCGAGAGTTGATCCAGCAACTAGAAGAACTTGAAGATGCTGGGAAGAAGGATTTCTATGGTCAACAAGATGGTGAGTTGCGCCGAACGATTGCTGGGTTAAAAGGTATCCTCGAGTTAAATGGATTACTTTTACAAGATAATCTTACGTTTCAGAGAAAGTGGAAGGACACCGATAGTACAGTGGTAGTCAAAGAAACAGCGTCCAAAAAAAATGGCTTTTTTCAACGTTTGTTTGGTAAAAACAAGTAGTTTCAGTTTTATTTTTCAGCAGTTTGATGTTTGAAAAGGAGAAAGATGGAAAATCATATACAATTGAAATCAATCACCGAAGAAAATCTTTCTGCTCTTTGGTCGATCAGTTATGGTCCTAAAGCAGACTTAGAGTGGAAAAAGTGGGATGGACCTTATTTTCAGGACCCTGTCCTAACATGGGAAGAATTCAAAAATGGATTTGGCAAAAATTGTTTGAATAATCCATTACGGAAGGCTATTTATTATCGAGGAAGGCTTGTAGGAATCGCCACTGCATATTGGGAAGATGGCAATCTGCATCAATGGCTTGAATTTGGTGTGGCAATCTATGATGTCACTTTATGGAATCATGGGATCGGTAGTCATGCGATGCGTTTGTGGATCACATTCTTATTTGAACAAGAACCACTCATCCAACGGATTGGATATACGACTTGGTCAGGCAATCAACGGATGATGAAGGTTGGGGAAAAACTGGGCATGACGAAAGAAGCACAAATCCGTAGAGTTCGTTATTGGGAAGGACACTATTATGACTCAGTAAAATACGGTGTGCTGCGAGAAGAATGGAACCAAAGAATGGGCAGGTAAGAAAAAAACTGCACTGTACCAATAAACGGGATTTTTTGTTCCGTCTGTTGGCACCGATAACAGATCTAACTGCTAAAACGGAAAAAATATCTATTTGTGGATCCAGCTAGGGGTATTCTTTGCTGGTCTTTTTTTATCCCCAATTGTTATTGATTGTCTTGCTCCACAATATCGAAAGACGAGGAAGCTAAGAAGCAGCTTTTTTTCAGCTGACCAATTTACAATTTTAGATGCAATGTTTTTTGAAAATCATGGGAGAGTAAGCGTAGATACACTGATTTTTGTTTGAAGCAAAGTTATAGCAGGTGCAGCTATTTTTTTTGCTACCATTATTCCTAGAAATACTTTGGTCTACAGATACAGTAGTTATTAATTTTTAGCAAATGAAATGGCGTGATTGGGGTGTGAAAAGTGCATAACGTTCGTGCTATATTTCACTAGTTAAGTTATAACTTTACTATTTTCCATTTTAGGATTACTATTATTAAAATGAGAATATGGTTAAAAAAAGAAGAGGTAATGATTAGCAAAAAAGGAGCTCAAAAATGAAACGAAAAATATTTAGCTATGTATCTTTATTTGTCTTATTAAATTCACCACTGGCTACCCCTGTAGTGACGGTACTAGCAGCGGAGGGAAACGACTCTATACAGTCTGACACCACCCAAGAAACTAGCAACGATTCAGTTGAGACTGTTACTGAATCTTCTACATCTGAAAGTGTTACTTCTGATTCAAAGGAATCAAGTTCTGAGAGTGAAGCATCAACAACTTCAACAGCATCAACAGTAGGTACAGAAGAATCATCGATTCCAGATACAAGTTCTGCCAAATCAAAGGAAAAATCAGCTAGAAGTTTGTTGCCGTCAAATGCTCAACAGTTCGCAAATTCGTTGCCTGATAATCAAGCCAATACTGAGGATGTTTCTAGTTGGTTACCAGATCCTACATTACAGTCAATAGTGGCGAAGGCATTAGGAATCGAAGTATCAGAAATCACTAAAGAAAAAATCAGTAAAATGCAGACAATCTATATTTATTCGACTGATTCAGCTCTTGCTGATTTGTCCGGTTTGGAGTATGCCACAAGCCTGTCTTCCTTTTATATGAATGGAACCAATCAGATTTCTGATTTTTCGGTATTAACTAAGATAGATAGTTTAGTCTATGCTTATTTAATGGGAGCGAATGTTACAGATGACAATGTTCCTGATTTTGGGGATAATCTTACTCGATTGAACCTTTCTTCTGCTAATGTCACAGATGCTGTCTATCCGAAGATACTTAAAATGAAGAATTTAGAATCACTTACTTTTGAGTCGAATATGAATATTACTACGATTGCGCCATTGGCTTCATTGCCGAATTTAAAAGAATTGCGTATTCAATTTTGTGGGGTCAGTGATTTCACCGTTATCAATAATTTTCCTGTCTTAGAAAATCTGGCGGCTTATGGGCAGAATACAGGAAGAAGTGATGGAGTGACTACGATATCTGCTAAGGAGCTAAATTATGATGCTGCAACGCAGTCGTTCTTTGTCCCATTTTCGATCATGCCCAATCGACTGACAAATTTTGATGGCTATGTCCCACCTTTCACGACGTCCAATAGTCCTAGTCAAACGTACTTTGATTTGAATGGGGTTCAGGTTCCTTCTTCTCAACTAGCTATTACTGATCAAGGGATCACTGTTTCTGATATAACCCCAGAAGAGTTTGAAGGCATCCAAACGATGGAATACAATTCTCGTTTGAATAATCCAGCAGGGACATACGCACAACCCGCTGGGTATAGTTTTTATGCGATTTCCTCCGGTACTTATTTGCATCAATTTGCAATCAATCATCAAGAAGTAGCTGCAGATGTGACGGTGAAATACGTGGATACAGATGGAAATGAGATCCACGCATCACAAGTCATTACAGGAAATGTTGGGGATGACTACGACGCTACAACAGATGTATACAAACTAACGATCAGTGGTTATACATTAGACACAAAACAGTTGCCAAATAATGGCACTGGGGTAATGAGTGATCAAGCGCAAACAGTGACGTATGTGTATACCAAAGATCCTGTGAAAGCGGCGGATGTGACGGTGAAATACGTGGATACAGATGGAAATGAGATCCACGCATCAC
>NZ_BCQE01000056.1 GCF_001544275.1 Enterococcus gallinarum NBRC 100675 | reverse complement strand
GGATGCATTGTGGGGCGTGCGCGTAGCGCACGCCTAAAACCCCCATATTCTAACAGGGGGGTAGAATTTATATTCGGTGGCAAAGATGGGTGATTGAAACATTGATATAACACTATTTTGCTTCAAAAATTTTGTGATATTTTTCTTCGCTTTGTAACATAAAATATCACAAAAGAAAGGAAAGATATATTTGGATGGGACACAATTAAAGCAAATGCGGTTAAGTCGGAATTTGACGCAGAAATTAGTGGCAGATACATTAGGATGGCCACAATCTTTTTTATCAATGATAGAAAATGACCAACGAAGTTGCTCGAAAGAACAAGAAGAAGCACTTTGTGAATTTTATGCGAATTTTTCAAGTTTTACGAGTTTAGAAATTAAATTTGATTATGTCCGTGTACGAGTTCCGACAAATGATACGAAAACAGTTGTGGAAGAAATTTTGGGAATGGATTTTAACTCTTTTTTTTATGCAGAAACCCGCTTATATGGTTATATTGAAATGTATCAAAAAGGCATGATCCGTGTATTAAATTCTAAAAAAGGTGACGATAAAGGAGTGTTGATCGAATTATCTGGTCAAGGCTGTCGGAATTATGAAAGTGTACTGGATGAACGAAATGATAGTTGGTATCAATTCTTTACACGATGTGTCTCTTTCAATGGTGTGCCTCGAAGAATTGATATTGCGGTAGATGATTTTGAAGAACTATTTTCTTTACATGAATTTGCACAAAAACTAAATCGTGGCGAATTTGATTCAAAATTTCGAACCTGGCGATTTCAAGAAGAAAAACAGTTGTTAGATAATCTAAGTAGTGGCTTATCTGTTTATTTAGGTAGTTCACAAAGTTTGATGTATTTTTGTTTTTATCAGAAAAATTATGAAATTGCAAAAAAGCAGAAACTTCCGTTGGAAGAGGTCGAGGTAAAAAATCGTTATGAAATTCGCTTACGTGATGCAAAAGCGGTCAGTTTTATTGAACAATACTTAAATAAAGTAGATTTTTCAGATTTAACGATGGGGATTTTATCCAATCAGTTAATAATGTTTGAGGGAGAGAAAAACACAAATGTGTGGAAACCATGGGGAAAATTGATTCAGAACGTTGGAAAAGTCAATTTGACAATGACACCAGAAAAGCCAAATTATAATCGGAAATTGATGTATTTAAAGACACAACCTGCTCGTACAATGAAGATTGTAAAAACTGTGGATGAAATTTTAGGATTGAATCGATTTGGAGAAATTTTAGAAGAAACAGAATTACGGGAACAAGATGAAAAAATTGTAGAAGATGAGGTGCGTGCTGTTTATGAATATATACAAGAAAATCCAGACGCGATTCATTATTTGCTATAAAGCTTGCGATAAGATGGGTGAAACATGATTAAAACAGAAGACCAATGATGGGGAGAGTATATGATTGCTTGTTAACAATTAATAAAAGAAACGATCCTATGTGTTGGAAATGATCTACAGTTATTTAAAGAATATTTAGATTATCAACAATCAATCAAAATGTTACATGTAGAAATAGGGGAAGTATTAAGCTATCGTATTAGTGATTCGTTAAAATATTCGTTGACAAAGATTTATTTATATGCAACACAAGTATGTGGATATACGAAAAAGCAGTAAAAACAATGATGAAATATGACGATTTGCCAAGCAAGATATCCTAGATTTACAACAAGTATTGGAAGAAAAACTATATCTATATATGAAAAATAGAGGGGAAAAGAAATGATTCGATTTTTATTTTCTGTAGGTTGGCATTTTTTGAAATTACTGTTTCTTTTAGTTTGTATTGTCTGTAGTATTATTTGGTTATTAACACTTTAAAGAAAGGAATATGTTGGAAAAATGGGACAGTATTTTCTTACCGGTGTTTGGTATGTATTGAAATTAGTGATTATTTTAGGTATTGCCTATATTTGTTTTAGAATTTTATTATCGGGAGAAGGAATGCCAACGCCAAAAGATTTTATCATAAGCGTGTTGAATTTTGTGGCGGATCAAATACAAGTGATAATTCATTGGGCGCAGCAACATTTTGGATAAAAAAATATATTTAAAAAATTTAATGTTTAGAAGTGGGCTATGTGATAGAAAAATTCGAGTATAAGTATCTAGATTGCCAAAGAAAAAGGGAGCTACACAAAAAGAGCTGGCTAATAAATTAGGTGTCAATGTACAAAGCGTTTCTAATGTTGAGGAAGATAAGAGCTAACTACATTTAGTAATTTAGAAAAAATAGTTTCTTTCTTTGATGCTTCATCGATTGAATTATTTGGTACGAATAGGGATCGAATAATTGCAGATGTTCCATTAATATTAGAAGATATGGATAATTTATTTAAAAAAATTCGAATGATCTTTATGACTAAAAAAGTAATCAAACAATTAAAAAAAGAAGTTTCTGTTTTTGATGGAAAAAACCTATCAAAAAGAACCAGTTATTGATCTTTTTGATAGGCTTTATTTCGTTGATGGAATCCATTTATTAGCTGTTTCAACAATCGTTGTTGTAAAAAAGAATTGTTTTGGATGCGTAATTCTGGATAGCCTTCAATGGCTTGATTTTGCTTTTCAAATGCTAGTTTTGCATGATATGCTTCACGATCTAAAATAAATAGATAATCTGTTCGAAATGCTTCAAATGTACAGATTTTTTGAGTTTTTAACAGATGAAGATAGGTATTGACAAAGTGTTCTACACACATAAGGTTTTTTGTGTGTGAGGCAAAAAGATGTTCTTTAGCTAAAAAGTTAGTAGTAAGTGTATCAGATAAATAAAAGTAATCTGGTGCCCGATCATACATTTCGACAAAATAGTCATAAAGTAAAGCAATTTTTTGCTTTTCTGCTAGAAGATACTCTATTTCTTTGGAATAAAATTCATCAATTTGATGAGTGTGTTTAATAACTTGAACAAATAATTTCATATAGTGTTGAATGAATTCTGTTCGTTCGATTGGTTCACCAAAGGGTTGAAGTATGGACATCATTCTTTCTCCTTTCACTCAAGGGAAAAAATCCCTTGAGAATGAATACATGTATTTAGTAAAAAAATATTTTGACTGCTTCGATGGTGCTTTTTCCAGTTTGTTTTGCGATAAGTTTAGGTAAAATCTGTTGTAACCATTGTTGGTCAGATACCTGATCGAAGAAGTAGCCGATTGTTGTTAAAATGAGTGTATCTGTTGTATGTTCAACTAAACGTACAGATTCAAAAGGACTTAACCCAGCAACATAGTTCAAAATATTTTCATCTGTTTGTTCAAAAGATCCTAAATAGTTATTGGTATTCCGATCGTAAGAATCAACGATAGGAATAGCATTTGTTCTTAGCATTGCAATCTCTCCTTGATTAGAAATACTCAGTTATCATTTTTTACCGATAGATTTAGAAGCAAGAACTCTTAATTTATGCGTTGTTGGTAAATTGTCAGACCGTTCTTCACCTAAGATTTCATATAGAGTTATTGGTTTCATTGTTCTTGCTCCTTTTATTTTTGTAACGTTGACTAAGAGGGAAATACCCTCTTAGTAATAACTGCTTTCATAAACCGGTTGATTATCATAGCGGTAAAATGTATCCCAACTGCGATTACCGTATAATTCATTGGGATATAAGGCTGGATTAATTCGTTTTCTAACAATGCTGTCTTTGGTTCGTGCAAGCGGATAATCAATAAATTCATTTGGTATTGGCATAGTTTCTCCACTCATAGAAGTATAGGTTTTTACAGTTTGCTTTTTGATGGGTCGAAACCATGCTGTTTTTTCGGTTAATTTAATAATTTGCCAAAAAGTAACGTTTGTTTGTTCATAGCCCCAACTACTATAAAAAATGTCTCCTACTTTGTATGGTGTATTTGCTTTCATGATCTGTTCCTCCAATAATGTTTGATTTGCCTTATTTGATGCTTAGCCGAATCAACCAACCATTTTCGGCAGCAAGTTGTCTCCGAGGCGGGCGGCCTTTTAGGAGATTTCAATTTCTTTTTGTTTCCATTCACCTCACTTTTTTGTTTTGGTTGGTCATTTTCGTATAGCTAAGCGTTCGTCGGCGTGCTTTTAGGTCACAACGTGTGGTAAGAGAAAACAAGGGAATGCTGTAGGAAAAAGTTTTTTATGAAATGATCAAAAAAGTTTTTCCGCCCCTTGTTTTGTCCTACCATTCGTTGTAAAAGCACTGCTGCCGATGATCGCTTAGATTGGGTATACGAAAGCGACCAACGAAAAAAGTATGGGAATAAAAAGAAATCGCACTGAAATCTCCCAAAAGGTCAAGATGGTTTTAATAAGAAATTCCTTTTAATACATTTGTTATTTTGATAATGTGGTGGTATAAAATAGATCAAATAGTTAAAAGAGGTGTTTGTATGAAGAAAAAAGGCATTCCTTATTCTCCGAAACCTAGAAATGCTTTTGAAAGGGGGTTATTTAAATATTTTGAAGGCGAAAGAGATCAGGAAGAAAAAGAGAAGAATCAAAAAAAGAAGTCTAGTCAAGAAAAAGAAAATATAGAAAAATAGTAGGTGAAAAAATAGAGAAGTATGAAAAAAAGTTTAATAGTATTGATTGTTGGATTAAGCATATTTGGAAGTGTTTTTTTTATTGGAAACTCGTTGTTTTCTAATAAAGATGTTACGGAACAAACCCCTGCTAGCACAACGGAAGAGGTATCTCCAGAGCTATTATTAGAGACGGAAGTTCTTGATACAAAGAAACCTGAGACAATTCCTTCGGAAAACGTGCTCTATCAAGGAGATCTTTCATTTGAATATGCGGATCCGGAAAAGCCGTATGTGCTAACGATTCGGTTTATAGATAAAGCGAATCATGAATATGTAGGGCCTGATAAAAAGCCATTGAAAAGAGAGAAAGAATTGATTCTAGGAAAAGCTAAAGGTGTCGTACACGTAGTTGTAAAAGCCAATAGATCGATGTTAACCCATATTCAGAAGTTAAAAGATATCCAAGTGTCCATGACATTAAATGAGAGAAATGAGAAAACGGAATGACGGAAATCAGACATGTCTTGGGAATATCTGTTCTACTTTTATCGGTTTATTTATTTTGTTCCATCTTTATAGTTGCTTGATCATATTACAAAAATGAAAGGTCATTTTTTTCTTCCCTGTTATTTATCATCATTAAAAATGATGATATTATTTCTTTAAACACCTATTTAAATTTGTTTCTACAATTTTCAGTATGATAATGATCGTTATTTTAATTAGGTGTAAATGAAGAAAGGAAGAAAAATATGTTGAAAAAAGTGTTACGATTTGGGGTATGTATAAGTATATGGTTGGTAACATCTTCCACTTGTGTGCCAAGTATGATTGCAGTGGCCGATTCGGTGGCGATACAAGAAACGATCGCATCTGATAGTGAGGGGGAAGAGAAGCTTACAGAACGCTCGGACGATGCATCTGATGGACAAACTGAAAAGGTTGAAGTACAGAAAACAGAAACTACTCAAACGACGGTATCGAGCAGTTCAGATGAATCAAGTGATCTTACCCAGTCCAGCGAAGAAACTGTGCCAGAAGAAGTCGATGAGTCTACCGAAAAGTCTTCGGATCCTCAGGAACAAACGATTTCTCATGAAGAAGAAACGAAGGAAGCAGTTGATTCATCAACGATTGATTTTGAAGGAACACGATCTTCTGAATCATTCGGTAAACATATCTCTCCAAGTATTGATAAACCTAACGAAAAAATAGCCGAACCAGTCTCTTCAAATGAAGGAGCAGTTGTTTCACGGCGAAGCCGCCGAGATCTTTCTGCGGTTTCTTCAAATCAGCCAGAAGAGGAATCGATGGTCGCGTTTGATGAAAAAGCCTTTGATGCTGCAATCGATCAATACATTGATCATGCGACAGAAGAGGAATTAGGTTTGGTCATAGAATCAAGCAATGAAAAAGAATTGACCGATGCTTTAGAATATCTTTTGTTAAATCAATTGGATGAGTCTTTTGGTGTGGAAGAACTTGATGAGCTGAAGAAGTTTCTCACTGCCGATGAGATTGAACGACTAGAAAATGAAACGTCGCTAGAGACATTTGAACAACTGCTTACGCAGTACTATAATGAACGAGAGAAAAAACTGGAAGAAGGAACGGCATTTAGTGCCTTCTTTCTGGCAAGTACCGATGAGGAAATCGATCGGATGTTAGAGGCAAAAGATGAACAAGCATTAGAACAAGTGATTTCTGAAATCAGTGCTTCTCGAAATCGTCAAGCAAGCGGATCACGAAAAAAACGTGCGTTACCTCTAGCCATTCCATTGCTTGTCAAAGGAGCGATGTTGGTAATCGGGGCAGGGGTAGCTGCTTATTCAAGTCATCAGTTCTATAAGACGATGGAAGCACAACGTGCGGAAAAGAAACGAATGGTCGAACGCTGGCGTTACCATGAACAACAAGCACAAAAACGACATCAAGCCGCACAACAAGCCCGCGCCAAAGCCGTTGCCCGTGCCAAATTACAAGCAGCAGCCCGCGCCAAAGCGCAAGCCACACAACGAGCTCGTGCCCAAGCCGCAGCAAAAGCGAGAAAACAAGCACAAAATTGGGCCAAAAAACAATCCGCCGCTCGAGCTCGGGCACAGGCGGCCGCAAGTGCACGAAGAAAGTCAAATGCGTCCTATGTTCCTCCGGTAACTCGTCCGAAACCAGTGATCAAAGCCCAACCCAAAGCACCTGCCAAACCTGTTGCCAAGCCAGTAACGAAACCAACTTCTCCAACGAAACTGAAGCCAACGACGACCCCCAAAAATACGATGCATCAAGTACGTGCGGGAGAATCCGTATGGTCTATTTCCAATAAGTATGGCATCAGTATGAATGACTTCATCAAATGGAACAAAATAAAAAATAATCTGATCCATCCAGGCCAACAAGTTATCGTCAAACAACCAGCAAGCACATCAAAGCCAGCGGCAAAACCAAGTACGCCAGCCACTTACAAAGTAAAAGCAGGAGACTCAGTTTGGGGGATCTGTGAGAAGTATGGGTTATCCGTTTCAAAATTTGTCCAATGGAATAAGATCAAAAATAATACCATTCATCCAGGACAAGTGATGCATTTACAAGAACCGAAACCGGCATCAAAACCAGCACCAAAAACTTCTCCTACGACTAACACGACGTATACGGTAAAAACAGGGGATTCGGTCTGGTTGATTGCCAATATGCATGGGATCAGTATGAATGATCTAGTGAATTGGAATAAGATCAAGAATAATACGATCCATCCTGGCCAAAAATTGACAGTCAAACAGCCTGTTTCATCAGGGAAACCAACGACAAAAGTACCCGCTTCTACAAATCCAGTCATCCACAAAGTCTCTTATGGTGAATCTTTATGGCTGATTAGTAGTAAATATGGTGTGACCGTCGATGAATTACGCAAACAGAATGGCATTAAAGGTGATTTGATTCACCCCGGCCAAGTATTAGTCGTCAAAAAAGGTACGACCACGAGTCATTCAACTCCTGTAGGAAAAAGCGGAACCAGCTATACCGTAAAAGCAGGGGATTCTGTTTGGTTGATCGCCAATCGATACGACGTGAGCATGGATGATCTAGTGAAATGGAACAAGATCAAAAATTATACGATCCATCCGGGTCAAGTCTTAACGATTCAAACAATTGTTTCTACACCAGCAAAACCTGCGATTACGACAACACCAAAAGTAGAAGCAAAACCGGCGATTACCACGACACCAAAAGCGGAATCAAAATCTGGAGTGACTACCACGCCAAAAGTGGATGAAAAACCAGCGATTACAA
>NZ_BCQE01000055.1 GCF_001544275.1 Enterococcus gallinarum NBRC 100675 | reverse complement strand
CCTTTCTTTTTATATAAGGAGGTAACATGAAGATTTTAATTTTAACAAACAGTGAATATAGTCATATACATGGAATCAAAAAATTTGTAGATAGTATATTGGATAGAAATCATCAAGTTACTATGTATGTTGGAAATGCATATACACAAACAATTAACAAACATGATAATTTGGTAGTTAAAACTTATCCAAAAGAAATATTTGAGAAGAATAGAAAAATGTTTCATGAAGAATATTCAAATTATATAAAAATGGATAGAGAATCTATCTATAGATCAAATAATGAAGAATTAGCAAAAATCCATATTGATACTTTAGAATACCATGTTAGAGCATCAGAAAACTATATAAGTAAAATCATAGACAGTGTTGCATTGGAACAACCTGATATTATTTTAAGAGATTCTTGTTCCTTATTTGCACGAAAAATTGCAGATTATTTAAATATTCCATGTATTGGATATGCTACAAGTTTAATAGTTCCAAGCTCAATTTTTTTTACTAATCCACGCTTTGCTGTTGAGTCTAGTTATGGTTATGATATGTCAAAAAGATCTGATGAAGAAGTTGAAGAATTAATTAAATTATTCATTGGAAATACAAAAAGAATATCAGAAAAATATAATTATAGATACCTGCCTCTCAACCATCAAGTAGATCCTGATGAAGAAATCAATTTTTCCTTTGGGTTGCCTGTTATTGAAAATTATGATAAACAAAAATACATTTTTGTAAAACCTACTATTTTTGAAGAAGATGATACTCATTTTAAAAAGAAAAATAACAACATTTATGTTAGTTCTGGTTCTGTGGTTGTTTTTCCCGCGCATATATACAAGAAACTTGTTAGTACATTAGCAAATAGCAGTTATCAAGTTCATATATCTTTTAAGTTATTAAATAGCGGTTTAGTAAAAATTCATAATACTCCTGATAATATATATTTCCATCATTTTATCGATCAAATTTCTCAACTAAAAAACTCTTGTGTTCATATTTCTCATGGCGGATATAATAGTCTCTTGGAATCCATTAAATATGAGGTTCCTTTATTGATTATACCATTACAAAATGATGAATACATGGATGCTAAAATAGTTGAACTTAATAAATTAGGAATTAGTTTGAGCACGCTTATGATCGATAGTCTCTCTCACATAGAATTATTAAAAAAAATAAATGAATTAGTTCTATCTGAAGAATATCTTTTCAATTTAAAGAAATATAAAAACAAATTAAAGAACATGCCTATTAATTGTTCGAAATTAATTGAAATAATAGAGAGTAAATTCTATGAAAAAGTATAAAATAATATATCAAAATACAGAAAATGACTGTGGACCAGCTTGTATAGCAACTATTTTAAATTACTATGGAAAAAATGTAAGTTTATCTAAGA
This sequence comes from Enterococcus gallinarum NBRC 100675, assembly GCF_001544275.1. Classification (GTDB taxonomy): domain Bacteria; phylum Bacillota; class Bacilli; order Lactobacillales; family Enterococcaceae; genus Enterococcus_D; species Enterococcus_D gallinarum. Next base: position 7,356 of record NZ_BCQE01000055.1, on the reverse strand, counting down.
TAAAAAATACTAGTAATAATGATGAATTGGGCATGAACTTATATGATTTGCAGCTATCTTTTTCAAACTACGGAATAAAAACAAAAGTAGGAAAAATCGACATAAACCAATTAGAGAAAATTCCAAAACCATGTGTATTGTCTATATCACAAAATAAAAATCTCATTAATCATTATGTAGTTTTATTTTCTATAAAAAAAAATATTGCTACAATTGGAGATCCTTCTACAGGAGAATATACGATTCCATTGGAAAAAATAAGTTGTCAGAAAAAAATGACAGTTATTTTATGTGAGCCTACTAAGAAAATTGATGAAATTGATGAATCTCTTTCATTCTTATTTTTTTTTAAAAAATATATCAAAGAAAATAAAAAAACACTTTTTACAATTTCTTTAATATCGATGTTTTTAACTTTTATAACGATATTAGGAACATTTGTTTATGCTTATTTAATAGATACTGTACTACCAAAAAAGTCAATCTCATTAATGATTACTGGTGCAACATTATTCTTTCTAGTATACACAATTAAGTTTGTTGTAGACATAGTAAGACAAAGAATTATTATCAATTACTCTAAATACATCGAAAACGACATCATGGATCACCTTTACAAAAAAATGCTTTATTTACCTCAATCTTTTTTTGATAAAAGATCTATAGGAGATATAACATCAAGAATCAATGACGTATTTAATTTAAGAAGTATTCTATCTTCTACTTTAGTCAATTTTTTTATGGATATTATTATGCTACTCACAGGTCTGTTAACTTTAGTTTATATAAATAAAATTTTATTTTTTGTCGTATTTATACAAGTAGTTGCTTCCGGATTTAGTATGATTCTCTTTAAAAAAATTATGTACTCTCTCGATAAAATGAATAGAGAAAAAAATTCTAGACTAGAAGCAATAACAACTGAAACAATACTTGGAATGGAAAAAATAAAAACAAATTTAAAAGAAAAATATCAATTATCAAAACTATTGAATGTATATCATGATTTTTCTGATAACACTGCAAAGTACGGTAAGATAATAAGTTTAAGTTTAAATATTAACGAATATATTGGCAATGTCTTTAAACTACTTATTCTAGTAATAGGAGTCTTGTTTATTATAAGTAACAAGATCTCGTTAGGTGAGTTAATCACATTTTCTTCTTTAAGTACTTTTTTTATCTCTCCAATGAATAATATAATCAATACTTTACCTCAATTACAAAATGCTAAGATTATTTACGATAGACTCCTAGATATTATTGACAATAAAACTGAATATAAAAATTCGGGAAAATACTGTTTATCTAATTTTGAATCTCTAGTAGTTAAAGACGTATCATATAAATATGGTAACAAACCTATTTTATTAAATAATCTAAATTTCTCTGTTAAAAAAGGTGAGAAAATTGGTATTGTTGGACAAACCGGTGAAGGAAAAACTACTTTAGTAAAACTACTATATCGACTATTACCACTTCAAGAAGGAAATATATTTATCAATCAAAAAGATATAAAAGATTACTCATTAAAATCTATAAGAGAAAAAATTGGATATGTATCACAAAAACCATTTTTATTTAGAGGAACAATTCGGGAAAATTTAATAGGGAGTTCCGATGACTATTATTTGGAGAAAAAAATGAAAAGTTTAGCAAAAAAAATAGGGATACATGATCATATCATGGCTCTTCCTTTGGGCTACGATACTATCGTGTTTGAAGGAGGAAAATCATTATCTGGTGGACAAATTCAGAAAATTTGTTTCTTACAGCAGATTTTAAGAGATATAGAACTATTAATTCTAGATGAAGCGACAGCTTCAATGGATGCTTTCAGTGAAGACCAAGTAACCAACATTATTTCTTCATTGAATATCACAACCATAATAATTTCACATAAGTTAACTTCTGTAATAAAGTGTAATAAAATTTTTCTTCTTAGAGATGGTTTTTTTAGCGAGACAGGAAATCATAAAGAGTTATTAGAAAAAGATGGTATATATGCAAAATTATGGAAAACACAGATGTCTATAGGAGGCATATCAAATGAATAATTTTATTATGAATAATGATTACTTTATATGTAGAGAACCCCTAGGAAATGTTACTAGTTTATTAAATATTGAAAGAAACGGATCATTCAATAACAGTATCTATGACTTAATAAAAAATGATAAGCAGTTTTTATTAGCTGTATCAGCTGCAAGCCCAAACTTGGCTAATAGTCTTTTAGCAAACAACTATAATTCTAAAATAACAAACTCTTTACAAAAATATTTTCTAAGATATGTAACACGTGCTACGCCATTTGGATTTTTTTCTGCCACATCTATTGGAACAAATAAGTTATCACTCGCTAATAAAGCTCTATACAAAAATATCATAAGAGTAAGTGGATCTTGGTTGAATTTATTAATAAATGAAATTCAGAGTAACGAAATTTACTTATATAATTTAAAGGTTACATTAAATAATTCTTTATACCAAAATAATAATGAAATAATAAACTATTTTTCTTATAATAATGAAGGAGGTTTAAAGAAAAAGAAGATATTACTTAAGACTAGATTATTAGAACTCGTAACAGATTGTTGTAAAAATAAATTTATTAAAGTAAGTGAATTGTACGAAAAAATAACATCTAACAGTTTAGATAAACATCGATTTCTTAAATATATTAAAGAGTTGCTAGATATAGGAATTCTTCATAGCGAATTAACCCCTACTATGAATAGTAAGATGAATTTATTCGAAGATTTTTTAAATAAAGTAGAAAAATTTTATCAGCCTTATTCCCATATAAATGAATTATATGAAATTGCCCAATTGATAAATGACTTTAACAATGATTGCAACAGTGTTTGCGTTATACAAATTGTTAACAAAATGAAAAATATAGTAAAAAGTACACGTTACTTAGACTGTATAGTGATTAACAACTATATTATGGAGAATCCTAATTTCCATCGTGAAAAAAATACATTAGAAAAGTTTTTAAATAGAACAGCAACTATATCTAATTATTTTTTTAATTCCTTACACAAAGATTTAATTGATTATAAAGGAAAATATATTGAAAAGTTTGGATATGATAGAGAAGTTCCGTTTTACGAAATGATTGATAGCATTGGAGGGATAGGTATCCCTGAAACTTTAGAAATAGATATTGAAAACAAAGATGAATATCAAGAACTAGAATCTTATATAGTAAATTCATATACTTTAAAAAAAGTCATAGATTTAAATGATACATTTTTTCAACGATTATTTAGATTAGGAAAAAATTCTAATAATTGTGATACTTCCATTACAAATGAATTATTTGTAATGGACTTCGAATCTGAAATGGTTAGTAACACAGAAAAAACTATTTTTTTATCTCCAATAATCGGAGTAAGGCAAATAGGAAATACAATTGGAAGATTTTTTCTTGATTATCCAGCTCAAATACAAGATAGAATAAAAGACATGAATAACAAGGTTATAAAAAGATATGAAAAAGAAAAAATTGAACTAGTATCATTATTACCTTATTTTGGCAATTCTAGCGGAGAAGATTTAGTGCCTAACTATAGTTTTACTAAATCATCAACAGTCATTGGATATAATTGTTCAGATAAAGATATTAATCAGTTTGATTTAAATGATTTATTAGTTGGTATAGATAGAGAAAATGAGTTTTATTTTATTAATAGAAATAGTAATAACCAAATAAAATTTACAACTTTTAGTAACTTAAATAGCTTTATTGGTTCCAAAGCATATGATCTACTCTTACGATTATCATATGAACAAAGTACATTTTATATTATAGAATGTATTGTAAATATTTTGAGAAAGTTTAACTTGTCTTGCAGAGTTATTTATAAAAATATTCTTGTCGTTTCTAAAAAGATGGATATTTTTTATCCTATTAAGGATGTTCAAAAATTGAAGAAGAAAATTAGAGAAACGTTCAATTCTAAGTATTTTTATATACAAAATAATGATAATAGGTTATTGATAAATATGGATATTGATGATTGGTTTAACATATTTTTAGAAGAATTAAAACATCAGAAAAAAATATGTGTTTCTGAAGTAGAACCTCTGTTTTCTGATCTTCTTGAAAAAAATGCTCAGGATATTCAAATTAAAGAGAATGTTTATTCTTTTTTTAATTCAGAAAAACTGACTAATGTAAAAAGAATTGGACAGTACACTTCTTCTACATTAGAAGTTAGACGAGAATTACTACCTTTCGAAGAATGCACTCAGTTTAATATCTATATATCTAAAGAATATCAAAACTCTTTTATATTGAAAAAACTTAGTCCTTATATTAAACATTTAAAGACACAAGGACGTATAACCAAATGGTTTTTTATAAGATATATTGATTCTGACGGAGAACATTTAAGAGTTAGACTTTTCTCAAAGGAACAAGAAGCTTTCCAAAACTTCCTGTTTTTCTTAAATAAGAGCATTCAAGAAAAAATAATCTCTAAATATGAAATAAGTGTTTACAATAGAGAATTAGAACGCTATGAATGTATTAATAATTATGAATTAGTTGAAAATTATTTTTGTGAGCTTTCTGAAATTTCTTTAAAAATCTTGCAGTATAAAAAAGAATTAGAACTTCAAACTGTGATATATATTGTAAATTTAATAAATAAATTCCAACTTAACAAACAAAGAATAATACAGACAATGAGTGTGAATAAAAATATAGACAATGATAAAGAATTCCGAAATATAAAAGCTATTCTCTTAGAATCTTATCTAAATAATAAATATGTATTCTCTTATACTAGATTTGAAAAATATATCCTACAACTTAACAAAGATCATGTAAGTGAATTAAAAAAAAGAGAGATTTTATTTAGTCTAATTCATATGTTATGTAATAGGATTTATGGCCCAAACAAAGAGGCAGAAAGAAAAATTATTGATTATGTGAGAAAGTTTTTAGATCTCTCTTTACACTTAGGAGTATAATTTATGAAAAACAAAATCCTAAAAAAAATAGATTCCGATTATTCTTTCAGAAACTGTAGAGATTCTTTACTTTTGGATTACTATTATCGTGAATATTGTGGAAAATCCATTATAGATGATGAAACTATTTCTAGACTTTTGAATAGTGTAAAAATAAATTACTTATACATGGATAATGTTAACGGGCTCCCTCTGCTTGGAACATCTATAATTTGTTCAAAAGACATTATAGAAAGAAACATGTTTACAAAATTAAAGGGCAATACTGTATTACTACTAAAAAAAAAGATTAATTTACTTCAAAAAATGGATATATCTATGAAACGAGAAGAATTCATATCTGGCAATATAGGGCTAATTAATTTTGTTGCGCATAATTTTTTTGATGAATCAAAAGAGTTTTTATTGGAAGAATTAGAGCGAGTATATTTTTTAACAAACATTAATAATAGGATACCAACCTGGAAAACATCTAATAAAGAATCTAATTCTTTGGATTTAGAAAAAATGCCAAATGGACATTTAAGGTTTGGAATAGCACACGGAAGCTCAGGATTACTTATATTTTTAGTAAAATGTTTTAATAAAGGTATAGGTAACAAAGAGAAAAATTTAGAAAAAATAAAAGTTTTAACAGATTTTCTGTTGAAAGAAATGTATCCAGCCTTTTTTTGGCCTGCCAAAAAACCACTAGATGAAATTGGCATAAAAAAACAATATATATTTCCTAATCAATTAAGTTGGTGTTACGGGTCTTCAGGCATTGTATACTCTCTATATTTAGCGGCTCAAGCTTTAAAAGATTATAAGCTTTTGGAGTATGTATCTATCAAATTTTTAGAGAATACAATAGTAAATGATTTTGAACTTTTATTTGATAATTATTTTGTTTGTCATGGATATTTAGGGATGATGTTAATTTTACAAAAGATGGATTTGATTAATAATTCACTTTGGAACAGTTTTGAAAAAATAGTAGTTCAAGAGCAAAAAAACGATTATTCTTTGAAAGATAAATTTAATTTATTAACTGGTGAAACTTCAATTTTGTCTGGCCTGTTTTCTCTTATAAACACTAGAAAAAACGATCCACTAAAGCAGTTGCTTTTTTTAGAGGAGTGGTAATATGAAATATTTTATTTATTCAGGTAGCAAAAGGATTAATAGTGATTCGAATTTCATAGCTGAAAGACTAGCCGAATTAATACAAACATATAACCATTATTGTGTATATATAAATCCCATAAACACTGATATACTTGAAATTCAGGAGGACTTTAACACTAACTGGGATAAAAAACTTGATCAGTGGAAAACTGATTTATTAAGAAGTGATATAATTATATTCATTTGTCCTGTTTATCTACAGAACGTTTCCGGTTCATTCAAAATCTTTTTGGACAATATATCCCAATGGACTCATACAATGAGATTGGTTGGGAAAATAGGTATCCCTATTTTTGTATACTCTAGTAATTGTGGTACTATAGTATGTAGTTATGTAACTCGTATTATGGAATTTTTAGGGCTATATATTTTGAAATCTTATAAAATAAATTTGTCTTTGCAAAAAGAGGATAGCATAAATAGAGTATTTTTAGATATTACTAATGAAATTACAAAATTAAAGCATATAACGGTTTCTCAATTTCAAAATGAAATTTTTTTGAATTATAAAGAAGTATTTAAAAATAATCTGTTTAATAGAATTGAACAAAAGTATTGGAGTAACGAATCAATATTATCATACAACAGTTTTCAGGAATATTATGAAGAGAAGAGAAAGAATTAAACTTTCTCTTCTCTTCATAATATTTTATCTATAAACAAAACATCTCTTGATAAAATCACATGAATATTTTTATTTGTACTGTATAAGCTCAGATTTTTACTATACACTTCGGACATAATAAACTTTTATTGCATCAATCTTTTTGACTTGTTGATCAATCTTAAGTTGAATTAATACGAAACGAGTGACCTCATTCGTTGTTTCTTCTCCAAATAACAAGTAATGATTTGGTTGAGCTACATCTTGTGTCACGTTATGAATACGACCGATTGCTTTATATTGTACATGTGGATTATCCTCAATTCCATTTTCTTTCACACAACGATCCGTTAAATAAGCTTTAACCGATTGGTTCCGTTCGTACACATCCGTATAGTTTAACCATTTTTTCCCAAACTCTTTTAAAAGAGTTTTTATTGCTTCATTGATAGGATCTTTAGATATTTCTATTTGCTCTTCTTTTTCCATTTTTTCTGAATTACTTGAACTCGAATCGACTGCTTGTTTTTGTGTGGAATGAGCAGTCATTTTTTCGTTAGAAACCAACCGACTACAGCCAGTTAAACCAATCAAACAAAAAC
>NZ_BCQE01000054.1 GCF_001544275.1 Enterococcus gallinarum NBRC 100675 | reverse complement strand
AAAAATGGGGCTGAAGAATCAATTCTGATTCATCAGTCCCATAAATTATAGAGCCACAAAAACAACTAAACAACAAAATTATTCCTTTTTTCACGTTTCTATTCCCCTTCTTTCTTATTTTACTTTCCGAACCAAACTTCGAATTTGTGTTTGATTATATGTGCGTTGATACCGTGCCATGATTCGCCCCTGCTCGGCGTTTTGTTCCACACTAGAAAAACTTTGTCCACCATTTGAGACATCCGTTATGATACCGGTGTGGCCATAAATTCCGGGAGACAACGCACCGCCTGCTTGCCAATTTATCACGTCTCCTGGCTGTAAATCACTCGGCTTTGGATTCATGATTACTTGCCAACCATACGCTGCCCAATCATAATCTTCTCCAATTAACATCGCAAAAGAATGACCAGAACCCATTAATTGCGGGCCACCTAATTGCGAGACATACCAAGCCGTGCCTCCATAACATTCGCCATTATATACCGATTGTCCAATCATACGATCTAAAATTTTCGCATTGCCTTTGCTTTTTCCTGAAATAGGCGTACTTTTGGTCGGTAATGACTGCCAATGTTGGATCGCAAAGGCATCATATTCTGTTAAATTGTAGGATTTTATAATTCCCATCGCTCCTTGATAATACGCACTTCCTTCGGAAATTCCTACCGCCGCATAGCCTCCACGTCCTAAAATCAATAGACAACTACCGGGGTCTTTATTCCCAACACACGGATTAAAATTACTTTGACTCGCCACCATAAATCCATAATAGTCATAACATGCTTTCAAGTTTGGGAACTTCATATAGAAGCCCCCCTCTGAACCACCAACCCCCCGGGCAGACCCTTGCGGATAGGGACAACCAGAAAACCACGTAATCCCAAAAAAGTTTGTATCATTTTTTCCAGAGTGTGATTGCCCATAGGACGATTCCCAACCCAATTGAGACAAAATCACACTAGGCAATAAATGATACTTGACTGCCGCGCCAACGGCTGCTTGCGCATGTTCATCCGTTATCGGCCCACGTCCTTTGATCTCTTTAAAAAGAGGCAAGCTTTCGATATACTTTCCTGTATAAGCGACACCGCTTGTGGAAGCCGTCTGTTTTGTTGAGTAGTCACCAGACAGACCAACGAGCACAAGCAATAAAAAAAGGCAACTAATCAGAAAGACACCACTCAAGAAAAAAAGTTTTTTCATTAGTGAATCGCCTCAATTCGAAAGTTGCCATTGGTTAATTGTTTGATCGTTAATTCATAACTCATTGTATGACGTAACTTCGTTTCTTGATCTTGATAAAGAACATCACAACGAATCTCAAACATCTTCTTTTTCTCTGCCACCTGTATATTGGCTAGCTCTTCAAACACCAGTGGTTGTTTAATCGGGAGAAGACTCGTCCCATAATACTTTAATTCTTCCTCATTGGCTTTTGGATAAATACTGAAAAACGTACGTAGAAACTTCTCTATTCCTTCTCGTTCCTTTTGAGAAAGACTCGTTGTTTCCATACGAGAAGTAACGTTGATCGTTGCTTTTTTCACATGACTGGCTAAAATGGGTAATTTTACGACGGCATACGCAGCGTTGTTACGATAAACCTCTAGCGTATAGACACGCTCTTTGATTGCTTTTCCACATTCCAACGAGACATGAAAAGTGACCACAAACGTATTCTTTTTTGATTCATGTTCGTCTATCGACCAAATAGACACATTTTTTACTTTCATATCCGTTTCTATTGCTTTGTCTAGTTCTGTATCCATTGGAAGCCCATCGGCTAAATAACTTTCTAATGCTTTTGTTCGGTCTGAGCGTTGATCCCCCTCTTGACTCACCGTAAAATACAATACCACAAAATTCTTCACATAGTTTTCTATCCCAGTCACATCTTTCAATTGTTTATCAATCACCTTTGTCTCATGTACCGTATTTGTATCTCTAGATGTTAAATTATTATAGATCCCAAATCCTACACTAAAAATCAAAAAGCCCCAACCCATAAGAAAAAGGAAGCGCCGTTTTCGCGCTCCCTGATAGCTTTCTTTTTTTTCTCGTTTTACTTTCTTGCCTTTTCCTTTCTTTTCTTTTGGTAGGACTTCTTGATCAGGAGTAGTGGGTGTTTTTTCCTTCCGAATCATTGCCTCCCTCCTTCATTCTTTTTTTTCTCATTTTTTCCTTTTTCCGAAATGTTTTGAAATAAGGATTGTTCTTCTCTTATGTGTTGACGAGAAGTAATCCTTCGAGCAACCGGAGGTATCCTTGTACCATTTATGGCACTTGTACGTGTTTGTAATTTTCCCAAAATGACTTGTCCCTGACCTGCTTGGTGCGCCAGCGAACGCATCACTCGTTGTTTTTTCTCTTGTTGATCCCATTGCAACATATCTTTTCGCGCATCATAAAGATTCTTTTGTCGTTCATTCGTAAAATTACGTGCCCGTGTTTGACGTTCCGATTCACTCATTCGACCATAAAGATAGTCTTGTTTTATTTCTCGCGCTTTGTATTGCGCATTGGTTGGGGCATACTGCACTACTCGTTTCCATTGTTCTGCCTTATTCCCAACAGTTGCCGGTAATTCTGACATGGCAGAAACTTTTTTGCCTATTCGTTCAAAAAAAGGTGTAGTCGTTGTTGTTCGTTGACTCCTCAAGGATTTTGAAAGTCCTTGGCCAGTTACGCTTCCAGCAACTCCTCCAACAAATCCTCCACCGATTCCTCGGAATATCCCTTGGCTAAACGAGCCTAACACCATGCCTCGTAAGAAACGTCCCGTCCGATCACCTGCTTGCGTTGGTGCACCCCCAATTTTCATCCAGCCTAATAACTCATTGACACGTGTGGAGACAGAAAACCATAACGCAATTTGTAAGAAACTTGTCCAGATCAACCCTTTGTCTTTGGACAAGGCATTTAACTCATGGCTAATAGAAAAAGTAATCGTTAAAATGAGTAAGATCCCCATTTTTGTAAACAATAATTGAAAGACCTTCTGTAAGGCATTGCCTAACAAGCCACTCGAATTTGGAAACAGAGAAAAAATCATGGCAACTGGCAAAAAGCCCACAAACAACAAGAACAATACTTGTGACGCAATTAAGGTAACGACTAACACCAATACCCCAATACTAATGACGATATTGACAATGAAGGTCAGAAACACCATACCAAATCGCAAATATACTTTCTGTACCGAAAGATTGCCATTTTTTCGCTCAGTGACTTCTTCTTCCACCAAGTCATTCCGCTTCCCCTCTTCACCATAAGGAGATTCTTTTAATAAATGGGTAATCCGTTCTGTTCCAACTACTTTTTCATCACTATCCCCGAATTGTAACACCAACCAAGGTTGTTTGATTTGAAGGGAAAACAAGTTTTCGCGAACCGCTTTGATTGCGTCTGCTTTTCCTTTTTGTTTAGGTAAAATTTCTTTGGCAATTGTTAACATTTCACTATTGATCTCTTTTTGTACTTCATTGGCTTTCTCTAAATACGTAGTTGTATGCATAAAGAACACTCCGCAACAAATAAACGTAAACAAAAATAGCACTGCTTGTTGGATCGCTCGTGTAGGCTGTTGTTTTACCACGCCTTGATAAATCACCGAACAACCCGCTAAAGCAATTAATAGGCCGCCAAAAAAAGGCACTAACCCATGACTAAGTGTGCCAGAACCATTCATCCCAGCAATACTCTGAATCGTATGACTTAACGAACCAATCAATTCTGAAAGAAAGTCCAACTCAAAGGCATCTTGCACAATAAATCCTAGAAAATAACACAGATACACATTTAACATCCAGACAATATTTGTGACGGCAAATATTCCATAAATGACTACATCAGAAGCTCCTTCGAGCCATTTCCACGGTAACCATTTCCATGATGTATCCATAAAAAAGTCTAAATTATAATTATCTAAAGAATATTTTTCAAAATTGTATACGGCATTTTTCCCACCTATGGTTTCTTTTACCCAACCAGCTGCTTCTACAAAGGTTGGGTGAAAGAAAAAGATCCCTAGCATTATGACTAGACTGACACAAATCAGCTTTCGGTGAGTAACTAAAAAGACTCCCTTTGAATACCACTGTTTCATCTAGATCCCCTCAATTTCTTCCATCCGTTCTACTGAGTCCTCTTCTTCGCTTTCTTCATCCATTGGTGGACGTGTATCAAAGGCATGGAACACATCTTCAAACCAATAATACACATACAAAATGCCGACATTGCCATGAATGTCACAAAATAGACACTCTCCATTTTCTAGATTTTTCACACGCTGGATTGTTTCTTCCGTGACAGAAATCCCACAAAAATTTAACGCTTTGATAATTTCCTCTCGATCATTGGAACGGAAGATAAATTTCAATCCAATTTTACTTTTCATTTTTTCATCGCCTAAATCATCGGTATTTTGTGTGGAGAAATCAATTCCTGCATTCCGAGAACGCCCTTCACGAACCAATTTATTTCCTAGAATTTTCCCTTGTGCAACATTCAACCAAGCCCAGCTTTCATCTAATCCAACTGCTTTATAAATTTTTCGATTTTGTTTGATAAAGTCTAGCGCATAGGTTGCTAGGCTCATCATAATAGCGACACTTAAAATTTCAGAAGAGTTATAGTCATCTGTTCCAGTTTCACTATCTGGCAACGTTAAATCTTGAACCAATGCAACATTACATTTGGCATCCAAATTTAATCCTTGTTGGTTCGTTCCATCTCCAAATAATAAACCTGCAATGGATAGTTCTTTGAAGCTTTCAATATGTTTCGCTAAACGTTTCGCGACTTCTGTTTCTTGCGCATATAATTCCTGAATCACCAGAAGCAGTCCTTTTACCCCTTCAAAATCAGAAACAGTTTTTACTGCTCGTTGCAACAAAGGAAAACGGTCTTCGTCTCGAATACTGACACCGGTAATATAGGTCAGCACGTCCAACGCCAAGCTTTCTTGGTCTTTTTTCTTTCTCATCAACTGAAAAGGATCGAGCGATCCAATATTTTCTTTTTCGCTTGTAATATTGACGATCTTTAAATACGGCGCAAAATAAGGCAAATCTTCTGCCCATTTCAAACGTTCCGATTTTGGATCAATACAAAAGGCCAAGGCACCAAACAACACCGACCAAAACAACAAGAGATTTTCTGTTAATGATTTTCCGCCACCCAATGAACCAATTAAGGCTTTGGCAAGGGCATTGGTGACGGTTCCTTTAACCCCTTGTGCCGCTAACCACGGTTGAATGAACACTGGTGCACCTGTTTCGGCATTAAACCCAATAGGAATCCCACAGCTATCCCCTAAGTATTGCGTCGCACCAAAGCCTAAGCTGCCAACAAAATCTACCGTCACATATTGTCGGTAATCGTCAATCGTTCGTTGGCCTGCGGGGTAACATTCATAATGTAAAAACAGTTGCACATTGCACGGCACTTCTAAATACATATGATACCCATCAAAAAAACTTCGAACGTCACTCACACGTTTTAATAATTCATCGTGTGTCTGACCAGTTACACGTACCACTAACGACAATTGATACATATCTTCTCGCGTATCTTCTAGATTTTGTTCCAATTCATTCGCGGATTGATAGGCTTCTCGTACATTGTTTCCAACATCTTTTCCAACGGACACCCCACTCTCATAGATATCCGATAGATCACTCTTTTTTCCACGGACTTTTGTCAGCGCAGAACGATTATCTAAACATTCGATATCCAAAGAACAATCAATGGGGAAATCTAATTCCGATTGAAGAAAATAAAAAATTTCGGATTGAAAAGGAAACGATAAATCACGCGTCATACGAGAAAGAGCTAAATAAGACACATAGTCTTCTTCCATTCCTTGATCCAAAATTAAATAATTTTTCTTTTCCGTAATCCCTGCACTAGCTAGATTCAACACATCATACTGATAGGCATACGTCGTGTTCTCTTCTTTGAAACTAGTTGGACGAACCACAACTTCTTCTAAAGATTGTTCTTTTTTGCCTTCTAAATGTTCCACTAAAAAGACCATGTCTTCTGGCGTTGTTTTTCGTAAACAAAAATATTTCCCAATACGGTTGTATAATAGGCTTTCTAATCGTTGATAGCGGTGGATTTTTTCGTTTGGAATAGTTTCAAACCCACCAAATAAGCGGGCATTAGATCGGTGGAAAAAATCTTTGGCAAAGATCCGGCATTCTTTGAGCCAACTTTTTTCTGCTTGGTCATTTTTTTCCAATACCAGCTCAAAGCCCAGATAGCATCGGACTTTTTTGATATAGTTGCCATGCATCTCTTCTAAGATTTCTTGTACACTATCTAAATGTTGATACGCCATCTGCTTTAGTTTTCCTTTGGAACGAACCAATTTCTTAGACGACACTATAGCTTTTTCAATCCGTTCTTCATCGGTACAAAAGAAGAAGCGTACATGTGGCGAATGACTTTGACGAATCAAACGCATGATTGCTTGTTGGAATTGATAGGCTTGTTCTTCGGCTACAAAACTATAAGAATACATCGGTAGTTCATAATAGGCATATACACGCTCTTCTTCACCAAAAACCAAATTTCCTTCTAAATAATGAAAAGGAATTTTAGGAAATGCTTTCGGTAGCCCCATCTTCTTCACCTCCATAACGCACCACACAACGAATCCTTCGTTGAATTGTTTTTTTCTTTATAGGCTTTGCCCATTGTCCATGAAAAGATTCTTTTGGACGACACTGAAACAAAAGGAAGGAAGCCAAATAAAGATACGGCTTCCTTCCTTGAAATTGTTTTCGTGTCATAAAAAAAGCAAACAACCACGGACAAAAAATTTGTCGAGTAAGGGTATGATCCATGATAAATGGCGGAATTTTAAACATGCCCAATAAAAAGCCCATCCCAAACCATATCGCAAAAGTTTGGGTGACAGGACGTGGTAACGCTACTCCGTCCCATAACTTATAAAAGACGCGTTCAATATTCCAAATCTTTGTCCAATTTCGTACATGATTCATTTTATCGCCCCCATGATTGCATACGATCGAGAATCCAGTTGAATACCCCAGACGTATCTCCCACTAACCAAATAGCCACTGCCAATACAAGTATTAACGGAATCACTTTGCTTGCTTTTCTTTCAAAGGCAATATAGGCCGCACCTGCAAGCATGCCCAACATAATCAAATACTTAAAATCACCCACAAAATCTGTAAATATATTATGAAAAAAATTCATGTTATTTTCCCTCCTTGTCTTATATACACTCAACATTTTTAATGAATACTGAAACAGTTCCACAACTAAAGTGAATAATCCCCATAAATACCTACTATAAAAAGGAACCCAGCGAGTATTAAGAGTGTTCTCCTTTCCCTTTTTCTTGCCTTTTACGTAAAAAATACATGTACTTTCTTACACGTCGATACATCACTTGTACAGGAACATCTGTACAATACACACGGTGTTGCACACTTTTCTTTGTTCGAGGATCAATTTTCATGGAATAAAAATCATAAAAATATTTTCCCCGTGTATGATCATAAGTTCCTTCGATGACTAATGAAAAACTAGGGTGGCAACTCTAACAAATACAATTGATAGCCCCCTCGATTGGATAAAGAAAGAAATCCGAGTAATTTTAAATGATCCGCGACTGTTAAAAACATCCGCCTATTCCTCCCATACAAAAAAAGTCTGTAATCAGAATTGATTACAAGCTTTATATCTTTGATTCCTTCCAATTGGAAGTGTAATTTTTCGAATATAAAAATCATTTTGATTCGACGTTTTCAATCGATATTTCCAACATTCCTCATTTGCATATTCACAAATATAGCCCGTTTGATAAAGAGACGATTCTAATACTCGATGATCTAAAGCAATCGTATCCACAAGATATTCACTCCGTCCCTGTTCATTTCTTTGTCCTAAGATATAACATTCGACTGTTTTTTCGACATTTTCCTTTGTTTTTCTGGCTTCCTTTCTATAGATTTCCACCACATTTTTCACTTTCCGCTATCTAATTTTTATAAAAAAGCATTTAACCCCAACCCCTCTTGACCTTTCGGGAGAGTTCAGGGCGCTTTCTTTTTTATTCCTCGCTTTTTTTGGTTGGACACTTTCGTATACCCAATCTAAGCGATCATCGGCACCTGTACTTTTACACCGAGTGGCAGAAGAAAACAAGGGGCGAAAAAACTTTTTTGCCCATTTCATAAAAAACTTTTTCCTACAGCACGCCCTTGTTTTCTTCCACCACCCGTTGTGAACCAAAAGCACGCCGACGAACGCTTAGCTATACGAAAATGACCAACCAAAAACAAAAAAGTGAGGTGAATACGAATAAAAAAGAAAGTGAACTCTCCCAAAAGGTCGCCCGCCTCGGAGACAACTTGCGACCGAAAATGGTTGGTTGATTCGATTAAGCAGCAACTAAGGCAAATAAATATTACTGGAGGAATGAAACATGATAATAAACACACCGTACAAAGTAGGAGACATCTTTTATAGCTCTTGGGGCTACGAACAAACCAATGTTACTTTTTGGCAAATCGTGAAATTAACCGAAAAAACCGCTTGGTTCCGGCCAATCAAAAAACAAACCGTAAAAACCTATACCTCTATGAGTGGGGAAACAGTTCCAGTCCCTAACGTATTTATTGATTATCCCTTAGCAAGAACAAAAGACAGCATTGTTAGAAAACGAATCAATCCCGCACTATATTCCAATGAACTCTATGGGAATCGCAGCTGGGATACGTTTTATCGTTATGACAATGAGCCTGTTTATGAAAGCAGTTATTACTAAGAGGGAATTTCCCTCTTAGTAATTTTCTAAAAAA
>NZ_BCQE01000053.1 GCF_001544275.1 Enterococcus gallinarum NBRC 100675 | reverse complement strand
ATAGGGAGCATATCATCATTTTCTGAACACCTTTTGTAACTTGTTATCAATAGACTTATCGTCTATACCCACTTGCTCTCCTAAATTTCAATTATAATTTCTGCTTCTAACGTCGCCCATTAATTCTTATATATATCACTACAACTCTTAATTTACTTAATAAACTCTATTCCACTAGAAATAGTAATGGTTCCTTCGTCAAAGTCACCATCTAACATTGACTTTTTCAAATTACTTACATTTTTATAATGCTATTTTCCTTTTTTTAGTGCTGCTTGGATAAGCGGTACTTTTCCTGGTTCTTTTTTTATGATTGCCATTAATTTTCCTGAAAAAAGTTTTTTCTCTTGGCAATTATACCCGTCTAGATCTGCGGGATCGCCATTAGCAAGTCCGAGGATTGTTCCATTTTTTACCAAAACCGCTACAAGTTCGTCTGCAGTTGGCACCTCGATCCCTTCTGAATCGATTCCTTGGATCTCAAATAGAGAGTAGTCCGCTCCACAGAATCGTTCTTTAACTGTGACAGAATCAGTCGGACCGCTTGTTTTTCGAGTTGCTTCAATTGTTTGTTCCTCTTTGACACCAATGGCTTTTAAACAACCTGGTTCATAAGGAATATGCCAAGATAGGCCATCTTTATCATTTTTTTCTTTCCAAAACTCTTCCCGTTCAGAAACAACTCAACAGTATGACAATTAGAAAAAGTCCTCACCTCCGTAACCCCTTGGTCAATTGTTAACCCTTCTTTGTTCCAGTGAGGAAACACATGAACCATTGGTGTTTCAGTCCACCTTGATTGATAATAATAAAAAGAATCCTTTTCAAATCCGACCGTATCTGTAATTCCAAATTGAGAACTGATTCCAGGCCAGTGAAACGGTGCTGGCTCACCGTAGTAATCCATAAATGTCCACAAGAAGACACCTCCCATATAGGCATGTTCTTCTAAGTAACGCAGTACTTCTTTCGGTTTAGCCGTACCACCGGTTCCTGGCTCTTCAGGCTTTCGTTTCCCAGGTAAGACCATAGAATAAAGAGAACCAAAGTTTGAAGTATGACATTTTTCGCTGTTGTCTTGATAGACCCCTCTTGTCGAAAAGTAAGAAGCACTTTCCGTACTAAGATATGAAAATAGCGGATACTTTTCCTTTACAGCAACTAAACCTGTCCCATTTACAGCAGACTCAGGATAATTGACCCCGTTCACATCAAAAATACGCATATAAGAAGCATCCACCTGACCAGCAGGATTAAGTAATTCCGCTGAAACAATGAGACTTTGCGAAGTATGGGTTCGGATCACAGCTGCTAATTTTTGTGCAATTCGGTAAGCAAGCGGCGTATGACCAATCACCTCTTCATTACAAAGGGACCAAAAACAAAGAGAAGGATGATTACGTGTTTGCTTCACCATTTTTACCAGCTCATTTGTCCGCCACTCACTAGATTCCAAGATGCGGTTCTCGTTCATAACGATGATACCTAATTCATCACATAATTCAAGGAGATCTTTGGAAGCAAAGTGATGTGCACTGCGATAGGCGTTTACCCCCATTTCTTTCATTTTCAACAGCTTATACCGTAAAATATCTTTTGGTAATGCGACACCTAGACCACCAAAGTCTTGATGCTCACAGACCCCTCTTAATTCTTTACGTTCCCCATTAAGCAGAAAACCTTTCGTAGTATATGCGACTGTCCTAATACCAAAACAAAGCTGATAGTCATCGATTTGGTTCTCGCCATCAAATAGTTGAAAAGTAGCTTGGTATAGATGTGGATTCTCGAGAGACCATAGCTGAGGCGCGCAGATTTTTTGGCAATAACTCCATTCTGTTGTCGCCAAAGGATCTACGTTACACTCATGGATATTTTGTTGATCAGCCACCTGACTTTTGATCGTTATCTTTTGTTTTTTCTCAAAATGATGGTTAGCAAGACCAATGGTGATTTTAAGGAGCGCTTCCTGCTGGTTTATTTCAGTTGTTTCGATAAACGATGCTTCTGCCACAATCTGAAGCTTTGGTTTTATTTCTAAATATACATCCTTATATATACCTGCTCCCTCATACCACCAGCCTTCCGCGCCTTTCGTCGTATCCACTTTGATCAACACCACATTCACTCCCTCTGAGCCGATGCGTATCAGTTCAGAGACATCAAAAGAAAAATCAGAGTATCCACTGTAATGATCACCTAGAAATACACCATTAAACCAGACAGATGCCATACGCATGACGCCCATAAAGTGGAGAGTCACTTGCTTTTCGTTCACTTCATCTGGAGTTAACGCAAAAGTCTTACGGTAATAGGCAATGCCATCTGGCTTTGATCCACTCATCAGTAAATCGGGATCATTAACATACGGAAGTTCATTTTTCCAATCATGAGGGAGATCAACAGATACCCAATCTTCGTCAAGTTCACTTTCCAAAGCAGTGTTCACCAACATTCTCAAGCCTTTTTCACGATCACCTTGAGCAATCAGCCGTAGAAAATGTTCTCCACCAGCACCTATCAAAACAGTATCCCCCGCTTCATTTTCAAGCGGAGCTGCCAAGCCACCGATAGCTGCGGCTTTTCTGACTGTTTTCATTGGCTCTTCTATCTCACCTAAGTGAAATTGCCAGCCATCATTCAGTAATCGATTTTGTCTCATTTTTTCTCCGCCTTATTATAAAAGTTATTTTGCTCTAGCTAAAAAGTCCCCACAAAATGGATCGATCGGGCTCTTACCTTTAAACGGTTCTTTCCCTAGCAATTTCTGGATTACAGCC
Source organism: Enterococcus gallinarum NBRC 100675 (assembly GCF_001544275.1). Lineage (GTDB taxonomy): Bacteria > Bacillota > Bacilli > Lactobacillales > Enterococcaceae > Enterococcus_D > Enterococcus_D gallinarum. Next base: position 6,492 of record NZ_BCQE01000053.1, on the reverse strand, counting down.
TCCACTGTTTCTGGATTTCCTGTATACGCATTGATAAAAGTTGAAACATAAGGGATGTCAAATAGGTGATAGGGATTGGCAGTAGAAACAAAAATGGTAGGGAGATCCTTTTCATACCAGGGAGCATTTGCGGCCATCAAATGATTCCAATCCAAACGAACTGTTGTCTGATTGCTGGCGGTCTCAACATTAGCAACATACAATGCCAAATCAAATTTATTTCTAAGATCCTCAACCCCTGCCTCGAAAACCTCTTGGAAATCCAATTGTTGATTATCGAAAAGATTGACTTCAAATCCAGCAGCTTCTAATCCAGCTTTAAAAAGCGGACCGACTCGTCCTCCCTCTTTAAATCCACCGTCGTCAGAATCACCCAAAATAACGAGTCGGATTCGAGGGTATCGTTGTGGGGTGAGTGGTAAGTGTTTTTCTCTGTCTTTGACCAATGTAATCGACTCATCAGCAATTTTTTTCGTTACCCACTGATATTCAGTACGATCGATGACACTTTTAGGAGTACTATTGACTGTCTCTTCCCTTACTTCAGTAAATAAACCATGGTACATCTTGACTGCTAAAATTCGTGCGACTGCTTCATCCAAACGTTCCATACGAATGCTTCCCTCTTTTACAGCAGATGCGATCACTTCATAATCTTCATCAATATTTTTATTAAAAAGCAACATATCGATTCCTGCATTGATTGAAGCAACGAGTCGCTCTCTATGAGGCATGATCGTCGTGTAACCGACCATTGGTGTTGCATCAGTGATAGCCAAACCATTGAAGCCCAGTGTATCTCTTAGTAACCCGTTAACTAGAAGTTTCGAGCAAGAAGCAGGCATCAATTCGGTTTCTTTGATCGTTGGTGAAAGTTTTCGCTCCCACGCAGGCTGATAAATGTGTCCCACCATGATACAGCTGACGTTTTTTTCAATAAACTGTCGATAAATAGTCCCATACGATTCCATCCACTCATTCGCGGAGAGTGAATTGATCGAACTCAGTAAATGTTGATCCCTTTCATCAACACCATCCCCAGGAAAATGCTTGATCACTGGAATGATGTTACTCTCAGAAAAACCGTCTATCTGCGCTTGAGCCATGCGAATAATTCGTTTTTGATCACTTCCAAATGTGCGAGTATTCGTGATTGGGTTCTTGAAGTTATAATCAATATCGACAATCGGTGAAAAAGCCATATTAATACCAATTCGAGCCGCTTCCAGCCCAGCAATTTTTCCTAAGTAATAGGCATTTTCGGTGCAATCTGTAGCGGCGATCTGCATAGGATTACCGACCCATGTCCCTTCCGTAAGAATACCATTCCCACCTGACTCTAAATTTGCGGAAAGAAACAACGGTATCGTGCTGGCATCTTGGACTGCTCTTAGCTGATCCTTCAGCTTTTCAGCATTGTCGGGGCGATACATCATTCCTCCCGGTTGGTATTTCTTAATAAAAGCCGTCAATTCCTTTACAGAACCTGATTGTCCAATCACGAAAAAAAGCTGACCAATTTTTGCTTCGTTACTCATACTGGCAATTAATCTTTGTATTTTCTGAATTTGTTGTACTGTTAAATTGTACGGACTTTTATCTAGTTCAATCATAATGTTCTCCTTTTTTTATTTTAAAATCTAAAGTCACCAAATCATCAGCTTGCTTCCTATTGAAATCTATTATATAAAACCTGATTTTTCCTTGATAGAATTCTTCTCGCAACCTCAGTTACTCAAGATTTTTATTAAAAAATGAGATTTTATCATATAAATATTTCCATAGATAAGAAAATATCAAAGCCTCATTTCTTCCAACTATCTGGCAATTCTTTAAAAGTAATCAACTCAATTTGATTATTTTCAATCCACTCTTTAACGTCATTGCTGGTTAACGCTTGTAAGTCCATAGCTCGGCAAGTATTGAAACTTGAGAGCTGAAAAATTTCAGCATCTAGATAACCACAATGAGAAATTAGATACCCATATTCTGAGCCGATTAGTTTACCTTTATCTTCAATAATATAGTTTGTGAGATTTCCGCTCAATTGGCTTTGGGCATCACCGGGCATATACCATCCCATTCCAGCTTGCTTCACCACATTTTTTTCCATCAATTGCAATGTGCAAATGACATCATACTCCTTAGCTAGTCTTTTTGTTACTGTATCGATAGTTGCTGTACCATACGCATGGTTGTGAATATAGTCTGGCTTTTTTCCCACTAACTGAATGTATTTTTCAATTTGCGCTTTAAATTCATCATATACTTGCCCACTAAAATCTGCTAAGTGATCAAACCCATTTTCCTCACAATCTAACTGACGATTTTCATAGCTTGTTAAAAATTGACCGTTTAATTTTGTTAAATTTGGGATAACAGAATGCGATAATAAAGAAGATCCAGTTGACAAGTTTAAGTCAATACCAAAAGCAATATCATTTATATATGGCTTCAACAAAAACACACATTCTTCAATCCATGGCATGTTGGTAAACATTCCTGTATTTTTTATGACACCATTTTGAATTCCAAAAATACAGCCCTGTGAAACAGCTCGAGTTATCCCAAAGTCATCACTTTGAATCAAAAGTTTCATTTTTCTCCACCTTATTTTGTAGTTTTTGAGTTTTCTTCATCAAATTTCTGTTTATCGTAAGCTTTCACAAATGGAATATAAGAGATAGTGACAATTACAAATAATATGAAACCCCAGATTAAGCCTTGAAGTCCGTAATTTACCCAATTTCCAATAAAAAATGGTAAACTCGCAGTATTTTGTCCACCTGCTCCTGTACTATATCCTAGAAGACCAACTACTTTTAAGAAATGCGTTCCAATTACAGATAATGTTGGCGCGATGAGAACCCAAGGAATGAAAAAGATTGGATTTAAAATCATGGGGATTCCAAAGTATGCTGGTTCATCAACTCCGAAAATAGCTGGTACTAAACTAAGTTTCCCAATTGAACGATTCACTTCTGATTTAGCAAAAATCAAGATAGCTACTAACAATGGGAGAGATCCAGTACCAAAACTGAGAGTATCTCCAATAAACATATGAGGCAACGGTTTTCCTGCTTGATACGCTGTCAAATTTTCCAATTGTAGTTGCATAAACAATGTCATAAGAACGGGACCAATTGTCATTCCTCCATGAATACCAAAAAACCATAGACCATACATGATAATTTGGAGAATCCAAAGCCCCCAAATATTAGATCCTAAAGCATTCAGAGGTGTTCCAATTAATGTGTAGACAAACTGATGAAATGAGCCAAATGAGGTGATTGAAAAACTATAACTAATTAACCCGAATACAATTGTGGAAAGAATAACTGGAATTAACGCCGTAAATTGTTCGGCAATATATGCTGGAACCTGATCCGGTAACTTAATTCCCAAATGGTATTTTTTACACAAAACGAAAATTGAACCTACAATGAAAGCGACAAGAAACGAGCTGAACATACCAGAACTACCTAACCAATTAAGCGGTAAAGAACTCGTTGCAACTGGTTCTGACGGTACTGTGTATGGTGTAATGATAAAAAAACAAATAAATGAAGTAATCCCTACAATAAGCTTTGAACTGGAAATATCTTTTTTCTGTGCAAATGAATAGGCAACGAAAAATGCAAGATACAAACCAATCGTACCAGATGTCCACTGGTAAATTACTGACAATATTGGCTTAATACCAAATGAAGTTAAAATTTTTTGATATGGTTCATAGGAAATACCATTAAAAAGTCCTGCAAATCCTCCTGTCATAGTAATTGGTAGCATCATCATAAAAGCACCAGTTATAATCTGCAACAAGGTATTGTTAGCAATTTTCTCAGATACAGCTGTTAATCTAGCAATAAATTTTGTCATTTATTCCATTCCTTCCTTTACCAAATCTCTTGTAAATAAAACTTTTACTTTTTCTACCTTAAGTAAGAAAATTGGAGTCATCCGAATTTTTTTACTAAACCAATCTACCCAGAGCCAGTTTGCAAAACAATTTTCATTTTCCATATCTATCATGTCAACTTATTGGTTAAAGATTCTCTTTTTGTACCAATAGAAACTGTCTTTTGGAATTCTACTGCATTCTTTCAAATCAGTATCTGTTCTATCCACATAAATAAGACCATAACGTTTTTTAAAGCCCTGATGTGAACTAACGAGATCTAATAAAGACCACGGACTATATCCCAATAAAGGATATCCTTCCTCAATGAAGCGTTCACATTGTGCGATATGATTTTCTAAATAATCAATTCTATAATCATCATGAATCTTTCCATCTTCAAGAACATCAGAATAAGCTAGGCCATTTTCAGTGACAATCATTGGCAAACCATAACGTTCATAGACATCTCTCATCCCGATATATAGCCCTTCAGGATCAATTCCAAATTCCATCCATTTCGTCTTCTCCAGATAGGTATTTGTACCTAATGTAAATAATTCGTTGCGGTAAAAGGGTGGCAACTTACTCGTATCTTCTTTTGGCTTTAATGATCGGATGCAGGTACTTGCGTAGTAATTGATACCGATTAAATCAGGCTTATTTTGGCGAAGAATCTCATCATCATCCGGTTTAGTTTCCGGAAACCAGCCTTTTTTTGTTAAGTAATGCTGATAACTTTTAGGATAGCGTCCCAAAACAGACATATCAAGAAAACAATTTTGCAGAAAGTCTTCAGCATTTTTTGATGCCAAAATATCAGCTGGTGCCGGAGTTTCTGGATACACCACTTGCATCGAACAAACTGGACCAATCTTACCATTCTTAACAATCTCTCTAAAACGGGCAATTGCTTTTTTTTCTGCAAGAGACATGTGATAGCTCATTTGATACATTTGTTTCATTTTTTTATTAGGATCAGACTCGTGATTCCCATTCAAATCTGAAGCAGCAGTCGCAATCAATTGCTCGTTAATCGTTCCCCAAAGTTTGACTCTATCTCCAAAGTTTTCAAAACAGACTTCAGCATATTTGACAAAGAGATCAATACATTTTCGGGAACGCCAACCACCAAAATCCTCCACAAAAGCTTGTGGCATTTCAAAATGGTATAACGTTGGAAAAGGGGTGATTCCTTTTTCAAGACAAGCGTCAATCAACTGATTGTAAAATTCGATTCCTTCTTGATTGACCTGATATCCATCCCCCATGATTCGAGTCCAATTAAAGGAAAAACGATAGAGATTAATTCCTAGTTCATCCATTAACTCAACATCTTCTAATAGATGATGATACTGATCTGATGCTACTTTTGAATCAGCAATTCCCTCCGGTACGTGACGCACATCTGTTGTTGCAATCCCTTTTCCACCTTCACCAAAGCCTCCTTCTACTTGAAATGCTGAGGTTGATGCCCCCCAATAAAAATCTTTTTTAACCATTGTTCCTTCCACCTTTCCCTTATAAGAAAACGATACCATTCAGAATTAATTCTAACGACAACAAAACAAGACCTCTGGTTTCAAACACAAAGGTCTTGTTTCAAAATATGAAACTATTGAGGCAAATAGAACTTTTTCATATACATATAAATCAGTAACTCCATCATGTATAGAATAGCAATCCGTCCTTCGGTGTTTTCGTTGATCTCTCCACAGAGGATAATTTGGTCTGCACTTCGTTCAATGATTGGAGAATGCTTAAACGTAAAGACGATAATTTTGATTCCCTTTTTCTTCAAGGCTGCAATCACTTTTTCACTAAAGTAAAAGAAACCACCCTCCATCGAAAAAATCAAAACCAAGCTATCTGGCGAGCTTTCTTCCACAATTTTTAATTGTTCTTCCACTGTAAAACCAATCCGAATAATTTTATCCATGCTTGCTAATTTGCTTTGCAAATGCTGTCCCATAAAAGCAGCAAATTCTAAGCCAAACAAAGCAACATTTTCTGTTTCATGAATCGCAGAGACCACTGTTTCAATTTCTGAAACCGAGAGCTGTTCTTTGGCGTACCTCAAATTGATCAAAAGATTTGAGGTGAATTCGTCCAGAAATTCCTCCCATTGTTCCACGGGCTGGATCACTTTTTTGGAATAATCGCTGACGATATCGATCTCTTTTTCAACCGCTTGTTTGAATTCCGTATAAGACGAAAAAGCCAAAATTCGAGTGAATCGCGAAATCGCTGCAGTCGACACAAAACATTCTTCTGCGAGTTCATAAATGGTCATCTTAGGGATTTTCGAAAAACTTCTTAGAATCGCCTGTGCAATAAAGTAATTATTGTCTTGTTTTTTCTGATTATTTAAATAGCGCAACAAAAGACTTCTGACTGAGGTTCCTTTATTTTCCATTCGATCTACCTCCTAAATACGCTTTCATCTAAATATACAATGAACGCCAGGGAAAGCAAAGTTGAATTGGTGAAATTCTCCTTATACTCTGCGCCCATTTCGATAATTTGAATATAAAAACCTTTCCCTTGCCTGGCCAATATCCATATTCCATAATCAGACGTGAGAAACGTTCCAC
>NZ_BCQE01000052.1 GCF_001544275.1 Enterococcus gallinarum NBRC 100675 | reverse complement strand
CGAAAGTGTTTATTCAACAACTTCCTGTGCGTCATCAGCAACTTCATTAGAATAACAAATGAATTGTTATTTGTCAACAATTTTTTTAATCTTTTTTGTTGCTGCATCAGCACCAAATTGATTTCTTAAATTTGCGACTTCGTTATAATATCATCTGTTTCCGTTTTGGTCAAGCCCTTTTTTCAAAAAGTTTTTTTGAAAGGTTTTGACTGTCGGTGTGTTTTGCCAACGTTGATAAATTTACCATTATTCTCTCTGAGGGTCAAGCATATTTTCTGTTTTTCTCCAATAAATTTTCTGAAAAGAAAAAAAGCCGTATCAACGGCTTTTTTATGTAGTTGTCTTCTATCCATTTGATTAGAAGAATGGCATACCTTCTATTTTGTAATCTTCAATAATTTGTCTGAAAACATTCGGTTCTTCCCACGCATAACCATCAGGTAGTTGTTTGTCTTGTCCTGATTCTTGGGTTTCAAAAACAAAAAGTGGAATATTCTCAGCATCAATCGAACCATTGGTTAATTCAACAAGATCGATCGCTGTCACGTCTAAATGAATACTGTCTTTAAACAATTGTAAAATATTTGCTAGACCGGTCTTATCTTCAGAGAAGTCTGTAGATGCCAGTTCTGCGGTACCTTCGTGCGTCTGCATCAAAAACTTTTTCGAGCCATTTGCCAAGTGCATCATAACTGTTCCTGCCACTTTTTTGGATCCCAAAATACCCACCTCGGTTATTCAACTGATTGTAAATCAATTTTAGCACATTTTCAGAAAATATGCACGATTATCTCTTTCCGTTTTCTTTTTCCAGCATCTCTTTGGCTTCTGCTGTCCACTTTGGTAAGGCTTCAGCAATCGTCCGAAAACCGATTCGTTTGTTTTTATTCGTAAAATACCTTTTGCGCTTATAAGGAAGCTGAACAAATTTTTGTTCTAATGTTCTGCGGGACAGACTGATTTTTTGGCTATATTCATCGATATCGATAATCTGTACGCGCACCTCCTGGCCCACTTGCAAAACATCATGAATATTCTTCGTGTATCCAGACTGGATCTCAGAAACATGGATCAAGCCTTGTGTTTCTTTATCGAGCGACACAAAGGCGCCGTATGGTTGTATACCTGTGACCGTTCCGTCAATAATAGTTCCGATTTGATAGTCCATATGATTTCCTCTCTTTTCATCTTTTATTATACTTGAACTAGTGTTAGATTTGAAGTAGTAGAAAAAAACGATCTAGGAGGGGTACATATGACGAATTTTGACAATGTCCATTCACGGTTAAATACCAATAGTGTAAAGTGGGACAGTATTGCTACGACCTATAAGGAAGAAGGTTTACTGCCGTTATGGGTAGCCGACATGGATTTTTTGGCACCTAAGCCGGTCAAGAATGCCCTGCAGCAAGTGATTGATCAAGGAATTTACGGCTATACTGTTTTCCCTGAAAGTTTGTACGAAGCAATCATTTCTTGGCAAGAACGAAAACACAACTACTCGCTACAAAAAGAGGAGATTTTGTTCAACAGTGGTGTTGTCCCTAGTCTCGCATTAGCTGTGCAGAGCTATACCAATGAAGGCGACAGTGTAATGATTCATGATCCAGTGTACCCACCATTTGCTGACGTTGTTGAAAAAAATCAGCGTCAACTTGTGCGCAACCCGTTGATCGAAAAAAACGGGCATTTCGAAATCGATTCCGTTGCAATGGAATCTGCTATTGTAGATAACCATGTCAAACTGATGATTTTGTGTAATCCACACAATCCTGGTGGTCGTGTGTGGACAAAAGAGGAGCTGCAAACAATTGGGTCGATCTGTCAAAAACATCATGTTCTCGTGGTCAGCGATGAAATCCATCAAGACATCGTTTTTGCTCCGAATACATTTGTTTCATTTCAGACAGTTGATCCTGTTTTTGCTGATTTCTCCATTGTTTTAACTTCAGCAACCAAAACATTCAACTTGGCCGGCATCAAAAATTCAATGATCTTTATCAAAAATCCGGATTTGAAAAAACAATTCATAACTGTTCAAGAAAAAAATGTTCAAAGTGAAATCAATACATTCGGTATTGTAGCAACAGAAGCAGCCTATCGAGAGTCAGAAGCATGGCTGGATGAATTGCTTAACTATCTTTCAGCCAATATCGAATGGACCTGTGAGTTTTTGGTAGAAAAATTACCTGAAATCAAGTTTCAAAAGCCAGAAGGCACCTATCTTATGTGGCTAGACTTCTCTGCCTACGGTCTTTCTGACCGAGAGTTACAACGCAAATTGATCAAAGAAGCAAAAGTGGTCTTGAATCCAGGTATCAACTTTGGCCCATCCGGAACGCAACATATGCGGATCAACTTGGCTTGTCCTCGAGAAACGCTGCAAAAAGGTCTCCTGCAAATTGCTGCTGCATTCACAGAACTGAAACAATAAAAAAGAACCCCGCGGGGTTCTTTTTTATGCACTGATTTCAATTGTTTCGATCACAACATCATGAACAGGACGGTCTTGCGGTCCTCGTTGAACGTTTGCGATTTCGTCCACTACATCCATGCCATCTACAACATGACCAAAAACAGTGTGACGGAAGTCTAACCATGGCGTTCCACCTTGTTGATATGCTTCGATCACTTCGGAAGGATAACCTGCTCCCTCTAATTGACCAAGCATATTCGCTGGTACGTTTTGATTGTTGACAATAAAGAATTGGCTGCCGTTTGTATTTGGGCCGGCATTAGCCATTGATAATGCTCCGCGAAGATTGAAGAGCTCTTTTGAAAACTCATCTTCGAAGCTGCCCCCGTAAATACTTTCGCCACCCATACCAGTACCGGTAGGATCGCCGCCTTGAATCATAAAATCAGGAATAACGCGGTGGAAAATGATACCGTCGTAATATCCTTTTTGGGCAAGTTCGACGAAGTTTTTCACGGTTTTTGGGGCCAATTCTGGAAAGAGCACTACTGTGATATCTCCCCGATTCGTTTTGATAACTGCTTTATGACCTGTTTCTTTTAAATGTAGCTGTGGAAATTCAGACACACTTAACGCCTCCTTGTTTATACTAAATACTAAAACAATGATAGCAGAAAAATGAAAAAATGCTAGTTAAGACAATTTTTGCTATAATGAAGCTATTCGTCCAGGTGATACTGTAGAATAATCAATCAACAGAGGGAGATGCACTATGGAGATATATGATATTACCATCGTTGGTGCTGGGCCGAGCGGCATGTTCTCTGCCTTCTACGCCGGTATGCGCAACGCAAAAACCAAACTGATCGACAGTCTGCCTCAGCTAGGCGGCCAATTGGCCACGCTCTATCCTGAGAAATATATATATGATATTCCGGGTTATCCAAAGATCAAAGCCGGTGAATTGGTTCAAAATCTTGAAAAGCAACTGACTACCTTCAATCATCAATACTGTTTGGAGGAAACCGTCTTACAGATCGAAAAGCACGAAGACTACCTAGAACTGATCACAGATAAAGGCAATCACTATTCCAAAGCAGTGATTTTAGCCTTAGGCAATGGTTCCTTCCAGCCAAGAAAACTGTCTATACCCGACAGTGAACGTTTTGAAGGCAATGGACTCGACTATTTCGTAACTGACTTGATGAAGTATGCGGGCCGCAAAGTTGCTATCGCTGGGGGTGGCGATTCAGCGATTGACTGGGCGCTCATGCTTGAACCAATCGCTAGTGAAGTTTATTTGATCCATCGTCGCCCAGAATTTCGAGCGCATGAACATAGTGTCAACAAACTGCGCGCTTCTTCTGTCAACATTCTAACTCCCTATGTTATCCAGGATATCAGTGGAGAAAAACGTCTAACTGAAATTGCTTTGCAGCAAGTCAAAGGAGATGAATCTGTTTCCTTGCAAGTGGACTCTTTGATCGTTAATTACGGTTTTTCTTCGACTTTGAACATTAAAGAGTGGGGACTAAAAAGCACTCGACAAGGCGTATTCGTTACATCAGATATGCGGACATCCATTCCAGGAATCTACGCTTGCGGGGATGTGGTCTTATACGATGGCAAAGTAGATTTGATTGCTACTGGTTTCGGGGAAGCCCCCACTGCCGTCAACAATGCGCTTCATTACATTGATCCTAAAAACCGGACACAACCTGCCCACAGCACTAGTTTGTTCAAGGAGTAGACCATGCTGAGTCGGTATAAAATTGATTTACCTGATGCGTCCCTTGCAAACCAAATGCGTGTTTACTTAGAAGCCTTTGACCAAGTATCGACTGTCCAACATCATCTCGAAGTAGCCAATGCCGCTGAGCAACTTGCCAAACGTTTCGGTGGCGACTGCCAGAAAGCAACGATTGCTGGATTGTTTCATGATATCAGCGTGGTCATTCCCAATGATGAACGTCTCGCATTTCAAGAATATTACGGTTTGGAGATAGTGCCGGAAGAAAGAAAAGTACCATTATTGCTGCATCAAAAACAATCGGCTACTTTGGCAAAAGAGCTCTTTGGGATCACTGACCCTGAGATTTTGTCTGCCATTACCTGCCACACGACACTTAAGGAAAATTTTTCAAAGCTGGATCTCATTGTTTTCCTAGCAGATAAAATCGAATGGGATCGCGCAGATGCGGCACCTTTTTTAGAGGAGCTACTGGCTGCACTTGATAACTCTTTAGAAGCGGCAGCATTATGTTATCTTGACTGGCTGTTTGCTGGTGATTTGCTAGTGGCCCACCCTTGGGCAGTTGCCGCAAAACAACAATTGCAAAAAAAGCTACTTACCAAAAAAGCAAAAACTACTATATTAAAAAAACCAAAAAAGCAAAAACTACTATATTAAAAAACAGCTTAAAAAAGAGCTAGTATAAAAAAGGAAAAAAGCTATAAAAAGAACGGTCGCAGGATTTCTCTGCGACTTTTTTTCATACAGTTCAGAAACGACTACGTTGCTGTTCGTCGGTATTTTTTGATTCCACGGGCAAGATAAGATAGGATAGAAGTAAGAAAAAAGAATTGGAGGGAATCACATGGTATTAGAGAATAAAACACTTGAAGATAAGGCAAGAGAACTACTTTCAGAGCGCGGCGTATCACTTCAGGATATCGGCGAACTTGTTTTATTTTTACAAAAAGATTATATCGAAGGTATTACATTAGATATGTGCATTGAAAGTGTGAACGCAGTCCTCAGTAAACGTGAGGTTCACAACACGATTTTGACTGGTATCCAGTTAGATATATTGGCAGAAGAAAACAGCCTTTTGCATCCATTGCAGGAAATCGTCAAAGATGATGAAGGGTTGTATGGTATCGATGAGATTTTGGCACTTTCCATTGTCAATGTCTACGGTTCGATCGGTTTCACCAACTATGGCTACATCGATAAAGTGAAGCCAGGTATTTTAAAAGAATTAAACAGTCATGAAGGCCCCCGGGTCCATACATTCTTAGATGATATTGTAGGTGCAATCGCAGCTTCGGCAGCTAGTCGTTTGGCGCACCAGCATCCAAGCAAGTCTCATTACATCACTCAATAAACTTGTAAAAATCAGCTACTATCGAAAAAAGACTATCCCACAAGTCTGAAACACCTGAAGGGACTACCGTGTAAATCGTTACGCGATACTAGCAAGGAACGCCAGTATGACTGACGTTCCCGCTATCCTCTAGGTCTTTTCTCACTTATGAAATAGTCTTTTTTTGACTTTGTTTTGCCCACCAGTAAATCACAAAGAAAAACAGTTCAATCAGTACAAAAAATAAAATAAAACAGTGCATGAAGAACGTCTCCGGCAGAACATTGATGATGGGATCCGTTACTGGATCAAAAAGCCAATCGTCATTATTGAAGAAAATCTCATGAAACGTCACAAAAAATCGATCAAACCCGATTGCCATCAAGAAACCAAAGAAAATCGGCAGCAGCATCCCCCACTGCAATGGTCGCAACAACCGCCAGCGCTGGTCATTTTTCCAAAAAGATCTAAGAAGCATGAAACTGGGGATCAACGTTACGAGCAGTACACCATAGTTTAATAAAAATAGTTTCTTCACATCATAGAAATGTCCAGCTCCTGCCGCTGACATCGGAAAATCTGGCAAAGCTAATGTCGTATTCAATGGATTGTTCAAGAAATCCAGCAATAACCCATAATTTTTTATCAATTCTTCTTTTGAAATGTCGGTATAATCTAAAATATTCAACTGTTGAATATCAAAATGATATAGCCAGCGAAAATTGATCGTTACCGTAATTGCTAAGCTGATCAGAAATAAAAACAAACACAGCATCCCTAGCCGCTCGATCCATACTTGTTTTCTCATTGGTCAAAATCCCATTCATCTAAGGAATCAATGACATAAGTTGGGGGTTCCGGTAAACGAGGCACAGCAGATTTCGGTGTAAAACCGGATAGTACCAATAGGGAATCAATGCCATTCCGAATCCCCGAGCAAATATCCGTCTCATAGTTATCTCCCACCATAATGACTTCCTCTTTTGGTAAACCAAGGTGTGCCACGGCTTTGTCCATAATAATTGCTTCCGGTTTACCGATGAAAATCGGCGGTGTCTGTGTCGCAGTCTCCACCATTGCGATCAAAGAACCGGCTCCAGGTAACAATCCCCGTTCGGTAGGGATATTTTTATCTGGATTGGTGCCGATAAAGGTAGCCCCTTTTTGAATCGCTAATGTGGCTAAGACAAACTTTTCGTAGGTGACATCATTGTCTAAACCAACGACGACATAATCCGGATTTTGGTCATCCCATTCAAAACCGGCCGCTAAAATCAAGTCGATCAATCCTGCTTCGCCGATCACAAAGACTTTATTGCCGCGACCGTGGTCTTTCATAAAGTCGATCGTCGCCAAACTTGCCGTATAAATTGTTGCAGGCGCCACATGAATGGCGAATTCATCCGCTAATCGTTGTGCGACTGTTTCTGGACTGCGGGTCGTATTATTTGTGACAAAAAGGAAAGGCAATTCCTTTTTCTGCAAAGCTTCAACGAAGCGTTTGCCTGCTGGTATCGGCTCTTTCCCTAAATAGATCGTGCCATCTAAATCAATCAAATATCCCTTATATTTCATAAATTACTCTTCCCGTTGACGGATCGTGAATTCTTTTTTATTTGTTTTTTTCACTGTCGTTTCTGTCGATCGCGCCTTTTTTTCTTTTGGTTTTCGATTTTTAATCGTTGGCTTCACCTGTTTTTGAGAAACAACTTCTTGTTTCTCATCGATGTGTGCCGGACGTGTTTGATTGCTTTGAGCTGCTGGTTTCTTTTTACGGCGTCGGGTCGTACTCTTTTCTTTCTTGCCGCCAACTCGTTGAATTACAAAATAAGCGCAACCGAAATTACAGTATTCATATAAATAATCCTCTAGCATGTCGATCCGCTGATCCGGTAATGCTTTGCGATTGTCTTTGTCAAAAAAACCTTTTAGACGCAACTGTTCATAACCCCAATCCCCTACGATGTAATCGTAGCGAGCCAATACTTCACTGTACCGTTCGCCCAATTTTTGGGGATCAAATCCTTCGCGATAATCTACCACCAATTTGTATTGGCGTGTACCGATCAATAATTCATCTTCATTAACAAGCGTAACCAGTTCGCCTTTTTGCGGCTGTTTCTCTGGTTCTTCGATGATCTCCTCGAGTACCGAAGTGATCTCGTCTGTAATTGTTTGTTTTTCGGTCATCTTTTCACCACCTGTTGTCTATTATACCTTGTTTTAATACGTAATGATAGTCGTGCTTGTATCAGATTCCCCTCCGACTTTTTCATTACTGGATCGGATATTTATGTGCTAAGTAGCTGCCAAAGACCGTACGAATAAATTCTGGAAATAAAAATTCACAGCGTCCGGCTATCTCGATCGTGGGAAAAAAAGGAATAAACAAATAATGATCCACTAATGTGATCTGGTATTCTTCCACCGGATTGATTACTTTGTTTTGCCACAATACTTGGTGATTGATGGCATCATAAGAGATCCCCTTATAAACCAGTTCACCAAATATTTTCCCACGAAATCCCATCCCAACAATTGGATAGTTCCGTAAAAAGCGCCGATTTTTTTCCATTTCTAAAACAAAACGGATCACATCTGCTCCCTTCAATGTCACTCGAATCAAGTGCATCGGATGAGGCAAGATGGTATGCAGTTGATCCTGGTCGATGCGCCCTGCCGGTAAATCACCTAAAAACAAACCGCTATTCAACACAGCAGCTTCCGTTTGTCCTCTAACACAAAGCGCCGCCAATGCTTCTTGGATAATCGAATCTTCGTTCCCTTCACAACGAAGCGCCCACGGAAGTTGTGCGACTTGTTTCGTTTTCAGCAAACGATGACCAATAGAAAGATAACCAGCAATCTCTTCTTCATCTTGCGGAAAAGCTAAAAGCTGCTCTGTAGGGATCACTCGGGCAGAACGCTCGATAGTTTGCCCTTGATCATCTAACGTAATCGTTACTTCACCAATATAAAAGCCAAATTTCCCCGCTGCTGCCAATTGTACGCCATTGACGATTTCGCCGGTCTCGAATAAGTGATGCGTATGAGAGCCTAAAATCACATCCAACTGAGGAAACTCAGCCGCGATCGCTCGATCTGCATTGATTCCCAAATGACTCATCAAGACTAAAATATCGACTTGGGGCTGCAAATGATTGATCAATAAAGGCAGCAATTCCAAGGGTTCACGAATATCCCAGCCGTTTGGTGAATAGGTCAAAGGAAAGGGTGCCGTAAAAGCAATCAGCCCGACTTTCGTCCCTTGATTCGTTTCGATGATCTGGTAATCCTGCCGCCATTTTGGTGGTTTCAAATCATTCTTATCGAAAAGGTTCGCCAATAAGATAGGAAACTCCGCTTGATCATAAAGATGCTGAAGCTCTTCTTTGGAATTTCCCACACCTTCATTGTTGCCAATAGTCACTGCATCATAGTGTCCTTGGTTCATCAGCTCAATATTGGCTTGTCCGTTCGTTGCTTCAGTCAATGGATGCCACCGATCCACAAAATCTCCTAGATCCAAAGAAATCACTGTTTCTTGACTCGAATCTGCTTCTTGCTTCCGTTGATTAAGATAACGGCGGATCTTAGGCCAATGCTCCAGATGTGAATGCAAATCATTCGTGTGTACTAGCGTGATTTTTTCCATCTTATCCCTCTTCTCACCCATTTGCTGTCGGCTATTTGATAAGTCTTCAGCTTAATGTTCCAACTACTATTAGAATAGCACAATTTTTGCGAGGTACCAGAGGGATGCTTTTCGATTCAGGTTTTGTTTCCAGCGTTTGGACCGCCTTTCTAAAGACCTTGTGCTACAATAAAAAAAAAGGAGGGATTTCGATGTTAGAACAGTTACGAGCAGAGTGGGAAAAACTTTTTGGCCACAAGTACACTTCTTCCTCTGAGAAACAACAAACGGTGGATGGAGAGACCTCCCATCGTTTATCCGACGAGGATCCAGAGACACTTCATGAGATGATGGGGACAGATTGGAACACGTTTTTAGACGGTAGTGATATCTTCACTGAATTATCCGCTGAAGAACAAGAAGAGATCCGCAGGAATGGCCCTCGGCATGAAGACTATATCTAATTCGATCTGCTACAAACAATAATAGAACCCCTCGCTTATAGGTGTAGTGGTTCTCAGACTGCAACTAACTTCATTCGTGTCATGAAGTGCTGTATATCTGTTGGATATACAGCACTTCGTTTTTATCTTTTTTCTTTGATATAATTAAAAAAATCGGAGGTTTTGGAGGTCAAGAACTTGAAAATTATAGAGGTAAAAGAAAGAACGGCACCATTGATAGAACAGCTATTAACCATTTGGGAAAGTGCTGTAAGAGCAACGCATCTCTTTCTATCAGATCATGAAATAGAAGAAATCAAGACGTATGTACCACAAGCATTAAAAGAAATCCCCTATTTAATTCTCATAGAAAACGAAAATCAAGCACCTGTTGGCTTTATGGGGATCGTGGAGCAACATCTTGAAATGCTTTTTATTGCTAACGAAGAAAGAGGAAAAGGGTTAGGCAAAGAATTGCTTACATACGGCATAGAAAAATATTTGGTTAATGATTTAGCAGTGAATGAACAAAACCCGCTTGCAAAAGATTTTTATGAACACATGGGATTTGAAGTTTATAAAAAAACAGCGTTTGACGAACAAGGCAATCCATATCCACTAATTTATATGAGATTAGACAGATAACTATTCCAGTAGTTACTTTTTAGCAAGAGGTTATGCCATAAGTCATCATCCAACAAGTGAAACCGTATCATATTCTATTGCGATAGATTCCTCTGACTTTTGCGACGAGGAACCCCTGCACCGCAAGAGCAATACTATATCATGTTCGGATTTCACTTGTAGGAGACTTATGGCACAGCCCCTTTTTTTATTTATTATTGAATGAAGGATATAAAAAAAGGGCGTTTGTCTACCCCCTCAGAAGAACTCACTTAGAGAAGTCGCAGTTCTGCTTTTTGGCAACAAAAAAAGCTGATTTTCATCAGCTAATAGTTAATTAAAAAAAA
>NZ_BCQE01000051.1 GCF_001544275.1 Enterococcus gallinarum NBRC 100675 | reverse complement strand
AAGAAAGCCCGTAAAGCTTCACAGTTCTCAAAACGTTAATATTCTATTTATATCAATGTTTCAAGACACTTTTCAATTATTTGGAAAGTGTCTTTTTTTATAATAAGAACACATTTGAGAACACACGTTAATTACAATTATTTAAACCTTTTTGGAATGCTTCAAAAACAGATTTATCAACTACATCAGGTGTGTTCACGTATATTTTTGTAGTAGAAATATCTGAGTGTGTTAAAGCATTAGAGATTTGATTCATATTTGCTCCACCTAGTCTAGCTATAGTTGCATAGGTATGGCGAAGTTTGTGTGGAGATAAACGAGCTAATTCAGGATGCCTTCTTTTAATTGAATTGATTCGATAGTTTAGATAATCAGCGTGAACAGGGCAATTTACTTCTCCGGATGGTTTAGAATAAGTAAAGAGGTACTGATCTGATGTTTGTTCAATTTTTAATTTTAATAATTGTTCAGCCTGAGCTGATTTCCATTTACTTAACAATGTCATTACAACTTCTGGTACTTGAATAACGGTATCTTTCCGACCTTTTGTATATGTCTTTCTTTGATATTTATCTAAAGCATGTTTGAGACGAACCGTATGTTTATTAAAATCGATATACTTCCATTGCAGAGCATAAGTTTCACTTTTTCTATCACCTAGGTATAAGGTAAGCATGAAAAGTGTATAATCGTGAAGCGTAAGTAAATGATTATTCAAGTCACTGTTTACTGCTTTTATCCAATCGGTCAGCTCTTTTGACGATAACGCTTGATTCCCTTCGCGCATCCTTTTTTCTTCTAAAGCAATTTTTTTAGGTGCAGTAATACATTGAATAATTTTAGTAGTTCGGTTGAATTCGATATAATTTAGTATTTCTGCAATATCAAACATAGAACGAACATAACCTTTGATGATTTTTATATTTGCGTATTCTTTCGATTTCTTTGTTAATTCATCTGATATTATCTCAGTATTTGAATTCAGATAATTCATTCCATACTCACCAAACATTGGCAGGATGTGCAATCGGAATATATCCTTGGTATTACTAATTGTTACATTACTCGGAGCCCTGTTTGATCTAGTAGTTTGACCTAGTTCATATCTAGGAAGCCATTTTGATTCATAAAATTCTTTAAATTTTATTTTTCCTTTTAGTTCTAGTGAGTTTGCATTCTCCTCTCTTAAAACTGTTTCAATCTTCTTTTTCATTTCCCTTTCGGCCTTAATAGCCAATTGCCTAGTCGGAAATACTTTTTGGTACTTCTCTGATGAAATTCCAGTGATTTCTCTGAATTTTTTTGGATACCTCAGATTAGTTTTATATTTTCCATTTGAAAGTTTTGTAGGCAAACTTCCTCACTCCTTTAAAAAGTAAGGCAGTATATTTCGCTATTTCTAGTATATGTGACGAGAAGAAAATTTCAAATTTTTTTGAATGTATTCATGAAAACTTTGATATCCTCTACATCAAAGCGAACTACGCCATCAATTTTTATTACCGGAAAATTATATACACGAATCCACTTATCTAAAGTATTATTATCAATCCCTAAAAATTCACAGGTTTGTTTTTTATTAAAGTAGGCTTTTGATTTTATAAAATCATCTCCTAAAAGAATAGTTTAAAATTTTTGAACTGCTTTGGGTAAGCACATAGGAATTTCACCTCTCCCCAGTTTATGGCGAGCCTTACGGAAGTATCATTATTTGCTGCTATTGTCATGGCGTTTTGTTTTCCCAAAACAAAAAGAAGTCTCTAAGTATTTGTCGCTAATTGGGTCATGGCGTACTTGAGTTCTAGCTCGAATAGCAGAGAACGTTGTTCAAAAACTTTATTTAATTATCAATGGGCAAGATAGGACTTTTATCCTAGTCATTATTAACAATAAAAAAATATATAAAAAAGAAACAAAAAAGGTAATAAAAAATAGAATCGCCGATTGTAAAATTAAGCTAGACAATTGAAAAAAGCCATTTGTGCTACACTCAAAATAGTTCCGTCGAAAGAATTATAAGGAGTGAGCACAAATGGCCTACACACATCTTACACCAGACGAACTCGTATTGATAGAGTCTTATTTCCATATACACCAACCTGCCTCCAAAGTCGCTGGACTTCTAAAACGCTCTCGACAAACGGTATACAATGTCTATCACGCATTGGAACAGGGAAAGAATGCGCTGGATTACTACAAACAATACAAGCAAAACAAATCCCGATGCGGCAGACGCCCCATTGTCTTGCCTGATGATCAAACAAGATACATTCAAAAGAGGATCAATCAAGGGTGGCCACCAGATGTGCTCATCGGTCGTGGCGAGAAAACAATTGATTGCTCGGCTCGCACTTTGTATCGGAAGTTCAAAAACAATGAGTTCAATATTTTGGATTTGCCAATGAAAGGGAAGCGTAAACCCAATGGACACCAAGAAAAACGTGGTAAGCAAGCTTACAAAAGAACGATTCACGAAAGAAACGCCCGCTATCAGAATTTCGATGAAGAATTCGGTCACCTTGAAGGTGACGCAATTGTTGGAGTGAAGCACAAAAGTGCTGTGATTACGCTAGTGGAGCGCCTATCCAAAGCAATCATTACCTTAAAACCCGCTGGCAGACAGGCAAAAGACATTGAACTAACATTGAATCACTGGTTTCAAACTTTTCCGCCACACCTTTTCAAGACCATCACTTTTGATTGTGGCAAAGAGTTTTCCAATTGGAAATCGATCAGCAATACAAATGATATCGAGATCTTTTTTGCTGATCTCGGAACCCCTTCGCAACGTGCCTTGAATGAAAATTCAAACGGGTTGCTTCGAAAAGACGGACTCCCAAAATCAATGGACTTCAGAGAAATCCCTGAATCATTCATCCAAAGTATCGCTTCTAAAAGAAATCATATTCCTAGAAAATCATTGCACTACAAGACGCCGATGGAAGTATTTTTGAGTTATGTGAGCCAAGGCAATTTGTCTAGCTTAATTTGACATTTGGAAATGTATGAAAGTAAAGAACCTAGTAAAAATCCAACAAAAATACGATTACCTAATTCCGATAAAATATCGTAAAAGTAATCGTATAAGTAGTTTTATAACATTTTTGATTTCAGACAGTTAAAGTCGGTATTTTACTATTTAATCTTGCTGAGTAAACTATATTTATTATTTTTAATTAAACTAATTCTTCTTGTTTAAACTGTTTTTCAATGGCCAAGAAGAAGGGTAAATATAAAAGGATATCTAACACAATTAAAACAATTTGTAAAACGGAGCCCATTAGGCTTCCTGTTGTTAAAAAACCACTAATAATAGGAGGCATTGTCCAAGTAGCCACTGTTCTTGTTAATGGAACTAAGCCTGTTATCATTGCGGAGTATGCTACTACCACATTGACAATGGGGGCTAAAATAAAAGGAACTAATAGCATAACATTTAATACAACAGGTAAACCGAACATGGTTGGTTCGTTTATATTAAAAAGCCCTGGTACTACAGTTATTGGAGCCAATACTTTAGTTTGCTTACTTGTTTTTTTCTTGCGAGCTAAATATCCCATCACAAGAACTAAACCAATTGTTGCCCCCCCACCACCAATATAAACAAAATTATCCATAAAGGCTACTGTAAATATATGAGGTAATGATTGCCCAGCTTGATAAGCTTCGCGATTAGCATCTAAGTTAGCAATCCAAATAGGTTGCATAACTGAATTGATAACATTACCACCATGAATACCAATAAACCAAAATAAACTATTTAAAGCAACAACAATAATAGTTCCAAAAATATTACTTCCTAATAATCCTAAAGGTTTTCCGAGAACTACTTGAGCAATATCATGAATATTTGGTAATGAAAAAGTATCTAACAAACCAAAAATAATAAGCCAAAATGTTATTAAAACAGCTCCAGGTATGATTGCACTAAAGCTTTTGGCTACAGCTGAAGGAACTGTATCTGGTAATTTAATTTGAATATTTTTATTAATAAACCATTGATATACATAACCATTGATTAAGCCAAGAATAATAGCAACAAACAATCCTTTAGCAGCCATGTAACCAGTAGGCATCCCTGCTCCAGCATCTGATGATAAGAATGGTGTTACTGTAATAAATGTTGACAGAGATATGATACCAGACGATACACCATCTACTCCGTATTGTTTAGTTAAACTATGTGCAATACCAAAGCTTGCAACTAAACCAATTAAACCAAAACTACTGTCTACGCCTTTCCATAAATAGCCAGAAACGCCAACATCCCCTAACCAGGTTTCCCATCCGGGAACTGGGAAACTAGCAATAACCATGAATAATGAACCAATAATAATGAGGGGCATTGTTAAGGTAATTCCATCACGAATAGCAACTAAAAATTTATTACTACTAAGCTTTCCAGCAATCGGCAACATTTTTTGTTCCAAATACGTATTAATCTTATTCATTTCTTTTCTCCTTTTTTATTATTTTAACGATTAATTGATCTTGCCATCATTGAAGCGGTGTGTCTCATCCCTCTAATAGCTTTACTAAGGGCAAAAATATTTTCAACAGGTGCCAATCCAGCATACCCGGCATCACCTATATGTTGAATATCTACACCACATATTTTATTTTGTATTGCTATTTGTTTAATTGTATCAGGATCTGAACTTTCCTGACTTGTACCAATGGCACTTAACACCAATGTATCTTTCTCATGTGCGCGCGCTACAATTGACTTTAAATCTGAAATATCAAATCCTGGAACGGTTCCTACAGCTGGGACTAAAATAATATCAGCACCTGCTTCGATAAAAGCGTCTACTGTTCCCACATCTATAATTTTCTCATTAGCACCGGCACCATGCATCTTACCAGCAATTATTAAACCGGAAAAAATTTTTTTAGCAATTTTAATAGTTTCGATAATTTCTTTATTACTTACGCCTGTTCCTGGATTTCCAGTAAAACAGACAAAATCAAGTTTTAATTTTTCTATTTCTTTAATAGTTTTGATACTTGCTTGTCTTCCCTCGACAATTTCTAATCTTTTTTCAATCATTTTCACAGAACGATCGATTGGTTCTAGGTTAACACCAATTGGTCGTCCAATTAGATTGTGAAGCGCTTCCGAGAAAGTGTTTTCAAAGAAAGGTAAACCATTTATTTCAGGCTTTAATACATCAATACCGTTTAATAAAATCATATCTGCACCAAAAGCTCTCGCAAGTTCTGCATTAGTGATGTCATCAACAAACGCTTCTCTAAAAACGACATTTTCTGACATAATCACTCTGCCTTCGCTAGCCTTAATACTCTGCTTTAGTTCTTGTGGAGTCATACTAAGTATTTCTGATGCGTTGGAACTAATCAATCTTTTAGTCATTAATTTATCTCCTTGTATATTTTTAACAAAAAATAATCAAATACTGCTTTTATTGAGTTTCTAAGATTGTATTGATTTCTTTTTGTTATCATTGATAATAAATTACTTTTTTTTGTTTGTCAATAACTAATTAAACTTAATTATGCGATTGTTGTTTATAAAAAATAATTAATATGCTAAACTATTGAAGACTAAAAAACTACGGAGGAATTTATGAAATTAACAAAAATTCAACGAAAGAGACAGAAAAAGGTATTAACACTTATCTACACACAATCGCCAATTTCGAGAATTGATATCTCTAAAAAAACAGGTATTACGCCAGCTATTGTAAGCGATATTACAAGTGAACTAATTAAAGGTAAGTTAATTGAAGAAATTGGAGAAGAAAATGATAGAGAAGTAAAATCTGGTAGAAAAAAAATCCTATTAACTATTTCTAGTAAACATAGTTTTTATGTTGGAATTGAGTTGTCTGAAAAATTTTTTTCTTTTGTAATTTGTGATAATAAAGGTGAAATATTTGAGAAAGAAGTAATCCTTTCTTCAAAGTATCGTGATGGTTTATCAACCGAATTATTTTATGAAGCCTGTAAGTCTTTCATAACTAAATTTAAACATTACGATCCTAAAGCGATTGGCATGGCTTTGCCTGGGCACTTTTACGAAGAAAAACAAGGAATTCAAACGAACAATCCTTTTTGGGAATATTTTGTTTTTGATCAGTTACCAGAATATTTTTGTGGCCCCATTTATTTTAGTAACAATGTTGAGTGCATGGCTATCTCTGAACGATTGTTTAATAATATTCCAAATGATGATAATTATTCCATTCTACATGTAGGACGTGGAATGTTTTGCTCTAGTATTTATAATGGACAATTATATGGGTTAACTAACGTAGTTATTGGAGAAATTGGACATGTTATTGTACATCCAGATGGTGAATTATGTGAGTGTGGTAAACGAGGATGTTTACAAACATATGCTAGTGAATCATGGATAATAAAGAAATCTCAACTTTTATACGATAATTCAACTGTGACTTATTTAAGACAGCTTTGTTCAGAGCGTAATCAATTGTCTATTGAGATCATCTTAAAAGCATATCAGTTGGGAGACGAAGGAATTATTAATATTCTGCACAATGCTATTAAATACTTGGCAGTTACAATCAATAATCTCGGCATGATAATTGATTCACGATATATCATAATTCATGGACAATTATTTACTGAAACTCAATTGTATGCATTGTTACAAAAATATATTGAACAAAATATTACACTTTTAAGTACTGAAAAAAAACAAAATATTTTACTAAAAGATTATCGAGAAACTAATGGAGCTGTTGCAGCTGTTGGCCTTTGTATTAACCGAATGCTACTTAGTTAAGTATTAGAAATTTATTTATGAATTGATGATTCTTAATTTTTATTTTGCATAACAGATTATTTTCTGCGTAGAATATTTATATTCTTCTTGATTTAGATCAATGCAAATAATATTTTTCTTTTTTATAATAAAAATATATAAAAATAAGGAGTGATGTCATATGTCTGATTACAAGAAAATTTATGAAACAAAGGCAATTAATACTGGTGGCCGAGATGGGGTGAGCTATTTAAATGATGGGTCGTTTGAAGTGAAAATTTCTACACCTAAAGAAATGGGTGGATCTGGAAGCGGAGTAAATCCAGAACAATTATTTGCACTAGGGTATAGTGCTTGTTTCCACGGTGCATTAGAAATTATCAAAATCCAACATAAAATTTACTATCCTTCACAAGTTACACATACTATTAAATTATATAAAAAACCGGATGATGTGGATTTTAAATTGAGCGTTGAGATTCAAGTTGCGATTCAAGATTTAGATTTAGAAAGTGTTCAAAGTATTGCAGAAAAAGCACATGATATTTGTCCGTATTCCAAAGCAGTAAAAGACTCTATTGAAGTTTCAGTTCTAGCTGTTCTTTACAATGCAGAGAAAGAAAAATAATTTAAAAAAACGTTCACCGATAATCTAATAGTGGTGAGCGTTTTTATGTTATACTAACCACAAAAAAAGGAGTAACGATAGCATGATTGATTTCACAAAGTACAATCATTGTATTAGTACAATGCCTTTATTTCAGGGATTATCCCTTAACGAAATTCAATGTGTTCAAAATGATATTACAGAACAAGCCTTTTCTACAGGCCAGTTTATATATCAAGCTGAAGAAATACTCCAATCTCTTTACCTTATTCAAGAAGGGAGAGTAAAAGTCTATCGAATAGGCTCTTCAGGTAAAGAACAAATAATTCGTATTTTAGAACAAGGAGATTTTGTAGGAGAACTAGCACTATTTGAAGAACAACATTATGAGTTTTTTATAGAAGCTATTTTACCAACTAAAGTATGCACAATTCATAAAGAAGACTTTAAACGAATTCTATTATTACATCCTCAGATAGCTTTAGAACTCCTATCAGAGATGGCAAGACGTCTTAATAGTACAGAACGTTTAACCGCTGAAATCACAACTGAAAGTGTAGAAACACGTTTAATTAAGTATCTATTGGGAGAAAATATTAAGCAAAAAACAATACAAATAAAATTGGGAACTACAAAAAAAGAACTCGCCTCCTATCTGGGAATGACACCGGAAACGCTTAGTAGATATTTAACAAAGCTCACTAAAAATCGTTTAATTAGGCAGCCGCATCCCAACATAATTGAGTTAATAAATATAGATCAACTAAAGGATTCAATGATCAATTTGAAATAGTTATGAAAAAAGGGAGAAGCAAAAGCATCTCCCAAAATTAAACTTATTCTTTAATTTCAAATTTTGAAATTGCTAGATAAACTGCTATCATACATTCCTGATAGCAATCTTGGTCATATTTTCCATTTCTCCACGATTGTTTATGCATTAAAGAGCTAAATCTTTTTAGAATGGCTTCAATAGCTTCTTCATTTCCAGCTCTTGCTAATATAAAATCTTTTTTTAAAGTATGCATCCCTTTCTTACCTCCCATATATTTTTAAAGTTATCTTTGGGAGGAGATCGGATCCAAATAGAAAATAAGGGAATTTTAAATAAGTAATTTTTACAATTTTTTGTAAAGACGATGTTTTAAGTTTGTAGCTCCCTGTCTAGTAATGCCTAAATATTCTCCAATCTCTTTGTCAGTTTTATCAAAAATAAACTTTTCAACAAGAAATATCTGTTCTTTTTCTTTTAATAAAGGAATAATCTCAGCTAATTGAGTATCTTCAACTAGAAAAGTTATATTTAAAATAGTAACAGGTTGCTTGATATTGATTTTATTTTCAGTAAAAAGATATTGAGGGAATTGATCGAATTGTTCGTGGTCACTTATCTTTTTCTGCTTTTTAAAATAGGAATTTGCAGTATTCTCAATGACCTTTTCAAAAAAACGAATAAGTTGGGCATTCACGCGTTCATCATTTTCTGACATTCTACTCACTTCTTCCAATAAAATTTAAAAGGAAAAGGAACAGAGAGCGTGAAAGAAGCTAATGCAATCTATACTGCCAATAACCTCTATAAGCTCTTTCTACATTGATACTACTATCAATATTTATTCTGGGAAGAATACTATGAGTTAAGTTTTTATAGGAAATGCTTAATCCATAATCATTAGTTAGAATTTAGAAGATTTCTTTATTTGATAGTGGACGGTCGGTACTCTTTAGAATTGAAGCAATGGTTAAACTGATAGTCGAGTATGCAATTGATTGTTTATTTATATTAACTCGTTCATTAATATATAGTTGATGCTGTGCTTCTTTAGAGATAGTCGCTGACGATTTCCTAGCAAAATCTTTATTTTTGTTTGAATTTCTGGGTGATTCAATACTATCTAAGGTAAAAAGTTGAGATTTTAACTCATAATAGTCTTTACTAAGATTCCTCCTTTCCTCAAGTATCATTCTCATTTGTGTATAAATTGCATCTTTCTCTTCTTCTAGTTTCATTTTCTTCTCCTTTCATAATTAACAACAAATAAAAAGCTTAAAGGGACACAAAAGAAATATTTTTTATAAGCGACTAAAAAGTGAACGTTCATATTGAAAATATTTCAAAACTATTCTAATATATATTATATGACGAAGCGGGCTTTTTTTTTCTTCTTCTGATGAAATGAACGTTCGTTTTGTTTAGGCTTCTTTCGATAAGTTTATAAACAAGGAGGATGAATAGTATGTTTTATCAAAAGAAGGAGAAGCAGTTCAAATATGCAATTAAAAAGAAAAAAGGTGGTGGTGGTGCAGCCTCATTTATTATTGGATGTATTATTTTTGGTAGCATAACATTCGGAAGTACAACGTTAGCATATGCTGAGGAATCACAAAGCTTAACAAAACAAAATGAGGTAGCTTTTGATAGCGTCACTGAAAATTCTACAACACCAACTAAAAATAACGCTATTAGCGATACTATGTTTGATGAAGGAAATAGTATTAATGCTGTAGAGAACGTAGGTGTTAACACGGAATTAACTGAAACAGAAAATAAAGTCGCCCAGTCTAAGCAAGTTCAATCTGAGTTAGAAGATTCAATAATTTCAAATTCAGAAGCAGTAATAGATGAGAGTAAAATACATGATTCAACAGATAAAATAGAAAAAGTAAGTAATATTTCCACAGATAGTCGTTCTAATGAACCAAGCGATAAACTAGAATCTGAAATTGAAAGAAACACTATTGAGGGAGAATCTGGCAATTTGTATACTAATGTAGAAGAACAGTATTTGAATAGTTCAGAAACTAGTAGTGAAATGTTGAATAAAATTAGCTCGAATGTATCAAATAATGAGCAAGATGATATAAGTAAGGTAGCAGATAATAAAAAGGGAATGGGTACTACTCCAGTTTCTAAAGATTTAAATAATACAACTAATTCAATAGTAGAGGGGAATGAACATCAAGAGAAAACAGTATCAATAAAGGCAAATATAGGGATATCTCATACGATGATTAATCAAGAAAAGGTAGAAAATTCAAAGAATCGTTTTAAGAGAAGTAGCCCGCTTGATGAAAATAACTCTACTGTCTTTTTAGGTGATGCAAAATTAGAACCAAAAGCAAAATTAATTGTTGAGAAAAAAAATATGATGAATTATTTTCTAGAAGCAGGTAGTGCGCGTAGTGATAGTTATAAACTCATAACATTAACTGAAGATTTATCGGGACAAGCAGGAAGTTTTCAATTAATTAATAGAATTGATATGAATGAAAGTTTCAGATTAGAAGGAAAACTTAACTTGGGAAATAAGTATGAAGGTTATACTATTTCAGGAAGAGCTGGTGGTGATGGAGTTGCTGCTGTGTTTACTACTAGTTTACCAGGAGTGGTTGGATTACCAGGTGCAAGCATAGGTATAGGAGGAATTCCTAATTCTTTCGGATTTAAATTAGATACTTGGCACAATACTTCTACTCCTAATAATGAGCAAAAAGCAAGTGCAGATCCTAAATTTATAGGATATAATAACGGCGCATTTGGTGCATTTTATTCTACTGATGGTTCTGGTAAAGCAATTACTTTAAAAGAAGATGCAAAAAAATTAATTAACAATCCGAAAAATAATGATTTTTTAGATTTTATTGTCGAATATAACGGGGAAACTAAAGATATGACAATTAATTATGGGGGGCAAATTTTTAGTAGAAATATTACTGATTACTTAGATAAGTCCAGATTAACAACTGGACAAAGTGTTGGTTCTGAAGAGTTGGCTTTTGCAATTTTTGGATCTACTGGGGCAGGGACAAATCTTCAACAGTTTGATCTTACTAGGTTCGAATACACTGCAGGTGGAAGTTATATAGCTATAAAATATATTGATGATGTAACTGGAGAAGAAATAAGAACAGAGAAGATAATTCAGGGAGATCCGGGAACGCAAAAAGATTTATCCGATGATATAACTTTAGCAGGATATATTCAAAAAAGAACTAATATCAATACTTCTCAAGGCTATATGGATGGAAATACACTTCAGTTTGTGAAAGGTATTCAAACTTTAACTTATACTTATATTGCTGTGAATAAAGAAATATTAACTAATCTTGTAGAAGAATCTTCACAAATTAAAGCTAGCCAAAAATACTTATATTCATCGTCTAATAAAAAAGTAGAGTATGATATGGTTATTGAAATGGGCAAAAAAGTTCTATCCAATATTGATGCTACGCAAACTGATGTTGATAATGCTGTAGAGACAATTGAACAAGCAAGAAATGGATTAGATGGTCAATTAATAATAGATAAAACAG
>NZ_BCQE01000050.1 GCF_001544275.1 Enterococcus gallinarum NBRC 100675 | reverse complement strand
AACAAGCTTTTAGGTTCGGAAACTTCATATAGAAGCCACCTTCAGAACCACCAATTCCACGTGCAGAACCTTGTGGGTAGGGACAACCAGGAAACCAGGTAATCCCAAAAAAGTTCGTATCGTTTCTTCCAGATTGTGACTGTCCATAAGCCGATTCATAGCCTAATTGAGAAAGAATCACACTCGGTAATAACTGATACTTTACAGCTGCACCGACTGCTGCTTGCGCATGTTCATCTGTGATCGGACCACGTCCTTTAATCTCTGAAAAAATCGGTAATCCTTCGGTATATTCCCCATTAAAAGAGACAGCTAGACCTGTAGCTTCTCCTCCATCCTCGGAAAGTTCTCCTGAAAAAAAGAATGGCAATAAAAAAAAGGGAAGAATAAAGAAAAGAAGACAACCTAGACACCCTTTCTTCATTTCTTCCTCATCCTTTCTTCGATAATGGTTTTTGGACTGTTCGTCCTTTTGGTAAAGTAAAATCGGTTCCTGGTTTTGCGTCCAAAATCGGCAGTGTTTTAGGATCCTTTTCTATTTTTTCCGATTGCTCTGTTGGCTTATCTAAAGAAGAAAATGCAGGTTGTAACGATTTTGGTGCGGAAATCGACGGTTTACTTTCAGACGAACGTTGCCCCGGTTGTTGCACAGAACGATTTCCTGATAGAGTGGCTACCGACGAATTAGGAACAGAGTATTGATTCAATAACTGCTGCATTGCTGGATAACGCCCATTTTTCGCCTGATTTTTCACTTGGCGAATCTGTAGTGAAAGAGAACCAGCAGCTGTTAATTGTGGCACGGGTACTTTTCCAGAAGGCAACGGAATCGATTGACCAACAAAAGCCGTTCCTTTTGTTAACAATGGTTTTCTTTGATTATTCCCTTGTTGCTTACTCAATTGTGCCAATGATTGTACCTGCTGTTTTGGTTCTACTGAAGTCATGGACGAATTTGGAATCAAACCACTTGAAAGACCAGAATTCTGCTCTGTCTTCGGTTTGGTAGAAGTCTTTTCAGGGGCTACCCCATGATAACGAACGTGACGACCACTATAAGGCAAGGATTGATTTGAACGCCCACCTAGTTCAAACGGATTAATCACTTGACCAGCTTTTGCCGGTTCTTGTGGTGTTCGTTTTTGTTGAAACTTTTGAAATCCATGTATCGCTGCAGAAGCGAGTGGATTCGTTGCTCGATACACATTCCCTGCTAATCCTGCACCTTTGATTGCCAAATTTTGCCCAGCACTTGAAAGTTGTCCAGGCAGTTGTTTCATTTGAGATAAAGAATGACTTGCTATGTTTTTCGTGTTGTTTATAGTTTGATCTGCAGCGCCTAACCCTAGTTTCTTTAATAAATCTTTCCGTTTTACAATGAGTAAAATTGATAGGAGTGCTTTAACAAACATATTTCCTAAAAAACCAAAAACAGTATTCATTGGAATTAAATCGTCTACTATGTTATAGATCAAAAATGCCACCAAAATAATCACACTATAAAAAGATTTTTGAAACATCAAGCCCAAAAAGGACTTTAAGGTATTCATGAGCATATAATCAAATACTGGAACAAAAGAAGCGAGTAATGAAAAAGGAATCACAAGTAATAAACACAATACCAACATTTGAAAGATAAAACGAATCATGCCAATCACTACAAGTGGTAATCCAATACTTAGATTAAGCAATGGCACCATAGAACCAACGACTGCTTTATAAACAGCTTTAGTTGGTTGAATATAGACACGATAAGTCTTCTTTTTCCCTCTATCTTCTCCTGCAGCAGTGGTCACTTTTGTCTCAATATCAGATAATTCTTCACTTGACGCTTCCTTGGCTAGAAATTCTTGTGGTTCAATCTCTGCTTGATACAATTCTTCTATATTTGTTGTCCCATAATTTAACAATAGATACGGATCAACAACAGCCGCTTTATAATAAAGTTGGCGCACTTTTTGAATGGCTTCCTTTTGTGTCGTTGGCACTAAAACACCATTGACATCTTTTGTCGCCAATTCATCTAGACTATTTGTAGCAGAAAAAATAAAGCCTTCTACCTCCACGGACAAATCATTTAACCCTTTGGTAAAAGCTTCTCCTTTACTAGGTACGTTACTACCATAGCCAAACCAAACCATTGAAAAAATGACAACGAAGAGAAATCGAATAAACACCATTTTTGCGTAATGTTTCCCTCTAAATATACGAAGAGTAAATAGATATAACACATACAAGACGACAATCCCCACACCAATAGGATCGTATATTTTCGAATAAATAGTATCCGAAAAAGTGAAAAACTGGTGAATTAACTCGTTCATTGCAGCTCCTTCATAGAGCTTCTCAATGACAAAATCAAGTCCTTGCCAAATCAATTTACTTAAACTAAAGAACATATTCGTCATCATTTTTAGAAAATCTGTGCCATTTGCCCCAAATAACATTTTGCCTAATGAAAATTCACTATCAGATAAATAAGAAGAAAAGGTATCAATATGAAATTTCCCAATCTCATAGATCGATTGATCCACCTGCTTTTCTGCCGCATACACCAATCCACCAACAAAAAGCAGTCCGAATCCAATCGTTAAAAAAAGCAAAACGCACCATTTCTTTTCCTTATGCCTTATATCAGCCATTGTTTCACCTCATTTCTATTGCATGATTAACGTATCCTGTTCTTCTACTTGAGAGTGACTTGTTTTTTCCGTTGTTTGTAATGCAGCGGTCATTTCTTCAAACAAACTGTGTACATTGAGTTTTCCTACACGTCCATAGGGATCTAACATCCAACACTGTCCTTTAATCATATGGCTCATTTCAGATAAGTTCGCCTCATTTACTTCCAAACGTAAATGAGTCAAAATCTTTTCTCGCTCACTGTCTTCATCAAAAGCGAAGACAACACCAAAATTCCCTTTTTCTTTATCTGAACCTAAGTCGCCAATAAATTGTGTATCTAACACTAATTGATTCATCTGTGAACGCCCCACACGCGCCATTGCTGCAATAATACTACGTCCTGCGTTCGAATTATTAAATACCCATGCTTCTGTAAAATAAATCGCTGTTTTCTTACTACTATCTCGTTTTCCAAACATTTCACAAAAACGACCTAAACTAATCATCAAACACAAAGACTTTCGATCCGCATCTGTATATAGTTCTGGTCGGACATTGTCATTTGGTAATTTCAAATCTTGGATCTCTAAAATCGTTGTTTTGGCATTAAAGTCTAATCCCGGGTTTTCTCCATAAGAAAATCCTAAACGTAAAATCGAATCTTCTACCGTCAAGCGTAAAAACTCACCATATTCTCGAACCTCTTTTTGTTCCATTTGTTCTAAATACTCGACCACATGCATCAAGCCAACTTGTTGTCCGGCTTCTTTTTGAACTAAAACTTCTTGGATTCCCTTTAATACCGCCCCTTTTAAAAGGTGATTGGTACCTAACGGACTTAACTCATCAATCATATCCTGGGCTACTTGTTTCGCATCTACTCGGGATAAACAAACAATTGGATCTAATACGCCATAATTACGGGGATTTGTAGCATCTAACGTGACATAACTCATTTTTTGCAAATGTTCTACAAACAAAGGGTAATGTTTCTGATAATAAGGGTCTTGAATGAGTTTCGTAAACCATTTGCGCTTTTCTCCTTTGGGATCCACAAATAAACTTTGTACATTCATAAACGAACTATACAAAAAGAGCAAGCCAACTAAAAAGGTCTTCCCTTTACCGGTTTTTCCAGTTACTGCTACATGAGGCGCATCAAACAACGCACCTTTGATTCCTTCCGCAATGGCTAGAAGATTCAAAAAGACAAAACGATTTGACGCATAAATTAATTCTTCTAATGGTGTTTTTTCTCCTCGAGAACCACCATCCCCTAATGTATCTTGCCGACCAATATACCAGCCGGATTCCATACCTAATTCTGATACTGCTGAAAACAACCATTCGCCAACTGCTTCTACAGTTGTTCGGTGCTTCCAATGTAACTGCCGTCCCAATGGTTGCCCTAATAAACATTTATAAAACAATTCTCGTTGATCATTTTTTGCACGGTGGATATGGATAATCGTATGAAGTTGTTGAATAACCGTTGCACTATTTTGACGAACTTCTTCAACCGTTTGACCGTATACAATAAAACATGCGATCCAATCGACGACAGGTTGCCCATTATCTACTCGTTGCTTTAAATGTTTTACTAATCCTCGAACAGTTAATAAGCGTTCACTAGGTTCTTCATCATTTTGAACCAATTCCTTATGCTCTGTTTTGAACCGTTCCGATAGCCAATTCAGTTTTAAACCAATACCTCCCTGTCCTTTCAAGCGTGGATAGTGAATTTTCATTCGCAATTCTGCTGGGAAAGAAAGATCCTGAGCAAATTGAAATAGATCACAATTTCTCATATTTTCAGGTGTTTCCCCAATAGGCAACAATGCTAAATAACTAGTCCCTAACTCATCTTCTAATTGAAGAAGGCCTTTATGTTCCTTCGGTATACGTACATACGTTCCTTGATTGTCTTTCAGTACTTCCCAATTATTTTGTTCTTCTATTTTGTGAGCCATTCCTCGAATATATTGCAGACGATTGAGATACAACAGCTCTTTTTTAACTAATGGACGAATAGAAAAACTATAAAGTAATTGTGTTACTTCTTTTACATAAGGATCACTTTCAGAAAATAATATTTCCAAATCATCTACTTCTAATCCAAATAAACGTGCTAAACTTCCTGCCACATCTAACCAGATTAGATTTAGTACATCATGAAAGCTCTCCACCGTTGCTTTTTCTTTGACTTTGATTCCTAAAATAAATGAAGGACGATAGACTTGTCCTTCTCGTTCCAACAATGTCACTGTTTCTTTTGCATAATACGTACCAATTGCTTGACTATCGGGAGAAAATCCCTTTCCTAATGTGTCAAACTTCGTCCGTAAATTCATTGTTCGTGGATACATCACCAACTCCACATCTTCATAATCTGCTAAAAGTAACAGTAAACGAGCCATCATTTCTTTTATTTCCTGTGTCTTTTTTGGTGTGTTTTTTGAAATTGTTCGTGGAAAAACATGATAGTAGGCCCAGATACAATCCTCTCCATTTAACAAACAATTTTTCTTGAATGCTTTTACTGGTTCTTTTACAAGCACCAATAAGTTTCACCTCCCAATAAAAAAGGGACAACCAATTGATTGTCCCTTTTTCTAATCCTCTAAATAAACATACTTATTCACAAAAAGTAATTCTTCCAACGCATTGTTTGATACCTTATCCCAGTTATAATACACACAATCACCATTCATCATACGAATCATATAACAAAACCAATCCCATAAATAAAAATGCACTTTTTTTCCATCAGGTTTTAGTTTTGCCAGTGCTAACACACATAAATAGGGAAGTCCTATATAAAAAACAACTCCTGCTGGTGGAAAAAAAGAAATGACCCAACTAATAAACGAACGTAAAAATAAATATTCAAAGATTGCAACCAACAAAAAGGTTGCTGCATTGACTAATGCAACTGGAAATGGAAGACGCCAATTGCTTGTAATCTGTTGTACGCGATAAGGTTCCGCATAAACAATCGAATAATCATAAGGTTCCCAATCCACTTCACTATCCTCCTAATCCATAAATAATTTTTCAATGATTTTACCAAACGCATCAAATACACGCGTTGGATCATTTAAGAAGAAATAGACTGCGGCACCTGCTGCGATAGATATTAATGCATTTCCTACTTTTGATTTCATAAAGTTTCGCAATCCCAGATAAACAACCACCATTATTAAAAAATAGCCACCTTGCGTTAATATAAAATCTACAATTCCCTTCAGTGTCATTTCCGTTCTTCTCCTTTCCTATCCAACCAATTATGTGTTAATTTTTCAACATAATATTGATTTGTTTTTTTCGTAATAACAAGCATCATTTGTTCTTTTTGTAAAAGTGACGTATCACCATCTCGAAAGACGACCGTTGCTTTTACAATAAAAGGTTTTTTCGTTTCTTTATAACGCAATACTTTCATCTCTACTTGATCAACTTTAGCTGTCTGATTGAGTCCTTCAGGTTCTTTCATCATGTATGACATATCTTTTGCATTGTTTTTCGCATACTTATCTAAGAAATCTTCCACAAATCCTTCCACACCATTCGCTTCCGACGCATCTACTGTTTCATATAACGTGTCATCATAAGTAATCATCTGTTGTTTTTCTGTATTCTTTGGTAGTGCCGTAAAATAAGGATAAGCAATAATACGACAGCCCTTGTTTGAAACAGAAAAGGGAAGATTAAGTACTTGTGTGATTGTTACACTTGTTTCCTTCTTACTTTCTGAATCCATCGAGCGAATATCATAAGTAACTTTATAACTAGCTGTTGGAATGGTTTCAATTTCTTTTAATCCAATAAACGAAGCAGCAGTTAATTTTCGAACACTTGAAACACTTCCTAGTTCTTGAATAAAGTTTTGTGCATAAAACTCTTTTTTTAATGTTTCTTGACGTTGTTGTTCTTATTCCTGATTATCGAATGTATTCATATACAAAGCAACAAAACGATTCATAAAGGATTCAATTTCTGGTGTATACGTTAATTCTGACCGACTTTGTACTTCTTTCTTTTGTAATTGTTGGATTTCATCTTTCAAAAACGACACTTGAACCTTCGTTTTCATGGATTGAAAAAATGCCAAGCCCCCTGAAAAACAAAGAAATAAAACCAAACACCAAATCCATTTCACTGCTTTTTTTGAATGGATTTTCTTTTGCTTCGGTACTTTCTCTGTATAAACTTTTTCTTTGCGCCGTAGTTGTCGTTTTTTCATAAGCTACTCCTTCTAGTATGTTTTTACTAGTACGTACGATTGACAACGATAAGCTTGTTTTTCTGAAAAATAGTCCATTCAATTACCCTCATTTTCTATTCCTTTTCTCTTTCTTTTATATCCAACAAATCCAGCAATACTTGTCAACACTCCTCCTAGAACAGAAAGTGCAACATGTATTTCTTCACCAGTCTTTGGTAAGACTTTTGTTTTTCCATCTGCTGTTTTGATTTCAATATTGCCACTTGGAAGTTTCTTTACAGGAATCGACAAATCCTTTACCAAATTCCCTTCACTATCTTGGATTAATGGAATACCATCTTTTACACCAACAATTGTTTGACCACCTTCTACTTTTAATGGGGTGGTTGGTGTTGGAATATGGGTCAATTCCTCTACATTACTAGTGACAATCGGTACACTCATTCCTTGAGAAGTATTCGTCGTAATTTCACCGCTTGGGGTTACCGATACTGTGACTTCTTTTGCTGGAACAACAGGTTTATTTTCTTTTGTAATTGATTCTGATTTTTCAGTTACTTTTTCAACAGGTTGATTCGGTTCTTCTTTTGGTTCTTCGCTGGTAGACGACATCGTTGGCTGTTCCATACTTGACGAATCGGTATTCTTTTCAGAAGAACTGGTTGTTCCTGATTGTTCTGGAGTTGTGACTATACTTGAATCCGTTGTTGTTGAACTATGCACACCTTCTTCTTCGATCGAATCAGTCGGTAAAGTTGATTCAGGAAACTCTGGTTCTGGTGCCACTGGCTCTTTTTCAGGTTTCTCTGACTGCAATTGTTCAGGTTCTGCTGGTTTTTCCGTTGTTCCTCCATTTAGCTCTGTCTCAACATCTGGTAATCCTTCCCCTGGCAATGTTTCTACAATTTCTGACTTAGGTGTTTCTACAGTTTCATCTGCATAAACCAATGAACTCCCTAATTGAAACGAAAATAATGAAATTCCTAGTGTTGTTACGACTGCTAATGTTGTTTTTTTCATGATTATTCCTCCAATTTTTTATGCAATTCGTGTTTTGTTCATAGACGCCGCACTAATATTATCTGAACGATAAAAGAACTCCCGTCCGTTTTCTTCTAACCCAACATATGGATTATTTTTGAATAATTGAATCAATAGTTCACTGGTGTTGTATTTTGGATAGTTTGCAAAAAAATAATACTGTGCTTGTCGCCCATCCGAAAATTCAACAAGTAATTCATAACGATACCGCTTCAATCCTTTTCGTTGTTTTAAAGGATCTCTATACCAACTTGTCCATCGTTCCATTCGTGGATAGAGATAGACACGATACACATAGAACAATGCCATACCACATACCACCATAAATAATAATCGCCACATAAAAATTCCCCCTTTTCTTCTACCTTTCTTGAATCATCGAACATTCATACCCTCTATAGAGATTTGAAAAATCCATCATCAATTGTTCATATAAACGTTGTTGCAAATAGCGATTGTTTCGAATACATAATTCTTCATAGCCATCAATCACTTGATCTTCTTTTTCATAGCATCTTGTAGCTCTATGACGCTCAGCTTGCATGACATAACCAAACTCTGCACCATATCGTTCTACTGTTAATAACTGTTGACTACGCAATAATGCAATATAACAATCACAAAAATGTTCAACCGACATTTGATTTTTCTCACGTTTGTGAAATAGGTATTCTTTAGAAAGCACATTATTCGTTAAACAATCTGATAAATAGCGATAATCTGGCGGTCGGTTATTTTCATCTGTGAATTTTTCCCATAATAATCTGATTTTTATTCGTTCAGCGGCTAGATAGTCTTGTTCGCGTGGATAAAATTCATCAATCGCACAAAGTTTTTTTATCACCTGAATAAACAAATCCATATAATGCGAAACGAACTCTTCCTTTTCAATTGGCTCTCCTAAAAATTCCAGTGACATACCATCTTCTCCTTCCTAAAAAAATAAAAAAGCAGAAACCGATTTGGCTTCTACTTTTCTTTCCTTTTATAGCTCTTTTTTACGGAAGAATCCGCAAATGACATTTTTTCAAAAAATCAATCGGCACAAGTTCACGAAAACTTGGAGCAATTTTGGATAGAATCACTTCCCCATCTTGTAAAATACAATCATAAAAATCATCAGTTACTTGATACTTACGCTTCTTACAATAATTGATAAAATAGTAGCGATCATTTTCTATTTCCATTCGTTGTTCTACTAAGCGCATACGAACATCATCATAGAAATAAGCCACAAATCGCCCTTCAAGTTCACGTTTTTCAATGGGATACTCTTCTGGTAACAATCTATTTTTTCGTCGTTTATACATTGCTGGATACCTTAGAAGCAGTTCATCTAAACGTCTGTCAGTATATGGTAACTGACGAATCAACGATTCTAATCGTTCTTTATACAGATAGAATAATTGGCGCAAGCAATAGTGTACCGCCTCTGGATTTTCTAATACTGTTGGATCACGTGACCAATACGCACCAACATAAATCATAATTTTTTTCATTTAGACAATCACACCAGCAATACTAATGACCGATCCACAATAGGTAGAACAAGTGGCATAGCGACCAATTTCCTCTAATTCTATCTCAATCTCTTCTAAAGAAAGATATGTCTGTTCTTCTGTTGGCTGGCGACTCATTTCCCAAGTGACAGTCGCCAATGAAATTTCTTCCATAAGAGGTTTTTCGCTGCTAAGTGCTGCCACACAGTTTTCGTATATCTTCATTTTATCGCAGCCTTTTTTAACCGCTAAAATCGCAGGTATTGGCAATGAAAATCGATAAAAGCGAATGAATTCTAGCCTTCCTTTCCTTCGGCTAAATTCCAACTCTTCGAGTTCTTGTTCGTATCCCTTACGAACTTCTAATAAGCGTGCAATTTCTTGCCAGTTCTCTTTTTCCTGATAACGTCCAGCTTTTACCGCTTGTTCAATATAAGGAACTCGAAAACGAAAATAAGACAAATCAACCATCTTTTCATTTAATGCTTCGATTGCAGCCTTTAAATCCAACAGGCGCAGCCATTTTGTTGTCGTATATGCATTCATGCAATTTTCCCTCCTGACGTTCCCATCCATTCTAGATAGTTTTGTTGCTCGTCATTTAGTTCGGCATTATCAATCCCTTCTTGTACAAAGTCTCTTCCTAAAATACGATCTGCTTCTTGTAACAACTTTAATGTCGGAGCTACTTGTTTCAAAAACCAGCGTTCTGAACGATCTAATGAGAATTTTTCTGGCTTTACTGTAAAATCCAATTCTTCCATCGAACGAAATAATTTTGCCCATCGTTCGTCCACAATCCGTGCATCACTTTCCA
Organism: Enterococcus gallinarum NBRC 100675; assembly: GCF_001544275.1. Taxonomy (GTDB): domain Bacteria; phylum Bacillota; class Bacilli; order Lactobacillales; family Enterococcaceae; genus Enterococcus_D; species Enterococcus_D gallinarum. The sequence goes on along the minus strand of NZ_BCQE01000050.1, from coordinate 2,673 downwards.
GTCGATCCCAAACAATAAGTTTTGCATTAATTAAACCAACGCCAATCTCTCCTAAACGTTTCGGTGAATCACCTAAAATAAATGCTTCTACTGCTTGTGTTGCTTTCTCATTGGCTAGCCGTAACTCATATCGATTATAAATACCATATTTCGTTAATGCTTCTAATTCTGAAATTTTTTCTCGGTTCGCAATTTCAAAACGTTTCTCATAAAAATTAAAAAAGAGAGGACTCTTTCGCGATCCAAAATACAAAGATAATCCTTCACTTCGAAAATAGCCATCATCTAAAAAACAACCGCCGATATTCTGGAATCTCTTAAAGTCCATTTCTAATAAACCTGCTTTTTGTTTTTCTAGTAATTCAAAGAGATCGAAATGTTCTTCCGTTTCCAATCCCCAAAGTTCATCTAACGCAATATCGAATCGACTACATTGCACACGTGTATAACCAGCTTCTAACTTTCCTTGATTTTTCCAAATAGAATATAGCCATGTTCGCCAATCTGTTTGTTGTTCACGCATGACTTCCTCATATTCCCGGCAACCTTGTCCTGAAAATTGCACAAGTACATTTTCTGTTACGGTTCGTTTTGAATGCCAGAACACCCAGATATTCCCACGAACAGAAAGACAGTCAAAAAGATACAAGCCCGTTGGACGTGTTTCAAATTCTGTCAGATCCATTCGTAATACACGTTGAATCACTGTTTTGTAGTCTGTCCCAAAAAAGGAAAGACGCAAATAATCAATCATTGCTCGAAGATCTATTCCGCTTTTCATATACAATCGAAATCGCTCCTTGATTCGTTGTTCAAAATCCTCTGGGATTTTCTTTTTTCCTTGTTCCATCTTCTTTATATAATCTACCGAGCATCCCAATAACTGTGCAAAACGTTTTTGAGAGAGTAACTTTTTCTCTCCACCTGAAGTGTAAATAGAACTCAATTTTTTTCGATAATTTCGCAATTCAATCGGTGTCATATTCTACCTCCTTTATAAAATAACAAATCTTGATTTTTTTAATCTGCTAGAAATCCCGATATAACAGGTGGTACCCCCTAATTTTTCTAAAAAGGGATACTCCTTCTAACCTTAGCTAAAGCCTTGATATAACTGATTTAAATACACTTTTTTATTTGTGTTATGTTATTTCTGCCCCCCATATTATATATCGGGGGGCTTTACACAAAGAGGCCGTGCGCAAGCGCACGACCTCTTTGTGGCACACATGCCAAGCATGTGCTGCCACGACTGGTCTCGGTGGCTTCGCCGACACAAGCCGCGGCAGCACATACTCGGACAATGTGTTCTCCCATAGTACCTATGAAAGCCACCCCGATATCTAAATCAATGAATCTTCTTTTTCTTGTAATTCTTTATACTGTTCAGGAGCAAAACACTGTAAAATTGCTAAATGTAGCTGTAAGTTTTCTTCTTTGCATAATCGATATACCTGACGAAAACGCAATATATCCTCTTTTGTCAAAACGATCTGATTTCTCGTAACAAATAATGTCTCGCGCTCAATTCGTCGGAAAACATAAGTACCTTTTGTATAGTATTCTACTTTGTTAATCCACTCGTATAATCTTCGAACCGCAAAATCGGGTGAAATTTCACCCGCAGCTGAAGAAACACGATACAAAACTTCACCCATACTTCACCACTTCCTTCTAAATTATAAAAGTGTATAACTTTCCCCATCTATCCCATTTGTTTTCTTATTTCCTTTTAACGATTGCGCTTGACGAACAATTTGTTCTTCAGAACTAGTAAACGCCTCTTCTTTCAGTACAGAAAAATCTTGCACAATCATTGTGTCAAATTTCTTAAATTCCTCAATAAAGTGATAGTCTTTGTAAACAAATGGCGCAAAGAACTCTACAGGTACATCAAATCCTGGAAAAGCATACCCACGACCAGGTTGATCTTTGTTATAGAATGGCTTATTTTTAAAATCTTCACCAAAAGTCATTAAATAGCCAATCGGAGATAATCGACCAACAGAAATACGGAACGTTAAATTATCTCGAACACCACTTGGAAAATATTCCGCATCTGGTCGTTGCATCGCTAAAATAACGTACATGCCTGCTTGACGACCTTTTAATACTAATGGTTGAATCAATTTATCGACTTTATTTCTTGTTTCCATATCCAACGAACCATAAAAAGCTGCCCATTCATCAAAAAAGATAAAATGCGGTGGTAACCCATAGTAAGCATAATTTTTCCCTGGTTCATATTTAGGATCTTTCATGGTTTTCATATAGGCATACCGTTGATTCATTTCTTTTAATGCATTTCGTAAACAAATAATCATTTCTTCATTTGTTTTGTAAAACACATGTCCTTTGAATACATCGACATCACCTAATGCTGCTAAATCTGCCGCTTTTCCATCGCAAATATCTACTGTCCCAACACTTAAACAAGCTTGAATTAAAGAATACAATAAATAGGTTTTCCCACCACCGATTGCACCAGCAATCAACATATTTGGTGATTGATCATATACCCAATCCAAAGTTTTCATTAAATGAATACGTCCATTTTCTGCTATACATTGATCAATAGGAATCCGACCAGAATCTGAAAGAAATACATAATTGATTCGGGCTTTTTCTCGTTCTTCACGAATTAAATCACGCAAAAATACTTCAGATAACAAA
>NZ_BCQE01000049.1 GCF_001544275.1 Enterococcus gallinarum NBRC 100675 | reverse complement strand
TTATAAAGTTGATTATGAAACAGATGCTAATTGGAGAGGAGATTATAAAGTTAGGGATGTGAAACCCTCTTCTGGCTACTATGGACAAGAAATCTTTGTGAATATAAATTCAGAGAATGAAGATTTTGTAGAATTTACTATAGATCTGACAATTATGACAATGAAAATCATTTGTAAATCTATTGAAGTTGAAAAGATAAATCGTGAAGATATTAAATTTTTTTGGGAAACTAAATAACTAAATAAACATCCTCAAAATTTGTGCAGTGGAATAAGAGCAAAAACAACACGATCTATCCAGGTTAAAAATTGACGATCAAGCAACTTATTTCATTAGGAAAACAGCGACAAAAGTTCAACTCCTGTAGGAAAAAGCGGAACCAGCTATACCGTAAAAGTAGGGAATTCTGTTTGGTTGATCGCCAATCTATACGACGTGAGCATGGATGATCTAGTGAAATGGAACAAGATCAAAAATTATACGATCCATCCGGGTCAAGTCTTAACGATTCAAACAATTGTTTCTACACCAGCAAAACCTGCGATTACCACGACACCAAAAGCGGAATCAAAATCTGGAGTGACTACCACGCCAAAAGTGGTTGACAAACCAGCGATTACAACCACACCAAAAGTAGAAGACCAACCTGTGGTCACAACCGTTCCTAAGACTGAATCAGAAGTATTGGTTGAGAAAGCCAGTGAAATTAAAAGGGAGTATAAATATAGTCATAGTGTAATTGAAAAAGCAAAATTAGACCTCCTATATCATGATTTTCCCAAAGGCTTGGATAATGATATTTTATCTAATCCAGTAGTAACTAGAGCGGATGGAAGGATAGAACACTTAGCTAGAGGATCTGTAAATGGTGAAAAAGGGATTTACCATATTACAGTAAAAGGAGATAGTATTATACACCGTACATTTATCCCTGAATCTGACTGGTCAAGATTCTCTAAAGTAAAATGAATTACCAGAACTTATAAAGATACCTTCATTAAGGTAAAGGAGAAAATAAAATGAAAAAATATAAATATACTATATCAGGTGAGTATAACGATTGGTGTGAATTTCAAAAAGGCAATGTTCTTATTCATAATGGTAGTTTACTAGGAATGGTAAAAAAAGTAGATTCTGAAAATCTTTTAAGAGTGAATTACGGTACGGAACAAGATTTTTATTCAATAATAAAATGTATTAATGACTTAAAAGTGGCAGTTCCTCGGGAACCTGATTTACTTCAAAAAGAATACAAATATCAACCTATAATTTTTGACAGCATAGAGTTTAAAGAATTTGTTGATAATAATTATTTTGATGAAGAGTTACTAGAGTATTTACCAGAAGTGAAAAAGAAAGATTTAGTAAATATGTGGCTTTTATCTAGTCCTCATCATAAAAATTATAAAGATCTGAATGAAATGAAAAAAGACATGTTGGATAACATATTGTTTTTCTCAGATGATAATTACACTGTATCTCAGTTAAGTAACATGATTAATACTTCTGAGTTTTCAATAAATCCAATCCCCGATAACTATGAATTGGTAGTGATTTATGTGGATAGTGATGAAGAAAGAATTTATGAATGGAATGGTTTGATAAAGCTTGATAATAGAATATATTTAAGGCTGGATGGTAGATACTATTTGAATTGTTGAAAATAAGCTATATATATTGATTTAAAACAAAATAAAAAAGGTACTTTACTATCTACTTGACGTCAGTTTGTAAAGCTTTGAGTAGTAAGGGGTAAGCTCACTAATTAAGTTACTAATAGGGTATAAGAACTAAAGTTGAAAAAAGAAGCGATTTAAAAGAGAAGGAGTGAGAGAAGATGGAGATGATGGATGATAAGAAATTTTATCGACAAATGGAACGTTTAAAATAAAAAACATTTTGGGAATACTTGTCTCATTCTTATCGATTTTTTTCTTTTGTTCCGCTCCTATGCTTCCTTGATTTTTTAATTTATCCACATTTTTCATGGTGGTTTATTCTAAAATTATTTTTATTGTTGCTTTCTTTATTCATTTATGTCTATTGGATGTATGTTTTTTATAGAAGGATTGCTCGAAAGAGAACAATTTCTCTTCTCTTTCTTCGATTATTTTTTATGTATGCCGTATGTAATAGTGGATTCATGATGATTGTCATGACGAATTTCTATCGAACCTATGGGGAAAAAGTAACTCTTCTTTATCATTTTATTGGTGCAGTTGTTTTTGGAATGATTGTGGGAATCGTCTATGCAGGGTGTTCTTATAAACGAATAAAAGAATATTTAAGATATAATAAAAAGTAAGGTGAATGGACGTTGGATAATGAAAAGAATCGAATGGTTTATTCCTACAAAATTCTGATTAGTAAAGAGGCAGTAAGAGAAAAATATGAGTCGTATTCGTTAAGAAATCATATGATGTTCCAAGTATATGGCTATACGTATAATCCGTATGATCCGATCAACTATACAATCAAACTTTCTCTAAGAAAAATGACATTGACGATAAGTAAAAAGTAGAGTTTATACAAGAAAAAGAAATGATGTGATTACAGTAATACCTAAATAAAGGAGACTGAAAAAATGAAATATGATGAATTAGACTTGATGGAATTGTTTCTATCTGAAAGTGAAAGTTTGACTGATAATATAGGTGATGGCAATATAATGTATAAAATTAGCAAAGATGATTTTACTTTAAAAATCTTTATAAGAACCTATGAAAATCAAATTAGTGTGTTCTTGACCTATAAAGAAAAAGAAATTTTTTATGGAGATTTTGATAATATTACTGAATTAAAAAAGGAAGATACGTATTTGAGAATTTTAAGAGAAGATAGTACAATTGCTAGTCTTTGTTTTGGAACAATGCTTTCTATAAGTATTGAAAAACAATAATTGAATTATTAAATAAAAAAGGTACGACCAAGAGTCATTCAACTCCTGCAGGAAAAAGCGGAACCAGCTATACCGTAAAAGCAGGGGATTCTGTTTGGTTGATCGCCAATCGATACGGCGTGAGTATGGATGATCTAGTGAAATGTAACAAGATCAAAAATTATACGATCCATCCTGGCCAAAATCTAATCATAAATAATATAACGAATAAAGAAGCACAAAAAAAGCTGAGGAATTGGGATATATAAAGACAAATGAACGATTGTATGGACAGCCCGTTTTCAAAAATACAAAACGGAAACCCCAATATATAACACCGGATGTTGACTCTCATAATGGTGGTACTTGGAAAGGCGCAAATAATGTCAAGGATTTGGGAAGTAAAGATACTAGAAGTGGGACTTATGATGAAGATCTAAATAGGATAGGTGATTAGTGTGAAATTTTTAAGAGTTTCAAAATATGACTATAAGTTTAGAGATGAAAATGGAAAATATATAAGAAACGAGTGGACATCATATAGTGATATCGGAAAAAAATTTGAGGGTAAAATATTTACGTTAGATGATTATAAACTTGTAGAACTAAAATATATAAATACAGTATTGGAAATAGCTGAAAGTTTAGATATAAATAGATTTTTACTAACTCAATTTGAGAAAAGTAGAGATATTGATACTTTGATCGAGGATAATGAATTTTTAAAAAACATGTATAACAATTTAAATAAAAATAAACAAATACAACTTAATAATATACCATTAGTTATGAAATTGCTGCTTAGAGAGTTTATTTGGGGGAAATTAACTCATGAGCAATTAGTTATTCATTTTGGTTATGATTATTATTTATATATAGGTGTAAATAAAGAGAATATAGAAAATGTAGAACAAATAATAAAAAGACACGACCTTTTTTATGAAGAGAAATCTACTTCCCCTTATTAAGTAAAAGTGAACAGATGAAAAATAACGCAGATTATCTTGATAGGGAATATTATCTTTTTTGTAGCTAACATAGTAGTTAAGTTGGTAAGGGATTTTGGCAGAGAACTATCCTTATCATTTTATTGGTACAGTTGTTTTGGGGATAATTTTAGGTGTCGTCTATGCAAGATGTTCTTATGAACGAATAAAAGAATATTTAGGATATAATAAAAAGTAAGGTGAATTTACGTTGGATAATGAAAAAAAATCGAATGGTTTATTCTTACAAAATTTTGATTAGTAAAGAGGCAGTAAGAGAAAAATATGAGTTGTATTCGTTAAAAAATCATATGATGTACCGATTATATGGCTATACGTATAATCCGTATGACCGGATCAACTATACGATCAAACTTTCTCTAAAAGAAATGGTATTGACGATGACTAAAAAAGATGGAAGTCCATTTTCCGCAAATGAATGGGCATTTTTTGATCGAATCCTTCCGGAAATTTTTGAGGATTAGAAATAGCGTTCATGCAAGAAAAAGAAATAAGAGGTGAATGAACGGATCGAAGCGAATGCTTCGGCCTTTTTTATTATTTACTTTAGTCAGTTTCGTACGCTAAGCGAACGAAACAAAAAAACGCGCGTTTCTGCGCGGGAACGAGAGATTGTAAAAATAGAGTATACTTAAACGTTACAAAACAGAATCTTGCTAAATCAAGCTTCTATTTGTAAATTATAAGTGTAAAGAAAATGGAGTGGGAAATTATGCGTATTGGTTATATTCGTGTATCATCCACTGACCAAAATGAATCACGTCAGATAGAAGAAATGAAATCATTTTCTGTTGAAAAATGGTTTATTGAGAAACAGTCTGGTGCAACAATCAAAGAGCGACCAGTCTTTCAAGACGTACTTCAATTTGTTCGTCCAGGAGATACACTTCTAGTTGAAGCAATTGATCGATTAGGGAGAAATTATGATGAGATCATTGAGACGATTCAATGGCTGAAAAAGCGAGATGTTCAATTAATGATTACTAGCTTGCCAATCATGACAGAAGCAATTGATCATCCTTTATTGGATCGTTTCATCAAAGACCTCATACTACAGGTTCTAGCAATGATGGCAGAACAAGAACGTATGGAATCAAAACGAAGACAAGAACAAGGAATTGCTTTGGCGAAAGCAAAGGGACATTATCGAGGTCGACCTGTAGATTATTCTCCAGTAAGTAAAAATCGACAAAAACAAATTATCTATACTCGTATTGTGGAGATGTTAAAAGCCGAGTGGGGAATTAGTGCAATTGCAAGAGAAACTGGGGTTAGTCGACCAACCATTTATAGAATCAAAAAAGAATTAGAAATGAAAGGAGAGGAGTGAGGTGAATAAGAGAAAGAAAAAAATTTGTGTAAAAATTCAATGGTTGGACGGACGAGAACAGCTCTTTAAATTACCAAATGATTTGCAAGAACCTATGTTCAGTTATAAAGAGAAGAATCCTTACTTATGGAAAGACCTACTAAAAGGAGGATTGATCAATATTCCAACAAAGAAGTATCAAAAAAAGAAACAACCACCTATGACGGTTGTCCGTATTTTAGATGTATTTATCGCGAAACGTTTTCCAAAGAAAACGACACGAGGCCAATTTTTAATTCAAGAAAATTGGCAACAAATAAGTATCCGACATTTCATTCAAAATTATCGGTTTCTTCGTCATGATTATCCAAGGTTGACGCAACTCCGTATTTTAATAGCGTACTTTCGCTGGTATGTACGGTTAGTTATTGAAAGAAAAAAAGGGGGATTTTATGACTTATTTTGACTACATCAAACAGGCACTACTAGAAACGATCAATGAATTAACCATTGAAAATATAGAAGAGAAAGAAAGATTCATTCAAGAACTTTGGCAGGCGCTCGTTCTTATTTCTTCTCTAGAAAAGAAGATTCCTTATAACGAAACAGTAGTACAATCTGTGGTTGAAAAAGAAGTAACAGGCGAACGATTGATTCGCCGATTACGTGGTGGTTGGCTAGAAAAAGCACAGGTATATGTTCCGGAAAAGGTTATACGAAAGAATCAGTGGGAAACAGGAGATTGGATTGATGTCAAGAAGGAAGATGAGCAATACTATCAATTCCAATTGGTAAAAAAGGAACCACTAGAAGACAATCGTGAGGAATATCCTTTCTGTATTGTGGAGAAGTCAGATATTGGTGAACTTTCGATTACAATTAAAGATGAGACACTTGAAATTCCAGTAACAATCATTTTATCCAAAACAGATATTCAACGGTTCCATTTAAAAGAGGGAGATGTCATTGACTATGCATCCCCTAAGAACGAATTATTAAAAGGTGTTGTTATTTGGAAACATAGCGTACCTAAGCAAACAATAGAAAAAGAAAAAACTTTACCACTACACATAGAAAAGAAAAAGAAAGATATAGAACGAAAAAAAGAGCAGATTCCTAGTATATTTGATGGAAAACAAATATTAATGGTTGGGGGAGATCACCAAAAATTACAGAAGAAGAATCGAGAAGCCGTAGAAAAACGGAAAGGGATATTTTTATATTTAACCGGGGATGAATCTGAAAAGCGTATACGTGCTACAGTGAGAAAAGCTGATATGATTGTTGTATATACACAAAGTGTTGGTCATCAAGGAATGTATACCGTTAAAGAGTTTAGTAAACGATACGAGATTCCAACTTCTTATACTAAAACAATAGGTGTTCATTCGTTTATCGAACGATGTCGTTATTTGTTAAAAAAATCAAATTATAATTGAAAATGACTGTTCATTTTCAATTGACAAAAAAGGAGTATCATTTGTAAAATAAATTTGTAAAGAAAATATAGGACGGAAAGGAGGACGGGGGCTTTTTGTTTATTCTTTAACAATAAGTGAAGGAAGTGAACAAAGTGACAAAGAAAAGAACGCCATTGATTGGTATGCTCTTGTTGTTGTTTTCTTTGTTAAGTCTTGGAATATTTAGTACATGCGCTTTTGCGGAAGAACAACCAGATTCAGAGTTATCTTCAATAATGACACCTGTTACATCTGAAGAAGAGAAAATAAATTCAGTAGAAAATTCAACAGAGAATATCCTTGTAGAAAAAGATGCTGATTTAGAAAAAACTGGAATAGATGCTGCTTCTTTAACTGAAAATCAGTCAGTAACTACTTCATCAGAAAATGTTGAGGTTGAAGAAAAAACAAATGTTCAACCTATAGAAACGGTAGATTCTGAAGTTAGAAATGAGACCGCTATCTCGGATGAAGCAGAGGAAAAGAGTCCAGAAAAAGAGATTGACGAGAAATCTGTCTTGATAGATGATGAATCTGAATTAACAGCTACATCTAGTGCTCTAAGATCTACAGAAATGAATTCTTCTTTAACAAAGAGAGAAAAAAGAGAGACAAGTCGTTCTTCATTGGAAAATAATAGTTTTCAATCACTAAAAGAAACACTAGAAGATCCAAGTCGTTCGCAGGAAATTTGGGTTTCAGGTGGAGAATATCGTTTTACAGATACAATCACAGTTGCTAAAGATCTTACATTGCGTAATCGTCCGAATGAAAAAGTGTTGTTTATATTTGATTTGAAAAATGATAACAATTTTTCATTAGGTAAAACAATGTTTAATGTTTTATCTGGTCGATTTACGTTAGCAGGAGAAACTAATGATTCGATTATTTTTGACGGATTAGGAAAAGAAATTGGACAAAATAGATACGAAAATATGACCAATACTTCTGATAAAGGAACATTTATCACAGTTCATAAAGAGGCGGAAGTAATTATTGATCATGCAACATTTCAAAATTCCTATAATTCAGGAATGCAGTCGGCTCCTTTGTATGTAAATGGTGGGAAAATAATTTTTAATGATGGTGTTGTCAAAGGAAATCTTTTGTCCCATTCCCAAACAATTGGCAATGTTTCATTGTCTCCAACGAGAGATTTATTAAATGGGGAAAGTTCTTCTGCAGGAATAGGTGTTAGAAATCAAGGAGAAGTTGTTATAAATAATGGGCAATTTCTTAATAATCGCACACTTTATGACAGTGGAGCAGTAATTGCAAATACTGGAAGTTTAGTAACAGTTAATGGCGGAATATTTGAGGGAAACCATTCTGCTGTTCATGGCGGTGTAATTTTTACTGGGATAAAAGGAACAACAACTATTTCTGATGGAGAGTATATCAATAATACTTCTGATAATGGTGGCGGTGTATTGTTCTTTGATTGGGCAAGTAATGGAACAATCGACGGTGGTTATTTCAGAAAAAACAAAAGTCGATTTGGTGGTGTTATAGGGACAAGTGATCGCTACATTTTAGGGTCTGATGCTGGAAGTACAATTAATCCTATCGCAAAAGATTATAGTCATGAACAATGGAAACAAATGGGCTATGGTGTACATTTAACCATTAATGATGGCCTTTTTGATTCCAATCATGCATTTGTAGGTGGAGCGTTATACATTTCAAGTGATGATACGATCATAAAAAAAGCGACCATACGTAATAATGAAGCTACTAGGTATGGTGGTGGAATTTATTTAAGTAGTGTGCCATATGTTTTGAAACTGAACAATATCTATATTCATAACAATCAAGCAGTAGATGATAAAGATATTCCACTAGTTATGAGTAACTTAAAAGATAAAGTGGTTTTGATGCCTGGAAGTGGTGGAGGTATTTGGTATTGTCCGACAGGCACGAGTGAGATTTATGTTTCAAATGGTGTAGCTTTTGATAGTAATATAGCAACACATAGTGGAGACGATTTTACAAGTGTTCGTAAAGAAAAAGACACTGATTTTCTAGTTACCTTAGACCCTCGTATGCTAGGTGGAGGCAAAGTTTATTGGTATATTGATGGAGATAACGAAAATGAAGAAGTATCTCGGTATTCTGATAAGCAGGTTGAATTTGACATTAGTAATGTGGTAAATCATTCGATCAGCTTAAAAACTACTTCTAATGAAGGAGCATTACAACTAGCTAGACAAGCTGCTTCGGTTATATTTGAAAACAACATAGCAGCACGTGGTGGAGCGATTGGAACAAATGGTAGTGTCATTTTTGGAGATAAAGGAAAAGATTTCTCTTTAGAAGTGAAAAAAGATTGGTCCGCAGAGCTGGAAAATGAGAAAAAAGAAGTAACAATTGAATTGCTTGTTAAATATGGAAATAAAGAATTTCTTATTGATACCGTCCAATTAAATGAACAAAATAATTGGTACTATCAGTTCACTCATTTACCATTAGAAGCAGGATACCAACCCTTAGAGTATGTTGTACGGGAATCAGGAAATGAGTATGTTGTTACTTATTCTGACAATAATGTATTATCGTTAGATATAGAACCTGACTCTTTAGTAACCATTGTTGTTCATAATAGTAAACCAATAGAACCAGAACAACCCACTGTTCCAGAGGAACCGGAAGTACCAACAGAACCAGATAAACCAGTTGAACCAGAACAACCTACTGTTCCAGAAGAACCAAATAGACCGGAAAAACCAGATCAACCAATTTTTCCGGGAACTTCAACAGTTCCTACAAAAACTACAAAAGTAAGTCAAACAAAAGAAGCAGAAAAACACAATATGATAAGTCTTTTATCTGAAAAAAGTATTTCTAATGAGGAAACATATATGGAAGTCTTACCTAAGACAGGAGAAAAAGAAGCTACTTATCTTATTTTACTAGGACTTAGCTTTATTGTTGTCTCTTTGAATTTTTTAATAAAAAACACAGTAAAAAAATGATTATCCGCTAAAACACTGTACTTATCAGCATTTCAAGGGATTGAAAACATTCATTTTACTACTTATTTACTACTAACGAATGAGCCTTGATACGCCGATATTCCGAGATTTGCAAAGATATGGTACAGCACATCAGTATTGAAGTATCAAAATTGAATAACACTCATAGACTATGGAACGCCCAAAATCAGCGTTCCTTTTCTATTTTCAGCCGTTCAGAAATGGACGGCTATTTTATTACCCAAATGAAAGGAGCATTAAGAAATATGAATAAGAAATTAAAGCGATTGCTTACAGGTATGCTTACCCTTGCAACCGTATTTACCGCCCTGCCAGCTTCGGCAGTCCATGCGTCAGAAAAGCAATACTGGACGGACGCAGAGGAAAAGGCAGGATATGTAGAAAAGGTTATGAATGACGGCAGTATCGGTTCTACATTCCATGAAAGCATTATGCAGGTGGAGGGCGAAACGGCTTACTGTATCGACATCAACACCTCTTTTGAAAATGGTTATAAAACACGTTCTGACGCAAGCTCACGCATGAGTGCCGACCAGATAGCGGATGTTGCCCTGTCCCTTGAATACGTCAAGCAGTATGGGGCAAGCCATAAGGGGCTGAACCATAAACAGCTTTACTTGCTGGAACAATGCGTTGTGTGGCAGAGGTTAAGCGTTCATCTGGGCTGGCAGTGTGATAACGTCAGAGCTTCCTATGATGAAATCTCAAAAGCCGTGCAAGATGAAGTCTATGCTGGGGCAAAGGCACAGGAAGCAGACGGAACGGTGGACGCTGAAACCATGACAGACACAACGGCATTTCTGGAAACGTTCTTCAAGCTCTATCCAACCGCTACGGAAAAGGAACTTGCCTATTACGTGGCTGGGAATGCCCTTGAACCGATAAACGGCGACTATCTGTATTCAGAGTTGATAAACCCTATATTCACGCAGGATGGGGAAAATGTGAAAGTGAGCGTGTCAGTGAAATTCCTTGACAATCAAACAAAGGCTACACAGATTTCACAGTTTGAGCTTGTACTTCATAAAGATAGTAATTGGAAGATTATAGGATAACTTTAGATAATTAAGGCTTGCAAAATATTAAACTGTCATTTTTGCAAGCCAGTTCTAATTACATATACGTATGATTGACAAATACAAAAAAATTGATTATACTGTTTATAGTGAATATGAACACTAGAATGTTAGGGGGGTGGTAAATTGAAAATTATTATACAAAATTCATCTGAAGTACCCATTTATCAACAAATATATGAACAATTAAAAGAAGAAATACTTGCAGGTAAGATTGCACAGGGAGAAATACTTCCTTCAATAAGACAATTATCAAAAGAATTAAAGGTTAGTGTGATTACAACAACAAGAGCTTATACTGATTTGGAGAATGATGGATATATTATGATTGTTCAAGGTAAAGGCTGTTTTGTAAAAGAAATTAATCGAGATATACTTGAGGAAAAAGTATTATCAATTATTGAAGAACATTTCACGGAAATATGGAAATGTGCAAAAATGTTGGGTAAATCTAATGAAGAATTATTTGAAATTATCAAAACTTTAACGGAGGAATTAAATAATGAAAACTAAAGCTTTAGAAATTTGCAATTTAACAAAAACATTTAAAGATTTCAAATTAGATAATGTTTCATTTACTTTACCAGTAGGCTTTATAATGGGTCTGGTTGGAGAAAATGGTGCAGGAAAAACAACTACCATAAAACTGATTTTTGACCTATTGGAAAAGGAAAATGGTGTGGTAAAGGTATTTGGAAATGATACTAAAAATGGTCATAATTATAAACAAGATATTGCTGTTGTGTTTGATGATTTATTTTTCGTAGAGGATTGGAAAATTTCTGATATAGAAAAAGCAGTTTCACCTTTTTATTCAAAGTGGGACACAAAATCTTTTCATACTTATTTAAATAAATTTAATATCAGTATGAATAAAAAAATAAAGGAATTATCAAAAGGAATGAAGATGAAATTAAATCTTGCAGTAGCACTTTCCCATCAAGCTAGATTATTAATCTTAGATGAACCAACAAGCGGTTTAGACCCTGTTGCTCGTGATGAATTACTAGATATTTTACTAGAGTATATAGAAAATGAAAATAATAGTATCCTTTTTTCTACACATATCACTTCTGATTTAGATAAAATCGCTGATTATCTTACTGTTATGAATGACGGTAAAATATTTTATACTGGTGTGAAAGATGAACTATTCGACAAATATTGTATAGTTAAAGGTGGGATTGAGGATTTAACACCTAATATAGAAACAAAATTAATAGGGATTCAAAAAGGTAAAACAGGATTTACAGCATTATTAAATGTGGTAAATATGAAATATATTTCCGATAGTATAATTGTAGAAAAAGCTACACTTGATGAAATCCTAATTCATATTAACAAATAAAGGAGTATGATTAAAATGACAAAACAATTAATAAACTTAGATTTTTACGCAATGAAACCATTATCCAAATTTATGTTTCCGTTTTTGCTTGTTCCAATTATTTTAGGAATAGTAGCAGACTTAGGAACAAGTATTATGGTAACTCTTACTTTTGTAGCCTTTATGCTGAATGTTTTATTTTCAATTACAGAGCGGAGTAATTTTAATAAGTTGTATGGAACTTTACCAATAAAAAAATCAGCTCATATTCTAAGTCGATATTTATTTTCTCTTATTATTATAGGGATAACAGCTATTGTGTCCTTTATTATCTTTACTGTACTTTCTATTCTTATTAAAGGAAATATTAATTGGTTATATGGCATTCAATATTTATCACTTTCAATATTTATAGCAATATTTTTTATCAGTATTCAATATCCGTTTTATTATAAATTTGATTATATTAAAGGTAGTGTTATGGCTATATTACCGTATATTGCTTGCTTTGCCATTGGTATTCCTCTTATAAATCAACTAATGAAAAATCTGGTTTTTTATGAGAATGTAATGGAAGTCATAAGTTATTTCCAATCAAATACAGTGGTTCTAATTTTAATGGTGCTTACGCTTTCTCTTGTCTTGATAATGAGTTCTTATCTGTTATCAAAAAAAATACAAAAAAAAGAATTTTGATTTATTTATGAAGATATAAAAAGAATTATTTATATAGTGAGAGGCGGTGGTATTTATGGGAAGTTATTAGTAGTTTCGTTTGATGATAATGAAGAACACTTGTTTCAGCAAACTGTTAAATGGCTATCTTCTAAATTTGAAAGTAACCCTATACTTATTGAGAAAAGAGTAACTGGTTTTGATATAGATGTGTATACACGTACTTTTACAAATGAACATGGAAAATCTATATATCTAACTTCAAAAGAATTTGACCTGTTATATTTTCTCTTTTGCCACAAAGGGCAGGTATTTACGAAAGACCAACTATATGAAAATGTCTGGGGCTTCCACAATGCCCCAGAGGGAAGCAATCTCACATCATTCATACGGAAACTAAGAAAGAAGATAGAGCCGTTTCCAGACAATCCGCAGTACATATTAACTGTCTGGGGTGTGGGCTATAAATTCAACGAAGAAAAACCGTAGCTGTAATTCACATTCATGTGATCTACACGCTACGGTTTTATTCGCTCTTGTTTATTATGTTTTCAAACAGCTTCACAGTTCGCATGGAAGCCTTTGTTGCTTTCATCACGTCCACCAGAACACGTATTTCATATTCGTTGCAATCGCTGAACAATTCTTTTGCTTCCTTTTCAAAGACTGGCTTTGACATTAAGGTTGTATCACATAGCAATTCATCAGCTGACACTTTCAGAAGATTTGCAATCGCAACAAGTGTTGTTAGACTGACACTGGAATTTCCAGTTTCGATATTACTGACGTGTTGTGGAGTGACACCTATTTTGTCAGCAACGGTTTCCTGTGTCATGTTCTGGTTTATTCTCGCTATTTTTATTCTTTTTCCTATGGCTTTAAAGTCAAGCTCCATAGCTGGCACACTCCTTTCATTAAAAGTATTCCTCTATATTGTAACCTTTGTAAAAATGTATTATAATGGTGTCATAAAATAAATCATTCCATGAGTTATAGTGACGAATGCTATAACTGAAATGTATATAAGAAATGAGGTATGTATATGATTGGCTTTAAGAAAAGAGATACAAAAGACCTGTTAAAAACTATTGCCCGTCAACATGGTATTTCCGTCAAGGAAGTAAGGGCACAAATGCAGAAAACCATTGATGAAGCACGGAGCAATCCAGACCCAGAAAAACAGGCAGAGTTCAGTAGATACTTTGGGGACAGGACACCTACCCCAGAAGAATTTATTTATGTGGTGACAAAGAAACTAAAAAGCAAAGTATAATATTGCGGAGGTCAATATATGGAGTTGTTGGAAAAAGAGGAAAGCACGTTTTTATCGTTATGTAGTCCGCATGACCGTGATTTGCTGACAGGACGTGCGGAAATGACATTGCAGGATTTTGAGCGGATAACCTATCTTATTATGACACTGGGTTTTTCCGTATATGCACACAACCTGCACAAGCAGTATATGGATTTTACAATCCAACTGACAGAGCAGATTGACAGGGAGCATGAAATACTGGCAGACTACCCCAATTACTACCTTGACGAACAGGTATTTGAGAAGTGCCAGAGATGGATTGATGACTTCTGCAACCATATCCCTGCTGACAAACAAAAGTATTATCGGGATAAATTAAACGCACAAACAGATTTGAGATAACAAAGGGTTATTGCTCCAGCGTATGCTGACCTGCAATAACCTTTTTCTATATCCTGCTAAAAAACAATATTATTGACGGAATTAAGACGGATTTTTCCTTTATGATTTTGAAGTGGAAAATTGCCTTTTCATATCTGGCATTTTCTACATGGGAGGTCATATCATGGGAAGAAATTACAAAAGACAAACATTGCTACATAACAGTTAAAAAAATCATTCCACACAGAAAGGGGCTTTGCACTAAAAACCGTGTAGAATTTTATCGGAAAGATTCAAAAAAAATACTCTCTTCTAATCAAAGTTTTAATCTGATTTTTGAGATGTACATCGCTTTCATGTAAACGTAAATGTGATAAAAATCAGAAAGTTATAGCTGTTTTTCTTATAAAAAATCCAAAAGAAAAGAACGAAGTTGAACTTCGTTACAGACTGTAGACAAAATCCAATTTATGGATAAGGTCTACAGTCTTTTCTTTTTTATAGTAACTTATTGGG
>NZ_BCQE01000048.1 GCF_001544275.1 Enterococcus gallinarum NBRC 100675 | reverse complement strand
GATTGGTTACACCGACTTAAATGAAAACTATTGGCAGCAACATTTAATTGGTGCTGGACGAATAAAACAATAAGAAATGAGGACAATTCATGAAAATTCATATTGAACACAAACCTAAAAAAGAAAAAGCAAACAGACAAAAGAAAGTCAAAACCATCCACTTGGGCACTCACAAAAAGAGTGTCCTTTTCTTGTGGCTGTTATTGATTGGTAGCTTTAGTTTTGGCCTGTATAAAAACTTTACCGCTATTGATACACACACGATTCATGAGACAACAGTCATTGAACCTGTGCTTGTGGATACCCATGCGATTGAGAGTTTTACTCTTAATTTCATTCAAGAATATTATTCTTGGGAAAATAACAAAGAAGCCATTGAGCAACGACCTGAACGAATCAATCGTTACCTGACTTCGGAATTACAAGAATTGAATGTAGATACAATTCGGACCGATATTCCCACGAGCTCTTCTGTCAGTGATTGTAAAATTTGGCAGATACAATCCATTGATGAACAGAATTTTGTAGTAGTTTATACGGTCAAGCAACAAATTAAAGAAGGCGAAGAAACGAAAAATGTGGCTTCTACCTATCGAATCACGATTCATCAAGATAAGAATAACAATCTAGTTATTACAAGTAATCCAACCGTCTGGGCAGCACCGAATCCCTCTGAATTTCAACCAGATACACTTGTAAACGATAATAATATTGATGAACAAACGAAGCTAGAAATTCTCGATTTTTTAGAAACTTTCTTTAAGTTGTATCCCAATGCTACTAAGAATGAATTGGATTATTATATGATGGAAGATGTTTTACCAATAATCAGTCAAAACTTTATTTACTCTGAGTTGGTGAATCCAATTATTCAGAAGAAAGAGAAACAGTATCTAGTAAAAATAGCCGTTCGATATTTAGACAATGAAACAAAGATTGAAAATATTTCCCAATACCAATTAACTTTAGAGAAGAAGGATAACTGGAAAATAATAATGAATGAATAAAGAATATTAAGATGAAAACAATACTTGAATATTTAGTATAAGCAAAAAAAATTGTATGTCACTATAGCAAACTTATAATGATTTAGCATAAATAATCCAAAATATAGCGTGAAATCAACCTTCTATGAGAAGTATAAGCAAATTCACCTTTATTCTAACTTATAACTATTTTCATTACATTACTTAAAAAGGTCTCTCCAATTTTTTCCAAATAAACAGTATAACTTTTAATGATATTTTCCAAGTCAAACTTAATATTAACAATTCAAAACTATTGGAACCACTGCAAAATATTTTGTTAAGCAGTATATATTTCAAAAATTATACGTAATATATTTGTAGAAAGGTTGTGGAGAGTTGTCCTATTGACCTGAAAAGTAATATAATAGCTGGATGAATAAAGAATCCCTTATGAACTTGTAAATCGTTATTAAATCGCTGAATTTTGATAGCCATTCTGAAGAGTTATCTTCAACTACTACACTAACTTCCATTAATTTCTCATTAATTTCCCTTTCGTTCAAAAAATATGGTTGGCTTTACAAGCATTCTATCATATGATAGAATTAAGATAACATTCAAAAGGAGATAATAAAAATGCGGCAAGGTATTCTTAAATAAACTGTCAATTAGATAGCGGGAATAATTAATTAAGCATCCTTATTTAAAATAAGGACTGGTTTTTTGTGCCCAGTTTAAGAATACTTTTATCATTTTATCATAAAGCATCTGTGGCTATCAGTGTGTAGTATACAGCTATTTTTGTATTAAAATCCCAGTGATAAGAGTATTTATCACTGGGATTTTTTCTGCTTTTTGAGCTTTTGAATGGAGGAAATAAAATTGAAAATTATTAATATCGGTATCTTAGCACATGTTGATGCAGGAAAAACTACTTTGACAGAAAGCTTACTATACAGTAGCGGAGCAATTAAAGAGTTAGGAAGTGTAGATAGCGGTACAACGAAAACGGATACTATGTTTTTGGAACGCCAGAGAGGTATTACTATTCAGACCGCAATAACATCTTTTCAACGGGAAAATGTTAAAGTAAATATTGTAGATACTCCTGGACACATGGATTTTTTGGCAGATGTATACCGTTCATTATCTGTTTTGGATGGAGCTATTTTGCTAATCTCTGCAAAAGATGGAGTACAGTCACAAACTCGTATACTATTCCATGCACTTAGAAAGATGAACATACCTATAATATTTTTTATTAACAAAATTGATCAAAATGGAATAAATTTGCCAGATGTTTATCAAGATATTAAGGACAAACTTTCTGACGACATCATAATTAAGCAGACTGTGAATCTAAATTTGAAACCTTATGTAATAGATTATACTGAACCAGAACAATGGGAGACAGTAATTGTGGGAAATGATTATTTATTAGAAAAATATACCATTGGGAAAACATTGAATATTGCAGAACTTGAAAAGGAGGAAAACGAAAGAATTCAAAGTTGCTCCTTATATCCTGTTTATCACGGAAGTGCAAAGAATAATATTGGAATTAAACAACTTATAGAGGTAATTACTAGCAAATTATTTTCACCCACACAACTCAATTCAGATAAACTTTGTGGAAATGTTTTTAAAGTAGAATATTCAGATGATGGTCAACGGCTTGTCTATGTACGTCTTTATAGTGGAACGCTACATTTGCGAGACTCAGTCAATATATCAGAAAAGGAAAAAATAAAAGTTACAGAAATGTATACTTCAATAAATGGAGAATTACGCCAGATAGATAAGGCAGAGCCTGGTGAGATTATTATTTTAAAAAATGAGCTTTTAAAACTAAATAACGTACTTGGAGATAAAAAAAGATTACCACATAGAGAAATTCTTGAGAATCCTCTTCCTATGTTACAAACAACAATTGAACCATGTAAATCAGTACAAAGAGAAAAGTTACTAGATGCACTTTTTGAAATATCCGATAGTGATCCCCTTCTACAATATTATGTAGATACAGTAACTCACGAAATTGTGCTATCTTTTTTAGGTGAGGTCCAAATGGAGGTAACTTGTACTCTGATTCAAGAAAAATATCATATTGAGATAGAAACAAGAAAACCAACTGTCATTTATATGGAAAGACCATTAAAAAAATCTGAATTTACCATTGATATCGAAGTACCTCCAAATCCTTTCTGGGCTTCTATTGGTTTATCTGTAACACCACTTCCTTTGGGTAGTGGCATTCAGTATGAGAGCCTGGTTTCTCTAGGTTATTTAAATCAATCATTTCAAAATGCAGTTATGGAAGGTATACGCTATGGGTGTGAACAAGGATTGTACGGTTGGAAATTAACAGACTGTAAGATCTGTTTTAAGTATGGTCTATATTACAGCCCTGTCAGTACGCCAGCAGATTTCCGAATGCTTGCGCCTATTGTACTAGAGCAGGCTTTTAGAAAGAGTGGTACAGAGTTATTAGAGCCATATCTTAGCTTCGAAATTTATGTACCACAAGAATATCTTTCGAGAGCATATAATGATGCTTCCAAATATTGTGCAAATATTTTAAATACTAAGTTAAAAGGTAACGAGGTCATTCTCATTGGTGAAATTCCAGCCCGTTGTATTCAAGAGTATCGAAACAGTTTAACTTTCTTTACAAATGGACGCAGTGTCTGTTTAACAGAGTTAAAAGGTTATCAGGTTACTAACATTAAGTCTGCTTTCCAACCACGTCGTCCAAATAATAGAATAGACAAAGTAAGGCATATGTTTAATAAAATCAACTTACATTGATAGTGAACTAAAGAGAAATTTTTAAAATGAATATTGAGTTGTTAATTAGAACAGGAGGATATAGATATTGTAAATACTAGGTGGATACTGTGCCCTATATGTGGCAATAAGACCCGTTTAAAAATGAGGGAAGATACTGAATTAAAAAATTTCCCTCTATTTTGTCCTAAATGCAGACAAGAAATTTTAATTGAAATAACGAAGTTTAGAATAACTGTAATTACAGAGCCAGACGCAAAGACGCAGAGCCGATAATTCGAGATATCAAAATCTCATTTTATCGGCTTTTTCTTTTCTATGCATACCATTGAGCTTAGTTCTTGATATCCTTTATAAGAAAATAAGTGTACTGATTTTTTTTGCAGTAGCTGTATTACAGTAGACATCCCTCAAGCATAAAAAGTATACAATTAAAATTCAATACTTGATTATTGATGAAGTACAGAGTTACTCGTCATTTCAAAACTAGTATATCAGTCAAGTTTTTCCTAAGGAACAAAAACGAACTTCGCTATGGGAATCAAAAATTTTTAGTCGGATGAAGTGATATGCAATAAATCCAGAAAATTTTCCCAACAACAAAAAAATGAACTGTACTTTGCAGCGATAAGAGTAACCAAAGAACTATTTATCATTCGCTCTAGTTCCTAAGTGTAACAAAGATAAATTCATTTTCTATTTATGATTAACAAAAATCAGAAAAAATTCATTACATCTTTGTAATCAATCTTTCCTGATAGTATTAATTAATCCATTGTGTATTATTGAACTAGTTAAATTTACATTTTTCTCCGTAAATTGCTTGAATCACTTTCCCAATCGTCACTAATTCATCTTCATCCAGACAATCCAACTGTGCTTCTACTTGAAGACGTTTGGAGCTTTTATGACTGTTTTCTTCCCCTAAAATAAATCCATCCAAAGAAATATTTAGCAAAGTCACTAAATCATATACAACATGAAAACTTGGCTGTTGTCCTTTATTTTCAATGTTCGTCAAATAGCGTGGCGCAATCTGGATCATTGATCCTACCTGCTCACGAGTCAATCCTTTACTAAGACGGGCTTCTTTAATCGCAAGACCCAATGGTTTGAAATCAAAAGTTCTATGTTTTTTTCTGTCCATCATATATCACCTATCGGCATTATACTGTTCCTATCTAAATGTAAACAGGCCTTATATAAAGCAGTATATAGCTTAAATAAATCCTATTTTTTTCAAATTGCTAAAAGAAAAAAAAATCAGTCTTTTAGCGATTTCTTTCCTATGCACAAAAATATATCTGAGTACACTAAACGACGATTTCTGAATCGTCATTTTTTTATGTGTAAAGCTAAAGACGATGTTTTTGGGAGAATAAACCATGACTCATGACAGCATCCATTGGATTTATTTACTAAATTTATCAAAAAAATTTTTTCTATTTCAAAGAATCCTTTCGGATTAAAATGTAGTTTCCTGGTTCTATTAAAAGGGAACTATTTGTGTGAATTACTTTGTCCATATCGTCGGATATGGACTTTTTTGTGTTTTTCTAAAAGTTTTTTTCAAAAATTCCGTCATTTCCTCTCTTTACGTCGGGTTATATTACGAAAGGAGATAAATGTTCATTGGAATCATCTTCTTTCTCAACGGGAAAGGAGGTGTGAATGACATGAGTTCTTCCCTGTTCCAAGCTGCCATTGAAATGCAATTTGACTATATTTGTAAACGATCCATTGATGACGAACGTAAGGATTATTTAAAGTCTCTCAGTCGGATATCAAAAAAAGAAGTCGCTTTTTCAGAACTAGATGATTATGTAGTGGAACAGTTTGCTAGTATTGACCAGTATCCATCCGATTTCAGTTACTTTGAATTGGAGGGTGCAGAAATTGCTGTTAAAAGTATGTCTCTAGGAGAAGCATTAGAGCGTTTGCCAAAGAAAAAAAGAAACATTATCTTGTTTTATTACTTTATTGAAATGAATGACGCAGAAATTGCAAATTTGATGGGATTGAGTCGCTCAACGGTAAATGAGCATCGACACAAAGCGTTACATTTGATTCGAAAATTCATGAAGGAGGATGCGCAATGAAGACAACCTATTCCAGAGTCCCCTTTGACGTGATTGTACAGGCAATTGATGGTGATGTGGTGGCAATTAATCAAATCAAAGAACATTTTCGTCCGTATATGATGCAACGCTCTCTCCGGTTTCTGAAAGATGAAGTAGGGCAAAAACATCTGGTGGTAGATGAAGTATTATCTGCTCGTCTTGAAACACGTTTGCTTACAAAAATCTTAGCATTTAAGATTTGATAGCTTCATCCTTCGTGGAGGTGTGGTCAACCTCTCACACTTCCTCGATTGTTTATTATTCCATGAAAGTTTACTGGTTTAAGCAAATTTTCATGGGCTAGTAAGCCACTTGCTCCTTGACAACTAAATAGCATAATTAGATACGTTCAGTTTTAGAAGAAGCGGTGTAAGAAAGTGCGCGATGATTTTCATTTGAAAGGAGCGATACACACTTTGGTTACAGCTTTCATTTTGGGAAAATGGAAGTGCGAGGATCTCTAAGCTGGATAATGATACACCTACCTTGAACGCCTCACCGCATTAGGTAGCTCTCCGCGTATGAGAAGAGATGAAACTTCTGTGGGTCTTCCCAGACCGTCTAATTATGAGTACTACCGATTGTTACAAGGATTTATACACCTGTTACTAAGACCAGATACTGATTTCTGCCTTTGAATTGTTAGATGCAAAATCTGTTAGTTTAATGGCATCGCCCAGATTCATTTTTTCAATGGATCGCTCGCCGCTTTTCCATTTTTTGATGGAACTTAAACTGATACCTGTGTGGTCAGAAAGTTCTTTTGCTGGTTTTTCTTTCAAAATTTTACGAATTAAATGAATGTCTGCGATACCTTGTTTCATAAGGGATTAGCCTCCTTTTCATAGAAAATTTTACCATGCCACTGTAGTGGTTTTCAAGCTTATTTCAAGGGTACTATAGTGGTCTGGCGGAATTTTTGATAGGAGAGAGCCAAAAATACAAAAATAGATAGGTTTTTAAACTTTCTTAAACGAGGTGATGAAATGAAAATTGAAATTTCATTAGAAGACAATAGTGAAATAATCGAAGTTTTAACCGAACAGATACTGCAGCGAATTGAAGAACAATCAACAAAATTTTCTTCTGTCAATGACTTACCACCCTATCCGAATCGTAAGCAAGTCAAAAAAAGATTACGTATTGGAGATGACCGATTAAATCAGTGGATTGCCTCAGGATTAAAAGTCATCCCTTTTGGAAAAGAAGCTCGTTTTGATCGCGATGATATCAAAGATTTCTTACACCACTTAAAAGTTTAAGTTTGACGATTTACGCCAATCCGCCTATGATACCAGTATGGAAGGAGGAAAAACGATTTCCCTTTGATATACTGGCGAATCATTCAAAGGAGAACTCCCATGATTAAAAAATATACAAAAAAGAATGGGTCTACTGCTTATCTGGTTAAAGTCTATTTAGGCGTTGATCCGCTTACTGGAAAGAAGAAAACAACAACCAAGCGAGGGTTCAAAACCCAAAAAGCAGCCAAACAAGAAGTAGCACGTTTACAGTTACTCGCACAAGAATATGATCTTGTCATCGAGTCTAACCGATTGTTTTCGGATATCGCTTTAGAGTGGTTTGAACAATATAAAAATACGGTCAAAGAAAGTACCTA
This sequence comes from Enterococcus gallinarum NBRC 100675, assembly GCF_001544275.1. GTDB lineage: Bacteria > Bacillota > Bacilli > Lactobacillales > Enterococcaceae > Enterococcus_D > Enterococcus_D gallinarum. The sequence goes on along the minus strand of NZ_BCQE01000048.1, from coordinate 7,390 downwards.
TGTTGTTCAAAGAGTCGCATTAAACAAACATATTCTTCCACTATTTGGTGAACGGAGAATTTCTAAAATCTCCATTCCGTATTGTCAGAAACAAGTCAATCATTGGTATTCCTATTACAAAAAGTATTCTAATCTGATTGGTATGACAAACTCCATTTTTCAATACGCCAAAAGCTTACGACTGATTCGTAGAAATCCAATGGAAGGCGTTATTCGACCAAAGAGACAAAAACAAATTGATGAAGAAAAATATACGGCTCCCTTCTATACGAAAGCAGAAGTTCTATACTTCTTGCAAATTGCTAAAAAATATCCTGATCCATTGTACCCAATGTTTCATATTTTAACTTTTACAGGCTTACGTAAAGGTGAATTACTAGCTTTACGATGGAAAGACATTGATTTCAAACGAGGAACCCTTTCTGTTAAGCAAACATTAACGACTGTTGAAGATTGGAAATTAGCTTTCCAAACCCCGAAAACAGAAAAAAGTTTGCGAACTATTTCGATTGATAATCAAACTTTATCAATCTTTCGACAATGTATTCTTAAACAAAAAGCCTTTTTTTTAAAAACAGGTAGAAAACCTGTGGAAAATGGCGCACAACTTCTTTTCACGACAGAAGAAAATAAACCGCATTACCTAGATTTCTTAAATCATAATTTAACTAAAATACTGAAAGAAAATAAGTTAAAGCATATGACTGTTCATGGTTTTCGTCATACGCATTGTAGTTTATTGTTTGAATCAGGAGCTTCTATCAAAGAAGTACAAGTTCGTTTGGGTCATACGGATGTTCGAACTACCATGGATATTTACGCCCATGTGAGTGAACAGAAAAAAGAAGAAACGGCAGATCGTTTTGCTGATTACATGAATAAGTTGCACGAGGAAGAAGATGGGATGGTCAAAAGGATGGTCAAAACGAAAAAAGAGCAGACTCCACCTATAATGAAGTCTGCTAAAAGCTGATAAATCAGCGTTTTTCTTATTCCGCAGCGTTTGCGTCTTTGAGACCGTATTTTTTGTTGAAACGGTCCACACGTCCATCTGCTTGTGTGAATTTTTGACGTCCAGTGTAGAATGGATGTGAATCAGATGTTACTTCGACACGGATCAATGGATACGTGTTGCCATCTTCCCACTCAACAGTTTCTTGTGAATTCTTTGTTGAACCTGATAAGAATTTGAAACCAGTAGTTGAGTCCATGAATACAACTGGATGATAATCTGGATGGATATCTTGTTTCATTTCTTCTTCTCTCCTTTGCCCTGGTCCATTTGCTGTACCAGAGTTGATTTGTCGATTTTACAACATGACTATCTTACCATGTTTCGTTTTTCGATGCAATTATCTTTTTAGATTTCTTTTTGGCCGTTTATCGCCAAAATGTACGTCATGAAAAGCAGACAAGAAATCCGCATTGGTTTTTGTTTTTCTTAAAAACTGTAGGAATTGTTCCGTGAATTCTAATGAGTCACCAGTCATATTATTGCGCAAGCGCCAAGTCTCTTCTAATTGTTCGCTGCTCATCAAGAGCTCTTCTTTTCTGGTACCGGATTTCTTGATATCGATGGCTGGGAAAATACGACGCTCGGCTAAACTGCGAGAGAGCTGCAGTTCCATGTTTCCGGTTCCTTTGAACTCTTCGTAGATAACATCATCCATTCGGCTGCCGGTATCAACTAACGCAGTGGCTAAAATCGTCAGACTGCCACCTTCTTCGATATTCCGAGCAGCTCCGAAAAATTTCTTCGGTTTGTATAATGCGGCTGGATCGATCCCGCCACTCAATGTACGGCCGCTTGGTGGCACGACTAAGTTATAGGCACGCGCTAAACGCGTGATACTATCCATCAGTATCACAACATCACGCTTGTCTTCAACTAAACGCATGGCACGCTCCAAAACCAATTCAGAGACCCGAGTATGGTTGCTAGGCTGCAGATCAAAGGTCGAAGAAACAACATCTCCTTTGACACTTCGTTCCAAATCCGTCACTTCTTCCGGGCGTTCATCAATCAATAAGACGATCAACTCTACATCCGGGTGATTGTCAGTGATCCCGTTAGCGATTTCTTTTAATATACTAGTCTTCCCGGCTTTCGGCGGGGCAACGATCAATCCCCGTTGACCAAAGCCAACCGGCGCCAGCATGTCGATCATCCGTGTTGACAGACGACCAGGGGTAGTTTCCAATTTCAAATGACGATTCGGATAAAGCGGCGTCAATGCAGGGAAGTGCGGTCGTTCTTTTGCTTCTTCCGGATCTTTGCCATTCACAGATTCTACATGCATCAAACCATAATAACGTTCTGACTCTTTTGGCGGTCTCGCTTTCCCCGCTACTTTGTCGCCATTTCGCAAACTGAAGCGGCGAATCTGAGAAGAAGAAATATAGATATCTTCTGCACTGGGGCCATAATTGATTGGACGCAAAAAGCCATAACCTTCCTGTCCAACGATATCAAGGATACCTTCCATATAAAAGAAACCCTGTTTTTCTGCTTGGGCCCGAATAACAGCCAGTGATAATTCTTTTTTGTTCATTTGGCTGTAATAAGGAATTCGAAATTCTTTGGCAAACGTGTAGATTTCTTTTAGCGTTTTGTTCTCCAGTTCTGCCATTGTTAGATAGTCGCTCATAGTTACTCCTCTACCATTTGAATGTCAGCCCCTAAGGCTGTAAGTTTATCGATTATATGATCATATCCCCGTAAAATATATTCGACATTGAAGACTGTGGTGGTTCCCGTAGCCATCAGTCCAGCAATTACTAAACAAGCTCCTGCTCGCAAGTCTGATGCAACGACTTCTGCGCCATGAAGCTGGCTCGGTCCGTTGAGCAAGATCAAATTGCCTTCCGTTGTTGCTTGCGCACCCATCCGTGCAAGTTCTGGTATGTGATTGACACGTTTTGCATAGATTGTATCCAAAATTTCTGACGTGCCATTTGCTTTCAAAAGTAAGGGAGTGATCGGTTGTTGCAAGTCGGTAGCAAAACCAGGGTATGGGTATGTTTTTACATTGGCTGGCTTTAAATCTTTCGATGGATAAACATAGATTTCATCTTCACTGATATCCATGCGCACACCAATTTCTTCTAATTTAGCGATGTAGCTTTCAAGATGCTCATAAATGACATTTTTGATGGTGATTCCTTCACCGGCTGCTGCCGCCAAAGAAAGATAAGTGCCTGCTTCAATCCGATCGGGAATGATCGAATGGCGGCAACCGTGTAATTCTTGGACGCCTTCAATGCGGATCTCGTTGGTGCCTGCCCCACGGATCTTGGCTCCCATGTTGTTCAGCAAAGTTGCCACATCAATGATCTCAGGTTCGCGAGCGGCATTTTCGATGATCGTCTTGCCTTTAGCTTTGACAGCTGCCAACATGACATTGATCGTCGCTCCGATAGATACCATATCCAAGAAAATCCGTTCTCCGGCAAGCCCCGCTTCACTTGTACGCAAATACATCGCACCATGCTCATTCGTAACCGTAGCCCCTAACGCCTCGAATCCCTTGATATGCAGATCGATCGGACGAGGACCTAGGAAACAGCCGCCAGGTAAGCCCACGACTCCTTCACCGAACTTGCCTAACAATGCGCCCATGAAATAATAAGAAGCGCGTAAACTATTGATTTTGCCGCTTGGCATCGGAATCGAAACGATCTCGGTTGGATCGATCGTCAGTGTGTTTTCTTCAAAGTGCGTTTGAACACCCATAATTTCTAAAATTTCAATCAATGAGTGCACGTCTTGAATATCCGGCACCCCTTCTAATACGACAGGAGAATCAGCCAAAATCGCCGCAGGAATCAACGCTACTGCACTATTTTTTGCCCCGCTGATCGTCACTTCTCCTTTTAAGGGACGATTGCCTTGAATGACAATTTTTTTCATCTATATCCACCTATACTTTAGAGTTTGTGTGTATCATGCCAATTTTAGCATAGAACAGACAAAGAAAAAAGCAGGATTTCCCCACAAAAAAAGAACGATCACTTGTGATCGTTCTTTTGAACTGAAAGAATTAAGCTTTACCAGCTGAACCGAACCAGTCAATGTGTTCTTCTGCATCTTTGATGATTGCAGCTTTACCTGGTGCCAATAGTTTACGAGGGTCAAAACCTTTACCTTCTTGGTCTTTACCAGCTTCGATATATTCACGTGTTGCTTTTGCGAATGACAATTGGAATTCAGTATTTACGTTTACTTTAGAAACACCCATTGAAATTGCTTTTTCGATTTGTTCTTGAGGAATACCAGAACCACCGTGTAATACTAAAGGAACATCAGAACCTACAGCATCAGCGATTGCTTGTAAGTGGTCAAAAGCAAGTCCTTGCCAGTTTTCTGGGTATTGTCCATGAATGTTACCAATTCCGCAAGCTAGGTAATCAATACCAGTTGCAACCATTTGTTTACATTCTTCGATGTCTGCTAATTCACCAGCTCCGATGATGCCATCTTCTTCACCACCGATTGAACCAACTTCACATTCAACAGAAACGCCTTTAGCATGTGCTTTTTCAACAACTTCTTTAGCCAATTTCAAGTTTTCTTCGAATGGTAAATGAGAACCATCGAACATAACTGAAGTATAGCCAACTTCGATACATTCCATTGCTGCATCGTAGTCACCATGGTCTAAGTGAATCGCAACTGGAACAGTGATGTTCATTGATTCAACTAGATCACAGATAAGATCTTTAGCAAGTTTGTATCCGCCCATGTATTTTGCAGCACCCATAGAAGTTTGAATAAGAACTGGCGCTTTTTTCGCTTCAGCAGCTTCTAAAATCGCTTGAGTCCATTCTAAGTTATTTGTATTGAATCCACCTACTGCATATCCGCCTTGACGAGCAGCTTTTAAGAATTCAGCTCCTGATACTACTGGCATAAAAAATTCCTCCTAAGTTTTAAAAAACTTTATTTGTTAAGCAATGCTTAACCGACACTGCTATTTTAGCAAACATTTGCAGTATTTGCTACTAAAAGATGTAATTCTCTTTTCAATAAAAGATTGCACAAATTAAAAATTCTTTGCTTTTCATTTTCTTTTCTGAAAAAACTTTGTGAAACTAGCCTCTCGTCTTACATTTGTTTGCATACAATAACAAGAATACTTCTGAAAATTCGAGAAAAAATTCACGAACTTTTTCAACAATTTATCATTTTCCCGCTGACGATATGGATTGCCTATCGGACAAAGAAAGACTATTTGTTTTTGAGCATATGAATAGCTCTTGCAGGTGGAGTATACTATCATGAAAAAAAGGAGGGATAGAATGAAAAAAACAGTAGTGGGATTTATAGCGTTGTTGGGTATATTCTTTTTAGCAAGTTGCGGAGCAAATGGAGCGAGTCAAAAAACCAAGACATTCACGAATGAACAAAACGGAGTTCAAATGGAGTTGGTCTTCAATTACGAAGGTGACGAAGTGAAAAAGCAAACCGCCAACAATATCATGCCTTATTCTTCTGTTGGCGTATCTACGAAAGAGGAAGCAAAACAATTATTGGATCCGATCGCCAAACAGTATCAGGCAATCAAGGGTATCGATTATTCGCTTGATTACGGAGAAGATGCAGCAACCGAATCATTGACGATCGATTACAGTAATTTAGACTACGATGCGGCAAAGCAATTGCCAGGGGTCACATTTGAAGGTGATACTTCAAATGGCATCAGCATGGAACGAACGGAAAAAATGTTACTAGACCAAGGGTATACCTTGAAAAAATAAACTATTCCTTTGAGAAACGAGCGAATGTGGAATGGTCCTAGAAAGATCATCCCTACTGGCCCCTGAAAAAGGGGCTTTTTTAATGAAAACCAGCTTTCCCCCATTTCTTCTTAACGGAAGAAATGGGGGAGCTGTTCTTCGTATGTTTCTTTTGCTTTTTTACTTCTTTGAACGAGTCCATGCATCCCATCCTCTCAAAGAGATAGTGCCATTTGCTTTGGTAATCCACTTTTCTTGCCTGCTCCGTTTTGAGACCAGCTTTTTTTATCTTTTTTCCTAGAAAAATGTTCCACCTGCCATAGACCAAGAAAAGACGTCCACGATTTCACTCGAATCGTCTCATCGTAGACGTCTTTCTTCTTTGATTGTTATTCTTTTGTGTTCAATGAAGAAATATGCTGATCAATCATCTGCTTTAGCCCATTTACTTCTTCATAAAGTAAATTGAACTCTTTGGCCAACTCACTCATAATATCTGCACTCATTAACAAGTCCTCGGCGTGACTCAATAACAACGACATCCAAACTTTATCACCTTGTGCTTCTTGCTGTACCAATTGCCGATGAGCAATATGCGCTTTGTGATAATGACTCTTGCCACTTTCAATCGCAGATAGGGCCTCTTTTGTTTGCTCTTTTCGCATTTGTTGAATACTTTCGAAAAAGCAACTTCTTGCCATCCCAGCTTCGGAAATAATTTGAAAACAAATTTGTTCTTTTTCTTCCATCTTACTCTCCTATCAATTCCAGCGCTTGTTCTAGTGCTTTTTGTCCGTCCATCATACCGTAAGTTCGCATATCAATAGAAGCTGTTGGGCAAGCCACTAACCCTTGAACTTCTGCTAAACGATAAGAAACCTGTGGACCTAATAACACACAATCTGCATCTTTAGCCACACTAGCTACCGATTCGATTGAAAATGCGTCAATCGATACTGGAATAGCTTTTTTTTGAGCTGCTTGTTTCATATTATTTACTAAGACACCAGTAGACATTCCACCAGCACAAACTAAAACGATCTTTTTCATCTTAAATCCCCCACTTAATTTTAATTTATAGGCTGTCAGTACTTGTTATGCTTGCGCAATTTTTCCTTCTTCTGCCAGTGCTGCTTTATCTTGCCAGCGCATGAAAGGAATATAAATCAGCACGCATAACACAAATTGGATCAGCTGAGCGATAATCCCTTGCCAGCCATTCGTTAAGAAACCGCCAAAAATGATTGGAAATCCTGTTGGGATATTGACGCCATTATGATAAGGCATAAAGCCAACAATCGTTAATAAATAAGCTGATAAAACAGAAACAGCTGGTGTTACCATAAGTGGTATCAACATCCTTATGTTCATCACCTGCGGAATCCCAAATTTGATTGGCTCTGAGATTCCAAACATAGAAGGAATCAATCCAATTTTCCCAACAGCTTTGAGCTGTTCTGATTTGCAACTGAAAATGGCTAATAAAGCTACTGCAAAGGAACGAGCGCCGCGATTGTTGAGTATAAAACCAATGGTAAACAAATGTGGCAATGGTTGGCCAGCACTATAGGCAGCCAAGTTGTCTAGCATAGGTTGATAAAAGACCAGCATCAACACTGGATAGACAGCTAATACACCATGGATACCGAAAAAC
>NZ_BCQE01000047.1 GCF_001544275.1 Enterococcus gallinarum NBRC 100675 | reverse complement strand
TTAAATATAGCTACATCTTTTATGTCTTGTTCTTTTCTATCTTTGAGTTGACCGTTTTCATCAAGCAAATTGAATTTTTCCATCAAAGACTTCTCCTCGTCAGAAAGTTCTATGAGCGCTTCTCGAATACGTTTTATCAACTTTGTTCGGTGTCTGCTATCTTTTGTAGATAATTCGATAGATTCCAAAAAGTTGATTGCTGGTACTAACTCATTATTCTTCAATGTAATTTTCATTCTCCTATCTCCTTCTATAACCTTACTGTTTTAAAAGACGCCACCGTTCCACTACCTTGACCAGAAGTACGAATAGAAGTTGGCAGTTGTAATGTGCCTAATCCTTTTAATGCACGAACGATGTTTCTTATATCTTCCACAGGTAATACAACATTGTTATGCAAAAGATACAAATAACCGCTACCAAACATTACACCGCTTTTTCCGCTATCGTTTAATAGAGCAGAATAAAAGGTATTATTATAATTCACTACACCAAATCGTAAAAACTCTCTTGCACTAGGAATTCCTGGCTTAACTTTGATCATATGAACATCTGCATCCATATGAATTCCTGCTTTTCCTGAAAATTTTCCACGAGGATCAAGCATTAACATAGAAGTAAATGCACTATCATTTTGAGCTTTTCGATAAGACCATGAGATATAATCCCCCTCGTGATCTAAGTTCATTGCAATACCACGGATAGTTTCATTTCCTATTTTTGAATTTTCACCTATTCTTCCTATTTTTCTTGTTCCATGCCAAAATTCCATTCCTTCACTGGTTAACTTCCCACTTAATTGATTTTTATTGAAGAAACTTAGGGTGTAAGGATCTATCTTTAAATTCTGGCTATAATTATTAAAACCAACTTGAATCGCATTGACTGCTAATTTATCTGCAGTAATTGATCGAGCTTGAATCCGTTGTGCAGAAAGATAGCCCGTTGTAATTTTTGCAGCATCGACAAACGCAATTTTTGCATCAGTAATTGCTGCGTTCGCAATTTTAGCTGTCGATACTGAAAGATCCGCAATTTGAGCGGTTTTGATCACTCCATTATCAATTGATGTCTGACCTGTAATGTGAATCTTATTACCAGCAATCAATATTGATTCATTAGATATATTGATTTGATTAACAACATCATTTTTAGAAACTTTTAAATTAATTGTATCTGATAGTTGGGTAATCTGTGATGAAGTAATATTTGTATTTGCCTCATAAATATATAACTGACGAATCTTAATCGTAGTTGCTGGTGGCAGCCAAAATGACAAGCCAGTCCATCTTGTCAATTTAATTGTTCCATATATCCATCCAGGATTAGTATTAGGAAGAGAGAACGTAAAATTTTCTCCATCACTCGTTCCTACCTCTATGGGTTTCCTCCCAGAGTTAACCCCCACATTTACATACATTTTAATATTGTACGTTTTCCCAATTTCTAAGGAAAGTGGTGGTGATCCCCAGTAAGCTCTGTTTCTTGTTGCTCCTCCGTTATTATTAATAGTCATTCCTTGACTATCATAAACTATGTGAATTCCTGTTCCTTCAACAGCTGGCTTTGGATCTTGTTTTTTGAAGTTTGGATTAGGAAATTTGTTTGTAATATCCGTAATATTTCCTTGAATTTCTGTAACTGTCTGTCTAATAACATTGGCAGTAGTTTCAAGCTGCGTAGCTTTTGTCAGTGCTGAGTTTGCTGTAGTCTGAACACTTGAAATAGTTGTCTTTAAGCCGCTCACTGTTGTTTCAGTTTGAGTAGCTTTTGAGAGAGCTGAGTCTGCAGTCGTTTTTACAGAAGTTACTGTAGTTTTGACGCCGTCTACTGTTGTTTCAATCTCGTTAACTTTTGTTGTTTGAGCCTTATCCTCAGGTGCTGGAGACCAGTCAGTCAACTGATTTCCTTCTTCAATCTGAGCACGCCACACGGTAAAATCCAGGCTGTCAGCATTCGTGGATCGATATAGTACAAATTGCATTGCTGCTAAATTCTCAAGGTGTTTAGCTACCAGTGAAATACGTTTAGATTGACCTGGTTCAACATAATCAGTCTTACCTAAATTATTACTAAACCTAATACGTTTGTCTCCATTGTTCTTAACATATATAGAGTGAACATAGCTCGTATTGTTTTTAACATAAGTAATAATATTTCCGGGAAGAGTACCACAAATTGTACCAGTACCGCCCGTAACAACATGCCTAACTGCATTTTTTGCATTCCATTCAGGAACTTGAACTATTGAATGAGTAATTGAAGCACCTTGATATGGTCTAAATTTTGGAGATTCAGATTCACTAACCCAGTTTCTACCACCAACTTGAAAATTGTTTTGCCATTGTTCGACACTTGCCAAAGTCTGGGTTACACCATCAACTGTTGTTTGTAGAACGTTAGCTTTACTTAACGCACTATTAGCTGTCGTTTGCATAGTAGCAAGAGTCTGCTTTTGCCCATCTACTGTGATTTCTAACTCGTTGAGTTTCTTTGTTGTACTTGTTGATGTAGTCTCAACTGTCGTGATCCTTCCTTTTAAACCATCAACTGACTTTTCTATTGAAACAGTCTTGCCCTCTACGGATCGTACCTTACTATATGCTTCACTTGCTTTAAAACTGATTGTACTGATATCCCGATTCATCGCAGAAATATCAGAGACAAGATGGTTAACATTGATTTGAATATTATTTGCTTTCTCAACAGCTCGTTTTGTATCACTTTCTACCTCACTCACTTTATTAGCGATTTCATCAAACTTCGCTGTAGACATAATGAATGTCCAAACAGTTCCATCCCAAATATAAAATTCAATATCCTCACCACTTGGTTTGTACCACATATCCCCGACACGTGTTGCTGTTGGTTCTCCTTCACCATTTTTACCAAAGAGACCATGGAAAATCATGTTCTTTCCATTCGCAGCAGTAATTGCTGAATCCATTTGATTTCCTATTTCTTTGATCGATGTTTGAGTGTCATTTATGATCGATGATAAAGTAGTACGTTTTTCACCGATTTCTATTTCATCATAGGCATCACGCAACACATTCCACTTTGTTTTGATCACTTTAGCAGTCGTGTCTACACCTAACTTTTCATAATATACTCGAACATCATCGCATAGCTCGACAGTCTCCAATGTAGCAATATCAGCATAATCAGCGGTCTGTGCCAAATCCAAAAAAGACACCTTAATTGATGTCTTTGGAATACCAATATCATTATCTTTGATATAATCCTGAGCCAATTGTTTTAGTTTTACCTTGGTTGGAACTTCATCATGTTCAAATTTATTACTAAAATCAACTGGCAACACATTACGGTTTGGGTATTCATTAATATTCTCGCAATCAACTACATATCCATCAATAGTAACTATTTGTTCATTTTCATCGTCATCCGTATAAATAGCATACGGATAAATTGTTGTATAAGTCGTCATGATATTACGTTCCTGTTCAAAATCCGTAATATTACGACCGTATGCTAGAATAGTGTTGGCGGTAGTTCCACGCTTCTTTAACAAACTAATGTGATAGTTGTCAAAACGATATTCACCGCCCCAAACATCTAAGATAGAACCTTCCACGCCACCTAATGCTTGTCGAGGATTTTCCACTTTGTCGATTCGCCAATTCGTTTTGTTGCTTGTATCAATATCCGAGTCCACAATAAATGGATTGTTGTCTAAAATTGCTAACTTCCAAGCATTTAAAGCTGCACTTGCGTTTCCACTGATAAATACTTCTGGCTTCATTGGTAATTCTTGACTCAAGTAGCTAACGTGTTCTGCGTAGATTTTAGCTTGTCCGTCATGATTTGGTACAATCCGTTTGATTCTGAACCGTTGATCAGTTAGCGTTGGACTTGAGTCAGCTTTGATAATTCGATTCTCTTGCAACAACGGATAGATTTCATCATCAACTAACACTTTAGCTTCAAAAATAAAGGTACCATTTCTTTCTTCTGTGACAAAAGCTTCTGTTGCTGTTTTGATTGGACCTAAACCCAAACTAAAAAAATCTATTTCGTTTGCCTCATACAAAATTGGATAGGTCACACAATCACCTCCCAGCGAGGAACAATTTTCATCTCAGTTACTGATCCAGTAGTCAGCACATTGTTAAGTCCAGGATTAATCCCAGGCAAAGGATAAGTAGTGATCTTATTCCACTGTGGACGCTGCCCATCTAAGGATTTGACTTGATCATACAATACATCAATGATTATCCCTCCATCCACATCCTTCAAAGAATACGTAGAGGAGCCAATTCGTAAAACAATATTTCCTGCCCCCTTAATTATGATCTTTGGGCGTGCCATGCGTTTAGTGGGATTCGTAATTGAGGTAGAGAGCGTTTGTTCAACTAATCCAGATTTTAAGAACTTATATGGTTTAAGCTTGAAGTTCAGCACACACTTTCCATAGCAAGACACTATTCTTTGTATATCATATTCTCCAACATACATTGCTCGATATACATAATTTGGATCTCCCCCAAATATGAAATCATGCCAGTCGGCATCTTCAGAAAGCCAATTAGAAATAACAGTTACTTCATCTTCTATTTTTATCCCTTTAGGCAGCCTAAGCCTAAAGGGATAACTTCTACTTATATTATTTAACGTACCATCTCCGGTACCAACTTCTCCGTCTTGACCATCAATCTTTTGAAAACTTCGATTTCTTGTTACTCCATCAAAAGTAAGTCCGGCTTCTAAAAATAAAAAATGGTTATCCGTTCGATCTCCGTTAAACTCAATGAAACTCACTTTAAGTCACCTCTATCTTCTACAGTAGTTATCCATGCAATTTCCTCAATTGTTTTTCGAATGTCTTCTTTTCCATTCCAAGTTACATGCATCGTAATTTCTGGTTGATTATGAATGGTTTTAGTCACATTCCTGTTATTCGTGTAGCTTGCAACACCAGACATCCCTATTCGTCTTGTTCCAAGTGCCATTTCTGGGGTCAAATTAAAGCTTGTATTCAATCGATCTGCCATAGTGCTAACAGTACGCTGTACATTCTTGAAGTTTGCCTGCAAGCTTTCATCAAAGCCTCCCATAATAGCTTTACCTGCTGGAATTAACAAACGCCTATCATAACTAATAGGCCCTTTGTGTTCTGCAATCCAGTCTGCAATTCCTCCAATAAAGCTTTTGACATTTTCATAAGCTGACTTTAATCCTCCTAAAAAACCATCAATAATGGCTCTTCCAGCACCAAACAAATCAATTCCCGAAATAGTATCAATAACTGCACTTGCAATATCTCCTGCTGCAGAAAATACATCGCCAATCGCTCCGCCTATTCCAGATATAAGGCTTGCGATTAACTTGCCACCTGCCGACAATAAGTCTCCTAAGAAACCTAAAATTGTAGAAAGTAATCCACTAATTAACTTCCCTCCAGCAGATAATAACTGTCCTAGCAGGCTTAACCCCCCACTGATTAGAGCTCCAATTAGCTTAACACCTGCAGATAGCAGCTGAGGAACAGCACCAATCAATGCACCTAAAAGAGCTACAATTAGTTGCAAAGCAGCTGCAACAAGTTGTGGAAGTACCGATATTACACCGGCGACTAATCCTAGCAACAATTGGACACCTGCATCAATCAACTGTGGTAAGGCTTCGATAAGAGCGCCTAATAGTGCAGTAATGATTTGAATAGCTGCATCAATCAGTTGTGGTAAGATTGACAAAATTCCCTGAATCAGCGCCATTAGCAATTGAATCCCGGCTTCAATAATTTGAGGCAGTGCCGAAATCAACGCTGTCACAAGAGCCATAATTATTTGCAGAGCTGCCATTAGTAACGTTGGCAATATTGATAATAGCCCTTGAATCAAAGCCATTAATATTTGTACTCCAACGGCGATAAGCATTGGTAGAGCTGTGATAAAGGCCGTCAGTAATCCAGTGACAATAGATGTTGTTGCTTCCGTCAACGTAGGCAGTGCCGAAATAATTCCCTCTAATAAAGTAGTGATAATTTGCAGACCAACATCGAGCAACATTGGTAAAAATGATAAAAGAGTATCAATTAGTGCATTTAAGATGCCTATTGCTGCTTTGATAATGACTGGTAGTGCAATCGTTATCCCTTCTATCAGTGCTGTAAGAACAGAGACACCAACTTCTACCAATTGTGGTAAGACATCAGCTATAGCTGTGATAAGCTGGACTATTATTTGAGAAGCTACAATCATCAACGCTGGTAATGCCATTGCTAACCCTTGAACTAAAGTAGTAATCACTTGCGTCGCTAATGAAATAATTTGAGGTAAAACTGTTGTTATAGCATTAACTAGAGTTTGAATGATTTCCGTAGCGACAGAAACAATTCCTGGTAAAGCTGCAGTCAATCCGTTTAAAAATCCGGTGATAAGGTCTGTTGCAAGCTGCACAAACTTGGGTAAGTTGGTACTTATAAAACTAGCAACGTTTGTGATTGTTGACTGCAAGTTATCAAAAACTTGAGTGATTCCATCTGCTGAAAGATCACCTGTCTTGACCCATGCTGCGACAAAAGATAGAACCAAGGAAATTAAAGTTCCCCAAGGTCCCGTTAGCCCAAGAGTGGCAATTGCTAATTTAGAAAACAAACTAACAACAATACTTATTACCCCACCTATCTTTCCAAATGAACCTCCTAGGCTTTCCAGTAAATTACCCGCTAATTCCATCCCGACAGAAAATACACCAGAAAGAACCCCAGCTACCGTTGATAATACCGAACCCATTTTCTCTAAACCACTAGACAAGACTTCCTTTGCAGCGCTTGCGAATCTTTGTAAAGCTGGAACAACAATAGAAAGAATAGCCGAACCAACAGACACCATCTTACTGAAACTATTGACTATTGCCGTACCGACTACTGAAGCTACTGCTTGGAGCGTTGGCAAAACGCCTACTAATACTGTTTTTAGCCAGTTGAAAGCAGCAACAAGACCTTCTTTTAGGACTGATACAGTTTTGTTAACTCCTTCTCGGAAGGTTTCATTTGTTTTGTAAAAGTATGTGAATACACCTATCAAAGCTCCAACTGCAGCAACTACCCAACCGACAGGCCCCATAAATCCAGCGAGCATCTTTATCGTTCCGACTAATCCAAGGTTATTTAATGTTATCATTGCTATTTTTAATGCAGATATAGCAAAAGTTAAGCCATTAATAACTGAAGATACCGCTGAGGCGATTTGCAATGCAATCAATGCACCTACCACAGCTGAAATAACCGGTGCAAGAGTTGCTGCTACATCATACAATTTTGAAAAAACTGTTTCTATTTCCCCTGTATGCTGAATAACAAAATCCATTCCACTAACTATAGAATCGAAAGCGGAATTGATTACGCTTTTTAAGCTATCTATATTCTGAGCAATAGTTTTACCAGTTAAAACCTGTGATAATTCATCTACTTTCGTTATTACATTAGCAATACCCTTCGATACAGCATTCTTCAAATTTCCAAAAGAAGTAGCAATCCCTAAACTATTCTCTTTAGCAAGATCAGCAAGCATTCCTGTGCCTGTTCCGAGTTCAATAAGCTTGTCATTGAATTGGTCAAAAGTTACAGTTCCATCTTTCAAAGCTGCATATAAATCTCGTTGAGCAGACTTGCCAACAAATCCCATAGCTTCAGCGGTCTTTTGCAAAGCTAAAGGCATCGTTTCTTGAAGAGTTTTCCAACTCTCTAAGTCAACGGTGCCTGTTGATAACATTTGATTAAATTGTTGCATTCCCCGACTAGCGTCCTCTGTAGAGGCTCCAGATGCGAGAAAAGCGTTATTCAAAGCCAATACAGTATCAGTAGACTTATCTAAATCTCCTGTAATAGCTGTCATTTGCTGTGTACTTGCCACAACGTCATCAAGTTTTGTCGGCAAACCATCAATCCCATTAGACAATTTGTCAATTGATTTTTGACTTTCTTCTGCACTAAATCCCAGTGCGCTCATTACTTTAGGAAATTTTTGCATCGTGTCAAAACGGCTGATAGCACTATCCAATGAGCTTTTTAAAACGTTAAATGCAGCACTTGCCACTTTCACAAGCCCTAAAGCTGTAGCCATTTGAGTTACTTTACCAATGGAAGATCCAACTTTGTTAGTAAATGTATCCGTTTTGGATGCTGTATCACCAAGAGATTTTCCAAGCATGTCAGCTTTTTCTTTCATTGTTAGGAAGCGCCCGTTTGCAGCTCTCCACCGACCATTTTTATCTTGAAAAGCGCCATCGTATTTTGATGATAAGCTATCGATCGATTTTTCTGCACTCTTAACTTCTTTGTTGTTGACAGTGATATCAATAATAATTTTTCCATCAGCCATCAGCATCCACCTCCTTGTTTAAGGAGTATTTGGCTTGTAGTTCTCTCATACGCTCCTTTTCTTTTGGACTATCGCCTTTTTGAGGTTTCCATTGCCTAATCTGTACAATCTTAGGAAGAATAGTGTCATCTGGTAAGCTTTCAAGAATGGCTTGAAATTCTTCCCAGTGCATTTTCCCTTGTTCTTCAAAAAGATTAATACCGATTTGACGAAAAGAGGCATATATGTACTTAGCGTCTTGGACCAAGTCCATACTTTTCTTGTCGTCAGAAGATTTAGGTGTTGGCATAGGATTGCCGTCTAAGTCATATCTCACTTTCTCTTGACTTCCGATCTGGATATGCCGATTCAGAATCAACTCCCAGAGTTCCATTTGTTTTTCGAAGGTTAGATTTGATTCGCCAATGAGAAGATTTAGAGCCAAATCAACCTTTTCCCAAGCCATCAATGACTTGTCAGAGATGGCATCTAAAACATCCAAGACATTATCAAAAGCCAGATCTAGCGGATACATAACACCTTCAAACTCAATTTCAGTGGTCAATGGGTCATTCAACCGCATTTAGATCACCTACTTTTTCTTCTTTTTGGTTTTAAGAGCTTTTTTCTTCAGCATATTTGCTTTTCGTTGTGCCAATTTGTCTTCACGCTCTTTCGCATCGTTTTCAATGGCTTCAGCAACGTTCTCAGCGATTGGATCAAATAAATCGAACAATTGGACTGCATCTGGATATTCCAAATAAATTTTTTCATACGAACCTTCGCCTAACAATGCATCATACTGAATTGCATTGAGTTCATTTGAAATATCGATTAGGTTTTGAGCGTCACTTTTAGTAATGTTTTCTTGATCGATCACTAGTTTTTCTCGCTTTTTCAGTAATGGTGTGATCTTTTCTTCGACTTCGTCTTGAATATCGAAAAATCGAGTTAATTCCTCAACCGTTGTGCCGAAGAAAAACTCGATTTTGCCAATATTAATAGGAAAACCCGATCGTTTAATCTCAAAATTCATAATTATTCCCCCTAAAAAAAGGAGAGCATAAGCTCTCCTTTTACCCTTCCGTTACTTCCGGTGTTTTATCATAAGTGATGGCACAGCTGAATTCTTCCCAGTCAGAAGCTTCCCCAGAGCCGGCTACGATCTTCTCGCTAAGAGTTCCAACTCCTTCGATTGTCGTTCCGTCTGTTTCAATGATCTTATGCCAAACTTTCCGATCATCACCTTTAGCACGTTTTTTCTTTTTGACTAGTTGTTGCGCTTCTTGCTCTGGATCCCAATAACCAGAAAAATTCCATTTTTCGGTTACGCCAGTAACATCGGTTGATAAAGTACCATCTCCTGCATAATCGGCATAATCTTCTGATTGTACATCGCCATCGTCTTCCACAGTTGTTACATAGCGCCCAAATTTTTTGTAGGCGTCTTCCAATGGTTTAGTATCAGGTTTCGTTGCATCATAGTCAGCAACAAAATGTTGCCGTAGGGCGTTCTTTTTTCTTGCCATTAGTTTGTTTCCCCCTTAGGATAAGTTGTGATTTTTGCTTTAATATCAACCAAAAAGATATAGGTTCTTGTTTCATCCAGTTGATTGATAAATGGTTTGTTCGTAATGCAAATCGAATCGAAATCAAAAGAACCATCTGAACTATTTAGCTCCGACAGCTCTTCTAGATAATTTTGCACAAGCCAAAGTGCATTACTTATTTTCTGCTGATCTTGTGACTTCATTGCAAATTCAAAGTTCAACTCTTGATCTTTTGTACCGTCAAAGAATTCTTGGGTCACTTGGCCACCTGCTAATGGATACAAAACAAAAGCTTCATCCTTTGGTGGCAAATACCCCAGAACACATTTGAGTGGCAGGCTCGGAATAGTATTCACTGATTGATTTAAGCGTTCTATAAAATCCACTACAATCCGGCTCCTTTCTTAAATGCTTTTATCCAGTCGCTCATAAAGATTGCTTCTGCTTTTAGATCCCATCTTGGGCCGGTTCCTGGAGTCGTATACTTCCAACCACCCGGCGCATAGAATTGGCGTCTAGCGTAAGCGGAAATCCATTCAATTTGGCTGCCATCCGGGGCGACATTACTCATTTTACGTAAATCACCGTCTTTTTCCGGAACAAAATTTTCGTTCATCGTTGAGTGCATCCTAGATGCCATATTAAACTGGCCACGCTCAAAGTTATCGGCAGATAGCTTCTTTCTAACTCCACTTAAATCAACTTTGATACCGGACATCAGACCACCTCCAATCGCCAACCGATAGACTGTCCATTTAGAATCAACGGTTTAGAAGTGATGATAGTAAACTCATCACCTTTGAACTCAATTTTGGTTGATACTTTGAAATCAGGAAGCGGTCCACAGTAGCGATCTGTCATAGTGATCGAAGCATTTGGAGCATCAGCGGTAGAGTTTATTCCCGAACGAGCAAACCTTGAAGCAAAGTTGAACCAGCAGTTTTCAATGGTCCAATCTTTGGTAATAGGCTTTTGCCAGCCATCTTCTCCGATTACTTCCTTATAGATAATCGTGTGACAAAAAGCCTTTTTAGGTGGTAAACGATAGTAACTCATTACCCTAGCCCCCTAAAAAGCAATCCCGTGCCAGATAGAATTAAGATAGCATCGTCGGATATAATAGAGGGCGACTCGTTTGCTCCGGTATTATTGTATCTACTAGCTTCAGTCACGCTCATACCATCTACTGACCAACTTTGAGGACTGTTAATCTCAAGTGTGGAGGTAGCATTCGCTTGATACATATATTCTATTTGAGCAGCAACTGCTTTTTTGAATTTCGATTTGCGAAAATCAATGTCAGATTCTAGATCGTTGAACTGATAAAAATTTCTTGTTTGTACATCAACAAGATCGCAAGCTTTGTTAACAAACACATCGAATTCGTCTTCAGTCATTGATGTATATCCGATTTCTTGGTACTCGGTATAACTCAAGTAAGCCATATGTCCCTCCTTCCAAAAAAGAGAGCTTATTAAGCTCCCTCCGTCACGGTGACTTGGCAAGTTGCAGTTTTGCCATTTACTGTTGTTGCTGTGATCGTTGCAGATCCAGTCGCTACCGCTGTAACTTTACCTTGCACAGGAGTGACAGTGACAATTGCCGTATCGCTCGAGCTAAATTGAACTGATTTGTCACTTGCTTCTGCAGGCGAAACGGTAGCTTTCAACGTCGCTGTGCCCCCAACTTCAAGAGATAACGTCGTTTGATCTAACGTCACTCCTGATGGGGCTACGCTTTTGGGACATAAGATACATAAATTGCTTTTTTAGCATTATCAAATACAATCGCATCGTAATAGTCCAAACCTTTAATTGTATCACGGTAGCCATTGCGATCTTGACTAGCCGGAACAGTGTCAACTGTACCAAATTTAACGATTGGAGCAATTGCTGTTAGTGGTGTAATGATAAAGTTTACAGTGTCTTCAATTGTCAAACCAGACATACGGCCTTTTGCAACTTTGATGATTGGCACACCACCGTCAATTTGAGCAACCGTACGATTGATTCCGTTAATCTGCATTTGATTTGTGGAGAAAGTTTTGCTGACTCCATCAGCATTTTTCAATAATCGATAAGTAGCTGCCGAAACAAACATCACATATCCGCCAGGAACTTCATTATCTGTCATGTATTCTTCTGCAGCATCATAAGCAGCAAGAATATTTGCTTCAGTCAAAGTTTCGTTGATTTTTTTACCTGCATTGTCGAACATAACTTGAATAGCTACTTTGTCACGATGAGGAACGGTAATCAATCGTTTATGTTCAGTCACAACGTTGTTAATTGTCAAAGCTGCACTCTCAGATTGATCTAACTGATCTACATCATATGCAAACCAGTCTTCATGAGTAAGTTTGATCGTTTCCTTCTCAATGCTAACTGCACTTCTGGCGTTGTCTTGGTTACGTTTGTATTGTGTCGCTTCTACAAATCCACTCATTTTATTGATTCGAACTTCGTTTGCTCCGACAAAGTCAGCCGCAGTGATGCTCTTTGCTCCTTGAGTCAGAACATCCCAAACTTGAGAATCGGCACGGAATTCTTTATCAATAGTTGCTAAGTCTTTACTGTCTAATACCAAAGCCATATTTATTCACCTAATCTTTCTTGAATTTTTTGAACCATCGTTTTCTCATTGCTGCCTGCACCTTTAGGAATGCCCCCAGCAAAGATTATAGGAGTTGGTTTATCCTCGTTTTGTTCTTGTTGTTGAAATAAGAATGCTTTGCTTTCTTGCAAGGATTTTAGTTGTTCATCAAATCCTTGTAATTTGCCGTCAACGACTTTTATTGTGTCCTTGTCTAATTGAGTAAGGACAATATCCTCATCGAGTGCCTGAGCTTCTTTGAGTGCTAATTTGATTGCAAAGTCCTTTTGTTGCTCGGCAAGTTGTTTTTCGGAATTGGTTTTTGATTCGTCAAACTTTGTCTGTAAGTCAGCAAGCTGCTTTTCGAGATCTTCATTCCCTTTTGCTGCTTCTTTCAACGTATCTAATTCAGCTTGATTGGCTTGCAGTTCCTGTTTCGCACTGTCACGCTCGCTTTCTGCGGTAGCTACTTGCGCATTAAGTTGCGTTACTGTCTTACCGTGCAAAGCCATAACATTTTTAGCCGTATGTTCGTCAATTCCTAAAGCGATTAAATCTTCTTTTTTCATCAATATTCCTCCTAAGTGTTTTTAGAGCGGCAACTCCCGCTTCGAGTCCGTCTTTTAGAGACATCCGATCAGGTCTAAAGCAAAACAAAAAAGCCCAGCAATACTAGACTTTTGGATATGGATTATGAATAAACTTGTTCCCGGTCATATGATCGATGTAAAAGAGTTTTGTTATCTTCAATAAATTGACGCAGGACAGCTTGTCTTGCTCGTACAATTGATTTAAAATGTTCGATATCTTCTTGATTACCTATCCATTCCGAAGCCTTGAGCGACTTCTTAGCCATTCTAATTGATCGCTCTAATCTTCGTTGCTTAGCAATAATTTTAGCGTTTTGTTGAGCAACTTCAGGAGAAACTGGATCTTTCATGCCAGTATCTTCCATAGGTAGTTGAGAGTACCAACGGTGATTACAATTAATACCATTACATCCGGCAGGTGTCTTCCAACCATAGTCATATACGCTAGGTAAATGTTTGAATTCCTCTGGAGCTTGATTCTTGGGAACCATCAGAACATATCTGCCTTGGATTTTGCTACAAGCGTCACGAGCCGCCGGATGATGGCTCATAAGAGCTGTAACTATTCCATATTCGCTTATACCTCTTTCGATCCTCAAATCATTAAATACAGTGCTTGTTGTTGATTTGATCACGGTACGGACATACGTCTCAAGCGTCCACGACTTCCCTGACTTGTCTTTTAGACTGACATCAATCCCTTTTTGAACCATTTCATAGATCGCCCTTCTAAAAGCTTTCTGTGGCGTTACCAGACCTCCGATGATTCTTGCGACCGTATCATTCAGAACTTGCTGATACATCTTTGCAATTGAGTTCACTTGATAATTGGTAGACAAAAGCGTCTGATTGATATGATTCTCAAAATCTAGCCATTGACTCTCGAAATATTGGTTGAGTATTTGATCAAGATTCGTCCACTCTTTAACAGGCGTTTTAACCAAATTAGCAAGTTTCTTATTTTCTTTGAGATTTTTCTTATAGCCATCCTTAGTAATGTTTTCGGCTAGTTGATCTTTTGTGACACTATTGCATTCTTCGACTAAATCGTTGATTGTATCCCAATTAAGCAAGCCTAGTTGATCTAGCTTTTCAAGATACCACTGGAAAACAGTATCTTGAGAAAGCTCAACATTGGTTTTTATCTTTAATCGATCAACAACTAACTGCATAATTTCTTCTTCAAGAGCCAAATAAGAGTCTTGTATTGCAGCTGATTTGATGTCTAACTGTCGTTGAGTGATAGACATTTAATCACCTCTTGCTAAATCATTGAGCATCTCCATTCGCTCAGTAATACGCTGAGCAAGTTCGATTTTTTGTTTGCCCGGTTTGGTATTGCGCTGTTTTAAAAGCATATTGCGTAATTGTTTGTCAGAAACCATGACCGTAGTTTTCAAACCACATTTTTGACACTTAAAAAATTCATGTTTGATATTATCGCCTAAAATTTCGGTACCCTTCATTAAAGGTGTAAGGTTTCCGCACTTCCCGCACTCAAATAACTGTTCTGTCATCTTGATCACTCCATTTCCTCTGGTAGACCTGCATTAGACATCATTCCTGATAACTTATCCGCACTTTGTCGCAATCCTAGCTGATATAACTTCAGTGCTTCGTCTTCTGGGAGATTTAAAATTTTCTCAAAAGCCTTATTAACCGGATAACCTAGTGTTATCAGTTGCTGATAAAACGTGAGTTTTTCACTCGTCGATGTAAATGCTCCATCATCAAAATTGACACCTACATCATCAAATGACGGAATTGAACCATCGTAGACATCTAATGATTTACCTAGCTCGCAAACAGTGATAACCAGTTCCTTAACAAACTTTTCGATATTGGTAATTTGCATTGATCGTGTCTGATAAGTTTGAGAGTTCTCACTGACCACTTCTGTAGCAGTTTTTGTGGATAACTTTCCAGAACTATCAAAACTAAATGTTCCGCTAGAAAGATTTGTTTCCATTTCCAAGGTTCTCAGATGATGGTTGATTGCAGCAACGTATTCCGTTGTCCGAATGCTAGTGGTTAGATCTTTGATTGTGTAATCATCCATATTGGCCCCAGGGATAATTTGGAAAGTGTCTTCGTCATCATCAAAGTACATTTTGACTTGACCATTCTCGACACGACTTTTCAGAAGCATCTCACTCGCAGCGATCCGTCTCTTACCTCGTCTGATTTCCTCATTGAATTCATCAAAAGTCCGGTTAATGCGGTCTAATGTCTTCTTACAGTTATCACATACACCTAATCCTAAAGTAGAGCAAGGAGAAATATTATTAAACCCACTTGTTTTTAGATAAGCGAATAACGGTCTGGACAATACGCCTGTATTGAAAGTTGACTGAGGTTCTAGATCATCATAAAGCAAAGATAAATTAACCTGCGATCCTACTATTTCTGGAATCTCCGATCGATATAGCTCATTTGTGACTGTATACATCCCATTTTCTTGCCATTCATGAAATTCTAGCAGTGTGTAATAGACCTGTTTTCCGCCTTCTGTTCGAATAGTCCTGAAAGGAATAGCACATTCACTGATATTGTTCGAATTACTGTCTAATGGATAAAAGGCATCTGCTAATGCCCAAGAAAATTCAATTTGTTTGGTTTTCTTATCCAAATACGGTCTACATGCTAGGCCACCAAGTGCAAACATTGGCTCTAGATACTTAGCAAAGTTCTTTTTGAAATCGTTGTGCTCGAATACTTTTTCGATGAACTCTTTAGCATCGCCATCTACTTCAATCTCACACTGTTCATTAAAGACCACTGTTGCATACTGTCCAGCGACTTTTTTCATCATGTTGATGCTAGAAAAAGGGCGTTTCTTTATTCTTCCGTTGCTATTCTTAAATTGAATATCGTCATGCTTGCCCTCATAGTATCTAAGGCTTTCAATGATTCTGTTGTATTCTTCTAACTCTAAATTGATCTTCGGATGGTCCAAGATAGAGTTAAGACTTTGAACTGGCAAGATAGCATTAGCCCC
>NZ_BCQE01000046.1 GCF_001544275.1 Enterococcus gallinarum NBRC 100675 | reverse complement strand
GGAATCAGAAGCATATGAAATGGAGTATTCCAGAAAAAGTCATTGAAAGAGGTCGGACCTATCTAAATGAAGGTCGCGTCCTATCGGTTATTCCAGATCCAGAGAGAAAGGTATGGCATGCGGAAGTCTTGGGAAGTGAGCTATATTTAGTCGATCTTGATGCGACGGCTAAAGAGATCGATTACTGCCAATGCCCCTATTGGGAAGAACATCACTATTGTAAACACACTATAGCTGTTGAACTTTATTTACGAAAGCAAGGCAAAACAAGACAAATCACAGAAGAAAAAAAGCCAGCAAAAGCCGCATTTTCGGCTTCGGAGATGTTTTCTCAGGGATTCAATCGATTGCAATCTGGACAGCGGACGATCACTCCTTTGCAGATTGAATATCGTGTCGAAAATCTGACCACGAACCCTTACCACCAGGAGATGGATGTTCTAGGGATTTCGCTAAAAGTCGGTCAACGGGGAACTTCAAAGACGTATGTCGTCAAAAATATCTATAAATTTTTGCAAGTCTATCAAGAAAAAAAGAGCTATCTGGCGAACAAACAAACAGAGTTTCTTTTAACGAGTGAAGCATTTGACCAAACCAATAATGATATTCTGATCCGCTTACTAGGCATTGCTCAGACACAGCAGCTGATTGGACAAGCAGGCATCCAAGTGAAAGGCAAACTAGACAAAAAGTATTTGCTATTGCCTGTTGAATACGGCAAAGAACTATTAGAGAAAATGAACGATGCTTATATGCAGCTAACGATTGGCAACGCTAAACTTCGTCAAGTGACTTTTTCTGAAGGCAAGCCGCTGCATTTTCGTGTTCAAAAAGAACACGGTCAATTTCCGTTATCTTTGACGAGGGATTTTGATCACTTGCTGAGCTATTATAATTGGGGCCTTCAAGGCGATACGATCGTTGAATTGACGATGGACCAAAAAGAAGTCTACTTGACGATGCAGCAATTATTCAAGCGCTTTGAAGAACCAACGATCATTTACCCAAAAGCGGAACTGTCCAACTTATTTATGCAAGTTTTGCCTCATTTACGCAAGATCGGCACAGTAGAGATCACAAAAGAGGTCGGAGCAGAGATCCAAGAGAGTCCGTTAGCCGTTGTTTTTTCACTGCGTAAAATCAAGGGTCAGATCGATTTACAAATTGATTTCAATTATGGCGAAGTGACTTTTTCGACTGACGAAAAGCATCAAGTGATTCCTGAGGCCCATCCAGAGATTTTAAGGGACTACCCTCAGGAAAAGCGGATCGAACAAGTAGTTGAAAGAATGAAGTATCAAAAAAGTACCAAAAACTGGTTCAAAGCGCTACCGGAAGGGGAAGAATTGTTTGCCTTTTTCACTCGTGAGATTCCTTTACTGCGCCAACTAGGAGAAGTACGTATCGGCAAAAAACTGCGGGAACTTTACTTAGATGCACAGCAGCACCGTCCAACGATCGAGATTGAAGAAAATGGTTCTTGGCTGGATATTCACTTTGATGTCAGCGGGATCGCTGAATCGGAGATCGATGCTGTCTTGCGGAGTTTGTTGCAGGCTGATCGTTTTTACACGACAGAAAATGGGCAAGTTCTTTCGCTGGAAACAGAAGCCTTTCAAGAAGCAAGCGCCGCACTGAAAAAATTAAGGACAGCCTTTGTATCTCAGTCAGGCACGTTACAAGTTCCGTTGAATCAAGGATTGTATTTGCAAGAAGAACTAGCCGACCAAGCAACTTTTAGTCAAGGATTCAAACAAATGACGACAGATTTGATTCATCCAGAAAAATTTGCTGCACCATTGCCTCATCAGCTCCAAGCGCAACTAAGACACTATCAGGAAGTCGGATTTCGTTGGCTGAAGATGCTGAGTCAGTATCAATTTGGCGGCATACTTGCAGACGAAATGGGATTAGGGAAGACCGTTCAAACAATCAGCTACTTGTTGTCCGAAAAGCAAGAGAAGCAACAGTTGAATGCTCTGATCGTTGCACCTGCGAGTTTGACATACAATTGGCAGCAAGAAATCAAACGCTTTGCACCAACGATCCAGTCGGTGGTGATCAGTGGTTCTCGGGAGGAACGCGCCAGCCAATTACAGCTGCCAGCAGATGTCCGCATCACATCTTATGCTAGCTTACGGCAGGACATCGATCAGTACCAAGAATTAGGTTTGGCATATTTAATCTTGGATGAGGCGCAAATGGTCAAAAACAGCGGAACCAAAACAGCACAAGCATTGCGTTCTTTAGATGTTCCCCATCGATTTGCATTGAGTGGAACACCCATCGAGAATAATCTTGAAGAGTTATGGTCCTTGTTTGAGATGATCATGCCGGGATTTTTCCCAAATAAACAACGCTACAAAGAATTGACGACACAAGAGATCGCAAAAATGATCAAGCCATTCATTTTACGACGCGATAAAAAATCCGTTCTTCAAGATCTGCCAGAGAAGTTAGAAACGAATTATTATAGTGTACTGACAGAAGAGCAGAAAAAAATCTACCTTGCGTATTTGCGCCAAATGCGGGAAGAAATCGCACAAATGGATACAGCAGCATTTCGCAAAAATCGGATCAGCATCTTGGCTGGCCTTACTCGTTTGCGTCAAATCTGCTGCGATCCGCGATTGTTTGTGGAAGATTACGAAGGCACATCAGGCAAGCTAGAACAGGTCAAAGACTTGATTCAAGCAGCAAAAGAAAACGGCCGCCGTGTGCTTTTATTCTCACAGTTTACAAGCATGCTTTCGATCATTGAAGAAGAACTTGCTCAAGAAGGAATTGAAACCTTCTATTTACGAGGAAGCACTCCTCCTCAAGACCGTTTGAGTATGGTCGATGCTTTCAATAGTGGAGAAAAAGATGTCTTTTTGATCTCATTAAAAGCCGGCGGAACTGGATTGAATCTGACAGGGGCGGATACGGTCATTTTATATGACTTATGGTGGAATCCTGCAGTGGAAGAACAAGCCGCTGGCCGGGCACATCGAATCGGTCAGAAAAAGGTTGTGGAAGTTTGGCGAATGATCGCTGAAGGAACCATTGAAGAACGAATGGATGCTTTGCAACAAGAAAAGCGGGAACTATTCCAAAAAGTCATTCAAGGGAATGAAGCCCAGCTGAACCAAATGACGGAAGAAGATATTCGGCTGATTTTAAGCATTGGTGAAGAATAGATTCAGCGAATGCAAAACCCTTGATACGAAAGAAAGAGACAGCTAGGATGCGAAGATTTGCATCTATAGCTGTCTCTTAGTTTTTAGCGAGACATCACAACTGCGTCTGTAAAGGATAAGATACCCTCTGTCAGCTCTTCAAAAGCAGTTAACGTACAGTCAGGGTGACAATGTTTGATTTCGGGAGCTTGGCGTCGGCGATGATTCAGCCAAAGGGCTTGCCATCCCGCTTGTTTACAACCAAAGACATCATTGTCAAAGTTATCTCCCACGTACAATGTCCGTGAGGGCTCTAAATCAAATCGTTCTTCAGCGAGCTGAAAAAGTTCAATATCCGGTTTTTGGTATCCTGTTGCTTGAGAAATCAGCATGTGTTCTGGATGGATCCAGCGAGTCAATTCCAATTGATCGATTTTCTTTTGTTGGTGATCTGTTGGGCCATTGGTAATGATTCCAAGCTTGATAGGTAATGAAGCCAAGGTATTGAGAGTTTCTTCTACGGCTGGATGAAGTTGGATGTTGTCTAGCTCTGCCTCATAAGTCGCTTGAAACAATCGGCTAGCATCATTTGATAAAGGGGAGTAGCCTAAATCAATCAGCGATTGACATAGTCTAAAGGTACGAAATTCTTCTAATGTCCATTCTTTTGAGATGACTTTTCCAAAATGGTCATCGCTATGTACGCGAAAACGAATATAAAGAGGATGGAGATCTGTTACTGCTACTTCAGGTATGATGGTTGTAACCGCGTTTCGAAATGGTTGTTGCTGATCGTATAAAGTATCATCGACATCAAAGATTACCGCATTAAGCAAAAGAGACACGCCTTTCAAATGTAGTGAAAATTTTCATTTTGTTTTCGAACATATAATAGCGGATATCTTGAGAGAAAAAAAGGGCTTAAAGCTTGATAAATAAAGGTTTTATTTACTAATTTTAGAAATCCTTGGTCTCATCGCTTTTTCAAATTTTAGTGAATTTTACCCTTTTCAATCGATTTCTCATTTTGCTTTTCCAGAAAGACTTGCTTATAATGTAGATTAATGAAAAGGAGGAGGAAGTGTGTTAAAAAGGTTTTTTAGCTATTATCGGCCATACCGGTCATTGTTTGTCTTAGATTTTACTTGTGCTGTCTTTGCAGGGCTGCTTGAATTGGTTTTTCCAGTTGCCGTGAATCAAGTGATCGACAAGATTATGCCGCAGAACAATTTTCGGCTGATTTTGCTCGCTTGTTTGGGGCTATTTTTATTTTATCTGATCAATACGATCTTGCAATATATCGTGGTCTTTTATGGCCATAAACTGGGTGTCAATATCGAGACAGATATGCGTCAAGAATTATTCCGACACTTACAGACACAGTCTTTTGAATATTATGACAATCAAAAAACTGGACGTTTGATCAGTCGGCTAACGACTGACTTGTTTGAAATCTCTGAAGTTGCTCACCATGGTCCCGAGGACGTCTTTATTACGATCATGACATTGATTGGTTCATTCTTGCTGATGCTCAATATGCATGTTCAACTTGCACTTGCTACTTTTGCACTGATTCCATTGATTACGATTGCACTGGTTTTCTTCAATAAGAAAATGACTAAAGTCAATACAGAGATCTATGACAATCTAGGTGAATTCAATGCTGGGGTAGAAGCAGCAGTCAGCGGCATTCGTGTGACTCAGTCTTTTGCCAATGAGACGTTTGAGCATCAACGATTTGACGGTCTGAGTGACCTTTATCGTCGTTCAAAAATCGTCTTTTATAAAGTGATGGCGATCAGTTCTGCCTATAATTACTTTCTGATTCGACTGATCAATTTGTTTGCCTTGATTTTTGGGGCCTATTACGTGATCAAAGGGGAATTGACGAATGGACAGTTTGTTGGATTTATCTTGTTATCCAATGTCTTTGTTCGGCCAATCGAAAAGGTCAATACCATGATTGAAAGCTATCCGAAAGGATTTGCTGGCTTCAAACGCCTGACAGAAGAGCTGGACAAGAAACCGGCGATTCAAGATAAGCCAAATGCCATCGATGTACACGCACTAAAAGGTGATATCGTCTATCAAGATGTTTCCTTTGCTTATGCAGATGCGACGAAGGTATTGAACCATATTGATCTAACGATTCAATCCGGCGAGACTGTCGCTTTTGTGGGACAAAGCGGTTCTGGAAAAACAACGCTTTGCAATTTACTGCCGCGATTTTATGAAGTAACTGAGGGTCAGATCACGATTGATGGAATCAATATCCAAGACATGACGCTTGCCTCACTACGGGGCCAGATCGGAACTGTTCAGCAAGATGTTTTCTTGTTCCCGGGAACGATTCGAGAAAACATTGCTTATGGGAAATTGGATGCGTCAGAAGACGAAATTGCTCAAGCCGTGAAACTCGCTCATTTAGAACAAGTAATCGACCAAATGCCTGAAGGACTGGAAACAGTCATTGGAGAACGCGGGGTCAAACTTTCTGGTGGTCAAAAGCAACGGGTAGCGATTGCCCGAATGTTTCTAAAAAATCCGCCAATCTTGATCTTAGATGAAGCAACCTCTGCGTTAGATACAGAAACAGAACAAGTAATTCAAGAATCATTGAACTCATTAGCTGATGGACGGACCACATTGATTATTGCCCATCGTTTAGCTACCATCAAACATGCGACAAGGATCATTGTTGTCAGCGATAAAGGGATCTTGGAAGAAGGAACCCACGAGCAACTGTTAGCAAAAGGGGGACATTACAAAGCATTATATGATGCCCAGTTCAAAAATTAGACGAAAAAAGCGACTTCGATCGCTTTTTTCGTTTATATGCAAATAAACATATTCAGTGGATATCGCTGATTTCTTCAAAGAGATTTGTTAGGATTTACTTATCAAACGCTTTCTTTGTTTGTAACATTTGTCATATTCGTTGCCGATGAAATGATTTTTCACTCATAATGAGCAACTAATGACTTGGAATAGAATACGTGATAATACAGATTTCCGCTTTTTTGAAATCTTTTAATAACAAGTTCTTTTCTTTATTTGTAAGTTTTTAACGAGTTTTAGGTGTAAAAAAAGATTGGTAAAGACCAATGAGAGAGTACTAGTATTATAGAAAGAAACTTGTATAGAGGAGTCAGATATTATCGAATATTTTATCAAAATTAAAAAACGATAGAATAAAATCACTAGAGTGATTTAAATAAATCTATGGTTCATGATACAATTTTGACACACTGTTATACAAAAGAAATGAAATTAAAAAAAAATTTGATTTTTCTCATTTAAAGTGATGTAAAGTTTGTGAAAGCTTTTGTTTGAGAGGTTTCTCTTTTAATATAACTTGAGAGTTTTATTAAAAAATACAAAATTTACACTAGATTTTTTTAAAATAGTTCTGTATAATTAAAATCAAGCAAGACAACAGAACTTGCGAATGGAATTTAAAAAAGGAGAGATGCACGTTGTTGACACTATATACTTCCCCAAGTTGCACATCTTGTCGCAAAGCTCGTGCGTGGTTGCAAGAGCATGAGATTCCTTTTGTTGAAAGAAATATTTTCTCAGAACCTTTAAATATTTCTGAATTAAAAGCAATCTTACAAATGACAGAAGATGGTACAGAAGAAATTATCTCTACAAGATCCAAAGTTTTTCAAAAATTGAACATGGATCTAGATGACCTGCCGCTAAAAGATTTATTGACACTTGTTCAAGAGAACCCAGGATTATTGCGTCGTCCGATCATGATTGATGAAAAACGACTCCAAGTTGGTTTTAATGAAGATGAAATCCGTCGTTTCTTGCCAAGAGATGTTCGTCAACTAGAACTACGTCAAGCACAATTGATGGCAGGCTTATAAAAATCAAATAGTTATGAGATCAGTGAATGAAAAGCTGATCTCTTTTTTTGGCATTTTAGGATTTTCTTAAGAGGATATGCGTTTTCTCTTTACTTTTCAACAGGTTTCGTTAAAATGAACCTATAGTGATTAGCAAAAGTGAGGTGTAGCTAATATGGAAATGGAACATATCAATGAAAATACGATCCGTGTACTGATCAAGAGCGAAGATTTAGCTGCTAGGGGCATCACTTTTCTTGACCTTCTTGGAAATCACAATGAGATTGAAAACTTTTTTTATAGCATATTAGAAGAAGTAGATATTGATGAAGAATTTAAAGGCAGTGAAGCGGTGACCTTTCAAGTCTTACCTAAAGGGGATGGCTTAGAATTGTTTATCAGCAAAAATCTACCGCCTGAAGGAATGGAAAACTTTGATGATATGAGCGATGGTTCAACTGAGGACATTACGGATATGTTGAAGAAGCATGTCGCGTCACAATTACAAGAGACAGAGTCCCAGCCGGAATTAGGCAATCGTTTTATTTTTGAATTGAACAGCTTTGAAGCAATGGTTCAATTAGCGTCCGAAGTGTATTTGGATTCAGTGACCACGAATCTTTATCAAATGAATGACCGTTACTATCTAGAAGTCCAATTTATGGATAACGATACGACAGACATCGAAGTTGAGAATGCACTGGCTTATTTAATGGAATTTGCTAACCGGACACAAGTCACTTCAGAGGTCTTAGCAGAGTATGGAAAAATCATTATGGAGCATGACGCATTGGAATTGACCCGTTACTACTTCAAAAATGTCTAATGTTCACTTATAATCGTAAAAGCGAGAAAATGGCTACAATCATTTTCTCGCTTTTTTGCGTATTTCTTTTCGAGGTGAGAAGATGATTATTGCGTATGATAACCAGCAGCAGCGGATCAAAGCTGATCAGGCGAAGAAAGATTCAGAACCCTTTTATTGTCCAGGATGTCATGAACCGGTGCACTTAAAGAAAGGCCTCCTGAAACGCCGTCATTTCGCTCATTATGCTGCGGCTAACTGCGAAGTGTTTAGTGAAGGAGAGACGGAGGAACATTTGTCAGCAAAGGAGCTCCTCTACGAATGGCTAACAGATGAAACGATCGAAATAGAAGCTTACTTGCCGGATTTGCAGCAGCGACCGGATCTTCTTGTGGGCAAAACAGCGATTGAAGTACAGTGTTCGGCTTTGTCTTGGAGCCGCTTTGTCCAACGAACAGAGAAATATCTTGCCTATAACTATTCTCCTTGGTGGCTTCTAGGCAGACATCTACAACCGCAACTGCACCATCGATGGACTGTTTTGCAGAAGGCCTGTTGCCGTTTTGCGGAGCAACCGGGGTTTTATTTGTGGATCATAGATACGCAAGAGCAACGCGTTGGTCTCATATACGAGATCAATTGGCATTATAAGTGGGGTTTTTCTTTTCGTAGGCGTTATTTTCGGAAAGGAGAACCTATCGGCTGCTTCCCAGCGCTAAACAATTATTCTAGAAAGCCATGCCGAACATACCATCAAAGGTGGCAGCCGGAAGCTTACCGGGTCTGGTTATTACACAAGCTGATGCAACGGCAAAAACAGATCCTCAGTCTTCAAGCACTCCTTTACCCTCTCGGGGGACATATCGGCAATCTGCCGCATTGGTGCTATCATCCCAGTGATTATGGTTTTTTATTGGAACATCGGATGTTAGTCCTGCGCTTTTTATTTCATCAAAACGCAAACCGGAATTTTTCTCACTGGCTGAATCAGTTGCGCAAAATGAATTGGAACTGGTTGTTTCCTATGATTGATCAAGGGCAACTATTGAAACGTATTTATAAAGAATGTTCTGATTTCCAGAAAATTCAACCTTTTTGATTCTCTTAGCTTGGTTCCCGCCAAAAGTATGTTAAGATTATTTTAGTATGTAAAGGAGTGAAGAATATGTCAGAAACAAAACAATTACCAGATCGTGCGGATCTACCGGAAGCATTAACATGGGACCTTACAAAGATCTATGCCGATGATGGGGCATTTGAAGAAGCGTTCCAAGAGATCGTGGCTGAGTTGAAGCAGGCTGATGATTTCAAAGGGACATTATCACAAGGACCAGCTGCTTTCAAGGAAGCATTAGAATATGTGTTAGCAATCTCCCGTAAACTGGAGAAACTCTATGTATACAGTCATATGAAAAATGATCAAGATACAGCCAACACAACCTATCAAGGGCTTTATGCAAAAGCCAGCAACCTTGTTGCACAAGTAAGTGAAGCGATTGCCTGGTTTGATCCTGAATTGCTTTCAATGGATGATGCAACTATTTGGGGTTATTTCGACCAAGAGCCGGAATTGGCCATTTACCGCCATCTTATTGAAAAAACTGTCAATAACCGTCCCCATGTTTTGCCGGCTGAACAAGAAGCTTTACTGGCAGGTGCAGGAGAAATATTCGGCGCTTCTGGAAATATTTTTTCCGTATTAAACAATGCTGATTTAGAATTTCCAATCGTTGAAGACGAGAATGGAGAGAAAGTTCAATTATCTCATGGTGTTTATGGTCAATTGATGGAAAATACCGACCGTTCCGTAAGGGAAGCTGCCTTTAAAGGGTTGTATGGTGTCTATGAGCAGTTCCGTAATACATTTGCCCAAACATTAAGTACCAATATCAAAGCCCATAACTTTAAAGCTAAAGCACGCCACTATGAGTCTGCTCGACAAGCTGCATTAAGTGCTAACCACATCCCAGAAAGTGTTTATGACACATTGGTGGCTGTCGTGAATGAACATTTGCCGCTGCTGCATCGTTACATGGAGTTAAGAAAACGCTTATTGGCTGTTGATACCTTGCATATGTATGATGTCTATACACCAATTCTAGGGGAAGCTCCGATTCGCTATAGCTATGAAGAAGCTGTCGCAAAAGCCAAAGATGCTTTAAAACCTCTTGGTGAAGAATACTTAGCCGTGGTAAACGAAGCGTTTGAAAATCGCTGGATCGATGTTGTCGAAAATAAAGGCAAACGCAGTGGCGCCTATTCATCTGGCGCGTACGACACATTACCCTATATTTTGATGAACTGGAATGATCGTTTGGATCAATTGTTCACATTGGTGCATGAGATGGGTCACAGTGTCCACAGTTATTTTACTCGCAACAATCAACCTTATGTTTATGGCGATTATTCCATTTTCTTGGCGGAAATTGCTTCAACAACTAACGAGAACATCCTGACAGAATACATGTTGCAAACCGAAACTGATCCTCGCGTAAAAGCCTATGTCTTGAATCATTTTCTGGATGGATTTAAAGGAACGATTTTCCGTCAGACACAATTTGCCGAGTTTGAACACTTTATGCACGTAGAAGATGCCAAAGGGACGCCATTGACTAGTGAATTTTTGAGTGACAGCTATGGTGAGCTGAATGCTAAATACTACGGTCCTTCTGTAGAAAAAGATCCTGAGATCAGTCTAGAGTGGTCACGTATCCCGCATTTTTACTACAATTACTATGTCTATCAATACGCAACAGGCTTTTCGGCAGCTTCTGCACTAGCTAAGAAAATTTTAACAGGAGAGCCTGATGCCTTAACGAATTATTTGACCTATCTAAAAGCAGGTAACAGCGATTATCCAATTGAAGTGATGAAAAAAGCTGGAGTTGATATGACTAAAGCAGATTATATCAAAGACGCGATGAAAGTCTTTGAACAACGGTTGGATGAATTGGAAGCATTAGTCAAGGAATTAGAAGCATAAGCAGGACTGTCTTAGCCACTGAAGGATCGTTGATCGATCGTCAGTGGCTTTTTTAAGCAACAGGTTGATTGCCTTTTTTTGATGGTGACACCTAGAAAAAAGTAAGTATAGAAGGGAATTGCTTTTCAACAGAAACCTCAGTTTAAACTTTAAAGTGAGAAAATCTTTCTTTTATGAGTAAGCAAATTGCAAGAAGCAAAAGTATTTCCATGTTACGATGGAAATGAAAGAGGAAAGGGGGCCTTTGGAATGGACAAAGAAGAAATTTTTGCCCGTCGCTTGGATAATAGCAAGAAAAAACGGGAAGTTGTCACGAAAGAAGCTGTATCTGCCCACAAAGAGAAGCAGAACGAATTAGAGAAGACCGAATTGACGGATCAAGACCCTACAGATAAAAAAGAGCTTTTAAAAAAAGATCCTTCAAAGAAAAATTCTGATAGGACTGAATAGAAAAAAACATCCAAACGCTGATCGAGTCACCCTCGTTTTGGTGGTCTCTTATTAATAAGAGACCGTCAAAGGGTGGATCCATCGTTTGGATGTTTTATTAATTGTTTAAAGCAAGACAAGTCGTCGATTCAACGAGTCGATACGAGGAACATCAGCGTCCCTGATATCTTTCTTTTGATAGAATAAACGATAGTTTTCCTGATCTGTTCGGCAAAGGTGTGGAATATTTCTAAGAGCTTCCATTCCTTCTAATAAGACACCATAATCTCGTTCACAACCGAAGTTATACACTACAGCCGAAGGAGACATCGTAATGCCCATTTCGCGAGCAACACTTTGGTCAGATGCGAAATTCTGCTTGATCAAATCAGACTCACGATCTTCTAAAAACATGTCAAGATCGCCGTTTGTTTCAGCGAAAATCTGTTTGACTAATTCGAAGGAATAAGGTTCTTTATTTACGCCTACTTGACATTGAAGTTTAAGTAAAAAGTCGCGGGCGATTTTTCGACCTTGAAGCTGAGCTGCTTTGTAGTCCAATGATGCCTCATAGATTTGACTGGTTTGTTGATTACGCAATCCTAGATCGGATCGATCCATTGAAAGGTAATCCATTGAAATCCCCACAGTGTGTAAATTCATGATTGGTAATATATGCAATTGTATTTTTTTTCTTTGATCACTCAGTGCGTCCAACAAGGTCAACTCGGATTGATAACAAATTGGACCTATCGGATTCACAAACAAATAAATCTCGATCATCTGAATCTCTCCCCAATTAAGATTCTTTTTCTTTTGTATATATTAAATATAACAGAAATTATTATAAATGAGAAATGCCTAATGAGAACTATTCATACTCTTTTTTTGACAACTTCTCTTCTAAGGCACGAATAATTTTATTTTTTGCTGGACGATAACTGATATGCAGGCGATCAAGCAATGACAAAAATGCTCGTTTTCCTGAAGAAGCCTCTGAGACTTCCAGTTCGAGCTCATAGTCATGGGATTGGCCATACCAGCTTTCATCTAAAGCAAGTAAACCTTCTGTTACGCTGAATTCTGCTCGACGAGTCGTCAACTCAGCAAAAGGTTTCACAGCTGCCAGATCAATTTGCTCTTGGATCAAGCGATCGGCAACCGCACCGGTAAATAAGATTCTTTGATTCTCACGCAAATCAGCTGCTTCATCTAACGAAAGGAGATCGGTCGTTTCCAATAGCCCTTCTTTAAGAGGTGATTTAAGCGTTAATTCTGCTTTATCTTCCGTCGTTCGAATCCGCAAACCAAACTTTTTTTGTTTTAATTGATGATCCAATGTATCAAAATAAAGATTTGTTTGGGTATGAAAGGCGGAGCGATCAAGCTGATAGAAGGCAATGACTCTCTGATATTCTTCACGAGTCAACAATGTTTTAAATTCGATTTCTACTTGTTGTGCCATTGTTTTCCTCTTTCCTTACAGTCCATCAAGTTTACATAACGATGGGCAATAAGTCAAATGAAAACCCTTGGGAGGGTCGAAGCAAAAAAGAGCTCTGTTATTTTTCTTGCAGGTGGCACCGATTGAACATTCTGTTTTCCTTTAAGATTGTGGTAAAATAGAACCGTATGTTATGAAAAGAATCGAGGGATAGAAATGATTCGAGATTGGGAAGATTTTTTGGCACCATATGAACAAGCCGTCTCAGAACTAAAAGTAAAGTTGCGGGGAATCCGCAAACAATATCGAGAACAAAATAAACACGTGCCGATCGAATTTGTCACGGGTCGTGTAAAACCAGTCGATAGTATTTTAACTAAAAGCAAATTGCGGGGAATCCCTTTGGATCGTTTAGAAGAGGAAATGTCAGATATTGCCGGCTTGAGGATCATGTGTCAGTTTGTTGAAGATATCCATCAAGTAGTTGATCTTTTGCGCACCCGACATGATATGAAGGTAATTATTGAAAGAGATTATATTACAAATAAAAAGGCGAGCGGCTATCGTTCCTATCATTTAGTGATCGAATATCCTGTCCAACTGATCGATGGTGAGAAGATCATTTTAGCAGAGATCCAGATTCGTACCTTGGCGATGAACTTCTGGGCAACGATCGAGCATTCACTGAATTATAAATATCAAGGAGAATTTCCAGATGAAATCAGCGAGCGCCTGCGTCGGTCTGCAGAAGCTGCCTATCAATTAGATGAGGAGATGTCGAATATTCGCGAAGAAATCCAAGAAGCGCAACGGCTATTTTCACATGGGAAAGGCAATCATAAGGAACAGCGGCAGGGGGATGAAGCATGACAGGGATCAAAGTAGCAATTATCAACAATCAAGAAGAAAAGTCGATGCTTGTCACAAAACGATTAACAGAATTGTTGGCCCAGTCTGACAATACGATTGACCAAGAGAACCCAGAATTGGTTATTTCAGTTGGTGGAGACGGGACACTGTTGTCTGCGTTTCACTTGTTCAGTCATCGCTTAGCAGAGGTCCGTTTTTTGGGGGTCCATACAGGGCACCTCGGGTTTTATACCGACTGGCGAGACTATGAATTGGAAGAATTGGTCGATACGTTGTGCAATGATCGTCAAAAGAGTGTGAGCTATCCCTTGCTTGATGTTCGCATCACGTATACCAATGGGAAATCAGAAAAACATTTTCTGGCGTTGAATGAATCCACGATCAAGCGGGGAAATCGAACCATGGTCGCCGATATTTCAATCAAAGAAGATCTTTTTGAGAAATTCCGCGGAGACGGCTTATCGATTTCGACACCTACAGGCTCAACAGCTTACAACAAAAGCGTGGGAGGGGCAGTATTGCATCCAAGTATCAATGCGTTTCAACTAGCAGAAATCGCTTCTTTAAACAATCGTGTTTTCCGAACGCTAGGGTCACCGATCATTGTCGGAGATCATGAGTGGGTCAAAGTCAAACTACAAGCTAGTACGGACTATTTAGTGACCATTGATCAATTTACGATTGAACAGGAAGAAATCGATGCGATTTATTATCGTATTGCAGACGAACGGATCCACTTTGCCTCCTATCGGCATATGCACTTTTGGAACCGTGTCAAAGATGCGTTTATTGGAGAAATTTAACAGTTATGGAATTTACTTATCGTTATGAGCGGCAAGAGCCGCAACAGTTAAAATATTTTTTGAAAGAGCAGGGGATTTCTAAAGGATTGTTGGCAAAAATCAAGTTTCAAGGAGGCAAGATTTTTGTTAATGAGCAAAGACAAAATGTCTTGTATTCTTTGGTGCAAAATGATACGGTAACCATTGTGATCCCAGATGAAGGTGAACATGAAACGGTCTTATTAGATGAGACGCCAATCGAGATCGTTTATGAAGACCAGCATCTTTTGATTGTAAACAAACCAGCAGGCATTGCCTCGATCCCGGCTCAATATCATCCTAATGGGACAATGGCTAATCGTGTCAAAGCTTATTATAAACAGCAAGGTTATCAAGATCAGGTCATTCATGTGGTCACTCGCTTAGATCGGGATACATCTGGATTGATGTTGTTTGCCAAGCATGGCTTTGCCCATGCGAAGTTAGATGTTCAGTTGCGGCAAAAGCAATTGATAAAAAAATATCAAGCAATCGTTGCGGGACAGATTCAAGAACTGACTTCTCACGGAGAAATCACTTATCCGATTGCACGAGATCTCAGTTCATTATTAAAACGAAAAACAAGTTTGGAAGGGAAATCCGCACGTACGGAATACTGGTTGACGAAAAAGGATCAGCAAGTTGCGCTGGTTACGATTCTTCTTCATACCGGCCGTACCCATCAGATTCGCGTTCATTTTGCTGCCATCCATTGTCCATTACTGGGAGATGAACTCTATGGGGGTGCGATGGATCTTGGCATTGATCGTCAAGCCCTTCATTGTTGCGAATTGGATTTTACCCATCCTTTCAGCGGTGAATCGCTACATTTTGAAGCAGACTTGCCGGCAGATATGGCATCAATCAAACAAGCAATGAGTGAATAAAAGAGGTGAAGAGATTGGATGAAAATCAAGAACTTAATGAGCGCTTTGAGCAGCTGACTCAGGCGTTGAATGAAACAGATATCCAAAAATTTCGTGAAGTGTTTTTGGATCTGCATATTTATGAGCAGGGACAATTCTACCAATCTCTCGATGAGTCGCAGCGCCAAATCGTTTATACGTACCTTTCACCCAAAGAATTGGCGGATATGTTTGACGTGATCGAAGAAGATGATGAACATATGACAGAGTATCTTTCGGAAATGCGTCCCGGCTATGCGGCTGACATGCTAGCAGAGATGTATACCGATAATGCCGTCGATCTTCTGAATACGTTAGATAAGAAGCAAGTAGCAAAATATTTGAGTTTGATGCCAGCAGAAGATGCTAGTGAAATCAAAGAGCTCCTGCATTATGAAGATGAGACAGCTGGTTCATTGATGACGACAGAGTTTGTTTCGATCGTGGCCAATCAAACGGTGCGATCCGCAATGTATGTCCTAAAAAATGCAGCAGATGTCGCCGAAACGATTTACTATATTTATGTCGTCGATACGGACAACAAACTGGTCGGAGTAATCTCTTTGCGGGATTTGATCATCAATGATGATGATACGATGATTGCAGATATTTTGAATGAACGGGTCATGTCCGTGCATGTGGGGGATGATCAGGAAGATGTAGCTCAGACATTTCGGGATTATGACTTTCTAGCTTTGCCAGTTACAGATTACGATGACCATTTATTAGGGATCGTAACTGTCGATGACATCATTGACGTAATCGATGATGAAGCTGCCAGTGACTATTCCGGATTAGCCGGGGTCAACGTGGAAGAAGTCAGTGAAAATCCCCTCAAAGCCTCTTCACGACGCTTGCCATGGCTGATCACATTGCTTTTCTTGGGGATGGCAACAGCAAGCTTGATCAGTCATTATGAAGAGCTTGTAAGTGAAGCAAGTATTTTAGCTGTCTTTATTTCATTGATCACTGGTACAGCAGGAAATGCCGGTACGCAATCTTTAGCGGTTGCGGTTCGCCGTTTGGCAATCTCAGATGATAAAGAAAAAAGCTTTATGCGAACGGTGATCGGTGAGGTCCTCACAGGGTTAGTGACTGGTGCGGTCACCGGTTTAACGATTTTTGCGATCGTGGCTGTCTGGAAACAAAACCCGATCTTAGGTTTTGTTATTGGAATGGCGATGATGTGTGCCATTACGGTAGCGAATCTCGCAGGAAGTCTGATTCCAATGTTAATGGATAAATTAGGCTTTGATCCAGCCGTTGCCAGCGGTCCATTCATTACGACACTTAGTGATTTGACTAGTGTCTTGATTTATTTCAACATTGCTAGCTTATTTATGAATTATTTTATTCGTTGAAAACCTAGGTACTCCTTTCAATAAAAGAAGATCCATTCATCAAAAGCGAGGCGCCTCTTTTC
>NZ_BCQE01000045.1 GCF_001544275.1 Enterococcus gallinarum NBRC 100675 | reverse complement strand
AAAAAAGCACGTAAAGCTTCTCAATTCTCTAAGCGTTAATCATTGTCATATCAAGCTTTACGAGGTGTTTCTCAATTCGAGAGACGCCTCTTTTTTTGCTTTTGACCATACTTTTGACCATACTTTCAAAAGTTCATATATGCGGCATATTTTTCAGCAGTCTGTTCTTTAGTTTTTTCGGTTACATGAGTATAGATGTCCATCGTGGTTTTTATATCGGTATGTCCCATTCGCTCTTGCACTTCTTTAATGCTGACACCAGCTTCAAATAATAAGCTACAGTGAGTATGCCTAAAACCGTGAATAGTAATCTTCTCTAAATTGTGTTCTTTCAAAAAAGTTTTCATAAAATTATTCAGATAATCGAGATAAAGATGTTCATTATCAATGTCGGTAAATAGTAGTTGTTCAGGTTTGAGAGTATTAATTCCTAATTTGAGGTATCTTCTTTGTTGCTCTTTTTTCCAAGATAAAAGGTACTTAAGTGTTACCTCATCAATCGAAATAGTTCGCCGACTATGTTTTGTTTTTGGGGTCTGGAATATTTCTTTACCGTATTCATTTTTAGCCAACGTCTGATTGACTGATATGGTACCTTTTGATAAATCGCAATCTTTCCAACGCAAGGCTTGTAATTCTCCTTTTCGTAAACCTGTGAATGATAATAGTCTGAACATAGTAAATAATTGTATGTCTTCATTTTGTTTAAGGATATCTAGGAATTTTTTTAATTGCTCTTTCGTATAAAAAGGTGAGATATATTTTTCTTGATCAATTCTTTCAGATTTTCGTGGGCGTATAACATGGTTCATTGGATTAGTTGATAGAAGACCTATTTTGATACCGTAATCAATTATTCGTGTTGTTAATCCGATTAGATTCGAATACTTTTTATAGTATGAGAACCAATCATTTACCTGATATTGACAATAAGTAACGGTTATTTTGTCTAATGGGAGTGCTCCAAATTTTGGTAGAATATGTTTTTCAATCGCATTTCTTTGCACAAACAATGTGCTTTCTTTGACGGTATTTTTGTATTGTTCGTACCAGAGATCATAAATTTCTTTGAAAGTAGGAATTTCTTTTTTTTCAACAGAAAATCCGTTTTTTTCAATTTCTAGTTCCAGTCTTGATAAGGCTATTTTTGCTTCCTTTTGAGTCTTGAATCCTCTCTTAGTCGTGTATTTCTTTTTTCGTGTGATAGGATCGATCCCGAGATAAGTTTTAAAATACCATGCTTTTTCTCCATTTTTCTTCTTGTATTGTTTTATCATTGCCATATTTCTATCACTCCTGATCAAATTCCATTTCAGCAATTCCGTCATTGAACATTTCAATAAAATTGTTTTCGTCCATAAAATCTATCCACTTTTCTTTACCATTGTATTTAGGTACTCCGACATGAGGTCGAATTTGATTGTATGCATTAAGCGATACTTGTTTCCATGAGTCATTAACACTTTTTTCTAGTTTTGCATCATTCCAACGTTTAGCTGGTTGTCTTTTTTTATTTTTAGCTTTTTCATTCTCTAAAGCTTTCTCAATAAACATTTTATATCCGTCAGCGTTTTCTTCTAAGTATTTTTTGAATTCTGGATAAAGCATATAAATCTTCCCTTCCTCGAATGTATGTTCTATTTTTGCTAAAAAAATATATTGTCGGAATTGGCTCCAACGAGATACTTTGCCATGAATTGTTTAACAAATCGTTCGTATCTTAATTCGATTTCGTAGCTCTCTAAAAAATTCACATAATTAAATGAACTAGGATCAAAGTCCGGATTGTTTACTGTTACTTCAAGCATCTTCTCAATCATAAATTCTTCTGCTTCGTTTTCCATTTTTGAATGAAGTGCAAAAGTTTTTTGGTAAAGTACATAATTATTTTTATGTTTAGCTGCATGGCCTAATTCATGAAGTAGTCTCAGCGTTTTGACATGATCAGATAGACGAGCATCTAACACAATCGTATTTATCATAGCTATATACCTAGCATCAGAATCGAGCCTTGGCGTTTCTATAATAGTGACGCCAAGCTCGTCTATAATCTCATTTACTTCATTATTTAAATCCAAACAAATCACCTATTTAGTATCAGAATTATTCTCAAGATATGCTTCAATAATACCAGTCAAAACTTTACGGTCATGCTCAGTTAAAGGCTTGCCATCACTACTCATGACAGATTCAAGTGCTTCTTCGACAGTAAATGGGGGAGTCTTAGATAGACTTGTTGCAGGATTATCAGTTCTTCCTAGCAGATAGTCTGTAGAAACATCAAAATAATCTGCTACTTTCTGTAGCTTATCTGCTGAAGGCGTTCTTTTGTTCCATTGATAAATGGTATTTCTACCTATGTCAATTTCTTCTTCTAGCTGATAAATAGAAATATCTTTTTGTTTAGCGAGTTTTTTTATGCGCTCTAAAAGGTTCATACAAATCCATTCTCCTTTTAGCTTACTGTTATTTACAAAAAAAGTTAGGTATATCGATTGACATTTACAATATACGTTAGTATTATAAACACGTAAGCTAATTTAATAAGCCAATAAGCAATAAGAAAGATACCCGTTTAAAAATAAACAATTCGACGCTGCCAAACTAAGAATGTTGATTTTATAGGGATAATTCTGTGCTTATTTAACTATGAACACATTTTACAATATGTGTTAGTAAGTGTCAACGATATTTAGCGAATT
Source organism: Enterococcus gallinarum NBRC 100675 (assembly GCF_001544275.1). Taxonomy (GTDB): domain Bacteria; phylum Bacillota; class Bacilli; order Lactobacillales; family Enterococcaceae; genus Enterococcus_D; species Enterococcus_D gallinarum. The sequence goes on along the minus strand of NZ_BCQE01000045.1, from coordinate 14,292 downwards.
TAATTAGCTTACAAATTATATGAGAAAGGAGATTTAATAATATGTCACAAGATTTTATTTTAAAGGTCAGAATCCAATTAGCTAAGTATAACAAGACGCAGAATTGGTTGGCGGATACTATCGGGATTTCCCGAGCGTACATGTCCGATATCATGAATGGCAAAAGAAAACCGGATAAACAAGTTAAGCCGATTGAAGAGGCACTAAGTGCATTGAAAGAGGGGGAAGATTGATGAAGATACGTATTCCTGATGATGTCGTTGCAGATCAGATTATTCCTCAGTTTGTTCAAATAGCAGTCTCTGAATTTGAAAAGAGGATGACGATGCTGACAAAGACCATGGAACTACCACCATACCCGAATAAGACTGAAGTCAAAACTATTTTAGGTATGGGAGACGACATGCTAAAAGATTGGATTGCAGATGGACTTCCGGTTATTCCTTGGAGTAAAAAGGAAGATCGATTTGACCGTGATGATATTAGAGCGCACATAAACAATATGAAGAGTTAGGGGCGTAATCATGCCATACACCTATTCACAAGAACTCTTAATCAACACTCTAGCGAAAGAAAAAGTTCGCGACCTGCAACAGGAGCTTTATGGCAAAGGCAGTGTAATAAGCGACAGACAGCGAGAAGCGCTGATTCGTGAATGTAGAGAGTACCAAGAGTTGCTGTATCAAAATAGGCTTAATCGCCAGTTGGAAGTGAGGTGAGAGGAATGGAAGAAAAGGCAAAGAGACTAATAATTAATGAAGAAAGGCAAGGGTTCACATATGAAAACCTATCGGTTGAAGAATTGACTAAATTAGTTATCAGCCATATTGATGAGAATGTTGTAACAGTGGAAATAAAGAAACTCGTCACAACAAGTGACGAGCCAAAGACTACAAATAATCTTTAAGGTATTGGCTTTTACAAATTACATTGTGCCAAGCAGCTACTCCAGTCAATTCAGCAACAAATAAACTATCATCATTATCTATTTGAGCTAATAGTTCATCTCTTATTGCAACGCATTCTTTATCGCTTTTCAAAAACCAAACAGATTCGTTAACGTGTGCCCATCTTGAATATGTTTTAATTTTGGAAATTAAATCTTCGTAATTCTTACCAGAATTATTTAGATCATAAGAAACAATATAACTTTTCATTTGTAGCACCTCCTTATCAAATATTTCAGTCTGTCACCCTGATAAGGAAATTATAGAAAAAATCCAAAAAGAAAGGAATATCTACATGAAAAAAATCTATTGGGTCAGGCGTACCGCGTTTATCCTTACGATTTTCGCATTAGGCGCACTAATCACAGGACAAGTACCGATGTGGGTTAAACTCGGCTACCCTACGGCGGTTATGTGGTTGCTGATGATTTATGACGAAGCATTGTTTGAACTGAGAGAACAAAAAGAGCTTACACCGTTTTCCGCCAGTGTAAGCTCCACGAAAAAATGAAAATGTCGAAAAAAGTATAACACAGCTAGGAGGAAAAAATCAAAATGTCAAAAAATATTAATGTTCCTTTGAGCGGTATCAGTGACGGAGGATTACAAGAACGATTCGATTTTGAATTGGCTCAAGTAATCAACAATATTCATGATCCCAACACTGACCCAACAAAGAAGCGCAAAATCACCATCGACTTAACGATTACACCTGATGAATACCGAGAAGATATCCTCATTGATTATCAAGTGAAATCTAAGTTAGTTGCTAGAGACTCATTGACATCGAAAGTCATCATCGGTCAAGACGAAAGAGGAAAACCGCAGGCGAACGAGTTGAAAAGCGGACAAAGAGGGCAAATGTATTTTGATCCCGAAGATTCCGAATTGAAAGATGACAAGGGAACGCCTGTCAAAGAAATTGAAGAAACAGCCAAAATCAAAAAATTTAAAACAAATTAGGAGTGAAAGAAAATGACGGAACATTTAAGAGATGCTTTGGAATATGCAGTGGAATTGCGTGAAGGACAAAAAGTGATTTATGAGCAAGACAAGAAAGTATTTTATGATACTTCGAAAGCTCGTTTAGCTGAACTTGACCCAATCAAACGTGCAGAAACGCTGACGGTTAATTCGTTATCAGGACTTGTTGGTTATTTAAAATCGAATATTCGTATTCTGGAGAGCAATTGGAAACTACTTGTTCACGTAGAGAATCCAACGAAGGTAGTTGTCTATTCTTCACTCGATACAGACCGCAAGCGTGAAAGTGTGATTCAAGCGACTGCATTGTTAGATGTTTTTCCATATGGACGTTTCATGAACTCGGAAGATTTTATTATCAACGTTCAATCACTTATTCAGCGTGATCTTGATGCAGAAGCGATTCTGGCTTGTGCAAGCGCAATTCGCATTGAGGGTGGTGGCGATTTGGTTGATAACGGAATCTCTCAAACCGTCACAGTCAAAGAAGGAGCTGCGACATTGACAAAAGCAGAAGTTCCAAGTCCTGCTGAATTACGCCCATATCGCACATTTTTAGAAGTCGAACAACCATCAAGTCCTTTTGTATTCCGAATTGATAAAATCGGCAACTGCGCCTTGTTTGAAGCCGATGGTGGTATTTGGAAACACACAGCAATGGAGAATATTCACGAGTTTTTGAATAGTGAATTAGATGAATTGCTTAATAAAGGAGTAGTAACCATTATTGCGTAATGACAAACTAAAAAGAGCTTGCCTCGTTGGGGACGAAGCAAGCTCAACAGCAATTATTATGATAAGGAGAGTATAACAAAATGAGCGAAAAAATTCAAAGATTAATTGAGGAACTAGCAGAAGAATGTCGCAAAGAAAAAGTTGGCTTGTCCTTAGCCGTGCTTGATGCTGAAGGAGAAATGGCATTAGCGCAAGCAGGTCCAGAATCACTTGTGTCAATCGCTACTCTTGAACAATATAACCATGTAAAAGAAGAATTAACCGAATTGGATTGCGACTGTCCGAAACACCGCATGTTGAAAGAATTATACGGCATCGAAACGGAAAATACTCCGAAACAAACGCATACATTCGTGACAGACAACCCAAACGATGTGCTTGATATTATTTCACGTGCTTTGCGAGGTGAATTTAAATGATGGATTCATTTGAGAGTGCTTTAGATCAGTATTTGACTACACCTGGTTGGGGACAGCCGACTGAGGGAGAGGAGTCAGAAAATGATGAGTAAATCAACTCTTGAAATGACTCATGACGAATGGTTATTGGATCGTCGAAAGGGTATAGGTGGCTCAGATGTTGCTACAATCCTTGGGTTAAACAAATGGAAGTCGCCATATCAATTATGGCTAGAAAAGACTGGTCAAATCGATTTAGAACACACTGAGAGCGAACCAGCGTACTGGGGGAAGGTTTTAGAGGAAGTTGTCGCTAAAGAATTTCAAGAAAGAACAGGTAAAAAAGTTCGCCGAAGAAATCAGGTATTCGAGCATCCGTTACATCCGTTCCTGCGAGCGAACATCGATCGGGATGTTGTTGGGGAAAATGCTATTTTGGAATGTAAAACAGCCAATGCTTTCCTTGGTAAAGAGTGGGAAGGCGAAGAAGTTCCTCTTAGTTATTTGTGTCAGGTTCAGCATTACATGAACGTTTTAAATAAAAAATATTGTTACATTGCCGTTTTGGTTGGTGGACAAAAGTTCATTTGGAAACGAGTTGATCGTGACCAAGAACTAATTGATATGATTACTGAACGCTTAGTTTGTTTTTGGGAGGAAAATGTTTTAGCTGGAAAAGAACCAACAATAGATGGTAGTGAAGTTACATCGGAATTTTTAAAAGATCGTTATTTGAATCTTGATGAAAAAGAAATCACATTACCATCTTCATTTGATGATTTGGTTGATCAAAAAAGAGAACTTAAGAAAGCAAAAAAGGAGATTGAAACAGCCATTCGCCAAGTGGATAACGAAATCATCAGCGCACTAGGTAAAAGAAATGCGAGTATCGGTATCGCTCCAAAGAACATTGTATCTTGGAAGTTAGTATCCACTAGAAGAATGAACAGCAAGAAACTTGCTGAAAAATATCCTGAAGTAGTAAAAGATGATGAAATATACACCGTTATCGAATCAAGACGTCTGACGGAAAAGGAGATTAAATGATATGGCAACAAACGAAGAACTAAAAAATCAATTAGCAGCAAAAGAAACACAGATCGTTGATCCAACGAAATTAGGCTTTAAAGCTTTGATGAACACACCATCGATGAAAAAGAAGTTTTATGATATCTTGCACGAAAAATCAGATTCGTTCATGGGATCGCTTATGACCCTAGTGGGTGGAGATAATTACCTATCACAAGCCGAGCCAATGACGATCATTGCATCAGCTTTAAAAGCAGCAACGATGGATTTACCGATAGACAAAAATTTAGGATATGCCTATATTGTTCCATTTAATCGAAAAGAAAAGATTGGAAAAGTTTGGATTACTCATAATGAAGCACAATTCATTCTAGGTTACAAGGGTTACATTCAACTAGCACAGCGCAGCGGTCAATATAAGGCGTTTAATGCTCTAGCTGTATACGAAGGGCAATTGGTTGATTGGAATCCTCTTACTGAGGAATTTACATTTGATTACAAAGCTAAGGTATCTGATGAAGTAATCGGTTACGTAGGATTCTTTGAACTACTTAATGGGTTTAAAAAGACTGTTTACTGGACAAAGCAAGAAATCGAAAGCCATCGTATTAAGCACTCGAAGTCTAAGGACAAGCAAAGTCTAACGGGTGCTTGGGCGGATAACTACGACGCAATGGCGATTAAAACAGTGCTTCGCAACATGCTTTCCAAATGGGGAATTTTATCTGTTGAAATGCAATCAGCAATCACATCGGATGAGAAAGTTTTTCGAGTAGACGAAAACAACGATTTGATTGAAGAAACTAATTTATCAGACATGGAGCCACTGCCCCAGGATCTTAAAGAAGCAGAAAAAGTTGAAGATGATTCATCAGCATTTGATGAATTTAAAGAAACATTTGTCACAAATGAACAACAAGATTCATTATTCGATGATATGAATCCACCATTAGAAAAATAATATTGAGGGGATGATTCCCCTTATTAGATTAGGAGGCTACACATGGCAAGACCGAAAAAGAACGGTCTTGATTATTTCCCCCTCGATGTTGATATCTTCGAGGATGAGAAAATAGAGGCTATTGCCGGGGAGTTTGGCACAAAAGGAGAACTTGCGGTTATCAAACTGCTTTGTGCGATATACAAGAGAGGATATTTCATTCTGTGGGATGATCTCACGCAAGCAACCCTTTTGAAACGCCTGCCCGGGTCAAGTAAGGAAATGATTAACCAGATAGTAAACCGCTTGGTTTCATGGGGATTCTTTAACGAAGAACTGTTTAACTCGGTTAGGGTACTAACTAGCGAAAATATCCAAGCCACTTATCTTGAAGCGACAAAAAGGCGGAAATTACCAAAACCGACGAAATACATTATTAATGTAGACAATAATCAACAAACAAGCGCAGTTAATGTCAACAATAATCCACAAAGGAAAGTAAATAAAAGGAAAGTAAATAAAAGTAAAGCATCATCTATCCCTAGTCTAGATCTTAATCCAGATAGTGCGCGCGTATTTTGGTTGAATCAGGTAAACCCTGTCGAAGCGCCGATGATCCTAGAATCAATCGATTACTGGGTCAGTGACTTTAACGGACAAGACTTGATTGTGATTGAGGCGATTAAGGAAATGCTGAGGAATAATGCGAAAAGTTACAAATACCTCGACAAAATCCTAAAAACTTGGGAAAGCCAAGGGCTTGATACGCCCGAAAAAGTTACGAATTACTTGCAGGGGAATTACTCCAAAAAGCCTAAAAACAAGCATCAAGGTCTAGAATACGAGAATCTTGATGAGTACGAAGACCTATGATCGAAGGAGGTGTCAGAGTATGCAGTCGGTGGCTTTGGGGATTAGTCAATTGATCGATAAAGTGTTAATTAAACGAGGAGTCTGTCCAGAGTGCAATGAGCCGCTTTATAGTTGGCGTACGAAGAATCCAGACGGATCAGATCGCTGTGCGCCAACATGCATGCAATGCGGATATTCCGATCTCAAACTCAAGGAAGATCAGCAAACAGCCCGTATCTATAACGAGAGCTTGAAAGCACGAGCAATCAGCTTTTTCAAGAACGGATCGGTCGTTGGTAACAAGTCGCTCTTTGATTGTAGTTTAAGAAATTTTAAGGTTGTTGATCAGGAGACGAAAATCGCATTAGAGACAGCAAAACGTTATATCACGGCTGTCCTGTTAGGAAAGCCTGTACATCTAGTCTTAAGTGGAAAAGCGGGTGTTGGCAAGAGCCATTTAGCGATGTCGATCGCATGGGAAGTTTTAAAACGGTCAAATTATGCGAAGAAAATCTTGTTTATCAGCTATCAAGAGATGCTTGAACAGATTCGATTTTCATACAACAATCAAGAGCTACGGCGTATGATCGAGGGCTCTTTGGTTGCAGATATTAAGACTGCTCATCTAGTTGTGATTGATGATATCGGCGCAGAGCTTGGAAAATCTGCTGGAACAAGCCGCGAATTTGGAGCTAGTACGTTAAATTCATTTCTTGAGGCCCGTCAAGACCGTGCAACAGTAGTCACGACGAATCTATCAAGTAAAGAGCTGAGCGAATCATACGGTTCAAGAATTGTTTCACGTCTATATAGCCATTCTGATGGTTTTAGCATCAAGATGAATCGTACTGCTGATAAACGAGTTCAGGGAGTTAGCGCTTGAAACAACAGACCAACCAAGGGAGGAGGCACAAAAACTGTAAAGGAGAAGACCGGATGAAGCAAGCAAAGAAAACTCAATCGTCTCGATCCACCTATCAAAAACGGTTTTTACGTCAAAAAATCAGTGAATTGACCTACTTAGAAGGTTGGGACAATGATCCAGAGATTGTGGAGAAAGTCCAACGGCTGAGCAAAGCACTAGAACGAGTGGGATCGCAAGAAAAACAGTTGTCTAGTGATCGACCAATCTGCACGATGGAGGAACTGAGTGTAAATAGTTATATACAGCTAAAAAAACAGGGCTATCTGGACCGTGAGATTAAGTATATTTTCAACATCACCGCATATGCTTTAGCTCGATGGAAGAAATCACTTGGATTAACGAAAGGCGTCGTTCGTGATTTGTTAGAGGTGATGTAGATGGGTCTGAGACAATACAGAGTCGATTATGTGGATTGGAAAGGTCGCCATGCGGTGATGTATCTGCACGGCTACAGTAGATCAGAAGTCGAAAAACAAGCGATGGTAGCGCAAGGTGTGTTCAAGATCATGAAGATCATAGAAGTTCAATAGGTGAGCATTCGAAACAAGGAGCGGGAACATGAATATTCTCGAAGTATTTTGGACCAATGTTCATTACCAAGCAGAAGAAAAAGGGGTCACATTCACAGCGTTAATGGGTGGGAATACGACGGGTGCAAAGAACAAAACAGCAAATATCACACTGAAGAAAGTACAAGAGATTGCAGAAATTTTAGGTATTGATGATTACGCCAGTTTATTTGAGCAAGTGGAGGAAGAAACATGGATGAATTAATTCAATTAGTTGAGCAATGGTCTAGGAATAAAGGGTTGGATAAAGCCGAGCCTAGTAAACAAATGCTGAAAGTTGTAGAAGAAACTGGTAAAGTCGCGGCAGCGTTAGCTAGAAATGACCAAGATGCACTACGTGACGGCATCGGTGATGTGACGGTGACATTGATTATTTTAGCTTTGCAAAATGACATGGATCTATACGAGTGTTTGAATTGCGCTTATGACGAAATCAAAGGGCGCACTGGACAGATGGTCAATGGTGTTTTCGTAAAATCCAGTGATCTAGAAGAAAGTTGTTAATTAAGATGTGGCATAAAATTGAACAAATATTAATTGAAAAAGATATATCACAATATGAACTAGCAAAGAGAATGGGCGTTTCAACTGGGACTATCACTGAGTTGAAAAAAGGAAGAATAAAGAAACCTAGTTTTGAGCTGATAAAAAAAATCGCTGATGCTTTAGAAGTCAGTATGGATAGATTTAGATAGGTTTCCATCAGTGGAAGAAATATACAAATAATAAAGGCGGTTTAACAATGACTGATAAAAAGATAAAGCAAATAGTGATTTACGTTGAAATCGAGGATGACTGTGTAGAAGTAGCGGGTTTCAAGATTCCAAAAGAGCTAGATGAAGAAAATGTTGAGTATATATTGGGTAGCGTACTCGCAAACATAATTGATGATTAAGTCAGCTATGCGACAAAAAATAACTAAGCGGGGGTATAGAAATGCTTAACGAAGAAAATATTATGGGCATTATCCAATCGCACAAAGACGAGATTAACGAAATTTCTAATGAATTAATTAAAGCAAAAGTGCTGGGGGTGAATATCCCAAAGCTTACTAAGATAGCTGAAAACAGATTGGCGTATTTGCACGACAACAAATATCGTTATGAAATGCAGGCGAAAGCTTGGGGATTGCTTGGATCAACTGATAAACAGGTGTCTAGTGAGTATGATGTGTGAGTCAGCTAACCGAAGAAGTAATAGAAAGCGAGGAATGAATGTGGGTGGGAAATTAATCATCCAAGGTAAAGCTTGGGGAGAATTCGAAAATGCTAAGCGATCAAAAGGAAATATCGAAATCAGTGGATACAGGTCATATGGAGGCACACACACTGTGCGAATGGTAGATCAACCGCAACTCAACGAGAATCAACAGATTGTGTTGGAGTGGTTGAAACTAAATTATGATTGCGATGGCGATCACGAAGCAATGTGGAATATTTTCATGATGTATTACTACCAGACACGAGATAGTTTTACGGATAGATTGTCCCAAGCAATAGAAAATTTGACTAATGATGAACAAATTGAAATCCTTCGAGAATATTCTCAATGGGCTTTGGAACAGGAGGGATAAGCATGAATAAGCAAGATTTAGTTAAAAAATACATCGCAAAAAATAAGAAGTTAAGACCAAACTGCCCTAACAGAAATAGAAAAAATGAAGAATTAAAACGCAGCATTTACGAAGAAATTATTGAGGATCTGGAACAGCTTTACGAGCAAGAAAAAGTAGTTGTCTCGAAATGACAGTTGCAGTGTCGGTGGTAGCCGATGAACCGTAGACAATTTATCATCATAATGATCATGGTTGTAGCAGCACTCAGTTGCTTGACCTATACAATTATTGACCAACAGAAAAAAATCAATCAGTTAGAAAAACAATTACAAGAAGTACAACTGAAGTACGAAATTATCAAAAACGATCCGTTGGCTAAGGATGCGTTTGAAGCAGGAGGATAACTAATGACTTTTATAGTGTTAGGCTTCGTAGCAGTTGTTGGGATTATTTTTGTATGCATTATAATCGGTAAGTCTGTTGATGAAAAGGAGCATGATTTTATTGGGAAAGACGAAGTCAAAGATCAAAAAGAAGAAGCGGAAGTTGTTAGAGAAAGCCCAGGCGAATGGGACTGTGAACGATAAATAGCTAAAGAAGGAGAAGAAAAATGGGGTTAATACCAATTATTGTAAATGAAAATAATGAGCAATTAGTCAGTGGTAGAGAGCTATATGAATTTTTGGAAGTGGCAACACCTTATACACGCTGGTTTGAACGTATGACGGAATATGGATTCACTGAAAACGTTGATTTTACCGTGATTGCCAAAAATGTCCATGACGATACAGCCTTTGGTGGGGTAAGAAAAATTATCGACCATGCGATGACGATTGACATGGCAAAAGAAATTTCAATGATTCAGCGAACAGAAAAAGGCAAACAAGCGCGTCAATATTTCATTCAAGTAGAAAAAGAGTACCGCAAAGAGTTGAAAAAGACATTGAATGATCCAAGAGAACAGCTTAGGTTATTTTACCAATTTGGAGAACAGACAGCAGTTCGTGTAGACGCTATCGAGAAAGATGTTTCTATCTTGAAAGAAACTATGAGAATCAGTGGAAAACAAGAGGCAGATATTCAACGAGCTGGGAAGCAAAAAGTGATTGAAGTACTTGGAGGAAAAGACAGCCCTGCCTATGAATCAATTAGTAAGAAGGTATTTGCTACTTTTTGGTCAGAGTTTAAACGATATTTTTCTATCCCTAGATATGGGGAGTTGCCTTGTAAACAGTTTGAGGAGGCGCTGATATTTATTGCTGAGTGGCTTCCAGAAACAGCCATGCGAATGGAAATTAACCAATTGAATCGACAATCCCAGTTATTTAGAGCATAAAAAACGAACCTTCTAGGGAGAATGGTTACAGTCAGTTGTCAATAACTAGAAGGTTCGAAAAAAGGCTAGGTGGACCATGTTTTGATAGAAAGAAAACTAAACATTATTTTGGGCACAATAAAAAATCTAGCCTTTTTTACTAGAATAAATGGTTTTATAAAAAAATCAATATTATTTTATAATTAAATAAAAAAGAATCCTCCGTAGTTGATTGGGTGTTTCAGGGACTACAAAGGATTCAAAAAGGCTAAGAAGTGGATACAGCAAGTGAGAGCTTTTCAAAAATAAAACTTGCTAGTTAGCCTTTTTTACTAGAATAATAGGTTTTCATAAAAAGTCAATAGGTTAAAAATAAAAAACGAGCTTTCTACATGAACTAGAAAAGGACTGTAAAGTGTAGAAAGCTCGAAAAAGGCTATAGCTAAAAAGAAGAATACAAAGTTTTGTGCACTGCGTTTGGAGAATAGCCTTTTTTTATTAGAATAATACGTTTTATAAAATTGTCAATGTTATTTTATGCTTTAATAAAAAAAACGAATCTACTATGGATAGAGCAGGTTAGGCAACATAGAGATTCGGAAAAGGCTAAGGACTTCAAAAGGTACTATCAGAAAAAATAGACTGGATATGTTGTTTTTGTTCGAGATTTAGCCTTTTATTTTATGATATAAAATCATCATTATTTGTCAAGATGATTTAATAAAAAAGCCGGATTACTCCGACTATGTGAAATGTTATTGGTAAAGATATTATAACACATAAAGGAGCGGTTTTTCTTGATGCAGTTATTTAAAGAGGTAGATTTTAAACAGACGAGGGCGAATGCAAGAAATGTGTTAAAGAACTTTCGGCGTTTGGACAGAATTGCTGGTCGCTCTTTAATTGATATTAAATCACCAATTATAACAGACATGCCTAGAGTACCTAGTATCGGAAACAAGTCAGAAGATGCAATGATTCAAAAAGTTGATGCAGAAGTGGAAAGAGATGCAATTTTAGCTGCCTTGATGGCATTAAGCTTGATTAGTCGTCAAATCTTATATTACAGTTTTTGCGATGTGGAAAAACACTCTAATTACGAAATAGGTCAATTAATTAGTGGTTATGGCGAAAAAAATGTGGAGAAATTAAAATCTATCGCACTGATTGAATTCGCAGAAGCGTATAAAAAAGGAGTGATTGTTCACTATCGTTGATTTTGTAGGGTTTTTGTAGGGGAAATGTAGGATTTTTCTTCGATTTTAGATGTTATTATGATAGTGTCGAAAGAATTAGAGAGACGGTGACTGGACTACTCACAATATTCCATAAACCGAAAGGAGGCAATCTCCTTATCGCTTATTCTTCTTTGACAAATGGCGGCAAATTACAATAAAGGAGTTGATACGCTCCTTATCTTCATTCGCCGTCTTTTCTTATGTCACTGTGGCGGAAAGGGTATACGCTATAAGCGGGCAGAAGTGATAGACCTGCCCTGATGTACGGCTATCAAAACGGTGCAAGGTTCGATTCCTTGCCAGTGACATTGAGATTGAGCAAAAGCACGTGGCAATCAGCCCTTGAGTTATCCCAAGGCTTTTGTCGGATAAACAATCTCGTAATTAGGGTTTTTAGTAATCCCGACTGCTTGTCAGCGAAAACTTGTTACATAAGCCACACTGCGGAAACAGTAAGTGGCGAGCAACCTAGTATTGTTAAATACGTGCCGAATTGGCTAGGCGGTTTGGCACATTTTTTCTAGTCTGAGAAAGAAAAGTTCGATATAATACATTTTGTAGAAAAGTGAAAAGATGGTGGCAATCCATTTCTAGGAGGTGGTGCTTATGTATGTAAGTATCAAATCTAGAGAAAGGAGAGCCTAAGTTGTCAACTTTTGAAGTGTTAAGCCTGATGATTGCTTTTGCAATGTTGGTCTTGACTATCAAAGATGACAATAACAAAAAATAAACCATCTTTTACTTTGGCGAGTAAGATGGTTTAAAAAATAAATTATCCAAAAGCTACCGTCTTTTTAACGGTTCTACTTAGGGCGTGTTTGCAGCACGTCCTTTTTCTATGTTTATTATATCATGTGAAAATAGAAAATCAATCAAGATCGCTTCGGCGGTGTTTTTTTATACATAGAATTACAAAACAAACACAGATTGCGAGGTGGTGGAAATGGATGGCTAAATTAACTGAAAAACAACGTCGATTTGCGGACGAGTACATCAAACTAGGAAACGCTACAGAAGCGGCTAGGTTAGCTGGATATTCAACTAAAACGGCAGCGGTAGTTGGCGCTGAAAACCTAACAAAACCTAATATAAGATCCTATATTGATAAGGTTCTTTCAGAAATGGCATCTAGGAGAGTTATGGATGCCACTGAAGCAATGGAGCTTCTGACTAGCATAGCTCGTGGGGAAATTGAAGAGATACTCTATATTGGCACTGCGGATGGCGTGATTAAAGTGGAGAAACCACCGGATATCAATCAGAAGACTAATGCACTAAAAGAAATCTTGAAAAGGTATCCGATTGATAGAGAAGGAAAACAACGTCTATTGAAAGCTCAAGTTGATAAAGCCGTTGCTGAGGCTAAGATTATTGAAAATACGGCTGCTAAACTTGATGGTAGTGGTAAAGTTAACCAATTACTAAAAGCCTTGTTAGATGTTAAATCTGGAGGTGATGGTAGTGGCTCAACAGATCAAGTTCAGTCCTAAGCAGATTGAAAATATCAATTTTGATTCTAGTTCTATTACTGTTGAATTAAACGAAGGTACTCCCAGAAGCGGAAAAACAACATCCGATATATTCAAAATGGCAGATTTCTATTTAAGAAGTCCTGATATGAATCATCTTGTGACTGCATATAACCAGGAACAAGCTTATAGAATGTTTATGGATGGTGATGGATTAGGGCTTGTGCATATCTTTGATGGCTGCTCTAATATTCGTCATGATGAACACGGAGATCATTTGCTACTTCAAACTCCTATCGGAGAAAAGAAGATTTATTATAAAGGTGGAGGGAAAGTCAATAGTGTTGGAGCCATTACTGGGATGTCTCTTGGGTCAGTTGTTTATCTTGAATTCAATTTGCTAAATTTAGCTTTTATAAGGGAATCATTTAGACGAACTTTCGCTGCAAAGTGGCGGTACCATCTTGCTGAACAAAATCCACCGGCTCCAAATCATCCGAATCTTGAAGAACTCGAAAGATTTGAAAAATCCGGACGTTTCTTCTTTAGACACTGGACACCTAATGATAATCCGATATTAACTGAGCAACGTAAAAACGAGTTGAAAGATGAGTTATCAGTTTCTGATTATTTGTTCAAGCGAGATTGGCTCGGACAAAGGGTGATGCCTGAAGGTGTGATTTACTCAATGTTTGATCGTGAGAAACACATTTCCAGTCAAATAAGAGGTAAAGTTGTGGAATGTTTCTTCACTACTGACGGTGGTCAGTCTGATGCAACAACGTGTGCTTGCAATGTTGTTACTTGGGAGGATGGCACTTATTACCTTTACCGAATGGCCAACTACTACCATAGTGGTGCAGATACAGGTGTAACTCTTGCGATGAGTGTCTATGCGACTAAAATCCAAGAGTTTGTAAACTGGTGTTATAAAGAGTGGGATTGGTTACCAAGATACAACTGGTTTTTTGTAGATCCAGCATGTAAATCCCTAAGGGAAGAGCTCCATTTGCTAAACATCCAAACTACAAGAGCTGATAACAATTCCTCGGATAAAATTACGAGCAATGGAACCAAAATCGAAGTCGGAATAGAAAGAATGCAGAACGCCTTTTCTAAGGGCGTTTTTTTGTTGTATGACATCAACGGTATTTATGATCATTACAATTTTATCAAAGAGCTAGGAATGTACGTGAGGAATGACAATGGCACGCCGGTTGATAAAAACAACCACGCGATGGATGAATGTCGGTATGCGATAAACTATTTCACTCGTAGATATTTGGTTTAGGAGGTGACAAATTGGGACTAATTCAGTCAATTAAAAGCTTATTCA
>NZ_BCQE01000044.1 GCF_001544275.1 Enterococcus gallinarum NBRC 100675 | reverse complement strand
AAAAAAGCTGAGAACTAAGTCAGCACAATGAAATGATCACAAAAAACGTGTGCCATTGGACGATCTAAGTAGATCATCCAATGGCACACTGATAATTTTTGGCTTAACCTTATTTCTCAGCTAATTTTTATTTCTCAAAGCCTTCAGCAACGGCTTCTGGATAATATTCTTCCACCAAATGAGCACAACGCCCGCAAAGTGTTGGCAGTTTCTCATCCACTCCGACATCTGTTCGGACTTGCCGACAACGGTCGCAAACTTCACCATCGGCTTTTTCGATCAAGATTGCACCATCTTCAAATTGTAGCGCTGCTTCTGGAGCGGCACTTCCTGCTTCTTTGATTTCGAAGAAGTCTGGTGAAATGATCAATAATTGGGCCAAATCAGCATCAACAGCCGTTAATAGGTCTGCCAGCGGTTGTGAGGGATAGATGGTCACTTTTGCTTCCAATGACTTACCAATCAGTTTTTCATTCCGTGCTTCTTCTAGTGCTTTCAGGACATTGTCACGGAATGAAAGGAATGCCGTCCACATATCAAGCAACTCAGTTTGATTAGCAAATGATTCATAACTTGGCAATTCAGCTAGTTGAACATAGGCTTCCTCTTCTTTTAAGTGAGACCAGATTTCTTCGGCTGTGTGAGGAATGATTGGCGTCAACAATTTTGTCAAAGCCACTGCCGTTTGGTAAAAGACAGTTTGCATTGCTCGCCGTTGTGGATCATTTTCCGCTTCGATATAAACAACATCTTTCGCAAAGTCTAAATAGAAAGCAGAAAGATCGCCAGTCAAGAAATTGATGATCGTCTTATAGATATGCAAGAAATTGTATTTCTCATACCCATCTTCACGAATGGTTTTGATCGTTTCGTTTAATCGAACCAGCATGTATTTGTCTACAGAGCGTAAGTTTTCATAAGAAACCATATCCGTTTTTGGATCGAAATCAGCCGTATTGGCTAATAAGAAACGCATTGTATTACGGATCTTACGGTAAACCTCGGAGACTTGATTCAAAATATCCATTGAAACTCGGACATCTGCTTCATAATCTACACTGCTAACCCATAGGCGAAGGATATCGGCACCCATTTGCTTGATTACTTTCTCTGGAGCAATGGTATTTCCAAGAGATTTACTCATCTTACGGCCTTCACCATCCAAGGTAAAGCCTTGAGACAAGACTGATTTGTAAGGTGCTTCCCCATTGATCGCCACACTTGTGGTGATACTTGAGTTAAACCATCCACGGTATTGATCTGAACCTTCCAAATACATGTCAGCTGGGAAAGTCAACTCTGGACGTTGACGCAAGACTGCTTCATGAGAAGAACCAGAATCAAACCAAACATCCATGATATCTGTTTCTTTAGAGAATTTGCCATTTGGTGAACCCGGATGCGTAAAGCCTGCAGGCAATAATTCTTCGGCTTCTTTTTCAAACCAGATATTTGATCCGTGTTGTTCAAATAGCGTTGCAACGTGTTCGATCGTTTCTGGCGTAATGATTGCTTCGCCGTTTTCGGCGTAGAAAATTGGCAGTGGTACCCCCCAGGCACGTTGACGTGAGATGACCCAATCGCCTCGATCACGAATCATGTTGTACAAGCGTGTTTTGCCCCAAGGAATAATCCAGTCCACTTTTTCGATCTCATCAAGGATGTTTTGACGGAATTGATCGATTGAAGCAAACCATTGTGGTGTTGCCCGATAGATAACTGGTTTTTTGGTCCGCCAATCATGGGGATAACTATGAACAAAGAAATCAAGTTTCAATAATGCACCTTTTTCTGCTAACAAATCGGTGATCATTGGGTTCGCTTTATCATAGAAGATTCCTTCAAATCCTGGTGCTTCTTCTGTAAACATCCCACGACTATCGACAGGAGATAGGACATCTAATTTGTATTTTTTGCTTACGATGTAGTCGTCTTCCCCGTGCCCAGGAGCAGTATGAACCAATCCAGTACCTGCTTCCAGCGTGACATGGTCACCTAGCATCACCAATGAAGTCCGATCATAGAAAGGATGTTGGCCAGTCATGTATTCTAGTTTTTCTCCAGCAATTTCTTGCAAGATTTCAACACTTTCCCATCCAATAGCTGCTTGAACAGTCTCCAACAAATCTTTGGCAATCACAAATTTACGGCCATCTGCCATGATTTGAACATAGGTAAACGTAGGGTTTACTGAAATCCCTAAGTTTGCTGGTAATGTCCAAGGTGTCGTCGTCCAAATAACGAAAGATGTATCTTCATCAAGGATTCCTTTTCCATCTGCTACAGGAAAAGCGACATAGATCGAAGGTGATTTAACATCTTTGTATTCGATCTCTGCTTCTGCCAATGAAGACTCGCTGGATGGTGACCAGTAGATTGGTTTTAATCCTTTATAGATGTAGCCTTTTTCTGCCATCTTTCCGAATACGCGGATTTCAGCAGCTTCGTAATCAGGTGTCAAAGTGATGTAAGGGTGATCCCAATCACCTGAGATTCCTAAACGTTTGAAGTCCTCACGTTGGGTATCTACTTGTGTCAAAGCATACTCTTCGCATTTTTTGCGATATTCCGCAAGTGTCATTTCTTTGCGTTTGATGCCCTTGTTTGTCAGCACTTGTTCGATCGGCAATCCATGGGTATCCCAACCTGGTACATAAGGTGAGCGGAATCCTGACATTGATTTAGAACGTACAATAATGTCTTTACTGATTTTGTTTAATGCATGACCAATGTGGATATTGCCATTCGCATAGGGAGGGCCATCATGTAAGACAAATGTCGGTTTCCCTTCGTTCAGTGCTTGTCTTTGTTGATAGATATTTTGTTCTTCCCAATCTTTTTGCCATTCGATTTCGCGATTAGGCAAATTCCCCCGCATCGGAAAAGCCGTTTTTCCCAGATGCAATGTTTCTTTCATCTTCATTGTATTCGCTCCTTTTACTGATTACTCATGATTATGGCATGTGCAAGCACATGTCGATCAAACAATTTTGTCTATCCTGCCTCAATTTCAGTGATTTCACTCATTGAATCGACCGGATCCTTCTAATAAGCCCATAGACTATGAAGCTATAAAAAAACACATCCATCCCGGAAAGGGACGAACGTGTTCGTGGTACCACCCAAATTTTATTGTCAGTGACAATTCTTTGTTGATCGGTAACGAGATCAAACGTTGGACTCTACCACTGTTCAAGACCAAGACTAACAGATGATCTAATTTCTTACAGGGTTTTATCCGGCTTCCACTCTCCCAGACTCGCTTTAAAAGTATAAGAAATTTTTCTGTTCTGTATATTAGTCATTTGTTTTATTTAATTCATCTAGTAATTGACGTGCATCATCCAATGTTTTCACTTCTGGATTTTCTTCTACATCAATTTCTTTCTCACTGGATTCCACGATTTCTACTGGACTCTCCACTGCTTCTGAGTTTACTTCAGAATCATTTTCGCTGTCAAGTTCTTTTGATAAAACTTCTTTGATTACTTGATGAGAATCTTTTACATAGCTAGAAAATGGGGCCAAAATTTCTTCCCATTCTGGACTTTTCACTTGCTCTAATTGTGTTTGCAGCATAACCAAAAGATTGTTGTGGAAAACGCGCGTTTTCTTTTTCAAATCATTGGTTTCAGTTGCCAATTGACGCGCATTATTGGTTGCATCCGTCAGAATTTCTTTGGCTTTTTCTTCTGCAGCTGTTGTCAATGCATGAGCGCGTTTTTCGGCATTCGTTACTAATTCATCTGCACGGTTTTGAGCAGAAGTAACGATCACTTCAGATTCTTTGCTTGCGCTCGTTTTTACTTTGTCTGCGGTATCTTGAGCCACGATGATCGATTGGTTCAATGCATCTTTCAATTCATTGAAATACTCAAGTTTTTCTTCTGCATGCTTTAATGATTTTTCTAGTTCACGGTTCTTTTGAACAGCTTCTTCATAATCACGAACGATCATATCTAAGAAATCATCGACTTCATCCTGATTGTAACCGCGCATTTTTACTGAAAAGCTTTTGTTTTGAATATCTAATGGAGTTAATGCCATAAGTTTACACCTCTTTGTTTTATTTACGTAATACACCTAATAACAATCTAACTTTTTCTTTTTTTGTCGTGCCTTCTAACCCCTGAATCTGGATACGCCCAAATCCTCTGATTGATACGATATCCAGTAGATCCAACATAAAATCCGGGCGTAATGTTTCTGTCCAATTGACTTTCACTTTGCCAGACTCGATGAGTTGTTTGGAACGCTGGCGCGAAATATTATAGACAGCAGAAATGACAGTATCCAAACGGAGAGAGCTGACCGTTTCTCGTTCTTCGCTCCAGCCGTCTTTTGGTACGATCAATTCCGTGTACTTCGTTTCTTCGAGGCGAACTGAGACATTCCCGATTTTATCGACCTGTGTTTGGACAAAATGACTGATTTCGCTTGCCACAAATACTTGCCAATTTTCCCCATCAGAAATGATGTCACCAAAGTATTCCCTTTTGACCCCTGTGCCCATTAACGTTCCTAAAACCTTCCCATGACTTAAAACCGTGAATTTTTTTGGATAGATAATGGTGAATAATACCAAATCAAATTCTTCACTTGCTGGTTGGTAATAGTCAGGGTAGATCAGGCACCGTCTTCTTTCAGCAGCTTCATATCCGCCAAAAAATTGAAAACTCAAATCGGTTGATTGCCGAATCAGACTTTCTAAAATGTAGGCTTGCCGCGGATCAAGAAAATCTGTTAAATAGGGTGCGTATTGCATCTGCACTTGTTCAATCCAGCCTTGCGCAGAATCAATAAAAGGGTGCTCATCGCTTCGAAAATGCTGATAGACATTTGCGTTCACCGATATTCACCCCTTACGTTAGAATAAGATTGCTTGTAGAAGAACGAACAGACCTTGCGTTGCTAGCTGCAGAACGATAATGGCAAATGCAATCGTAAAGTCGATGCCAGCGAAACTCAGATTTAGACGATCAAACAAACCTAGATATGGTTCACAGATTTTTGCTAAGAAACGTCCAAATGCTGATTGGTATCCTCCCGGAAACCAAGAAAGCAAGGCATAGATCACTAATAATACTGTATAGAGATATACTGCATCACTGAATAGATTTAATAACCTAAAGACTAAAATATGCTTTCCTCCTTGACTCAGATATCGAAGAAATTACTATCTGCTAATGTTTGAGCAGTTCCCTCGATCTCCATTCCTTTTGGCGTACATAAGAAGATTTCATCTCCAACACGCTTGATATCGCCATCTTCAGCGTACACTGTTCCCGTCAAAAAATCAACTATTCGCCGTGCTTGGTACTCCTCAATTAAATGAAAATTAACAAGTACTGCATCGCCATTGATCACTTGTTTCGCGATTCCCATCGCTTCTGAATAAACTCTTGGTTCTACGATAGTAATCTTGCCTGCAGCCTTGGACTTTATTTCTTTTGTTTTGGGATTACTGCGTTGTTGGGCCATAGAAACGACCTTTTCCTCTGTCTTTTGGACAGGGCGTTGTCTTTCAAAGGACGCACTTGATGCTGTTGAACGCTGCGCTTGCGCTTGCTGTGATGGCATATGGCTTCGTGAAAATGTATTCGTTGGATTTTCAGCACGAGTCGTGCGTGGTGCAACATAAGAACTTCCTTGATTGACGGCGATATTTTGCGGGGATCGCACAGATTCTTGAGCTACCACGCTTTCTTCGTAATAATCTTCTTCATCTGTCAATCCAAAAAAATTGGTCAATTTCTCTTTTAAAGACATATGTCAACCTCCTTTACTCCTGAAATAATGCGGTGCCGATGCGAACAACTGTCGCACCCGCTTGGATCGCAACGGCAAAATCATTACTCATTCCCATACTTGTTTCTGTACATGGAGCATGTGCCAAGTGCAGCGCTGCGATTTTTTCTTGTAATTCTTTCAACTGATGAAAATAATGGAGCTGCTCTGCTTCTGAAGAAGCAAGTGGTGCCATGGTCATCAAGCCGATGACATTGATTTTATCAAAGGGCTCCAGCTCTTCAATAAATGAAACAACGTCTTCTGGTGCAATTCCTTGTTTACTTGCTTCACCTGAAATATTGACTTCTACAAAACAAGCAATCGTTTTTGCTGCTCGTTTTTGAATTTCTTGCGCCAATTTCAGCGAATCTAACGCATGGAAATAATCAACTTCATTTATAATTGATTTTACCTTTCTGCGTTGCAAATTACCAATAAAATGCCAGTTTACTTCTGGAAAATCTGCTAGTTGCTGCTTTTTTTCCAGGAGTTTTTCTACACGGTTTTCCGCACAGTCAGTGACACCAGCTTCGATGATCTTCCGTGTTTTTTCACTGTCGACAGATTTTGTCACAGCAACCAGACGAACCTCACTTGCTTTTCTAGAAACAAGAGCACAAGAATCCTGGATCTCTTGCTGGATCTTGTGCAAGTTCTCAGAAATCATGTGCTCTGCCTCCTAGCGTTTGCGACGGAAGAATGGTGGTGTACTTAATTCATCGTCGTCATTTGTTTTTACTTCATCTCTGTTGAATGTATCAAATTCTTTTTTTTCAACATTCTCAAATTGGCTTTCTTCTACTTTAGGACGAACGTTTTGTTCTTTACGAATATCCCAATCGCCAAAGCCATGATCATCTTCTACGTGTGAAGGTTTCGCTTGATCCATATCTAGCGTTGGTTTTTGTGGAATAGAATGGATTTGACTTTGTCTGCTTGTACGAGAAGAGCGTTCCTTTTTTGAAGGATCGATACCTGTTGCAATCACAGTCACGCGGATTTCATCTCCTAAGTCTTCATTGATTGAAGTTCCTAGAATAATGTTTACGTCGCCTGTTGCAGCACTTGCTACGATATCAGAAGCATCTTGTGCTTCAAATAAAGTCATGTCTAATCCGCCAGTGATGTTCAGTAAGACTTGTTCTGCACCATCGATAGATGTTTCTAGCAATGGAGAAGAGATCGCCTTTTTCGTTGCTTCGATGACACGTTCTTCGCCGCTAGCAACACCAATACCCATCAATGCTGTTCCTTGATTTTCCATTACTGTTTTCACGTCAGCAAAGTCCAAGTTGACATAGCCTGGTGCAGTAATCAGATCAGAGATCCCTTGTACCCCTTGACGCAATACATTGTCTGCTTCACGGAACGCTTCCAACATTGGTGTCTTCTTGTCAACAACTTCCAATAAACGGTTGTTGGAGATGATCAATAATGTATCGACGTTTTCTTTTAGTTTTGCAATTCCTTCAGCTGCGAAACGGCCACGTTTTGGTCCTTCAAATGTGAATGGACGAGTTACTACGCCGACTGTCAATGCGCCGATTTCTTTGGCAAGTTTTGCAACGATTGGAGCTGCCCCTGTTCCGGTACCTCCACCCATGCCGGCAGTGATAAAGATCATATCAGCGCCTTGCAAAGAATCACGAATTGCGTCTTCACTTTCTTCTGCTGCTTTTTCTCCAACTTCAGGTTGAGAGCCAGCACCTAGACCGCGAGTATATTTAGGGCCTAATTGGATCACTGTTTCAGCTTTTGAATTTTTCAATGCTTGCACATCTGTATTGGCAGCGATAAATTCGACACCTTTAACGTTTTCTTCGATCATACGGTTGACAGCATTGCCGCCGCCGCCGCCGACACCGATAACTTTGATTACAGCGCCATCATTGATATTGTTATCAATTGAAAATTCCATAGTTTATCTTCCTCCTGAGTATCGTTTTAGATTATTCAAAGATATTTGAGAAGAAATCTTTGACACGATTCGTGATCGATTCGCCTTTCTTCTCTTCTTCTGGTTCTTCATAAGTTTCTTCTGGAGCCTCGTACTGCTCATAAGAAATCTCTTGTTGAACAGCAACAGGTTGTTGCGTCGTTCGTTCACCCGTGATCGCGCTTTTAGCAAGCTGATAAACTTCACTTAAATTAGCAGAATAATCAACGATACTGATCACATTAGTGAAAACCGGATTTCTCAATCCCATATGGTTTGGCACGTATAATTTCACATTTGTTTCGAAGACTTCCTGTGCTAAATCGACAACGCCAGGTAAGCTAGCAGCTCCGCCAGTCAAAATAATTCCGCCTGGCAATTCAAATGCATCGATTTCATTCAAGACATCTTTTGATTTATTAAAGATTTGCTCCATCCGTGCTTCGATGATTTCAGCAAGATACCGTTCATCGATTTTGACAGGTTCAGATTTACCAATGACGTCCACTGGGAATTCTTCGCTTGCCGATGTACGTTCAGGATAAGCATCACCATAATTGATTTTTAGCGCTTCTGCATTATTGAAAGAAGTATTCAACACAGTGGAAATGTCTTTTGTTACAAATTCTCCACCTTCTTGATTGACATGGGTGAATTTCAACTGTTTGTCATGCATTACCGAAGTCGTTGTTTGACCGCCACCAATATCAATCACGATCGTACCAAAGTCTTTTTCGCCATCTGATAAAATCGATTCAGTCAAAGCTAGTGGTGTGATTACAAGTTCGTTGACAATCAAGCCGGACTTTTCAACACATTTGCGAATATTGTGCAAAATCGTTTTAGGGCCTGTATAAACTACCCCAAACATCTCCAAGCGGACACCGATCATTCCGCGAGGATCTTTGATCCCTTCAAAGCCATCCACAGTAAACTCTTGCGGTAAAATGGCAATGATCTGTCTTTCAGGAGGTGTAGATCGAACGAGCGCTGCTGATGCTACGTTACGCACGTCTTCATCTGTGATTTCTTTTGATTCGCTGTTGACAGCAATCATCCCTTGGCAATTTTCAACTTCTAACAGATTGGCTGGCACACCCACGCTCACACTGCGAATTTGGATACCCGCTTTTTCTTCTGCTTGTCTTACTGCTCTTTGGATGGCTTGAACCGTCTTGTCAATGTCTACAATGATTCCGCGGTTGATTCCTTCTGATTTTGCATTTCCTACACCAATAATGTTCATTTGGCTATCAACGTATTCAGCTACAACAACTTTCACAGATGTCGTACCAATATCGAGGCCAACATACATTCCCGTTTTTGCCATGGATGGGGTTCCCTCCTACTTAATTTGCATATATCGCGAACCTTGAAAAGTTCGTATTTATATCTAATTAGAATAATTTGTTCACTGTTACCAATTCTACCATATAATAGCGATTTTTAGAAACAAGTTAATGAAAAAAACTCTTGAATTTTTCCTAAGAATCCCCTTCGGTCGATTGTTCTGTTGCCGAGTCACTGTCATTTGTATTGGAAATCGGATAGGTAAAGATGCCCACTTCCATATCAATGATACTGTCTTCTTTCAAATCTTTTGCGATTTGCGGATAATACTGCATTTGACTAGCCATATTTGAAATGTTCACAATCACTTGGTTACCATCATTCATATAGATCGTTAACAACTCGTCATTACTGTCCCGAGGCGTGTACTTGATTTGAGAAATTCCTTCACGAATCTCTTGACTGAGTTTCTGATAAGCAGTCAGTACTTCTTTGATTTTTGACTGATCCGAAAAGCTCTCTAAAATAGGTAGTCCTTCCAGAGGCTGATCACTCGGTTCATTGATCACGACACCACTTTCAAGAATAGGTGAATAATGATTATCGCTTGCTAGCAATGCCACCTCTTGGTACTCCGATACTCGAATCTCGAACTGGTTTAAAGAAGTGATTGTCACTTGAACATTTTTGACACGAGGCAACGCTTTTTTGATGGCTTGTTCCGTTTGTTCGCGGTCAAAATACTGCGGCCATATTTCTTCTCCAGTCGTTAAATCCGAATGTTCGATAATTGATTGGGCGGACACTTGATCATTGCCCACGACTTTAACATCCGCTAACTTACTCAACGGGGAGACGTAATACAGAATAAATAACAACGGGATCAGCAAAACACCAATAATCAACAGCAATCGGCGCAACAATACTCGATTACGGTATTTTTTTAAATTGGGCAATCGATCAGCAAAAGAGCGGGGAGCATGTTCTGAATCTTCAGTCTCTGCGCCTTCCTCGTGATTTTCTTCTGTTTGGTCTTCTGATTGTTCTTCATCTGAGTGAATCCCGGAAATGACAGAGGGTGACCATACAGGCTGATCGCCTTTTTCTTTTTGATAACGCAGATTTTCTTTCTGCCAAGGGGTCAATTCTTCTGTCGTGGGGGTGGTTTGATCATCATGAGATTTCTTATCTTTACTGATGACAATCTCTCCTTTCTATCCAACACATTGTACTATTTGATTACCTCTTGCACAAGTCGAAATAGTCGCTCAGATGCATCACTGATTCCTTGCTCTTTCGACGCCTTTGCCATTTCCATCCGTACGTTTTCATCACTCATGATCGCATCGACACACTCAATTAGATTTTGACTGTTCAACTCATTGTCTGCAATCATCTTGACTGCCCCAGCATTGACTAAGCTTTGCGCATTTTTTGTTTGATGATCATTCGTCACATAAGGACTAGGAATCAAAATCGCTGGTAATCCCAATGCAGTAAATTCAGCGATCGATGTAGCGCCAGCTCGTCCGATCAACAAGTCACTATTCGCCATGACTTCTGCCATTTGATCGATGTAGGGGCGAATGCTGATATTTGGAAAGGCATCTTTCGACATACCGATCTTCTCTTCGATTTCTTGGTAATAACGGTCACCAGAAGCATATAACAGTTGATAATCTTTCTTTGCAAAAAGCGGAATTGCTTCGATAATCGCTTGATTGATTTTCAGTGCTCCTTGACTGCCGCCAAATACTAAAACAGTTTTTTTCTTAGGATCAAGGTCATAGGAAGCAAGGATCGCAGACTTCTGACTGTTTTTTACTTCTTGCCCGCGGGGATTCCCCACCAAGACCGTCTTCTTTTCCGGAAAATAGTGCGCTGCATCCTGAAAAGCAATAGCAATCTTGTCCACATATCTGGTCAAAAATTTATTAGTGATTCCAGGAACACTATTTTGTTCATGGATGATGGTTGGGATCTTAAGTGTTGATGCCGCGTAGACCACAGCACCAGAGACATAGCCCCCTGTCCCGATCACTACATCCGGTTGAAATTCTCTGAGTATTTTCTTTGCTTCACGATAACTTTTCAGGAAAAGTTGGACTGTTTTGACATTGTCCAATGAAAGTTTTCGTTTAAAGCCTTGTATTTCTAACGTCTTAAAAGGAATCCCGGTTGGTGGAACGATTTTGTTCTCTAATCCACGGGTAGCCCCAATATATAAAAATTCAGCTGTTGGATCAATGGAACGAACATAATCGACAAAAGACAATGCCGGGTAGATATGCCCGCCGGTTCCTCCACCAGTTACTAGTATTTTCATTCACTTCGCTCATTTCTGTTAAGTTCTGCTACTGCCGCCATAAATTTATCCCCCCGTACTTCAAAGTTCGGGTATTGGTCCCAGCTTGCATTGGCCGGTGATAATAAAACGGTATCTCCCGGTTGGCTTAATTGATAAGCCAAAGGAACAGCTGTAGTTACATCTTCTGTCAATTTAATCGTTTTGATTCCTGCTTTACGTGCGGTTTCAGCAAGTTTCTCTTTTGTTTGTCCGAACAAAACAATCGCTTTGAGATCTTGCAGTGATGGAATCAGCTCATCAAAGGAGTTGCCGCGATCCAATCCTCCAGCCAACAAAATCAACTGATCCTTTTGGAAACCACCTAAAGCCATCTCTGTCGCCAAGCTATTCGTGGCTTTCGAATCATTGAAAAAGCGAACCCCTTCAATCGTATCAACATACTGAGTACGGTGTGGTACACCGCTAAATGTATGCAATGCTTGAACGATAGCCTCATTTGCTATCCCTTCTAATTTTGCCACTGCAATCGCAGCTAATGCATTTTCAACATTGTGACTGCCGGGAACGCCCAGTTCAGAAACAGGCATAATTGCCTCATCTTTGAAATACAGCTGCTCTTCAAAAATATACGCACCAACCACTTTTTGTTGTGTCGAGAATGGAACCACTTTTGCTTGTGTTTGTTGAGAAAGTTCGACTAATTCTGGCTGGTTCCAATTGATGACTAGAAAATCTTCTGCTGTCATATTTTGCTGTAGCCGCCATTTGGCCCGCACATATTCGGATCGATTGCCATGATAATCTAGATGGGCTTCATAAATATTCGTGATGACCGCAATCTTGGGATGTAATGTTTCGATCCCCATCAATTGGAAGCTGGAAAGTTCCATGACCAAGCGATCTTTAGCGCTAGCGGTTTGAGCGACGGTACTTGCTGGAAAGCCAATGTTTCCAGACAACAATGCCCGGCCTTCAGTAAACCCCGTATTTAAAACATTAGCGATCATCGTCGTGGTCGTGGTCTTTCCATTCGTTCCAGTGATCCCAATGATCGGTGCTTCCGAAATTTTGTAAGCTAACTCTACTTCCGTAATGATTGGGATATTTTTTTCGATCGCTTTTTGGACAATAGGCTGATCATAAGGAATCCCAGGATTTTTGACCACAAGTGAAAAGCCCTCATCCAGTAGCTCAATTGGGTGACTGCCGGTGATTACTTTAACGCCTAACGCCAAAAGATCCTGTGCTTCTGGATTTTCGGCAAAGGGTTTCCCGTCATTAACAGTAACAAGTGCGTCCAAATCATGTAACAATTTAGCCGCACTGAACCCACTTTTTGCTAATCCTAGCACAAGAACTTTTTTATTTTGATATTCATTTATATTTTTCATATGATTCATCTCTCCTACCATACAATCACTAATGTGATGATCGAACATCCTAAAGCAATCAGCCAAAAAATTGTATCGATCTTCCATTCCGACCAGCCACTCATTTCAAAATGGTGATGAATAGGCGACATTTTAAAAATCCGTTTACCAGTCAATTTGAAAGAAGCGACTTGCAGCATGACACTTGCTGTTTCAATCACATAGACAAGTCCGACAAGTAATAATGTCCATTCTTGGTGAAGCAGTATTGAAACTGCTGCTAAAAGACCGCCCAATGCAAGGGAGCCCACATCACCCATGAAGATTTTAGCTGGTTTACGATTGTAAGGGAAGAAGCCGATCAATCCTCCAATGACCGCTAAGCAGACGATCAGGATATCGATTTGATCTTGACGCCAAGCAATGAGGCCATAAGTTGCAAATGAGATCGTACCGAGTCCAGCAACCAAGCCGTCAATACCATCTGTTAAGTTGACGGCGTTTGAAAAGCCAACTAACCAAAAAATCACAAATGCGCCGTAAAAGATCGATAGCGGCAGTTCAAATCCAAAGAGATTCAAAACATTCGCATTGCCTTCTGATAAAAAGACCAGATAAAAGACAATCCCACCGACGATTTGTCCAATCAATTTTTGTAAAGAGTTTAGACCCATGTTGCGTTTCTTGAAAATTTTGATGAAATCGTCCAAGAATCCAAGCGCACCATAAACCAGGATAATAAATAACAAAATGAACAGCGATGCGGTCAACTGCTTTTGCCATGCGCCAACCCAAATTGCTGTGATCAATGCCGCAATCAAAAATACGAAGCCGCCCATTGTAGGAGTGCCAGCTTTGACATTGTGCCATTTTGGCCCTTCTCCTCGAATTTCTTGTCCGTATTTTTTCATTTGAAAATAGCCGATAAACAGCGGCATTGCAGCAGTAACGATTGCAAAACTACTGGCAAGTGGCAATATCATCTCTGTCCATTCCATAGTGTTCTCTCCCTATTCTTTTTCGCTCAATTTGAAGGTGATTGTTTGATCTGTGATTTCCTCATAAGGTGCAAGACTTTGGGAAACACAATACCCGTCGCCCTCAAATTTGACATCGACATCCAACATGTTGCCCAATTTGACTAAATCAGCTTTTGACCATGTGGTGGTGTCAGGCATATAAATTTTGTCACTATCCGTTAGCAAAAGAAGTCGCTCTCCTGGCAGTACTTTCGATCCACTGTCCACAGACTGATCGATAACTGTTTTTCCATCCCCTAATACTACAGGTGCTAGACCAATTTTTTGTACATCAGTTGCCGCGGTAGTTGTATCTAATTTACGATAATCATTGACGGTTACTTTCTGACTGTTTTCTGTTGCTGTTTCTTCTAATGTTGCTTTCTTTAAATCCATCACGCGTTTCATCAACGGATTGGCGATTTTTGCCAATGCTTCACTGTCGTGGTGTTCTGGTAATTTAATTGTTAGATAAAGAATGTATTCAGGGTCTTCTGAAGGAACCATTTCTACGATTGAGTACAAGTAATTGGAATCCCCAGATAAGTATTTCCCAGTTTTTGGATCAGCTACTTGGGCAGTCCCAGTTTTTGCTGAAATATTGTAACCAGGTACACTATAGACACCATAGGCACTTCCGTAGTTTTCACTTTCTACCACATCACGCATATATTCTCGAACTTTCGTCGCTGCTTGTTCCGTGATAGGGTGTCCGACAACTTCTGGCTGTGTTACGGTCTCTTCCCCTGTTTCATTGTCCACGATTTTGCTGATGTATTGCGGCTTGACCATCGTGCCGTTATTTGCGACTGCGGTAAAAGCCTGCATCATTTGAAAATTCGTCACACCGATTGCTTGACCAAATGAAGTCATTGCTTGACTGACCGGATTATTTTCCGGCATGATCCCAGTATTCTCATTTGGCAGACCTGAGTACGTACTGCGACCAAATCCAAACTGTTGCAAGTATTGTTGCCAACGGTCTGTCATTCGTTGTTCCAAAGTAACCATCCCAATATTACTTGACCAAGAAAGAGCTTGACGCATCGTCAATGTTCCTTTTTGACCAAAGTCCCAGTCATTGATTGTCGCATCATACAGTTTCAATCCATCCGGACTTGGTGTAAAAGTTTCATTTTCATCGAATATTCCTTGATCGATAGCAGCAGCTGTGGTTAAGACTTTCATGGTCGATCCTGGCTCATAGTTGTCTTCGACCAATAAATTCTGCCAGGTCTTGATGGTACTTAAATCATCAGGATCATAGGTTGGCCTTTGTGCCATCGCCTCGATTTCTCCTGTTTTTGCATTCATTAATGTGGCAGTCAGATCTTCTGGCTTGTATTCTTTGAACACTTTATCCATGAGCGTTTCTAAATAGCTTTGAATCCGGCTATCAATGGTTGTATAGATATCTTTGCCATCTACCGCTGCCACTGATTCTGCCACCGTTCCCGGTAGTGGATTTTGATTGTTATCCTTTTGATAGACGATTTTCCCGTCTGTTCCGGATAATACATCATCATAAGCAGCTTCTAGACCAGTTTTTCCTACTAAGCCAGAAGAGTCGTTCTCCTCATTTTCTGCTAGAGCATAGCCGATAAAGTGAGAAGAGAAAATTCCGTTAGGATACATTCTAGAAGGATGATCTGTAAAATAAAGGCCAGCGATTCCTTCTTTTTTCATTGCTTCTTCGATCGCTGTCTTTTTCTCCAGCGTCATTTTACTTCCTTGACTACCAAATTCTACTTGCCAACGTTCTTCTTTTAGGCCTTTTTCCAATGTTTGCACAGCCTCATTCTGATCAATACCTAGTTGCTCATTCAGAATTTTGGCTAATTTATCAAAGTTCTTCTCTTCAGCATATAAATTCTTTTTCCCACTAACGTAGGATTTTGACAAAATAGCATACACAGAATAAGAAGTTGCATCTTCTGCAATCGCGATCCCGTTGCGATCATAGATCGTCCCGCGTTTTGCTTTGACAACTTCGCTTCCTTGATAAAGGCTTTTGGTTTTCTCAGCCAATGAAGTACCTGCCACATTACCTACGATAACAATGTAGCTCAAACGCGTGACAAACAAAAAGAACAATCCAATACTCGTAGCAAAGAGAATAATACCTACTTTTTTGCGATTGTTCGTTGTAGTTTGATTTTTCTTTTTCAAGTATTGCTTGAATTTATCTGTTAGCTTCATTTAATCCACTTTCCTTAAATTGTCATCATCGATCGACAATCCTTTATCCTCAGCAACCTTTTTGATACGCTCAGTTTTAGAAAGTTCGTTTCTTTCTTGCTCTAATTGTTCTGCTTGACTATTTTTTTCATTGATGTCTGATTGGATCAGTGAAATATCATGTTCGACTTGACTGATCGTAGTCCGAATATTGATCGTCAGGATCGCTAATGTCAAAACGGCAATGATCACAAATGCTGCAATCAGTTTTTCTAAATTAGAGATACTTTTTAACCGGCGAGCAGGAGATGCTGGTACACGGATAACCTCAGGACGCTCAGGTTCGCTTGGCAGCTGTTCAATTGTCGGTTCAGAGTGAGCATAAAACTCTTGTTCAGACGTTTCTTCAAATTCATAATCATGAACTTTTAGTTCTGCCATAATTGCTAACCTTCGCTTTCCTTCATTTTTTCCGCGATCCGCAGTTTAGCACTACGGGAACGATTATTTTCAGATACTTCTTCTTCAGAGGGAAGAAGTGGTTTTCGAGTAATTAATTTTAGTACTGGTTGAAATTCTTCGGGGATAATCGGCAACCCTGGTGGCACATCTTTGGGGGTACTGTAAGCTTTGAACGTAGACTTGACGATTCGATCTTCTAAAGAATGGAAAGTGATAACACTGATTCGTCCATTTTTTTCCAATAAATCGATGGCCTGTTCCAAAGATTCTTCAATGACACCTAATTCATCATTCACAGCAATCCGAATGGCTTGGAAGATCCGTTTGGCCGGGTGTCCGCCTTTGCGCCGCGCCGGAGCGGGAATCGCTGTTTTGATAATCTCGACTAATTCTCCAGTCGTTTCGATTGGTTTATTTGCTCGTGTTCGTTCAATTTCACGAGCAATTTGTTTTGAAAATTTTTCTTCTCCATAACGGAAAAAGATTTTTACAAGTTGGTGATAATCAAATTGATTCACTACCTCATAAGCAGTCAAAGCAGCCGACTGATCCATCCGCATATCTAATGGTGCATCCTGATGATAGCTGAACCCACGTTCTGCTTCATCTAATTGTGGCGAAGAAACGCCTAAATCATACAACACACCACTTACTTGATCGACACCCTGTTGCTGCAAAGCTTCCTTTAAATAGCGGAAATTGCTTTTTATAAACGTGACCATTCCTTTAGCCACATAAGGCGCTAAGCGTTCTTTGGCATGATCGATCGCTTTTTGATCTTGGTCAAATGCGTAGAGGTGTCCCTCTTCTGATAATTGGGACAATAAATATTCACTATGACCCGCTCCACCTAATGTACAATCGACATAGATTCCATCCGGACGAATAGCTAAACCGTCCACTGTCTCCTTCAACATTACGGTGTAGTGTTGAAATTCTGCCATGCGCTTTCCTCTTCCTATAAGCCAAAATCAATCATTGTTTCAGCAATTTCATCAAAATTTTCTTCTGCTTCAGTGGTAAATGCTTGCCAACGCGCTTCATCCCAGATCTCAATCCGGTTGGAAACGCCGATGATCACGCAGCTTTTCATAAGTGACGCGTGTTCTCGCAAGGTTGCCGGAATATTGATACGACCTTGTTTGTCGATCTCACACTCCGTGGCAGCGGAATAAAAGAAACGTACGAATGTCCGAGCATCTTTCTTCGCCAAGGGCATTTCGTTCAGTTTTTCTTCTAGTTTTTCCCATTCAGATAAGGGGTAGCCAAATAAACAGCCATCTAATCCACGTGTCACAACAAATTTTTCTCCGAGTTTTTCTCGCAGTTTTGAAGGAACGATTAGTCGGCCTTTTGCATCTATCGAATGTTGAAATTCACCCATAAACATCGATAAATAACCCCCGATCTCCACCTGATAATCACAGTCTACCACAATCCCCCACTTTCTACCACATTTAACGTGAAATTTAAAAGTGAAGTTCTTTGACTAATTTTTACCAAACGAAAAAACAGGAGTTTCTTTCTCTTAAAAAGTTTTTAAAAAAACTTTAAGCAGAAAAATCTCGATGGGATAAGGGTTCTCCCTGTCACAAATTACAAATACTTGACGATATTTAAAATGATCAAAACAACATGGAAAATCAATGTAAACAAAAAGATACTCCGCCAGTACATTTTGATATATCTGCCATACTGGATTTCTTCGTAATAATACGCTTGAAAGACAGCTAAGAGAATCCCCAGTAATAAGATAGAGATCAAATAATAGGGAGTGATCGATTGCTCAAAGGTATTCTTTGATAACTGATGAATCCCAATCACCAAAAAAGGCACAGCTAAGTCGGGTGCCTTCAGTCCAAACCGTTCTTTCAAAGACAACGCAGAAACTAAAAATCTGCAAGCAAAAAAAACGACTAATGGAAAGATATACCAAAATAAAACAGCAGGCCCAAATCCAGACATACAAACAATTCCTTTCTAACAGCTAGTGTAACTATACTTTATTTTCTTTACATCTATGTTTCAGTTCGTTTAAAAATCCGCGGTCCAATAAGACAGTCTGCAATCTTTTACTTTCCTTATTCAAGCATCCTGCTTATTTTTCTACTTATTTTTTCTCTATGTCTTTACTAATTAAAACAGAACAACCACCCTTCAACAAGAGAATCTTTGAAAAAACTTTTTGTGCTCTTGCAAAATATTCAAGATTTCTTAATTTATAAGAATAGCAGCTTGAGTTCTTTGGTGATTGGAGGTAAACTGTGACTAGAAATCAATCTAAAAGGTGGATCACGATGAACGAAAAAAAACCAAAAAGCACCTTCGCCAAAATCACTCAAGTAGTTATTTGGACAATGCTTATTTTGACAGTTGGGTCAGTTTTTCTGGCAGCCTACACAAGTATCATGAAATAATAAAAAACAGCAGTTGCATGAATCACCTTCTAACGTTGATCCAAAAAACAAACGTTAGAAGAGGTGCTTCAGCATTACTGCTGTTTTTTGTTACCCAACTTTCACTTACGTTTACTAAGTAGTTTCTATAAAAGCGGCGAAACAAGTCGTGCTAATCCCTCTTTGACCTTGATCAATAATCGGCGATTCCGGTATTTTTCTAAAGTCAATTCCTCTGAATCCTCGGAGTCAGCAAAAAATGCTTGGCGCGCTTCCTCAGCAACTTTTGCATCATAGACAACTGTATTGACCTCAAAGTCAAGTCGAAACGAACGAACATCAATATTCGCAGAACCAATCGAAACGACCCCACTGTCCACAATCATCGTTTTGGCGTGCATAAAACCTTTCTCATAAGTCTCTACCACTGCACCGTAGGCTAATAACTCAGCAGCAAAGGAGTAAGTTGCCCAATAGACAAGTGGATGATCTGGCTTATTAGGGATCTGCAAATGAACAGAAACACCGGACAAAAGTGCCAGTTTCAAGGCATTGTGGATCGATTCATCAGGAATATAATAGGGAGTTTGAATCAAAATTTCTTTTTTGGCTAAATTAATCATCTTCAAATAAGTTATCTTTATTTCTTCGTGTTCTGAATCAGGACCGCTAGTCACTACCTGTGCGGCAATCGTTCCGTTTGTTTCGATCATTGGAAACAACGCTGCTTCATATTTGATTTCGATAGCATGTTGTGAATTCCAGTCCATCAAAAACCGGTTTTGCAGTGAGTAAACAGCTGGACCTAAAATTCGCAGATGATTATCCCGCCAATAACCAAATTTTTCTACCTCACCTAAATATTCATTTCCAACATTGAAACCACCGGTATAACCAATCTTGCCGTCGATCACGACAATTTTCCGATGATTGCGATAATTGATCCGAGGATTGAGATAAGGAACGAACAACGGGAAAAAGAACGCGACTTGACCGCCATGAACCCGTAATTCATCGAAGAATTTCAATGAAACCTGGGTGCTGCCCCAAGCATCCAAAAGCACACGGACTTTCACTCCTCGTTTGGCTGCACGGATCAAAGCATCTCGTACTTCTACCCCCAATGTATCACTGCGATAAATATAATATTGCATATGGATATGATCTGTGGCGCCTTCAATATCTTTGAGCAATGCATCAAATTTTTTTCGACCATCTTTATAAAGAGTCATTTCATTTGTAGTGGTATATAACGACTGACCATAGATCGTCAATAAATAAACGAGCTGTTTGACTTCTACTTGCGCAGTGGGCGGATGGGGATAAAGATTCCGCTGCAGCGCTTGCTTTTGCTCTTCTAGCTCCACGTTCAAACCAATTTTGGCTTGTGTCCTCAAATCGAAAATTTTTTCTTTGGAGATTCCGCGGCCAAAGAAAAAATAGAGTACAAATCCCACGACTGGTATAAACAATAAAACAAGCAACCATGCCCATGTCTGAGCCGTTTGCCGTCTTTCTCTAAAAATAATCACGATCGACAACAAAATGTTCACGAAGAAAATGATCGTGAACAGGTTATCCATAACTAACATACCAACCCTCACCTCTCCTAAAAGAATAGCGAACTTGCAGTCTAAAGTAAAGGTATCGGCAAATGAAAAAGG
>NZ_BCQE01000043.1 GCF_001544275.1 Enterococcus gallinarum NBRC 100675 | reverse complement strand
CTATAAAGTTGATTATGAAACAGATGCTAATTGGAGAGGAGATTATAAAGTTAGGGATGTGAAACCTTCTTCTGGCTACTATGGACAAGAAATCTTTATGAATATAAATTCAGAGAATGAAGATTTTGTAGAATTTACTATAGATCTGACAATTATGACAATGAAAATCATTTGTAAATCTATTGAAGTTGAAAAGATAAATCGTGAAGATATTAAATTTTTTTGGGAAACTAAATAACTAAATAAACATCCTCAAAATTTGTGCAGTGGAATAAGAGCAAAAACAATACGATCTATCCAGGTTAAAAATTGACGATCAAGCAACTTATTTCATTAGGAAAACAGCGACAAAAGTTCAACTCCTGTAGGAAAAAGCGGAACCAGCTATACCGTAAAAGCAGGGGATTCTGTTTGGTTGATCGCCAATCGATACGGCGTGAGTATGGATGATCTAGTGAAATGGAACAAGATCAAAAATTACACGATCCATCCGGGTCAAGTCTTAACGATTCAAACAATTGTTTCTACACCAGCAAAACCTGCGATCACGACGACACCAAAAGTGGAATCAAAACCTGGAGTGACTACCACACCAAAAGTGGACGAGAAACCAGTAATTACAACAATACCGAAAGTAAAAGAACAACCGGTGGTCACAACCGTTCCTAAGACTGAATCAGAAGTATTGGTTGAGAAAGCCAGTGGGGCTGATGTTCCTAAGGTAGATGTTTCAAAATTAAAAGAGAGTGCAACTTTACCCAAAAAAGGTGGAGAAACTGTAGTAGGGCATGCTTTACAGAAGCATGCAGGCAGAAATCCGGATATATGGGGGAAAATAAAAGGGAATGCACAAGAAATAAATAAAACTGCTATGAGGCATTTAGAAGAAATTTTGAATGCACCTGGAGATTTTAAAGTTGTCAAAACTAAAAATGGTGTATCATTTTTAGAAAAACAGTTACAAGATGGACGTGGAATCCGTTTGAATATGGATGGTTCTTTTAAAGGATTTATTGATCAAATAAGGTAGGTGAAATTTTATATGGAAAATTTAGAATTAATTTTTGAAAATATAAAAGTGAATGATATAGAGAAAATACTTAATGAATTTAAGTTTAAACCAGAAAATATAGAAAGTTCACATTTTTTTATTGATAATGAAGATAAAGAATACAGAGATATAATTAGCTTTTCTGAGTATTTCAAGAATAAAGGTACATGTAATATACTGATTAGAGATATTGATCTAGGAATTGTAATAAATAAATCTGTTATAATAATATCTTTTGACGAAATATATGGTGATATAACATTTACTTTTTCAGAAAATGACTGGGAGAAAGCTAATATGTCTGATGATGAAAAAGCTAATATGTTATTTCAAAAATTATCTATGATAAAGAATAATATTAACTATAGTTCGATATTATTTGGTTATGATCCTGTAGATGATGATGACATGCAATTATTTCGCATAGATAATAATAGTAATGAGGAATTAGAATAACAAAGGCACTCTATCACTAGAGTGGAAATCAAGTGATAAAGCCTTGAATAGTAAGATACAAGCTCACTAATCAAGTTGCTAATAAAAAACTATCTATAGTATAGAGTATAAGAGCTGAAGTTGAAAAAAGAAGTGATTTAAAAGAGAAGGAGTGAGAAAAGATGGAGATGATGGATGATAAGAAATTTTATCGACAAATGGAATGTTTAAAACAAGAAACATTTTAGGAATACTTGTCTCATTCTTATCGATTTTTTTCTTTTGTTCCGCTCCTATGCTCCTTGATTTTTTAATTTATCCACATTTTTCATGGTGGTTATTCTAAAATTATTTTAATAGTGGATTCATGTTGATACGGCGTGAGCATGGATGATCTAGTGAAATGGAACAAGATCAAAAATTATACGATCCATCCGGGTCAAGTCTTAACGATCCAAACAATTGTTTCTACACCAGCAAAACCAGCGATCACGACGACACCAAAAGTGGAATCAAAACCTGAAGTGACTACCACACCAAAAGTGGACGACAAACCAGCGATTACAACCACACCAAAAGTAGAAGACCACCCTGTGGTCACAACCGTTCCTAAGACTGAATCAGAAGTATTGGTTGAGAAAGCTAGTGGGGCTGAAATTGTTAAATATGGTGAAGATTTCGGGAAAACGGGAATTTACGTGGAGCATCCAAATATAAAAGTGGATTGGTCAAAACATTCGATACATGGATTAGAGAGGTTAGAACAAAGAGGATTAAGTAAACAGCAAGTTGAAGATTTTATAAAGGATGGAAAAGTACTGTCTCAAAATAATGGAGAAAAATTTGCTTTTATTACTGAAGAAGGAGTTGCAATTTTGAATAAACAAGGAAAATTGGTTACAGCATGGGGGAAAAATGATTTTGATAAAGAAATGATTGATATAATCGAAAAATTATTTGGAAAGTAGGAAAATCATGTATGATAAAGTTGAGAAGATAATTAATGAGTGGGATCCAATTGATTTATTTCCATTGGCTCCTAAAGATGAATATAGTCAAGAAATTAAAAAAATTGTTAATATTTTAAAAGATAAATCATCAATAAATGAGGAAAAATTAGCTAATACATTAAAGATGATTTTTGTAGAATCATTTGGAGAAGATATGTTTTTTAGAGATAATGAGTCTGATATAGCTGAAAAATTGTTAAATATAGAATAGATAAAATAAAAAAGATACTTTACCACAAGACTGGTGATTAAGTGATAAAGTCTTGATTAGTAAGCTCGAACTAAATTATTAAGTGACCAGTAGATAACAAAAACTAGCTGTAGTTAGATTGAAGAAAAATTTAATAGGATTTTCCAGTCTTTTGGAATATTTATTATGGCACAATAATATCGAATAGGAAATTTGAAATTATCGAAACGATATTGGTAAGGTACTTTACTATTCGATTGGCGTCGAATAGCAAAGCCTTGAATAGTAAGCATACACTCACTAATCAAGTTGCTAATAAAAAGTTATCTATGTATAGAATAGTATAAGCTGAAGTTGAAAAAGAAACGATTTAGTTGTATCGTTTCTTTTTCTATTTTTATCGCTTAATTTTAATAGTTAATTATTTGAATGATATATAAATTTTAATCAAAGAAAGACAATTTATTGTTGAAATAGTTGTTGAAGCTTTCGAGGCGTTCTTGAGGTACAGTTGAAAGCTTTATATCCACTTTAGAGGTATGCAAAAGGTTAATATGAGAATTCTCAGAAGATAATCTACTATAAAACAGTAGATAAGTCAGCACCCAAAACTAACCATTCGTTGTAAAAGCACCGTCGTCGATGATCGCTTAGATTGGCTATACGAAAGTGAGCAACAAAAAAAGTTTGGGAATAAAAAGAAAGCGTATTGTAATTTTCCAAAAGGTTAAGATGATTTTGATAAAAAAATTTAATATATTTGTTATTTTTATAATGTGATGATATAAAATGGATCGAACAGTTGAATGAGGTGTTTATATGAAAAAAAGTCACTCCTTATCGTCCAAAACCTAAAAACGTTTTTGAAAGAGGGAGCTTAAATATTTTGAAGGAGAAAAGGGGCAAGAGTTAAAAGAGAAGAATCAAAAAAGAAGTCCAAGAAAGAAAAAATGTGAGTATATTTTTTAGAAAGAAAGGAATTGTTGTGAAACTAGACCGTAAAGATTTATAAGTAATCAGTAACCCATACTTTTTATATTTAAAGAGGTTATTTTTCTATAAATCGTTGTAAAAAATATCTAAGTTGTAGTATTTTCTTCACAAATATTCATATAATAATAGTTTTATTTAATAAATACATTGTTTTTAAACTAATTCCTATATGTGCTTTGTTGAACTAACTCTTGACATAAAATTTAAAAGGATTTATAGTTGTTACCGTAGTAGCTACTAAAAGATAAAGTGAGGATTAATCAATGGAAACGATTATTCAAATCATGAAAAAATATGATTTTTCAGAGATGGAAACAAGAGTGTATACCACACTATTGGAAAAAGGCAATCTTACAGGATATGAAGTAAGTAAAGTCTCAGGTGTGCCACGCTCGAAAGTATATAACATTTTGGAAAAACTATTAAAAAAGAATTTGATTGTCGTCAATAAATCAGAACCTAAACTTTATCATGCCATCTCGGCAAATGAGTTTTTAGAGAAATTAGAAAAAAGTGTTAAAAATGATCTCTCTTTTCTTACTCAAAATCTAGGGATGATCAAAGAAAAAGATGAAGAAGAAATGCTGTGGAAAGTTGATGGCGTCGAGTATGTTCTGGATAAAGCAGAGCATTTGGTGAAAAATGCAAAAGAAAGTTTGCTCATCCAAGTTTGGCATGAGAACCTCACGGATTCACTGCTAAAGACATTGCAGCAGGCTGAAAAAAGAGTCGATAAATTTGTACTGATTTTATTCAGTTCTAGCCATGAATATGATCTTCCCTTAGAAAAGTATTACATTCATGGCTTCGAAACAGACAAACTCGCTGACTTTGGGGCAAGATGGATAAACATCGTCGCCGATGAGCAAGAAGTCGTGTTTGGCACCATTAACGAAGAACTGCAATCAACCGATGTCACTTGGACAAAAAACCACGCTATGGTCAATCTAGCAAAAGAATATGTCAAACATGATGCATATACACTAAAAGTGATTGCAGAATCTTCTGAAGAACTTAAAGCAAAATATGGTGAGGACTTTGAGGGAATCAGAAAGATTTACTAGTAGGAGGAAATTTTTATGATTCGGAATATTTTGCTGGCACTAATTGTCGCAATCAATCTATATTTTATTATTTACTTTCTAAGAGACCTTTTCAAAAACAAACAAAATTTCAAAGAAGAACCAGGGGATATGCGTCTGTTGCCCTTCACGTCATTTATCACCTTCTTTCTTTCAACATTTGGCGTTTCCGACTTTGCTATCGGAACCGTTCTTTATCCAAAGTTGAAATGGGTCAGCATGAAAAAACTACCCGGAACGTTGAATACCCAATGTGTCGTACCGGTAGCCGTCATGGCATTGTCTTATATCACTGCCATCAACGTAG
This sequence comes from Enterococcus gallinarum NBRC 100675, assembly GCF_001544275.1. Classification (GTDB taxonomy): domain Bacteria; phylum Bacillota; class Bacilli; order Lactobacillales; family Enterococcaceae; genus Enterococcus_D; species Enterococcus_D gallinarum. Next base: position 10,178 of record NZ_BCQE01000043.1, on the reverse strand, counting down.
GGGTCAAGACACTAGCTGTTTGTATTATCTGCCAAATTATCGGTGCATATTTAGGACCAAGATTTGTCGTGAAGTTACCAGAAAAAACGATCAAACTATTTGTCGGCATAGGATTGGTCATTGCTGCATTCTTAATTTTTATGGGACAAATGAATTGGATTCCCTCAAACGGAACAGCCAGTGAATTGTATGGCGGAAAATTAATCTTGGCAGGATTTTTACTCTTTGTCTATGGCGCATTGAACAATATTGGCATTGGTTCTTATGCGCTAACGATGGTAACTGTCTACTTGCTAGGCTTGAATCCAGTTGCAGCCTTTCCTATTATGATGGGGGCTTGTACATTCTCAGTACCGATCGGCAGTGTCCAATTCATTAAATTTGATAAATACAGCAGAAAAATCACACTTTTCACTTCAACCTTCGGTGTATTAGGGGTATTGGTCGCTGTATTCCTAGTCAAATCTTTAGATACCTATGTCTTGAAATGGATCGTAATTTTGGTCTTACTATACAGTGCATACACAATGTTGGGCAGTCAATTAAAAAAAGTTTCAGCAGCTAATTAAGGAGCGATTCAAATGTTATTTCTTAAAAAAGAAGATATTATCAAAAGTTTCTCAATGAGAGAAGCCATCGATGCAGACAAAAAAGCATTGTCATTGTATTCAGCAGGAAAGGCAAGTGTGCCTCTTCGCACCAATATCGATGTGCCAAAAAGCAACGGACAAAGCTTATATATGCCAGCTTATGTAGAAGGTGGCGAAGGTGCGTTAGGTGTCAAAATCGTTTCCGTGTATCCTGAAAACATCAAGAAAAACTTACCAAGTGTACCAGCCACGATGATCGTCCTTGATCCAGAAACGGGTATGGTATCCGCTTGTTTGGATGGTACCTATTTGACACAATTAAGAACCGGCGCTGTTCAAGGTGCAGCAACAGAACTTCTTGCAAGAGAAGATGCTAAAATCGGCGCACTGATCGGAACCGGCGGACAAGCACAGTCGCAATTAGAAGCGATGTTGACCGTTCGTAAATTAGAAGAAGTTCGGATTTTTGATATTGATTTTGACCGTGCCAGCCGATTTGCTGAAGAAATGATGCAACAATTTTCTGTAACGATGCGCCCAACAAAAACCAGTCAAGAATGCGTTGAAGGAGCAGATATCATTACAAGTGTGACTACTTCAAAACGTGCGACATTCTCTGCTGAGTGGGTCAAAAAAGGTGCGCACATCAACGGAGTCGGTGCTTACACACCGGAAATGTGTGAAATTCCACGAGAAATAATCAAAGCCGCAGATGTTGTTATTTTTGATACCATGGACGGTGTTCTAAAAGAAGCTGGGGACTTCATTTCACCGCTGCAAGATGGGTATATTCAAAGAGACAGTTATCATGGGGAACTAGGCCAACTGATCAATGAAGAATTGATCGGTCGGACAAGTGGAGAACAAATCACAATCTTCAAAACAGTTGGTTCGGCTGTATTAGATGTGGTAGTTGCGACAGAAATCGTTAATAAAGCTAAAGAAAATAATTTGGGAAAATTGATTTATTAAATAAAAAGACCGGAAGTAAACCTTTAATTAGTACATTTATAAAAAGAGAACAAAAAAGACTGTAATCAAAATGCGATTACAGCCTTTTTTTGTTTTATTTGGGAGGAGATAGATCGTGTTTATGACTGTATCGGATCATTTAAAGGTACTTGGTTTTATCCCTTTATCTAGTAGAGGGAAGTATCAATTGTATTTGTTAGATTTACCACCCTAGCTTTTCACTGGTGATTGAAGGAACATACGATAAAAAAAGTGGTAAGTATTTTTATGATTTCTATTCTATGAAACTTGATCCTAAAACAAAGAAAAGTACGCAGCACCGGATTTATTGTACGCATGTTCCTGTAAAAGTAATGTATCGTCGTGTGAGAAATTATTTATACTTCTTACGTAAAAAACAGCAATCAAGGAACAGAAAAAATGCATAATGAGGAATATCAAGTGAAATTTTTATCAGTTTTGCTCTGTGGTATTGTGTATTGTCATTAGTTCAATGAGTATTAACAGGGAGGAAAAAGCAAATGAATTTTTTTCAAAATGTGTTTACCGATTTTGTTGGGGATTTTAAGTATTTGATTATGTTGGCGATGCTTGGTGGTGCGGCATATATTGCTTTTGAACGGAAAGCAAGCAAAGCCATTCCATTGATTCTTGTGCTAGCAGTAGCTGTTTGGTTAGTTGGAGATACGTCTGGCGTATTCAATTGGATTTTGGATCGTATGCGGTCATGGGGGCGATAAAATGAGTGAAATACGCAATTGGACAAAGATTTGGTATATAGAGCGAGTGTTTTATAAATTGTGGGATGGGGTCGCGTTACCTCGTCCTGTAACACAAACATTTGCGATATGGTTTGGGATTGGCTTTTTTGGGGGGATTTTTCGAATTTTTCCATTTGTTATGGAACATACGATTACTCGACAATTTTTTTGTCCGTGGTTATTTGCTTTTTTAATGACACGAAAACAATTTCAAGGAAGGAAGCCTTATAATTATTTGGCTTCTTTTCTTTTATTTCAGTGTCGTTCAAAAGAATCCTTTCATGGCCAATGGGTAAAGCCAATAGAAAAAAAAGAAATCAAACGAGGAATTCGTTGTGTAGTACGTTATGGAGGTGAAAAGGATGCGACTACCAAAACTAGTGCCTAAGATTCCTTTTTATTATTTAGAAGACAATTTAGTTTTTGGAGAAGAAGATCGTGTGTACGCTTATTATGAATTCCCAATGTATTCATATAGCTTCGTGGGAGAAGATCAGGCGTATCAACTCCAACAAGCAATCATGCGTCTGATTCGTCAAAGTCATTCTTCGCATGTTCGGTTCTTTTTTTGTACAAACGAAGAAAAAATTGAAAAAACGATTAAATCCTCAAAAGAATTGGTGCGTTCTAAAGGGGAATTAAAAACGATTGCCTACCAACATTTAGAAGGTGTTCAGCACATTTTAGAAGAGCTACATGGAAAATATATTCAAAATGTTTGCTGGTATGTTGGGATTGAGCTGGTATTAGAAGAAATTGCTCCCAAAGAAGCTCATTGGTTAAAAGAATTTCGTATTGCCGCAAAAGATTTTTTTCACCGATCCAATGCCCGTTTGTTTGGAGACTTTGAAACCATCCCAAATGAAAAAATTCAACGATATAAGCGATTGGAGAATTTATTGTATAACCGGATTAGTAAATACTTTCGGTTACGAAAAACAACACCAGAAGACATGGTGTTTTTAGTGGAACATTTAGAAGGAAAAAAAGAACAATCCTTAGATGAAGTGATGTATCGACCAAATAGCTTTAAAGAAGAAACGAATACGTATACGTATCACTATGATGTATTGAATTTGGCCAGTGCAGGAATCACAGAAAAGAAAAATTATCTAATTTTAGAACAAGGGACAGAAAAAGAATATATCACGTATTTATCTCTTTCACGTATGACCCGTGATTTGGTATTTCCATTTCAATCAGAGATTTATTATTTTTTACAATCGGAATTGGATTTTCCAATCGATTCTTGGTTAGATGTGAATCTTTTAGATAATCGTTTGGCCTTGGCGAAAGTACGTGGCAAAAAGAGTGATTTATCTGATATTTATGAAAGTGGTATGTCGGTTGGAAAAGATGTAGGAAACAATGTACGCGAAGCTTACCAATCAGCCAATGAGTTGGAACAAAAATTAGAAGATACGCGAGAAGATTTGTATGTATTATCACTAAACGTTCGCGTGTCAGGGAAGACCTATGATGAAATGTTAAAACGTGTGAGTGATGTTCGCAATTTTTTTGATGTCTATTCTATGTATTTAGAAGTACCGTGCAATGTACAGCTGCTTTTACATTTTGGAAGTTATCCAGCAGGAAGGCGAGTGATTGAGGATTATCGTCAATATGTAGGCGCAGAATTTATTGCTAGTCTTGGCATTGGTGCGACACAACAACTAGGAGATGGCTGTGGTATTCCGATTGGATTTAATGCAGAAACAGGAATCCCAGTGTTTATTAAACCATGGTTAGCGGCACAAGGAATAAAAGGAACGGTTACCAATACTCTTGCCAAAGCATTAATTGGTTCGCTAGGTGGTGGGAAATCATTAACTGAGAATCTCTTGTTATTTTGGTCGGTGTTGTTTGGCGCCTTGGCTTTTTGTATCGATCCAAAATCGGAACGTTCAAATTGGTCCGAAGATTTGCCATATTTTGCCCCCTACTTAAAAACAGTTAATATTACCAGTGAGAAAGAAAATATTGGTTTACTTGATCCATTTCAATTGATGAGAAGAAAAAAAGATCAAGAAAGTTTAGCATTGGATGTGCTCACCTATATCACGGGTGTAAGTATTCGGGACGAAGACCGGTTTCCTTTGTTACAACGGGCAGTTAAAACTGTTTCTGATTTTGAGGGAACAAAAGGATTACTTCTAGTAATTCAGGAATTATATGCACAAGAAGCAGCGACCGCACAACGCCTGGCAAAGCATATTGAAAGCTTCAAAGAACTATCTATTGCAGGCCTATTATTTGGAGATGGCACGAACCAACAAGGGTTAAATTTGGATGCCAAATGTAATCTCGCACTGGTTCAGGATTTAACGTTACCAGATAGTGAAACTGTACCTGAGGACTATAACTCTTCTGAAATTTTAAGTATTGCGATTATGATGAGTTTGGCTACGTATGCGCTAGATTTTATTAAACAAAATCGAAAAATTTATAAAGCGGTTGGCTTAGATGAAAGTTGGGCGTGGTTGAATGTTGCGCAAGGAAAAATTTTAGGAGATAAATTGGTTCGTGAAGGAAGATCTCGCAATGCAGGGATTGATTTTTCAACACAAAACACAGATGATTTAGGTGATGAAAAGATGAGAAGTAAAATTGGGTTGAAATTCATTTTTCGTTCGAATGATCGCGAAGAAATTACCAAAGCATTAAGCTTTTGTGGAATATCTGTCACAGAAGAAAATATCCAGCGTGTAAAAAATCTAGAAAACGGTGAATGTCTGTTTTGTGACATCCATGGTAATATTGGCATTTTGTATGTGTATTATTGGTTTGAAGATTTATTCCATGCATTTGATACACGACCGCCAATGGAAGAAACCTACGAAGAGGAAGAATATAAAGACGAGATATTAGAAAAACTGGTTGAAGAAATTGAGGTGAATTAGATGAAACAGTGGTATTCAAAGGTTTCATTTTTAATTACTCGCCGGAAACTGGTTTTCATAAGTCTAGTCATAATGATGGGTGTTTTTTTCTTTCACCCATCATTAGTAGAAGCAGCTGGTTGGATAAAAGAAACCCTAGGCGGCAAAAATGCCGTATATGATTTTGAAACATATCCTTTAGATAATTATAATTTAGATTTTTTTGTGGATACGTCGTGGAATTGGTTGCCGTGGAAATGGGGTGAAGGAATTTCTAATACAGTTATTTATGGGATATTTGCCGTTACCAATATTTTATGGATGTTAAATGTCTACCTGTGTTACTTTTTAGGGTTTCTTGTCCAAGAAGCCTTTGAATTAGATTTTCTTTCAGAGTTGATTGGTTCGTTAAGTCATACAATTCAGAATATTGCTGGAATGAACCGTACAGGGACATTGAGTCATGGATTAGTCCCTTTCTTTGGTGGATTGTTAATTACTTTAGCAGGTTGTTCAGTAGTTTATCAAGGGATAGTGAAACAACACCCTACGCAAGCGATTCAACAAGCGGTGACATTTTTGTTTACTTTTATTTGTTGCGGCGTTTTCTTTATGAATACAAACACATATTTAGAGAAAGCCAATGGGGTACAAAAAGAAATCAATAGTGAAATGTTAACCATTGCCAAAGATCTGTTACCTGAACAAAAAGAAAAACCAGATGCAATTAAGGCCATTCGTGAGAATTTATTTGCCATTCAAATTAAGCAACCCTGGCTAGTCATGCAATTTGGGGATAGTGATATAAAAACGGTTGGTGAAGAACGTATAATCAATTTATTAAAAGAATCACCTTATGATGAAGGAGAACAGCGAAATAAGCTTGTTGAAGAAGAAGTAACCAAACAAAAAAATGGCAATCTTTCGGTACAAAAAGTGTATTTGCGTTTTGGTATGGTATTTTTAACGCTCATCGTCAACATTGTCATTAGTATGAGTGTTTTGGTACTAGTCGTTATCTTAATTGCGTCGCAAGTATTATTCTTGTTATTTATAGGATTCTTACCTGTAGCGATGATTTTCTCGTTATTTCCAAATTCAGGATCGTTATTAGGTAATGCCTTACAGAAAGTCTTTCAATTATTGTTTACAAAAATGGGCATTTTACTCATTTTAACCATTACTTTTTCTATTAGTCATGAGTTAAACCACTTATCCAAGGACAAAGGAATGATTTGGACCAGTTTCTTACAGGTGACGTTATGGTTATCTGTCTCGACACGTGTCAATGAATTATTAGGTTGGATGAAAATTGGTGGCGTACAAACACGAGCTGGGGATCGAACTGGACGTTTCTTACGTGGCATGATCTTAGGTACAATGGGTCAAAAAATGATACGAGGAATTGGTGAAAATTTTGTTGGGGGTACTGCCGGAGGTGTAGCTGGCCAAATGATTTCCAAATCTATGAGTGGTCAACGAAGTATAGCTTCTACACCTCTTATAGAGCGAGTAGGAAAAAAAGTTTCAGCTATGACAGAATTACCGGCAACTATTGAAAGTAGGGCAGAACAATGGAAGCGGACAATTCAGTATGTCCCAACCAATGCCCAATACAAAGCACAAAAAATGAAATACGATTATTTCTCTGGGCGAATGAATGAGTCGGAACGACAAACACGAGTGCGTAACCTTGCGAATGAGCGACAGAAGAATTTTTATGAAGCACGAAAAGATGCATTGCAATTAGAGCAACAAGAGAGAAAACAACGAGCGATGCGTTCAATGGCGCATCAAACAGGAAAAACACAAGTGACTTCTGGTAAATTACAAACACGGAAAAGTGCAATGATTGGTCGAACAGAACAATTTCCTACGATAGAAAAAAGAAGTAACATTTCAAATGTAGCTAAAAATAAGAAATTGTCGAAGCAGGAACATCCGATTCATGAACGAAGTACGAATCGAAAGATTGAAACTCCGGTTCGTTGGACTTCGACTTCTCGTCAAAACGCGAGAAAAGGTAGAACTAAAAAAGAATGAGGAGGAGGGCTATGTTTCCTCGGAAGAAAAAACTGTCTATTCTCTCTGAACAAGAAACAAGACTAAAAGGAAAGAAAGACAAGAAAAAAGAAAGCTATAAGGGAGCGCGAAAAAGGCGCTTCCTTTTTTTTGCAGGCTGGAGCTTTTTGGTTTTTAGTGTTTGTTTTGGAGTTTATAATAATTTAACTTCTCAAGATACGCATATAATCCATGAAACAAAAGTCATTGATAAACAACTAAAAGATATGACTGGAATAGAAAGTTATGTGAAAAATTTTGCATTTTTGTATTTTACAGTGAGTCTTGAAAGCGACCAACAAATAAATCGATCAAAAGCAGTAGAAAGTTATTTAGCTGATGGGCTGCAAATGGATAATGAAATAGATAAAGACATAGAAACGAATGTAAAAGTTAAAAATGTCTCGATTTGGGCAATAGAGGAACATGAATCAAAAAAACATACATTTGTGGTTATGTTTCATGTCTTATTAGAGATAGAAAAAGAATTCAAAGAGCGTGTGTATAAGGTGGAGGTATATCGAAACGAATTATCATATGCCATAGTGAAATTGCCTATTGTAGCGAGTAATGTTAAAAAAGCAACGATTAAAGTAGACACTCGGTTCGAAACAACGAGCATTTCTCGAAAAGAACAGGAAGAATTAGAGAAATTCTTATATACCTTCTTTCGTATTTATCCTAAAGCAAACGCAGAAGAATTAAAATATTATGGGACAACTCTTTTACCAATTCAACAGCCTTTAGCCTTTGAAGAACTATCGAATTTGCAAGTTGCAAAAAAAGAGGGTAGATATGAGATTCATTGTAATATTTTGTATCAAGATCAAGAAACGCACCTTTGGTTTACCATGTACTATGAAATGTCTATGAAACAATTAGAGAATGGGAACTTTCGAATTGAGGCGATTCACTAGTGAAAAAGATTTTTTTATTTAGTGGCATCTGTATGATGAGTTGCCTGTTTTTATTATTTGCGATAATTAGCATGTCTAGTGGTGAATCGAAGCACATGGATTCAGCAGTTGGTGTTACTCATACGGGAGAATATATCGAAACCTTACCTATTTTTTCAGAGATCAAAGGGCGTGGTCCGATAACAGATGAACATGCCCAAGCAGCAGTTGGTGCAGCTGTAAAGTATCAGTTATTACCGAGTGTGATTCTTTCTCAATTAGGATATGAATCAGCTTATGGGCAGTCACAATCTGGAAGAAACGATACGAACTTTTTTGGGATTACGTGGTTTCCTGGTTGTCCCTATCCACAAGGTTCTGCACGTGGGATTGGTGGCTCTGAAGGTGGTTTCTATATGAAGTTTCCGAACCTGAATGCTTGTTATGACTATTATGGATTTATGGTGGCGAGTCAAAGCAACTTTAATCAATGTGTGGGCAATAACGATCCTGGAAGTTGTTTATTGATTCTAGGTCGTGGAGGTTATGCGGCGGCAGGTATCACCGAAGGCAGTCCGTATTATCAAGGCGCAATGAGTATCATAAAGTCCTATAACTTAACGGAATATGATGCCTTTGCGATCAAGCATTGGAATAGCCTACCAACCAAAAAAACTTCGCTTATTGCAGGAAAAAGTAAAGGCAATGCGAAGGTTTTGGATCGGATCATTGGACGACCCGTAAATAATGGGGAATGTTATGGTGGTACGGCATGGTATGTATCTCAACTAGGTGGCCCACAGTTAATGGGTTCTGGACACATGTTTGCGATGTTAATAGGGGAAGATTATAACTGGGCAACCTATGGTTGGCAAGTGATCATGAATCCAAAGCCCAGTGACTTACAAGCAGGAGATGTGGTCAATTGGCAAGCAGGTGGTGCATTGTCTCCTGGAATCTATGGCCACACGGGTATCATAACAGATGTCTCAAATAGTGGACAAAGTTTCTCCACCGTAGAACAGAACGCCGAGCAGGGGCGAATTATGGCACGGTATCAACGCAGCTATAACCAAGCGAAAATTCGAAGTCTGGTTCGGAAAGTGAAATAAAAGAATTCTTTCGATGAAAATTTTTAGTAGAAAAGGGAGAAGGATCGATTGTGAAAAAGTATTATTTTTTCTTTCTAAGTTGTTTTTGTTTGTTTGGACTTACTAGTTGTGGGTGGATTTTTTCTGAAGAAAAAACAGAAGTTTCCTTAATATCAAAAGAAAAGATGATACAAGCAGAAAGTTCAAGTAAAGAAAGCAAAAGAAATCAGGAAGACAAAACAGAATGCAATATTTCTGAAGAAATCCAATATTTGTTAAAGAATTTTGGAAGAAAATGGGTGAATTACACGGATATATACGAACGAAATCAATCTGTAAAAAACTATTTAACCGATCGTTGTATAAAAGAAAATGGGATTGACAACGATCCACATGTACAATATAAAACAATTGGCCGTATTCATACTATCACACAAGATGTAATCCAATCGGATCAATATTTATTATTTGGAGAAGAAACAACAAATGAGATAACTCGGTTTGTGTTACTTCAAATCAAGGTGGATCAAGAAGTGCAGAAGATTGATAAAATCAAGATTTATTATGTAAGAAGTGCATATTAAAATAAAAAAGGAATTATGGAAATTGTTTGTAATTAAATCGAACAGTGATTATTTATTTTAAATTGAAAACAGAGATAGGATGAATACTTATTCTATCTCTGTTTTCTTTTGGACTAATCTAGATATTTTTTTGTTTTGAATTTAATTTAATACCCACTGCAATAGAAGCTAATAAAATAACTAATCCAGCTAAAACTCCTGATGATTCTTTTTCACCAGTTTGGGGAAGAGTATTATTTGACTTTGAATTAGTATTTGAAACATTCTTCTCTGATATTAAAATTTTAGAGTTAGTGTTTTTTAAAGACACTGGTTTATCAGGCTCAGGATTCTCAGGCGTTACT
>NZ_BCQE01000042.1 GCF_001544275.1 Enterococcus gallinarum NBRC 100675 | reverse complement strand
TTACCGGAGTTTCAGGCTCAGGTGATATCACACTACCGTCACCACTTGCATTTCCATCTGTTAGTTTTACATAATTATCCCAGTACCAGCTAGTATTGCCTAATTGATAAGGAGAGTAACCATACATAACTACTCTAGTAGCAATATCTTTTTTATCTGTATAAGGAGAAGTATATTGAACGACATAAGTTTCGTTATCAATATTGCTCGGAAAACTAATACTAATTTTATTATCATAAAAATCAATATAGCATTGATTAGTCACGTCTTCTAGTGAATCATTTGTAGCAATAGAAAAACTGTCGGTTAGTCTTCCGTCTGATTTTACTTTATAAACTTTTATTTGAGTATTTGTCTTATCGTAGATAATTTCAGAATTATATCCATTTTCTTCTTTTCTTTGATTTCTAATTTCAATACTTTTATTTCCTAAAGTTTGTTTTAAAGAATTGACATAGATAGTATGAGAAAAATTATGGTTATTCAAGTCTACATTAAATATGTTACCAGCACCATTAGCATTATATTGAGGTCCTACATTTTTAGAATAATCCACTAACAGACTCAAATCTTTTTTACTATTGCCTATACTCGCAGTAATAGTTTGATAAGAAGTATTAGTTACTACTTCTGGATCAATAAAGATCGGTAAAGAAATTTTTCCACTAACATTATCATGCTCTGCTACATAATCCGTAAATTCGTATTGAATACGATTAGTATCAATATCGTATTTTCCAGTTGCTATAATTGAATTATCTGGAGCTAAGAGATTAGGCATTGTGACAGAGTTAGCTTCTGTAATTCCATAAAAATTAGCATTTTCACTCAAATCAATATAAAAATAATCTTTTGGATTAACTGAGTCAGGGACTTTGAATGCATAATTTGAAGTTAGCGATTCTGCATTATGTGGAAATATGACTTTCTCTTTATTATTAGATATTGAAATATTAATATTTGTTAATTGATCACTAACATTTTTAGATTGGTCATAATAAGTAGTAGTTACTGTTTCTTCTGCTGAAACAGTATGTAAAGGTATAAAAATAGTAGAACTTAATAATACCCCGCTAAATATGACAATTGATGCAACTCCTGTTTTCAGTCGACTAATTCTCCACTTTTTGATAATTGGATTGCTTTTTAATTCTAATAACTTTTTATTGTTTTTTCCAACCATAAAATTATCCTTTCTACATAATTTATTCGAACGATAAAAATGATCGTTCATTTTTATTATAATAATATTTAATGGAAAAACAAGTTAAAATCATTGTTTGAATAGTAATTCCAATTATTTCTATAATATTTGTTAACTGTAAGATACCACTAGACTAAAATCCATTTTTGTTTTTTTAAGTAAGTATAGTATATAAATTAAAGGTGTTCCTTACATTATTCTATATGATTTGAATACTATAAGAAACAACAATTGATAAAATTATTGACAAAGTTTTTAAAGGTATTACCATTGATATTGAACGCTTATTTTTTTAGGGGGATGAGAAATGAATGTCTTTGATGCTACTTTAAAGAGATTAGAATACATATTTGAAGAATTTGACAAGGTGTATTTTTCATTTAGTGGTGGTAAGGATAGTGGGATAATGGTTCAGTTAGCTAATCTAGTTGCAGAAAAATTAGATAGAAATTTTGATCTATTAATATTAAATATTGAAGCAAATTACACAGCAACTGTTGATTTTATAAAAAAAATTGAACAGTTACCTAGAGTAAAAAATATTTATCATTTTTGCTTACCTTTTTTTGAGGATAACAACACTAGTTTTTTTCAACCTCAATGGAAAATGTGGGATCCAAGCGAAAAAGAAAAATGGATTCATTCTCTTCCTAAAAATGCCATAACTTTGGAAAATATTGATGACGGTTTAAAGAAATATTATTCATTATCAAATGGTAATCCCGACAGATTTCTTCGTTATTTTCAAAATTGGTATAAAGAACAATATCCCCAAAGTGCTGTATCATGTGGTGTAGGTATAAGAGCACAAGAAAGTTTACATAGACATAGTGCTGTTACAAAAGGTGAAAATAAATATAAGAATCGATGTTGGATAAATATAACTTTAGAAGGAAATATTTTGTTTTATCCTTTATTTGATTGGAAAGTTGATGACATTTGGGCTGCAACTTTTAAATGTGGACTAGAATATAATTATATCTATGAGAAAATGTATAAGATTGGATATAAGTACCGGGACATGAGAATATGTCAGCCTTTCGGATTACAACAAAGAAAAGCGTTAAATCAATTTGCTGAACTTGAACCTGAAACATGGGATAAATTAGTAAAAAGAGTAAGTGGAGTTAATTTTGGAAATATATATGGTAAAACTAGTCTTTTAGGATTAAATACTTCTCAAAAACCTTCATTTATGACTTGGCAAAGATATTCTATTTTTTTACTAGAAACATTAGGATTATATTCTCCTCTTTTAATGAATCATTATTACAGAAAGATATGTATTCTTTTTGCTTATTACAAGAATAAATATAATATGGATATCCAAGATATGCCAGATGAATCAAAAAGAAAAGATTGGATAAAAGATGAAAGACTTTGGAATGACTGGAAAGGGATAGCTAAAGCTTTAGAAAAAAATGACTTTGTTTTATCTACTAGAAATTATAGTTTAACGAAAAAAGATGAAGCTGAACTATATGAGATGTTTAAAGAATATAAAGACTTTTTGGGAATAAATCAATTAAAAGGAAAGAGGTACGAAAATATTGTACAAAAAATAGGAGGAATGAAATGAGCGAAATAGATATTAAAGTTTATATACCCCCATACAATAAACAAAATTTTTACAGTTTAATGGGGAAATATTTTGCTGAAAGAGTATATAGAAGAAAATTACCTTATTTAATAAATACACCTAGTACTATTTGGTTTTTGTTAATGAACAAGGAAAGGATAATTGGATTTTCTTCCATCCAAATTTCCAATGAGTTTATTGATATTGGAGATGTTTTTGTTGAAGATGAAAATGACGATACTCGAAAGTATCTATTGGAGAAGGTTTTATTTTTCATAGACAAGAAATGTGAAAGAAAGTGTGTACGAATTTCTTTAAAAAAAGATCAGTACTTAAATAATCTGAAACATTATTGTTTTAAACAATATAGAGAGACAAAGAATTATTTATTTTTTAGGAGAGAAATCAATGAACAAGATTGATATGCCTGTTTTAAATGTAAAAATGGTTCCAGTAGAGAAAATAAAAAGTAATAATTATAACCCAAATCATGTCGCTGAACCTGAAATGGAGCTTTTAGAATTTTCGATTTTAAAAGACGGATATACACAACCAATTGTTTGCTATTATGATGATAAAAAAGACGAATATATTATTATTGATGGGTTCCATAGGTATTTAATTGGAAAAAGCAAACTTGATTTAAAAGAACTTCCTTTAGTTGTAATTGATAAGCCATTGGAGCAAAGAATGTCAAGTACAATTAGACACAATAGAGCTAGAGGGAAACATGAAATAGATAAAATGTCCGAATTAGTTCTACTGCTTGTCAATGAAGGATGGGACGATCATAAAATAGGGAAAGAACTAGGAATGGAAAAAGAAGAAGTTCTTAGATTAAAACAAGTAACAGGGTTGAAAAGTGCCTTTTTGAACCATGAATTTAGTGAATCATGGGATGAATTTGTAAAAAAAAATTATCCTAAACAAAAGGATGAATAAGTGGTAAAGATTTTTATAAACACGATTTTAATATAAACGTTCATTTTATTGTTGACAAGATATATTTGTTATATTAAATTATGTGTAAATCGGAATTATTTCTTTTTAAAAAATTTAAATTAGGAGTGATATTATGAAATTTTGTGAAACAAAAAAAGTATTAAATCAATTGGTAGCCGATTTAAGCGTATTTTCAGTAAGAATACATCAAGTTCATTGGTATATGCGTGGAGAAAGGTTTCTATTTCTACATCCTAAAATGGATGATCTCATGGAGCAAATTAATGATCAGTTAGATGTAATTTCAGAACGACTGATTACACTTGATGGATCTCCGTATTCAACTCTAGAAGAGTTTTTTACAAATTCCAAATTAGAAGAAGAAAAAGGCTCTTGGAATAAAACTATTGATGAACAAATTGATTATTTATTGGAAGGTTATAATTATCTTGTTTCGACATATGAAGAGGGGATTGAAACTGCAGGAAAGGAAGGCGATGACTGTACAGAGGATATTTTTATTGGTTCTAAATCAGAGCTAGAAAAAGAGATTTGGATGTTAAAAGCAGAGTTAGGTAACTCACCTGAGTTAGATAAATAGATACAGAACTTCAAGTGAATGGTTATGATATTTCCTTGTGAATAGGGAGTGTTTTTCAGTGTTTCTATGAATACTATAAGTGAGATTGATAAAAAAACAAAAACATCTAAGGAGAGATTTATTTCTACCTTAGATGTTTTTTCACTAAGTGATCTGTTTCAGTCGATAAATATAAGTGCAGGTAGATTTTAACAACTAATTATATCAAAGAAATAAGTATATAGTACTGTAAAAATATATATTATAAATTATCTTAACAAAGAGTTGATGGGAACATACGCAATCTAATAGTATGTCAGATATGTATATAAAATTAGAAAACTGAGCGAAAGAAACATTGGAAGAATATTTTTTAACTATGCTCTTTTATATCTATATATAATATGAAAATATTATTTGGAGAAATAGATTCTGATGGACTGAGAAAAAGTATAAAAAGCTATAAAAAATATAAAAAGAAAAAATATGCTGATACACGTTGTATCTATTTTCATCCCGAAATTCCCATAAAGTGACAGCATACTTTATTCATTTAATCATGGTATAAGAAGCAGCTATTTCTACTTTTTGAGAACTTAATTTTAAGCTTGCGCTATATTTTTCGCTACAACATTATAAAAAATAAGTTAATATGCTTATTTTTTGCTTTGATAATTCTAATATACATTTTCAGGGGCAACTCCTTCCCCTGAGTTGCCCTTAGAGAGTGATATTGGGATATCCCTGAACCTATTATAGAAATACCAACATCTTAGCTCAACAAATTTGCTTTATATTGCAAAAAATGATCTAAATTATCTCTTTTTTATCTATAGATTATTAAATGTATGGAAGAATTAAAATAAGATAATAAATTTTGGAAAAGAAATCATATTTCAAGTCCTAAGATTAACAACAAAGCTTATTATATATAAATAAAAACTGTTCAAGAATATTTTCTTAAAAATAGTTTTATCTTATTTACAAATATAATAGAACTCAGTGGACTTATTCCCAGATAGTTTTTAGATAACACTGATAGTGAAATGTTGAAGCAAAATTAGCATTGATTACCTGTCTAATTTTAATGTTTTATAGTGAGTCTACCTGAAAATAAAAGTGCCTCATCATAATTGTTTCTTAAAAAATAAACGATCATTTTTATTGAAATTTCCGAAAAATTAATTTATACTTTTATCGAAAAACATTCTAATTTGAATGCTTTTTCTTTTTGTCTATAAAACATGATCGTTCATTTTGTGGTAAGGAGAGATGGGAATGTTTACTAGTTGTAAAGAAAAAAGATTGAAATTTGCAATTAGAAAGAAGAAAGGTGGTGGTGCTGCGTCCTTTATAATTGGCTGTTTAATTTTTGGAAACATATTTCTCAATGGCGCTATTGCTAATGCGTCTAGTATAGAAAATAGTTATGCAATAAGTGGTTTTGGTAATCAGACAAAAGGTGGGTATTTCTTATATAATAAGGGTATTAAAACTGAAAGTGTTATTGATAACCAAGTAGCTTTTTGTTTTGACAAAAACGTTATAGCTAAACTGAATGATCGTGGGTTTTCAAACCCTGGTTATCAATTATACAATGAAAAAGACGAACAACTCTTGAAAGTATATAGTAATGAAAAAATTGATAAAGTAAGAAATATCATGGCTTACGCTTGGGATAATTTTATTACTAAATATCCCTATTTAAATACTTATACAGCCGCTTCTAATGATGATCGTGCTTCTCTTGCCAGAGGAATTAGTCATGCTATTTGGGTAACCTTGGGACAAACAACAGAGAAAAAATCAAGAAGTGATTTAGGTGGCGTAAATACTAATGCTTATAAATTTTATAAAGAAGCTCTAAATTACAAGCCACTTGCAAAAGATATTAACAATTATGATATTAGTTTACTTATTCCAACTGACGACAATAATATTTTGCAGGTAAATGCTTCTCAATCATTAATAACGGTTAAAAAAATCGATCCAGATAAACCAGTAAATCCAGATCCAGAAACTCCAGTAA
>NZ_BCQE01000041.1 GCF_001544275.1 Enterococcus gallinarum NBRC 100675 | reverse complement strand
CGGTCGCCAGCATGATACATCTGATTATTTCCCACATAGATACCGACGTGCGTTACATAGCTTCCTGCGTCATAGGTACTGTGGAAGAACACCAAATCCCCAGCCTGTGCCTGTGAAAGCGGGATATGCTGGGTAGCGTCATACTGTGCCTGTGCCGTTCTCGGCAGACTGATACCAGCCTTGCCATAGCACCATTGAACCAGCCCCGAACAGTCAAAAGAAGTGTTAGGATTGCTCCCACCGTACACATAGTCCCAGCCTTGATATTTCAGAGCTTCATTCATTATCTTCTGTGCCAGCTCGCCCGATACTTGACTGACCGTAAGATACTGGCTGACAAGCTCCACATAGAACATATTCCCGTAGGCATATCGCCAGCCACCATTGCGGGCGACAGCGATAGGGTTCGTATAGGTGACTTTCTTTCCCCCAGACTTATCACGGGAGAAATTCTCTGCCAGCGTGAAGCTGTGCTTTTTTCCATTGGAAGCCACATAGCCGATATAGCCACCGCCATAGTTGTAGGACTGTATCACCACGTTTATATCCTCTATGCCTTGATTTTCTGCTGAAGAAAGCAGGGACGCAAAATACTTGCACCCCTGCTTGATTGAGCTTTCCGTATCAAGAGAGTTAGGCGGTAAGCCCATGCTCTCGGAACTCTGCATAACGTCCTCGGCTGTCCCGCCACTTTCCACCTGTATGATTGCCAGCAGATAGGGGACGTACTCGGAAATGCCGTATTCCTTTGCGTATTTCTCCACCATAGGCTGATGTTTCAACACCTCTGCGGACAGGTTCATGCCCGTTACCCATGAGGAAGAACCACCGCCCCCGTCGTCGTCCTCGGCACTGATAAGCACGCCAAAGAACAGCACTATCGCAAGAAGAAAGGGAAACAGACTGCCGATAAGGGCGATATGTCTTAATTTCATTTCTTACGTCCTTTCTTTCCTGTCATGTTTAGGGTCGCTTTCTTGATGTTTCGCTCCTTTCTGGTGGTCTGCTGGTTCAGCTCCACACCATTGAGCCTTGTTCCGTGTTTCTGCAATACAGGTTCAGCAGATTTTGAAGCAAGCGGACGCTCCTTGACAGGCTGTGCCTTTGTCGGCTCGGTATGTACCTTATCCGTGGTGACAGGACGCTTGATTTCCTGCACTTTCCCTGTGTCGGTCTTAGAAGCAGGAGAAGCAGTCACAGGTCTGTCATGGGGACGGGTAGCTCCTGTTGTCGCTGATCCGTCCGTCGTTCTTCCAGCCTGTTTTGCTTCCTGTGCTTTTTGAAGCTCCATACGCTTGTCAGCGATATTCTGTCTGTGCTGTTGGAGTTTGTCGGCACGCTGGCTCTGTCTGGTTTCCTGTCCCTGCACAATGCCACGCTTGAAGTCGGACACATTTTCCTTTGCCTTTTCCTTTGCGGAGTGCAGGGCATAGGCGGTCTGTGTCGGCATATCCTTGATATTCTCCTTGACAGCCGTTGCCTTGTCCTTGACCTTGTTTTTCGTATCAAGCACTGCACCTACGGCAGAACCGGCTCGACTTCCGAAAGACGCATTTTCTCGGCGTTCTTTTCTTCCTGTACCAGCTCTGACAGATTTTCCAGAACCGTCATTCATGGTTGTTCCTGCCACTGTGCCAGCCACCGCACCAGCGACGCTTCCAGCACCGACAGCCCTTGCGATACGGTGTTCCATACGCCTAGCCCTGTGTCGCATGAACAGATACGGACGGCGGAATATCCTGCGTCCCATGCTCTGGCTGTCCCCAGCGTTAAGAGAGAACATACTCATAAGGTCGCCCAGCTTCATATAGATACCCGCAAAGCACACTATCTGCAAGAACGCAATCATAAAGAACGGGTAATCGGTGGAGATGTTGTAGAACATACTGGAAATACTGAAAGCCACTGTAACAATGAGCGTTATCCCCGTCCTTGTCATAATCGTATTGAACACCCGCACGATTGACTGTTTCGCCATGTTCTCATAGCTCGGTATCATACTTAAAAGAAAACTGATAGGCAGGAACATAGCGAAGATGATAAAAAGTATCTGGGAAAATATCATCATGCCCGTAAGCAGGAAAACGAATATCGTTATCCCCAGATTGAAGATGAGCAGGAAGAACACCATTCCCAGACGGTTGATGACCTGCGGTATCGTCAGATTGTCGTTATCGTTATCCTCGATTTCCGTTTTCACCACGTCCTCACGGGTCGCCCCGTCGTCGGCAGAGGGACTAGCCGATACCAGAGCTTCCACACGGTCAGCCCCGATTTCCTCTATATCGCTGTTTCCGAACTGCAAAAGTAGCCACGGCTGTTGCACCTGTATGGAGAACAGGCTGTCCCTTATCAAGTCCACGCTGTCTTTTCCCGCACTGTCGCTGTCGGGAAGCATTATCTTTGTCCCCAAATTCAGCGAAGCCGTGGAAATGTCCGAAGAAAAGTCATTGATTTTTTTGATGTAGTCGGGAGCGTAGGCGATAAAGGAAGCGGACAGCACGAACACCACAACGAAGTTGATAACGGCGTGTAATGCCTTGCTGGTTTCTCGCTTTATCAGTCCCGTGTAGGCTACATAGATACCCACGATAAGGATAATGAGAAGCAGGAAGCCCACATAGAAGCCCGTACTTCCAAAGCCGTTTTCCGTCACGCCCGCTAGGGTCTGTATGCTCTTTCCGATACTGTCTGCCATGTCGTTGATGAAGTCCAGCTTATATGCCTGCTGGACGACGTACCCTGTGGCGTTGCTTAGATACAGGCTGATAGTCCAGATAAAATTGGTGATACAGTAAAGCCCGTATTGTACGGACTTCCCGATACCGTCCAGCCAGTTCCACGGAAGCCAGCCCCAGCTATTGTCCACATAGAAGTCAAGCTGGTAGTTTTCCAGCGGGTACTGTGAATACAGGTTGTCCGCATTGACCGTATCATCAACCAGCCCCGTGGCATGAGCCACCGTCCCGAACAGGGAGAGGAACACAACAGAGGTAAAAATGACTATCAGAGCAATCTTGAAAAAGCGAAAGAGCTTCTTTTTTGTCAGAAGCCCCTTTATCCTATCTATCATCACTCCACCTCGCTTTTCACTGGCGGTCTGGTATCAAAGGCGTGCAGTAATTCTTCAAAGACAGGGTGTATCTGCACCACGCCCACACGCCCGTACAAGTCTTGAAGCAGGCATTGTCCGTTCTCCAAGTCACGAAGTCGTTTCTGGTTGTTCTCGTCGTCCTTGTCGATACCGAAAAATTCAAGGGTCTGCTTTATCTCGTTGATGTCCGTAGAGCGGAAAGCGAATTTCAGCCCGATATTGTTTTTCAAGCTCTCTTTGGACACGTCCCCAGAGGATTGCGTGACGAAGTACACGCCCGCCTGCATAGCACGTCCCGCACGCACCAGCTTGTTCGAGAGGGTTTCGCCCTGTGCCACGTTGAGGAACGCCCACGCTTCATCTAAATCCACGATTTTAAAAATGCTTCTGTCACTGTGGATAAAGTCAAGGGCAAAGGTACTAATGACAATCAGCATAGCCACGGACAGCAGTTCAATGGTCGTGTATTCCTCAAAGGTCGTGTCCTTGTCGGGAAGTACCAAATCTGCCACCTGTATGATATTGAGCTGGTTGTCCAAGCTGATAGCGTTAGACACCGAACCGTCGGAGAACAGCAGATGTGCAAAGTCATAGTCCGTAAAACTGTCGATATGGTCGGCAATATTGCGGGCTATCGCCGTGTCCTCTCTGCGTAGCTCGTCTATCACATGGAGAAGTCCTCGCTGATCGCTCTGGGTCACGGCTCGCACCGCTTTTCTAAGGACAGGGAATTTCTCGCCGTCCCTAGAGGAAATCCCCGTAAGGAATGTGAGAATATCTATCGCCAGACTTTCAGCGTCCTTTACATTCTTCATAATCACGAACGGGTCAAGAAGCCCAGCATTTTCCTTATCGCTGGTAAGGTTGACGATATTGATTTCATGGGCTATCTCTGGAAGCGTTTCTTTCCAGTTGCCACGCTCTGATTTAGGGTCGAGAATGACCGCCTGTCCCCCAAAGAGAACGGAATAGTAAACGATAAGGTTATTGCAGAATGATTTTCCACCGCCCAACGAACCGACAAAAGCGGAAGCCAGAGCGTTGGTGACCGTACCTTTCACGCCTTGACTGGCAAGAGAGGGCTGTAAATAGACATTTCTTCCCGTGTCTACGGAATAGCCGATATAGATACCTGTATTTTCTCCTAACTGCTGTGTTGCCCCGAAGCCAAGTCCAGCCAGAAAATCACTCTTGACGTATTGTACATAATCATTGATGTAACGCTTGCTGGCAGGGAGAAATTCAGAGTGAAGCCCCAGCATATCCCCAGCAGGTCGCACCAGCTTGACGTTTAAATCGTCGTAGAAGTCCTTGACCTCATCACAGCGTCGTTTCAGCTCGTCAAGGTCGGGAGCGGACACACGGATAACGTAAGAAAGTTTATACATGCTTTCTTTGCTCTGGTCGAGGTCGGTTTCCAGCTCGTCCACGCTGTCTAGTGCGTCCACCACGTTTGAGCTGGTTTCGCTTCCAGACTGATAGGCGTGGTTGTCCAAATCTTTCAGCTCTTTCTTTTTATTTCTCACCGTGGAAAGTGCCTTGCGGTTGCCGACGATTTCCACATTCATGCTTGTATCAACAGGGAAAGTAAACTGCTGTTGCTGGAAGTAGAATATCTCACTGGACGGAAAATCCAGCTCGCCCACAATCGCATTGACAGTAAAGTAGGACACGAAGCTCTCGCTGTCCTCATGTTCCAGACGCAAGTATCGCTGGCTTTCCTCTATCAGACAGCGGGTCGGACGGATAAGGTCGTACTGCTTGATAAGCGTTGCCTTTTTCAGCTTCTTCTTTGGAAGCGAATATTCGTAGTCCTCATACGCCACGCCGTCCCTGCCGTAGATATGCTCGATAAGATACCCGAAGTCGTTCTTATCCAAGCGTCGGAACTTGAAACGGCGGGAGATTTTATTTTCCAGCAGTTTTTCCATTTTCATGTAGCGGTTGATTTCATCATCTGGCATGGAGATAAAGTCGTTCATCAGCGTATGGTTGACCTCATTTAGAAATTCCTTGAATGTCAGAAACGCTGATTTCTTCATGCTGTCAAGGCTCACTTTTTCCTCTGTCACAATGAGCTTGAAGCCGATAAAAAAGCGGTAGTCCACTTGATTGTCCCCAATCATGCTTACTAACGCTTCTGTCTGTTCATCTATCTTCTGTATCGCCACATCACGAAGTCGCCCCGTCACCAGCTTTTTTGACTGCTCCTGTATGCTTCTTACGGAGCTTTCCGTCGCTATCTGCAAGGCGTGTATCTTTCCCTCACGGGACTGCGCGATAAGCTGACGGAAGCTGTCATGGACGATAAATTTCTGCTCCGCTGACAGAAAAGAATAGTTATACGGTATCAGCTCATAGTAGGCGAACACCTCATTATCCTTGTTCCAGACAAGGTTGTTGTCGATATATTTAATCGGGAACATACATCACACTCCTAACCGCCGTGATGGGTTCGCTGAACACTTCCTTTTCCAGCTTCACGGCTTTTCCTACATAGGTCACTTTTGGTCGCAAGGCAAACGTAATCTGCGATTTCAAGAAGCTGTAAGGCTTCTTGCCGTCAAAGGTCTTTTGGCTCATGAACCATGTGAGGGCGACGGGAATACCGAAGTATTTCAGAAATGCCCCCTCGATAAGTGATAACGGCGGTAAGTCCCCTAAAAGAATGACGGCAAACTCCGTGATGACAAACCACGTTATCTGGGTAAAGGTAACGGGAAACGGGAGAGTAAAGTCATTGATTGCATACAAGACTTTCTCCACGTTCCAGATACCCGTGTAGGATTTAATCTTCTTCAATTCGTTTCAGCTCCTTTCGTTGTAATGGAAAAGGACAGCCATTTTCAGACTGTCCTTGATAAAAAAAGCTGTCAGTAGCGACCTTGCCTGTCGCTGATCTGCCAGCTCTAATATGGTATCTCGCATATCCCACGGCTTGTTTCAATGAACGTCCCCTCTATGGACAAGTCCCTGCCGTATGCTTCATAGTCGATATAGTTCTGCAACGGTAGCGGTATCTGTCCCAGAACTTGTAACTCGTCAATGAAGTAATAGGCAACGTCGGTCATGTCCCCGCAGTCTGGATAATAATAAATCTCGTCCTTATGCTCGTAAACTTCTTCCAGACTTCCATAGTAGGAAACAAACTCGTCCAGAGCGTCCGTGATATAGTCGGGAAGCTCACAAATCATGTCGTACATCTCGTTGAGTTCTTCAATGGAGATATACTCCCCGATTTCAATAGGGAAGTTGTCGGTATCATGGACAGCGTATTCCTCATAATAGCTGTTCAGTCCGATACGCTCCGCAACATCTTCCTCGTCGATAGGGAAAGAGAACCAATCCCCCACAAGTTCGCCCTCGTTGTATTTGCCAAGATTAGCGATATACACCCTCATGTCGTCCACCACAGGCACACACCTCTTTTCTACGGAAGCTCATAGATACCGTGGTCGGTTTCCACAAAGCGTCCGTTGTCGTCAAGGTACTGCCCGTAGGCTTCATAATCGAAATAGCGGGTGACACTCTCACTAAGGGAAGTAAAGTCTGGGTCATTGTTCAGAATGTGGCGGGCAACGTCCGTCATGTTCTTACACCACGAATAATGAATGATGTCGTTTCTGTATCGGTGCAGTTCGTCAAGGTCGGTGAAATAGCACATCAGCTCCCCGTAGTCCTCTTTCAAGTCAGAGGGTAGGCTTTCATAGGTATGGTACAGGTCGTCGAGTTTTTCAATAGTGGTATCTTCCTGCACTTCATCAGCGAAGGGAAGCTCCTTTCCCGTGATATAGTAATAGTCCGTATCTATATCAATCCCCAGCAGTTCTTCTACCTGTTCTGTGTCGATAGGCAGGGTGAACCAAAAGGCACGAATTTCTCCGTCTGTTGGTTCTCTAGCTTCAATCTGCACACGCATTTCTTCCATGTTTCATCACGTCCTTTCTTTGTAACGCTTCCTGTATGACGGTGTAAGGCACACCGAATACATAGCGTGAAAAATCTTCCAACTGTTTCTTAGGGTAGTCGGACAGGCAAAGGCGTTTCATCTCAAACCAGACCGCACGCTTGTAATAGGGCAGGTCGGAGAGATACGGACAGCCGATTTTTGCCTGCATATCCGTAAAAATATCTTTCAATCAATCACTCCAATCTGAAATTTGAGTATAGAAAAAGCGGTTGATCTCCAATGGAGTAACCGCTTTTAACGATAGGCTACGCTCCAATGATACGGTTGAACAGCTCTAACAGAACGTCCTTGACACCGCCTGCATTGAATACCAGCCCGACGGCGATTAAGGCAATCACAAGGAAGCCGATTAACTTAGAGAACTCTCTTTTAAATCCTAAGTAGATACCGATTACCACGATTGCCATTAACACAAGGCTCTGTGCGTTGCTTAAAAACCAGTTGTATAAGTTCTGTCCGAAATTCATTCTTTATCAATCCTTTCTTTCTTGATTTCTTCCATTTCTTCGTCAGCCATTTTGCTGACCTGTGCGATACACATAAGGACGACACCGATACCCATTCCCAGTGATACCAGCACCAAGTCCTTGACAAGTTCTGCCATAATCTCAATTCTCCTTTACTCTGTGATAAGCTCCTCTGTGTCCGCTGTCTGCTGTCTGATTATCTGCAAGTGCTTTTCCGTCAGCTTTGCGTTGTCCTCAATCTCTTTCAGATAGCTTGTGCGGTTGCCAGCGTCTATCTTTTTCAGCATTTTCAGCGTAGGTGCGACCTGTCGGCTTATCCAGCCCAGCGTCCTTTCCAATGTGTAAGGCTCTGGGTCTGTCGTCAGCTTGACAGGCGGTCGGTCTTTTCCGATAAACCACGCCCAGCGGTCATTGAGCTTCCAGTCTGTCTTTCGCTTCTCCGGTTCTCTGTCCACGAAGCGGATATAGTGATTGATGATAGAAAATGCCGTCTGTTCTGCGTCATAATGGGTCAGCAGTTCACGGACGGCATAATAGGCTCTTTCATCTTTCAATCGTATCTCGAAGCGGTTCTTTATCGGTGCTTCCGAGGTAGGTATTCCCAGCTTTGCGTACTGTTCGTAGTTCTTCTCATAACAGCAGAAGTACACCTCGCTTTTCAGAGAGCCGATATACAGCGTGTGTCCCATGCCCGCCTTGTCCTGCTCGTTGTGCTTCACCAGCTCGCCAGAAGCATAGGACTTGAAAGAACGGAACAGGGAAACACATTCCTCACGGTTGCATTTGGCGGTCAGATCTGGAATATCCAGTATGCCCGCCCTGTCGTTAATCGCAAGGTCAAGGCGTTTCATCACACCGCCCTCAACCAGAGCGTCCATGAGGAAGTCATACCAGCTACGCCCCTGTGCCAGCAGATAGCTTTCAAACTGGCGACAGCCTTTTCCTTTCAGTTCCAGAAGCGTGCCTTTTTCCTCGTCCTGTGAAGTATAGACGAACACATCACCCAGATAGTAATGCTCTGTATATTTGTAGTGTCCATAGTCCTCATGGAGCATATAGTCAACATTGAGCTTCAATATATCTCTGATAACGTGCCGGATATCCAGCGTGGGGAAACGGATACGCACATAGTCGAACAGCAGGAACATGGGAGCGTCGGGATTGAACTTCTCGACTGCTTCCATGAGCTTGTCTTGCATATCGTCCGTGAGCTTGACCTTTCCCGCTTCGATACGGTTTAGGTGTTCACGGCTGATACCAGCCATGATTGCAAGCCTTGTCTGGGACACGCCGTAAGATAGGCGTTTCTCTTTCAAGGCAGTTATAAAAGTGCTTTCATTCAGCCTGCATACCCCCAATCGTGTATTTATAGAAATCTGTGATATTTTCCGCCGATTGTCACAGTCAGCCATGAGTGAGAGAAACCCCTTATGCCAAGCGGGATTTCCATACTTTTTGACCGTAGTTTCCAGCGGAATTGTGCCCCTCTGTTAGATACCGAGGGGCTTCTTTCGTGGAGCAGGGCAAGCCCTGCTCCACAGGACGGCTTACACGGTCTGGGTCGCTCCGCTGACCGTTCCAGCCGTCAGTGGTTCAGCCTATCCTTGTCATGCCCGTATAGACTACGATACAGTCGGTATCTCTCGAAAGGCATTTTCTGGCTATATCCTTGTCAATCTCGTATTCACGGCATACCTTTCTGAAATGCTCCCTGTCCATGACAAGAAACGTATAGCGGAAAAGACAGCCCAGCAGGTTCGCCATGTGTGCGGGAAGCTCCACGGAAAACAGCAACGGCATTTCCAGATAATCCTCTGCCAAATCTTCCAGCAAATCTGACATTCTCTCATGGAAAAGTGTTTCTGGATAGTCGTCGTCCTGTTTATATTCACTGTCTGCCGTAAAAGCCAAATCGGACAGGAATTTTCCATACCCCAATCCGATACAGGTAAGTACACTGTCGGTACATTCCGGTTCATAATGGATTTCCAAATATCCCATAGTCATTCAATCTCCTTTTGTTTCTCTGGTACGGCTTGCCTTGCCAGTGCAAGAGAGCCGATAGTCTGTAAAAAATCATGCCCCTTTGGTACAAGGGGAGTGTAAAACTCCGATATGACGCTCGTACCCACGTCACAATAGCCACGCCCTTTGATACGCTTCTGGAAGAACTGCTTCTTTACGTCGCTTCCAAAGAGCATACCGTAGCCAAGCTCACTGATACGTCCCAAGCCTACACGGAAGTTGAAGTTATCTCTGATACCGTCTGAAAAATACTTTGCGTCGGGACGCTGGCAGGCGACAATGAGGAAATAGCCCGCCTGTCTGCCAAGCATGACGATTTTCTTTAGCTGGCTAAGTAGGCTTATGCTTTCCTTTGTCCCCAGCATTTCCAAGAACGCCACATACTCGTCAAAGATAAGGAAGCAGGGCGGTAAGCCCAGATAGGCATAGTTTTCGCCCGTCTTGTAGTCTGGGTGTTGCTTCATTTCCTCGCTTCGCTGTATCATGCCCTCATAGAACGCATTGACACATTCAATCATATCTTCTTTGGTATGGTACACGTTATCCATGACCGTACCCAAGTCCGCAAGGTCAGCGTTCTTAGGGTCTAAGATGAATAGCTGGGCGTTGGTCTGCAAGAGGGCTTCAATGATTGTCAGCAGGAAATAGGTCTTTCCACCGCCAGTCCCGCCACAGATAAGGGCGTGAGGGAGTGCGTCATATTCCCATGTGAGGTTCTTCATCAGACGCAAGCCCCCGTTTTCTGCTTTTACTTCGTCAATCGAGATACGGTTCGCTATCATGTCATAAAGTAAAACGTATTCGATATAGCCGTCATGGAGCGTCTTGTCGGTCAGCTCACAGTAAAGCCCGCTTTCCAGTTTATCTTCCAGTCTAAGGAGCTGGTCTTGATACTTTCCCAAAGAGATTTCACAGAGGATATGGAGCAAGCCCGTTTCCATTTGATAATAGATTTTAGGAAACCAGACAATTTTTTCCCTTGATCTGCCTTGCAGGTCAGTGAAAAAACCGCTGTCCTGTACGGTCTGTGCTTCATACCACTTATTGTCCAGTATCATGCGTGCCAGCTTTTGGCGGTGTAATAGCTTCTTGAAACTGTCATGGAAGAAGCGGTAATAAAGAAAAGCGACCAATGCACAAACACCAGTCGCTATCCCTATGGTTATGAAGTTGTATGTGGAAAGCGTCACGCCATTATCTAGTAAGCTGAAATGCTCCCAATCGGTACGCATGAGCTGTCCCATGTTCAGTAGCAGGAGAACCGCCACGAACAGGAGCAGGAGCGTACCCGCACAGAAGCGGTACACAAGGTTCTTGTCGCTGGCTCTGATACGCTTTCCCTTGTATTTATATAGGTTCATAAACACCCCTTTCTGGATATGGAAAAAGCGGTCAATCGTAAAGACCAACCGCTTTTTCTTTAAAGAAACCATGTCCAGTTATATAGTAGGAAATTACTTGCACAAGCTAACACCAAATAGATAACTGGCTCGAAATTCCCCAATGAAATAGTTCGCTGTTTTTCTTTTTTGTTAAAGAAATGATTTCCAATCATTTTCCACACAACATATCCTAAAACTGCACCTAATGTATTCATCAGCAAATCATCAATATCTATCAAACGATTAGTTGGTAATTGAGCAAATTCGATAAATACCGAAAATACTAATCCTGTTAGGGCTACTTTTATTGGATTTCTAAAATTTCTCCATATATACGGCAATAAAAATCCCAATGGCATAAGCATAATTACATTCATACAATAAGTAAATAAACCGTCTGACTGAAATGGGATAATTCCAATGTTTGCCTGTTGAAAAGTCTCAATCAGCCCACCTTTTGAAATAATGTCCCATACAGTGCCGATACCCGTAACAGAAAAAACAAGCCATACATAAATCATCATAGTGTATGTCCAAAAATAATGTGTAGAAGTTGATTTTCTCTTACATAACACTAAAACTACTTGATACAGCATTACTGGAAACACAGTTAAAATGATTGGAATAATCAGCATTAAAATCACTATCCTCACTCCTCTCTGAAACTATGTACAATATTTTACTATATAATTCTGAAAAAATTTCAAAGATAAGTAAAATAGTTTCTTAATTTTATCCTACAATTTTTATTTTTTCTGCTGTCCCTGCGGAGCATGGTTCTGTGGATTGCCTGTGGGCTGACTGCCTTTATTTTTCAACACAATGTCGTCTGCCTTGATGTACCACTCCACATCTGCCCCTTGGTAGTTGGCATTAGCCACCGTATCGGCAACGGGATTGATAAGCTCCACCTCGGCATTGTACGGATAGTCCTTGACAGGGATTTCCGCTGGGATAGATACCTGTATCGTGCGTTCCTGCTGACTGCACTTCAAATCATAGGTTCTACGCTTGATTTCCTCGGTGGTCGTCCCGTCCTCATTCTCTACACGCACCTCATGTCTAAGGGCAGAGAATTTCAAAACACCGAAAGTCTTTTCCTTATCTAATACAATTCCATTCGCTAATCTCATAATCTGTTATCCCCCTTTACTTGCTTTCCTCGACTGGAAGCATATCGTCAGCGTTTAAAATATAGTTGGTGTAGCCACGACCTCGCACGTTCTTTCCCTCGGCGGTAATCTTAGGATTGACGAGCTTTACTTTTTGCTCATACTTGAAACGCTTCTCCCCAGCTTTTGCGGGAAGCACCACGATAATGTCGTCGGCTCTCTGAATGTCGGAATACAGGTTATAGCTTCTTATCACGGGAACAAAGCGACCATTGACACGCTGTTGCTCCACGTCATTTTCTCCTGCAAACTCCAAATTTCCAAAAGTCTGTGCCATGTCAGGCACGATATATTTTAATTTCATGTGTTCATACCTCATTTCTATAAAATCTGTTGGTTGTTCATGCTTTTATTCTGGCTGGCGGTGTGATACCAGCAAGCCCCCAGACCGTCAAGGGCAGGTAAATGCTTAAAAGCACCCTTGACCGTCCGTGTGCTTACAGGTGGGTGGCGGACAAGCCAGAATAAAGGGAAGCTCCGCCGTTTCCATGTGTCGGCGGGGAGCGTGATTTCTTCATCATCATAAGCAGACCACCCGATTAAGAGCGTCTACGCTTGATGAAGTATGTTCCTGCCACGCCTGCACCAGAAAGAACAAGAAGCCCTAAGAATAAGGCAATGTTTGTGTTGTCGCCTGTCTTTGGAGCGTCCGTTGTCTTGCTCGGTGTATCTGGTGTGGTCGGCTGTTCTGGCTCTGTTGGTTCTTCTGGCGTTTCTGGTACTTCTGTGATTGTCACCGTCTGCCCGTCGTCCTCAATGTCCTTATGCTCTGTAACCTTTGTCGGTTCGTCTGGATTGCTCAAATCGTATAATTCCTCAAAGGTCACAAGCTCTTTCCCGTCCAGCTCGGAAGCGTCGAAAGTAAAGGCAATCTGGACTTCCATGCTTTCACTGTCGGCAGTAAAGGTATAGTCATTCTCGACACGCTCTCCGTTGATGATAAGCTCGGCGTTTTCGTCCTTAATCATCTGCCAGCCTTTGAGCTGATACTTTGTGCCGACTTCCAATCCGTCAAGGGTAACGGTATCAATGATTGTCACGTCTTTTCCTGCTTCAATCTCTTTCTTTCCGTCCTCGCTGGTCGCTGTGGTATGGATAGAGATGATACGCTCCGTGATAAGCACCGTCTGTCCCTCGTCGTCAATGTCCTTGTGTTCAGCCACCTTTACAGGCTCGTCCTCATTAGAAAGGTCGTAAAGTTCCTCAAAGGTCACAAGGTTCTGACCGCCCAGAGAAGAAGCGTTGAACGTGTATTCTATTTCAATCTTCATTTCCTCGCTGTCGGCTGTGAATGTGTAATCACTTTCCACACGCTGTCCGTCGATAAGAAGCTCGGTGTTTTCCTCTTTCAACATCTGCCAGCCTTTTAGCTTATATTTTGTGCCTTTTTCCAGTCCGTCAAGCGTAACCATGTCAACGATTGTTACCTCTTTGCCAGCCACGATAGACTTCTCACCGTCCTTGCCTGTGGCTGTGGTATGGATAGAGATTTCTTTCTCGTATTCATCAGTAAGTGTCCCTAAGTCAACGGTCACATTGTTTCTGGACACCACGATTTCAAAGGCAGGGATAAGCTCAAAGCCTTTGTTGCTCTCACAGCGTAATTCCTCAATGATATAGGTATCGTAAAGCAATGCACCTTTGCTGTCGTCTGGCTCGCTTGTTCCAAACCAGATACCGTCCTCGCTGGTCTTTCCTGCGTTGGTGTTGTTCTTGTGGGAAGCCCAGTCAGAAGAAGTGGAGAACTGCCCGTTATCATCCGTTACGATAATGTGGCTCTCACCTGTGGTCTTGCTTGTGATCCTAAACGGAACTCCCGCAAGACGCTGGTGTGTGCCAGCACCAATCTTGACACCCTCTAGGTCGCCACGCTTCACTTGATTGTAGATTGATGTGTCTGTCTCTGTAAGGTCAACGATTTTTCCGTCCTCTGTGATTTCAAATTCAATCGGTTCTGCACCGTCCGTCAGATAGCCCTCTGGTGCTTTGCTTTCCTCGATACGGTATTTCCCGTAAGGTAAGAGGTCAGCGGAAGTAGAAGCCACGCCCTCAATGTCGGTAAGGATTGTCTTTACTACTTCGCCTTTATTGTAGAGCTTGCCCTCGACAAGTACGGCATTGTCATTAAGGGAAATGATTTCAAATTCAGCGTCTTTCAAGGTCGCACTACCTTGACCTTTGGTATCGCTGGTTTCCAAATCTCTTTTCTGGATTTTCACACCGCCACGGATAACCTTGTCTGATACATGGTACTGATTGCTTCCAGACAATACGGCAATGTCGCCGTCCTCGGTAATCTGTGTAAGGTACATTCCTTTAATCTGTTCTTCGCTACCGTTTGCCTGCATATACGCACCGTCAAGAAGATAGCCGTTAGGAGCTTTCGTTTCCTCAACGGTCAGCGTCCCTAGAGGAAGCACGTTCTTTCCGTCCTGTGTATAGAAGCTGTCCCCAGATACCTTGTATTCATCAGAAAGGCGGGAAACATAATGGATAGTGCCGTCGCTGTCCTTTTCAGCGATTGTCTTTGTCACCCATGTTTTTGTAGGCTCGCTAGGGAGATTGTCAGCGGTATAGTGTCCCGCATAGAATTTCCATGTGAACTCCGCCCCCTCTAGGGAAGCGTCGCCCTGTGGAGCGTCTTTCTGTGTTTCCATGTCAATCTTGAAAAGCTCGATAAGGGTATCTGTGACCTTTGGCGTATCTGATACATTGAGTGTCGCTGTTTTGCCAGCTTCCACATTTAAGGAATAGACTGTACTGTCCACCTTGTAGCCAGCAGGAGCGGAAAGCTCTTTGATGTAGACAGTGCCAGCCTTTACTTCCACGGTATCAGTATTTCCGCTGTTATCTGTCGTAAGGGTGGCAAGCTGTTTTGTACAGCCCTTATCAGAATAGACACCATAAGTCGCACCAGCGATAGAGTAAAGCCCGTTCCCGTCGGTAATGCTGGCATTACTGGAAGTCTTTTTCAGTGTGGCATTTCCTACGGCAAGTTTCGCCCAGAACTGTCCAATGTCCTGCCCCTCGCCAGTGTAGATATAACCGCCACATTCATAGCGTCCCTTGTTCTCGCTGGCAAAGGCTTTCGCCCCAGCGTACACCTCGTCCTGTATCGCTTTTGGGATTTCATCATAGGAAGCTCTGACGTTATCGCATTGCCAGCCCAGATGAACACTCAATCTCTGCCATACGACGCATTGTTTCAAAAGGTAGATATGCTGACTGCTCAATCCGCTGTGGCTCTGCACATACTGATTGACATACTCGATTGAGAGGGCAACATCTGAAATCTGGTCGTAGCTCATGCGTGTGCTTGCGTCGGCTCTGGTCTTGTAGCCGTTGCGGAAGTTGGTGTTAATATCCACGCAGAAAGCGTCCTCGCCCTCAACGGTCATGTGTCCCTCATTGAATGTCGAACCGATAGAGCCGTCATTCATCACTTTTTCAACGATACCGACACGCTCGGCACTTTCTGTCCAGTATTGCTTCTCGGAAGCGTGGACTGCCGTTGTCGGCAAAGCGGTAACGATAGTCGCAAAGGCAAGGAAGCCCGTGGCTAATCGCTTCAATATCTTTTTCATAGCTTTTAAAATTCTCCTTTCGTTTGGATATAGAAAAAGCCGTCCATTTCTGAACGGCTGAAAATAGAAAAGGAACGTCAATATCGGCGTTCCATAATCTACTTGCGATATTCAATTTTTAGTTTATCAATACTGATGTGCTGTACCATATCTTTGCAAATCTGGGATTTCTAACGTATCAAGGCTCATTCAATGGTAGTAAAATCGTAGTAATTTGAAGTATTTCAACCCTTGAAAATGCTGATAGATACAGTGTTTTAGCGGACAATCAGATTTTTAGTTGGTTTTTTACGAAATAAATCCATAGATCCTCCTAAATTTCACTACTTATGCAGCTTTCATATACCCTAGAAGGATACCACCAAAAATAACAAGCAAGCAACCGATAACTACATATCTGAACTCTTTTTTGGTTTTCTTTTCACCGAGGAAAAATATCCCGCCAAGTGTAGAGATGATGATCCCCATTTGAGAAAGTGAAAATCCGACTGCTAAACCAATCTGTTGGACAGTCAGCAGCATGCTGATGTTCCCCGTTTCCCATAGCAATCCGGAGACAGTGTTTTTCCAAACGCCTGCATCAAGCTTCGTTTTTCCAAATGCAAAAAAGCTAGCCCCTAAAAGCATACCGGCACTTTGTGGCAATACAAACGCAACCGGATCGATCCCTGCCCATGTAATAATGACCATGTATGCCCCGAAACCAACAGTCGAATAGATCAGTGCCCGAAACCCTTTAGCAAAGTCCAGCATCTTATTTTCAGTGTCAGGCGCTTTATCGCCGTCTTTGCGAGCCGTCAAGTAAGCTCCTGCAATCAGTAAGATCAATGCAGTCGTGCCTAGAAAATAATCTCTCATTTGAGTCCATTCGCCAAAAAATAAGGCGCCGATAACCGTACTCAAAATCAACTGCATTCCAGTTGACATGGGTAACCCTACCGAAACACCCATATATTTCATACCATGAAATTGACCGTTTTGCCCTACGGCCCAACAAATCCCTGCCAAAAGCCCAATCAATAAGATCCAGCCATCGATTGTTGGCTTCGTCACAAAGAAAACGACAACAGAAAAGACAAAAGCCCCTAATGTCATCCCCAACGTTTGCTGATTAGCATCGCCTTTCATTTTCCCACTAACTAGTCCGATACTCCCCCAGGCAAACATCGGGATCAATGCAATAAGTATACTCATTCTATCCATCCTTATCCGTTCAATTTAATACACAAGTGATAGTGTATCAGTAAAAAGGATACAAAAAAAGAATAAAATGAAATTTTTCTTTAAAAAATCATTTAACGATTTTCTTGATAGTAGCTTAGCAGAGGGAAGTAAAGTGTGACAGTGGTTCCTTGTTCTACAACCGATGAAATCGTTAACTCGATCCCTAGTTCTTTGGCTAGATTCTTGGCTAAATAGAGCCCTAGCCCAGTCGAGTGCATATCAGTCTTCCGACCATTCTCACCAGTAAATCCCTTATCAAAGACTCGCCGTAGATCTTCTGGTGGAATACCGATCCCAGAATCCTCCACTAAGAGGCGCGTTCCCTGGCCATCTCTTTGGATCCGGATAATGATTTGTCCATTTTCCGGTGTGTACTTCAGTGCATTACTGAGGATTTGCCGAAAAATAAAGCTTAACCATTTGCCATCGGTCAATACTTGTTGGTCTTCCCCTTCAATCACATAACGGATATTTTTCTGGATAAACACGTTGGCTTGGCTACGAATGACCGGCTGAATCGTTGCTTTCAATGATACTTCTTGTACGAGATAATCTTTGGAGAAACTATCCAAACGTGCCACATACAGTACTTGCTCCACGTACTCATTGATGCGATTGATCTCGTTCTCCAACAAAATATACTTTTCATCAGGAATATCAAATTCGATCGAGTCTAGCAGTAAGCGTGTCGCCGCCAAAGGTACCTTGATCTCATGGACCCAAGAATCAATGTATTCTTTTTGTTCTTCTTGATTACTGACCACTTGCTGCATCAAGTCTTGATGTTCACGAATCAGCTGATTGATATAGTTTTGAACCAATTCTTCTTCAGAATAACGGGCACCTTGAATGTAATTTTGCAAGATACTATCCGATTCATGGAAGGATAGTTTTTGCCAAAAACGGCGTTTAGTAATATAAAAAACACCTAAAAACAGCAGTAAAACCACTGATTCCATCAAAAGCAGATAGCCAACGGTCCCCCAGTCGATCGGGAAATCCGGTGTCAACCACATCACGAGAATCATCAACAAGAAAAATACGACCCAGCCAATCAGAAGCAACCAGCGATCTTTTAAAAAATCAAAGAATGACAATGGATTTTTCATGGCACAATATACCCTTGTCCTACTTTTGTTTCAATGTAGTTCATCATACCTGCTTGTTCGATCTTTCGACGCAAGCGATTGATATTGACAGTCAATGTATTGTCGTCAACAAAACGTTCATCATCCCAGAGCGCTCGCAGCAATTTTTCCCGGCTAAGGATCTTCCCGTGATTCTTCATCAGTATATATAATAATCGGTACTCATTTTTGCTTAGATCAATCACTTCATCATTGATCTGCATGCTGCTGTTGTCGATATTCAAAGTAAGCCCATTGTGAACCAGCGTTTCGCTGTTGTTTTCGACATAGTTATAGGAACGGCGCAGCAGTGCATTGATTTTTGCAATCAAGACATCGATCTCAAATGGCTTCGTCACGAAATCATCTGCCCCCATGTTCATCGCCATGATCATATCCATATTCGTATTACGGCTTGATATAAAAATAATCGGTACTTTCGATGTCTCTCTGATTTTCTGACACCAATAATAGCCGTCAAAAACCGGCAAATTGATGTCCAACAAAATCAATTGCGGTTCTTGCTCTTCAAAATCGTCAAAAACCTGATGAAAGTCAGTTGTTCCAAATGTTTCGAATTGCCATTTTTCAAGTTCTTCGATGATCAGCTGGCGAATAACTGCTTCATCTTCTACTACCATGATTTTTGCCATCTGAATATTCCCCCCCACTTCTTTTCTTTACTTTAACAAATATCTAAATCGAAAGCGAATGATAATCCTAGCTTTAAAAAAAGCTAAAAAAACTCTCAAATCCGCCAGATCAAAAAGTTCTTT
This sequence comes from Enterococcus gallinarum NBRC 100675, assembly GCF_001544275.1. Taxonomy (GTDB): domain Bacteria; phylum Bacillota; class Bacilli; order Lactobacillales; family Enterococcaceae; genus Enterococcus_D; species Enterococcus_D gallinarum. The sequence continues at coordinate 3,921 of NZ_BCQE01000041.1, read as the reverse complement.
TCCTCTGACTCTCTAAGAGTTTCTTTGTCTATTCAATAATCATCGCTGCTTCTAATAATAACTTTCCAACAAATAAAACGATCCCATCTACAAACAGGACACTCATATTGACACCCAGTAACATAGACAATCGTTCTACCACATCGATCTGCGGCCGTTTTCTCATGTATGATATCAGAAAAAGATTCACACCATAAGTGACAGCCATGATCACTAACATAATAAATACCAACATTAACCCTTCATTCTCTATTCATTATTTTTCTAAAAATTGTTTGATTGCAGACTGATCGATCGCTTCAAACGGCAGCAAGCGTTCACTGATTTCGCGGACGATCGCCGGCAAATGTCCAGGTTGGTCATTTTCGATCTGCAAGACCAATAATGGTTCATGCAAACTCAACCGCAACAAAAACCAGCCTTGTCCATAAGGTGCAGAAACCTGTATACGGATGCCTTCTTCATTTTCATTGTCAATCTGCCACCCCGATGGAAGTTCATGCGCTAGCGATGCGATAACCTTCTCCCCGGTTGCACGATAATCTGAATCATTGATCTTGAAACGCAATTCTTGGGTTTCAGCTGGCTGTTTCAACGCCGCGATCAAGTCTTCCAAACTGATATTTTGCGCACGAAGCGTTGGCAGCAACATCAAGATCTTCGCAATAACATATGCGCCATCGTCTAAAAAATAGTTTTCCTTGAATGCTGCATGTCCACTAGTTTCAATAGCCAACTGAGCATTAATGCCTTTTTCGTTAAGGGCGATCGCTTTGTTGATGACATTGCGATACCCGGAAATATAACGCACTTGATGACCACCTAGCGATTCAATAAATGTCTTTAGATGATTGGAGGTCGGGGAATTCGTGACAATACTCGCAGCCGGATGTTCGGATAAGACGATTTTACTTAAAACAGCAATCATGTTGTTGCGGTTCAGCGGCTGTCCGCTTTGGGTCACCACAGCGGATCGATCGACATCGGTATCAAAGATGATCCCCAAGTCTGCTTGCTCTCGTAAAACGGCTTCCGTAATACTGGCCATCGCTTCTTTATTATCCGGATTAGGGATGTGGTTAGGGAAGTGTCCATCTGGCTCCAGAAACTGCGACCCATTCGTATCTGCCCCGAGCGGCACTAGAACTTGCTCTGCAAAAAAACCACCCGCACCATTTCCAGCGTCCACAATGATTTTCATTCCAGCCAATGGTTGTTCTTCTGCTGTCTGCATCCCACGACGAATTTTCGTCACCATATCTGCTGCATAAGGAGTAAGTAAATCCCGTTGTTGATACTCGCCGGGCTGGTCAGCCGGATGTGCTTCAGGATGTGCCAAGATAAACGAGATATCCTCTTTTTCTGCGCCGCCAGATTTACTAAAAATTTTGATTCCATTAAAGTAATAGGGCAAATGACTGGCTGTCAGCATCACACCAGCGTCACAATCAAAATCAGCAAACTGGGTACTCATAAATAGTGCAGGTGTGGTAGCCAGCCCACAATCGATCACTGTAATTCCTTCTGTTTGCAATTGGGTCATAAAAGCCTGCTGCAGCGTTTCACCACTTAAACGGCTATCACGACCAACTGCCACTTTTAAAGGCTCCGGGTATCGCTGCAACAACCACGTCCGCAGCCCTGAAGCAATTTCTTTCACTGCATCTTCTGTTAAATCCGCTGTAAGATCTGCTGTCGAAAGCGCGATTCCACGGATATCTGAACCATTTTGCAACTTCATTCGCTTCATCTTCTCCACTCCTTTTTTGTAAACGGAAACAAGTCCATTATATCAAAGGTAGCGTAAAAAGAAATGCCTTTTTAGTATTTTTTACTTTTAAACAAACAATTTATGAAGCACTAAATTCGAGAAGAAGACCTAGTAATTTTTGCAGAAAAGATGCGCTTATTCCTTGTAAGGAATCCCTTCCAGCTGTAATAGTTGCCGCTTGATCGGCAAACCTCCCCGATAACCAGTCAATCGGCCATTTTTCCCCAGGACACGATGGCAAGGGACAATAATCATCATCGGATTTCGTCCGACAGCATTGGCAACCGCTCGGACGGCACTAGGACGTTGGATTCTCGCAGCTAATTCACTATAACTGACAGTCGTTCCATAAGGGACTTCAGTTAACGCTTGCCAAACAGTTTGTTGGAACGGCGTACCGACAAAGTCAAAAGGAAAATCGAAGGCTACTGGCTCTCCGGCGAAATAGGCTTTCAGCGGCTTTGCATACCTTTCTGGTGTCTGAGAACATTCATGAATTTCTGCATATGGGAAAAAAAGAGCCAACTCTGCATGTTCTGCTAAACGACCAAAATAAGCTGCCCCCTGATCAGTGACACCCAGTTCATACATTTCCTCATTCAATTGGATCTGTGAAACCGTTAAATGCATCCTATTTCCTCCTATCCACTTACTCCTCACAGTTTTTCTTTAGTATAGCACAGCAGCAAGAAAAAAAACGAAGACCCTTAAATCTGGTCTTCGTTTTCTCGGAAAAAATCAGTCTAACTCAATTTTTCCTGTATACAGTTGGTAATAGGTCCCCTTCTCTGCTAATAACGTATCGTGGGTACCTCGTTCAATAATCCGACCATGATCCATCACCATGATCACATCTGAATTCTGAATCGTCGAAAGACGGTGAGCGATCACGAAAACTGTCCGACCTTGCATCAGCCGGTCCATTCCAGACTGGACGATCCGCTCTGTTCGCGTATCAATGCTGGAAGTCGCTTCATCTAAAATCATAACAGGCGGATCGGCGATCGCCGCTCTGGCAATTGCTAGTAGCTGTCGCTGTCCTTGTGATAGCCCTTCGCCATCTCCCGTGATTACGGTATCGTACTTCTCAGGTAAATGATTGATGAACATATCCGCATTCGCCAGTTTTGCTGCCGCTTCTACTTCCTCATCCGTGGCATCCAGTTTACCAAAACGAATATTTTCTCGAATCGTTCCTGTGAATAAATGTGTATCTTGCAAGACGATCCCTAATGAGCGCCGCAGAGATTCTAGTTGGATCTTTTGAATATTGATGCCATCATAACGGATCTTTCCCTCTTGAATATTGTAAAAACGATTGATCAAGTTAGTGATGGTCGTCTTACCGGCTCCCGTTGCTCCCACAAAAGCAACTTTCTGTCCCGGTTCAGCAAAAAGATTGATGTCATGCAGAACCATTTGATGATCCACATACCCAAAATCAACTGCTTCAAAACGAACATCTCCAGTCAATTCTGTGTACGTAACAGTTCCATCTTCGTGAGGATGTTTCCAAGCCCAGAGTCCTGTACGATTTGTTGTTTCCACTAAATGTCCAAATTCCCATTTGGCATTGACTAGCGTGACATACCCTGTATCAATCTCTGGGGTCTCATCCAACAAATGAAAAATACGTTCTGCACCAGCCAAAGCCATGATCACAAAGTTGATCTGCTGTGAAATTTGGCTGATCGGTCCATTCAGCGAACGGCTAAGCTGTAAGAAAGAAGCAATCATCCCTACGGTTAGTCCCGAGACACCATTGATGGCAAAGAGACCGCCGATAATTGCGATCAGCACGTATTGAACATTCAGTAAGTTCATCATGATCGGCATCAATGTATTGGCATTGACATTGGCCTTTGTGGCACTGGATTGCAACTGGTCATTCAAAGCATCAAATTCCTGCATGACAACGTGCTCATGGTTAAAGATCTTGACAACTTTCTGTCCATGCATCATTTCTTCAATATAGCCATTGACTGCGCCTAGATCCCGTTGCTGCGCGCCAAAGAAGCGGCCGCTTTTGCGGGAGATGATCCGAATCACATTCAGCATCAAAATGACCGAAACCAGTACAAAGCAAGTCAATGGGATACTAATGGAAAACATCGCAATGAAAACCGAGCAAAATGTGACGGCAGCCATCA
>NZ_BCQE01000040.1 GCF_001544275.1 Enterococcus gallinarum NBRC 100675 | reverse complement strand
GGCAAAAGCAGCAGAAATTGATTTTTATGCCAAGATTAAAGAGCTACGGGAAAACAAAGAAAAGAATGCTTTTGAACTAGGTGGTGAAGCACTGTTCAAAGCTTTCTATGAAGATATCTGGATCGATGCTTATACAGCTGGTTTAACTTCTCGAAACACGAAGTCTCCTACTCCTGTGACAATTGCGAATACAAAAGATATTTTTCGACTTCACATCTTACCAATGTTTGGGAAATACACATTGAACTATTTGAATCAAAATAAAGCTTTCGTTCTAAAAATCATGACACAAAAGGCTGCCGAATACGCAAACTTCAAAATACTACGTAGCTACGTTAATTCTATTTTCGATTGGGCGGAAGAACTTGAATACATCGAACGGAATAAACTAGAAAAATCGCTTAAGCGAATCAATGCTACTAAGAAAAACCAATTACAAGAAGCTAAGAAAGAAGAAGATTTATACCTTTCCTTTGAACAACTTCAAGAATGGCTAACTGCCGTCCAAAGTGATTACGAAAGTGGACAACTAACTTTACAAGACTATGTATTATTTCTAACTACCTTCTTTTTATCTGATCGAAAATCAGAAACTTACGCTATCAAATGGAAGAACGTGAATTTTACTACTTCCCAGATTACGATTGGTAAAGCCTTGGATAAATTTGGCAATGAAAAAAGCACAAAAGGGAATAAAACGACAATCTTCCATATTCCAAATGAGCTAAAGCAATTACTTCAACAGTGGAAAGTCCAGCAAAAAGAAGAACTAGCTCAATTTGAAATCGAACAAACCGAAGAACAGCTACTCTTTACCTTCTTTGATGATAAAGGGAATATCAATCAAAGACTTCATACAGATTATTTGAACTACCGTATGAAATCCATTGAGCGACGACATAAGCACCTTACCCATGCGACTCCACACAAGTTACGGCATACTGGGGCAACTTTAGCCAAACAAGCTGGTGTCGCTCTAGAACAGATTTCTGAAGCATTGACTCACAGCGATACCAACATCACAAGAACTTATGTAAATACACCAAATGTGATTCAAATGCCTATTGGTGAAATTGCCTATCGTAAATTGTCTCAAAAAGAGCCAGACCGGAATGGTGTCAACAATGGTGTCAACTCAAAAAAAGACGCTTCGCAAAGTGAATTGCGAAACGCCTGAAAGCACTGATATGAAGCTGTTTTTAACGTTTTGAGAATTGTGAAGCTTTACGAGCTTTCTTAAGACCTGGTTTTTTCTTCGTATCATTGAATAAGTTTGAAAAACCTTGATTTATAAAGGTTTTCCCGTAAATATATTTTATTATATTTGATTAAATTTGAAATGTTTGTGTTCTAAAATGTGTTCTAATTTAAAGGCAGTATATTTCGTATTTTAGATTAAATTTTTAGGCTCATTCATTCTCAAATCCATTCTATTTAGTCAATAAATATTTTAAAAATACTTTATAAACAAAGATGTTCAAGCGAGCATCTTATTTTTTTGTGCTTAATTTGAAAGGAGAACATTTCATGCATAAAAAACAAAAAAAGAAATTATGTGTATTAACTATTTTGAGTTTGGCTGTTCAATCAATTGTTGGAGCAATTGCTCCTACGATAGCTTTTGCTGATGAAATTACCCATCCACAAACGGTAACTGTAGAACTAAATTTAGCACATCAATATGCTGTTGAAGGAACTTTTAGTGACGGTCGTCCAATGTCAGAAGTCACTGTTCCGCATTATGCAGTGTACAACGGCGTTAAACAAGATATTTTCTGTATTGAACCAGGAGTCCCGATTTACAATGAGTTCACTCCTGGATATGAGAAGAACCCGTTACCAGATATGTCCGATAAAGCCAAATTAGTTTCCGTTTTATGGAAAAAAGCAGGTACAGATGCAGATACTCATATTGTAGCACAGAAGATGATCTGGCAAGAAGTTAATGGGTATACCCTTCACTCAATCAAACGATCAGATGGTAGTGCCGTAAATATCGCAGCCATTGAGACAAAAATCAATCAAGCCATTGCCGATTATCAGAAGAAACCAAGCTTCCATAATAGTACGGCTAAAACAGTATTAGGGCAATCGACTACTGTGACGGATACGAATAATCTGAATTTGTCAGAGTTCGATGAGGTTGTGGAAAATACCGCAAACATTGATTATCGTGTGAATGGCAATCAGTTGATACTCACCCCAAATGCCAATTCAAAAGAAAGTGGTGCGCTGACGCTTAAGAAATCTGCTGGTACGGGAACACCGGTTGCTTATAAAATGGCTGGACAACAAACCCTGATGGCTGGGGCGATTGATAAACCGAACACTTACACGGTCAAAATTGATGTGGAAACAGAGGGTTCTTTAAAGATCAAAAAAGTTGATAAAGAATCAGGTGCTATTGTACCAGGAACAGTTTTCCATTTAGACTTTGGAAAAACTTTACCTGCAAAAGATGTGACTACCGATAAAGAAGGCATTGCGACATTGGATGGGATTCCTCATGGTACAAAGGTAACCATTACTGAAAAATCAGTGCCGGCGCCTTATACGATTGATACTACATCCATGACCGCTACGATTAAAGCGGGCGAGACCATTTCAGTGACTTCAAAAAATACGCGAGAAAAAGGTCAAATCATTCTGGATAAAACCGGAGTTGAAACAAGGAGTGATCTTTGGAACGATAATTACTCTTTAGTGGGCAATACGTTTGCCATTCGCAATGGATAGCCCAACTGGTGAAATCGTTCAAGAAATGATAACGGATGAAAACGGTCATGCAGAAACACCAAAAGAGATTGCCAATGCGTTGGAATTGGGAACCTATTATGTGACCGAAACCAAAGCATCTAATGGCTTCGTGAATACTTTCAAACCCGTAAAAGTTGAATTGAAGTATGCCAATCAAACCGTAGCCCTTGTTACGAGTAATGTAAAAGGGCAAAACCAAGAAATCACTGGTGAAACCACTCTGACAAAAGAAGACAAAAATACTGGAGATAAAACACAGGGTAAGGCAGTCTTTGAGGGTACTGAATACACCTTGTTTACTGCTAAGGATGGAAAAGCTGTTAAATGGGGTGAGGCTTTTAAACCAGAACTAGTGAAAGGAACGAAAGCTTCTGATGTAACGGTCACTTTAACTTTAGACGAAAAGAACCAAGTTGCCGTTAAACATTTAGCCATCAACGAGTATTATTGGCAAGAAACAAAAGCGCCCGAAGGATATAGCCTTGATGAAACAAAGTATCCTGTATCCATCAAAAAGGTGGATGATAGCGAAAAAAATGCCGTGATTACCCGAGATGTTACGGCGAAGGAACAAGTGATTCGCTTTGGTTTTGATTTCTTCAAATTCGCCGGATCAGCTGCGGAAACTGCCGAAACTGGCTTTAATGATCTGACCTTTAAAGTGTCACCATTGGAAGGAACCAATGAAATCACAGGCGCTGAAGATGAAGCGACCACAGCTTATAACGAGCAATTAGGATTTGATGGTTATGGCAAGTTTGAAAATCTCCCTTATGGGGATTATTTACTTGAAGAAGTAGAAGCCCCAGAAGGTTTTCAAAAGATTACGCCATTAGAAATCCGTTCTACTTTTAAGGAAAACAAAGAAGACTTTGTGAAGAGTGAGTATGTCTTTACCATTACCGAACAAGGCCAAAAACAACCAATTAAAACGGTGACCGTTCCTTACGAGAAACTGACGAACGAAGCATTTTCTGTTAGTTTGAACCGTTTAATGCTCTATGATTTGCCTGAAGAAGAAGATAGTTTGACTTCCCTTGCGACTTGGAAAGACGGGGATAAAGAATTGACTACCGTTGATGCTACCGAGCTAGTTGATAAATTGAGCTATAACTTGCATGAAATCAAAGAAGACTGGTATATCGTAGCTCAAGCCATTGATGTGGAAGCGACAAAAGCTGCCCAAGAAAAAGATGAAAAAGCCAAACCAGTGGTAATTGCCGAAACAACCGCCACTTTGGCGAATAAAGAGAAAACAGGAACTTGGGAAATTCTGCATAAATTAACCGCTGAACAAGTTTTGGATAAAACCATTGTCTTGTTCAACTATGTGTACGAAAATAAGGAAGCCTTTAAAGCAGGCGATGAGCCCGTAGCAAAGGATGCTAGTTTGAATAACCAAGCCCAAACTGTCAGTTGTACAGTGGAACGCCATGTTTCCATTCAAACAAAAGCGCACCTAGAAGACGGTTCTCAGACCTTTACTTATGGTGATGTGGTGGATATGTTTGATGATGTATCCATTACTCATGATGTACTGGATGGCTCAAAAGAAGCCTTCGAAACAATTCTGTATGCACTACTACCAGATGGTACGAACAAAGAGATTTGGAAATCTGGCAAGATTGAGTATGAAGTGAATGATAAAGAATTTACCAAAACCGTACTTGCAGAAAAAGTGGACACAAGTAAATATCCAGAAGGCACAAGTTTTACCTTTAAAGAAATTAACTACGACAAAGATGGAAACATCAATGGGAAACACAATGAGGATCTAAAAGAAAAATCTCAAACCTTAACACCAAAAGAAGTGCCAACCACACCAAGTACGCCAGAACAACCGGAAACACCAACTGTTCCAAGCGACTCTCAAGAATCTAGTCCCACAGTGAAGGCATTTCCACAAACTGGGGAGAAAAGTTCCAATGTGTTACTGTTCATTGGCTTTACTTTGATCTTTGCGACGGCGGGTTATTATTTCTGGAATCGCCGGAACTAAGGTGATGAGATGAAACAATTAAATAAGAAGAACCACCGTGCGCGACCGCCTCCCAAAAAAGTGGTCGCGCTATTTTTGTATCCAAAACTAACAATGAAAAGAGGAAAAGAAGATGGAATTGAAATTTATTGTACCAGATATGGCCGAAACCTTTGGAAAGTTGAGTTATGCCGGAGAAGGCGAAATTTTGACAGAAGGATATGGGCGGAATACTACGGTGATTGGTCGTAGTTATCATTTGTATTCCAGTAAACAACGAGCCGATGATATTGAAGTGGTGGTAGCTGCGGAAGTCGGCGAAAAGGATTTTGACCAAGACCAACCACTAAAAGCCGTGAATCCCCATTTGGTTGCCAAAGGGTATGAGATTGAGAATCGTGGGTTTACCGATTACGTGTTGTATGTCGATGATTTAGTGAAAGCATAGGAGGAAAAGAAGATGAGATTAACAGAAGGTATTGTTGTAGATTCAGGACTAACGTTTGGGAAATTACGATTTTCCGCATTACGCCGAGAAGTACGGAAGCAAAATGAGGACGGAACGGTTAGTAATGAAGTAAAAGAACGGACCTATAATTTGAAATCCTCCGCGCAAGGTCGAATGATCCAAGTTAGTATCCCAGCAAATGTGCCCTTACGCGAGTTTGCCTATGATGCAGAGGTAGAGCTGGTCAATCCTATCGTGGATACGGTCGCCAATTATGTTTTTCGGGAAGGAACCACTGTCAATTGGTTCATTAAGGCGGATGATTTAGTCTTAAAACGCCAACCGAATCAAGGAAATCCTACAAACCAAAATGAAGGAAAGAAATAGGTGAAGCGTATGGAAATTAATCTGGAACATATTTTAGATTGTCTAGATCGTTATAACAAAGGAGAACTAACCAAAGAACAAGTCAACGAGGATTTGACGATAGATGAAAAAGCATTTCTTATTATGAATCAGGATTTTTTTGAAACTGATGAGGAAGACTTTGATGTACTAAATTGGTTAGGGGAAGAAGAGTCCTTCTTTATGGTTGTCGAAGTAAATGATAACTTATGTCGACAGGCAGAATCTGTCTTGGAAGAAATCGGTGTGGAGATGCCGGATGCCATTGAAAGCTTTTTAAAACAATTGGTTGAAACAAACCAACTCCCCGTAGCAGTAAATGACTAGCATAACTTTTTTGAAGTTGCCCAATAAAATCCTATTGGGCTTTTTTGATTGGAGGTGGAAACCATTAATATGTACAAAGGGCATCGCATACGTGCAGGAGATCAGCACTTGGTTTATCACTTTATTCTTGGCTGGTTATTCGCTCTGTTCATTGGTTGGATGGGCGTCTTTTATTTTCAAGAGCTTAGACAATTTGAGATTTCTAAAGTAACATTTTCCACTAGTGAAATCGTTTGGTCCATGAAAGATTTACTCTGCTTACTAGGAAGTCTCGCTCTTTCGGGAAGCATGATATTGCTTTATATTCACTTTTTTCAGGACCATTGGCGAAGTTTATGGCATCGACAAAAGCTGGCTCGGATGATTCTAGAAAATCATTGGTATGAAGTGAAGCAAACTCAAAGTGAAGGCTTTTTCAAAGATTTGAATAGTAATCGGACCAGAGAGAGTATCAGTTACTTTCCCAAAATCTATTATCGAATGAAGGATGGTTTACTTTCTATTCGCGTTCAAATTTCACTTGGGAAATACCAAGATCAGCTTTTAAAGCTGGAAAAGAAGTTAGAAAGCGGACTGTATTGTGAGTTAGTAGAAAAAGAACTTAAAGACTCTTTTGTGGAATACACATTATTGTATGATATGGTTGCCAATCGAATTGGGATAGACGAAGTAGTGGCAGAAAATGGAGCGTTGCGATTGATGAAAAATCAAGTATGGACCTATGATTCCTTGCCTCATATGTTAATTGCTGGCGGAACCGGAGGAGGCAAAACTTATTTTTTACTCACCATTATCCAAGCACTTTTGAAGTCAGACGCCGAAATATTTGTTCTTGATCCAAAAAATGCGGACCTCGCCGATTTAGGTACGGTGATGCCTCACGTATACTCCCAAAAAGAAGAAATTTCTGCATGTGTGGAAGATTTTTACGAACGCATGATGGCTCGTAGCAAGGAAATGAAAGAAATGCCCAACTACAAAACTGGAGAGAATTATGCGTTTCTTGGACTTCCACCCAACTTTTTAATCTTTGATGAATACGTGGCCTATATGGAAATGTTAACAACGAAAGAAAGTGCGGTGATTTTAAATAAGCTCAAACAAATCGTGATGTTGGGTCGTCAGTCTGGTTTCTTTCTAATTCTGGCTTGTCAAAGACCGGATGCAAAATATTTAGGAGACGGGATTCGCGATCAATTTAACTTCCGAGTGGCTTTGGGTCGCATGAGTGAACTTGGGTATTCCATGATGTTTGGAGAAGTTGATAAAAATTTCTTTATGAAACGCATCAAAGGTCGAGGTTATGTGGATACAGGAGGGAGTGTAATTAATGAGTTTTATACTCCTCTAGTGCCCAAAGAATACGATTTTTTAAAGGAAATTTCTAATATTTATTGCAATAGAAGCGTATCATGAAATAGTTCATTTGAAAAAACAGTTAGATTGATTTTTATCTTCACTTTAAAAAAATCAGGATAAATGCTTTCTTTTTTTAAAAAATAAAGTATAATTATTTACAAATAGAAGAATATGAGGTGAAGTGCGTGAACAAGTTTTCTTTGGAAAATGAATTGAGTCAATCAATCGTAGATGGTATTTTGAAGGGATATAAAGAGTATCTTGATGTAAGAAGACGGGTTCAAAAAGATTTAAAAGTCAGTGGAGCGTATGCCTGGGTTAAAGGGAATCATATAGATTCTAGTGTAGATGAAGCATGTTCGAATTACGATCGAGTTCAAAGTTCAATTGAGAAAGCAGGATATACTTGGGAATATCTTCAGTTCATTCTGGAGGATACGCAAGAAAAGTATCTAGTAATTGTAAAAAATAGTCGAGGAATTACGAAGACTTTTAACGGGAAAGTGGATAGTAGCAAAAGGGAAAATTATTTATATGAATACGCTGGTATTAACAATCCAATCATTGATAGCGAGTCTTTGAAGTCGGTAGCATCTGAAAAAGTGGTTCAATTGGAACTTTCTCTTCCTGAATTGGAAGCAATAAATCAAAAGATTGCTATGAAGGCTCCAGAAGGATACAATCGTTTTTATGTGGTAACATACGAATTTGATTCCCAATCCAAAATGATTAGCAAAATTGCTCTGACACTACCAAATCAATATGAAATGAGTCTAGTTGAAGTTGCAGACTTAACGCCACTAATAGAGAAAAGTATTTATTCAATTAGTGATGAAGAACTTGAAATTGTGAAGGGAGATAAAGTTCCTGAAAGTATCTACGCGGATGAAGATCAGTCTTTTGGTTATGGGGTTGCTGCAGAAGAACAAGACGATACAAAGAAAGAAGCAAATTAAGTAGAGAGTTGGGATGTTTCTATGTTTTACGGAGAGAAGTTAAGCAATCTAAGGGAGTTAAACGGTCTCTCCAGAAAAGAACTAGCAGATCAATTGAAAATAACCGAACAGGCAGTATGGCAATATGAAAATGATTCTATACTGCCTCGAATTGAGATATTAAATCAATTGCGTAGTTTATTTTGTGTGGAGACGAAATATTTTTTCTCATCAAGTTATCTGAAAGATAAAGTTAGTGAAGAAAAAATTGCATATAGAGCAGAAGATAGGGAATCTAGAAAAAAGACAAAACTTGAACTTACTTTTTTGAATTATGTTGATTATTATATCAATTATTTTGAACAGAAATTGATAATTCCAAAAGCACCAATAATTGATATTAGAGAAAAAAGTTTGAAATTTGTTAAGGAAAGCCATTTAGAAAGAAATGAAGTAATAAGAAAAGTTGCAGAATTTGCTAGAACTGAACTATCTTTAAAAGACAATAAAAACCTAATGTATACTTTGGAGAGTAGTGGGATCTATATTGTAGAAAAGAATTTAGGATCCAAAATTGATGCTTATAGTACAGTTACAAACGATGGACGATTATATATAATTTTAGGTACTGTTAAGAAATCAGCAGTTAGAAGAAACTTTGATTTAATTCATGAATTGGGACACCTTTTATTACATGCTGATGTAGATATGGATATATTAACTCCTGCAGAATTAAAAGTTATTGAAAAGGAAGCACATTTGTTTGCGTCTATATTTCTATTGCCGGAAGAAGAGTTTACTAATGATTTTTTGGAACTAAAAAGAAAATCGAATCCTGATTATTATATTGACTTAAAAAGAAAATATTTAGTCTCGATTTCGGCTATGGAAATGAGAGCCTATGGTTTAGGATTAATGACTTATCAAGAAAATCGGTATTTTTGGGGACAACTAACTAAAAAAGGCTATAAGCTATTGGAGCCTTTAGACGATGAAATCCCTCCAGTTAGACCAGGTAAAATTCGCTCACTTCTTAAATTTGTACTCGATAAAAATGTAATCAGTTTAAAACTTTTATTGAATCAGTTTAATATCTTACCTAGCTTTCTTTCTAATTTGTTTAATTTAGAAGAACATTTTTTTGATCAGTATTTAGAGATAAAAGAGGATTACTTTAGTGATACTAGAATTGTAGATTTAGATGATTTTCGCGATAAAGCTTCTTTTAGTTGAGAAATTTATTTCCTACCACTTTAGAATGTTTCAATATTTTTAACCTGTTGTTTACAAAATTGGAGGAAGAGCTACATGATTGGAAAAGAAAAGTTGATGAAATTATGTCAAAGTACAACCATAACTTTTCTACAATACAAAAGAATGCCTCTGTGAAAGATCTAAAGGCAGTCTTTAAACTTGTAGCAGATGAATCCAACCGCAAACAACACGAATTGATTGGTTTGGATAAAGAAAAATAGATTTGAAATTGAAATAGTTTTAAGAGCCAAGAGCAAAAATGTTCTTGGCTTTTTTCTTTGCAATGAATGAGGTGATTTATGACATTTTTAGATTTATTCGCCGGGATTGGTGGCTTCCGCTTAGGTATGGAACAAGCCGGTCACCACTGTATCGGCTTTTGTGAAATTGATGAATTTGCTCGGCGAAGTTATAAGGCAATCCATGATACAAGTAAGGAGGTGGAAATGCATGACATCACAAGTATATCAGACGAGTTTGTTCGATCCCTCGGACCAGTGGACATCCTTTGCGGCGGATTTCCGTGCGTGCGATGCGTTCCTAATTGAAAAGATTAGGCACTGAATTATTTAAGAACGCAAATGTGTTCAGTTCAGTAGAACTGATGATTCAAATGGTGGAATGAAGGGCTAACAACCTGAAACGCCTACCCTGAGATTACGCTGTGCAAAATTATGGGTAATCATAGTGATGTACAAAGCGCGTTAAAGTCGGCAGAGAGTTGCCCAAACAAAGAAAAAAATTATTTTCAGATGTGGAAAGTTGTCCAGAGGTGGATGACGCAGCCTATATGCCGGGGGTCTAAAAACTATCTATGGTTAGTATGTAATGACAATTACTAAGCGAATGTCCGTATGTACGGGTCTAGAGAATTCAGGTAATAGAAATGTTATCACCATTATCTGTGGGGTGTGTGAGGTCTAGTAAAATTGCATGGTATGAAAAACCTTGTAACGTTAAAGGCGTTACCAAGCACACAGGCTCAGAGGGCAAACCTAAGGATAGAAATTTATAGATTGAATCATTGGAACGCAGTAAGTTCAGGACGTGGAGTGATTACACACGATGAAGCGGTAATAGGGAAAACAAACTTGTATAACCTAATTTTATCTGAAGGAAAGCGGAGCCACAGTACCGATGAAATCATGGAAACATGATGGAGGGATAGGCTCTAGTCGACAGTCTTAAATAAACAATTCAATACACATATCTTCAAAGGTTCGAGTACGACTAAGAAAGGCAAAGTATTCTGAAAAGGAGAACTGCCGACTTTGACAACTGAGAAAACAACTAAAAAGCAAAAACTAAGAAATGCTGAGTATTATGATTTTCAGATGAATCAAGACGAACTTTATAGACAGAGTAAAGATGGAAAAATATTTAAACATTTAGTGGATATTATCTCGTCTGAGCAAAATATAAAATTAGCCTTTCGAAACATTAAGAAAAACAGAGGAAGTCATACAGCTGGTGTTGATAATAAAAATATCGAGGATCTCGCCAAATGGCAAGACGAGGCATTAATCAAGCATGTGAAACGTAAGTTTCAATGGTACGAACCTCAAGCTGTACGTAGGGTTCAAATACCAAAGTCAAATGATTCGACTAAAACGAGACCATTAGGAATCCCTACAATTATGGATAGACTTATCCAACAATGTATTCTTCAAATCCTGGAGCCGATATGTGAGGCCAAATTTTATAATAAAAATAATGGATTCCGACCCAATCGCAGTTGCGAACATGCCTTAGCTCAGGCTGAAAAAAATATGCAGCTGTCCAAATTACATTTCGTCGTAGATATTGACATCAAAGGATTCTTTGACAATGTGAATCATGGGAAGCTATTAAAACAGTTGTGGACGATAGGGATTCGAGATAAAAAGCTCATTAGTATACTCTCAGCCATGTTAAAAGCAGAAATAGCTGATATAGGTTTTCCTGAAAAAGGCTCTCCACAGGGCTCCATCATTTCACCACTGTTGTCGAATGTTGTTTTAAATGAACTAGATTGGTGGATTTCAAGCCAATGGGAAACAATCCCAACACGAAAAGAGTTTAAACAGCATAAGGGGCACTCAGGTGGACGTCTCCAAGCACTTAAAAAGACGAATCTTAAAGAATGTCGGTTAGTACGTTACGCTGATGATTTTAAAATCTTTTGTCGTAAGAAAAAAGATGCGGAGAAAATCTTTATTGCTACAGAGAAATGGTTGAAAGATAGATTGGGTCTATCTATCAGTCCTGAGAAATCTAAAATTGTGAATCTTAAGAAAGAATACTCTGAGTTTTTAGGATTTAAATTGAAGGTTACTAGGAAAGGGAAATATTCTAATGGGAAACCACGTTTTGTAGTGAGGTCTCATCTATCAGACAAGTCTGTGAAGAAGATTCATATTAACGCAAAGCGTCGAATCAGTGACCTGCAGAAGCCCTCTGACAAACAAGAGAGTTATAAAGCAGTACAAAATTATAACTCGTTTGTCTTAGGTGTTCATAATTATTACTCAATGGCAACACATGCTAGCTTGGATTTTGCAAAAATAGCCTTTCCTATCGGAAAGATCCTAAAAGGAAGATTACAAGGGAACATATCAAAAGAAAGAGGAATTTGTAGCGAAATTATTAGAAAGAGATACGGAAAGAGCAAGCAATTAGCTTATGTTTATGGATTTGCGTTAATTCCTATTAGCTATGTCCAACACAAAACCCCACTGGATAAAAAACTAGAAATTAATCAGTATACTCCAAAGGGACGGATGTTAATTCATAAGCAACTAGGACAAACGATTAATCCTGATCTATTAAAATACCTTATGCTAAATCCAATCAAAGGAAAAAGTATCGAGTATAACGATAACCGTCTGTCACTTTTCTGTGCAGAGAAAGGAAAATGTGCGATTACAAGTAGCGAGCTAACAATTGGTAACATGCACTGTCACCACAAATTGCCTCTAAAATTCGGTGGGAATGATGGATACAATAATCTGGTTTTTGTGACAATTGACTCTCATAAGCTGATCCATGCTTCAAATCCTGTTCTAATTTCTGAATTGCTACAAAACTTAAATCTCTCAGCTACGCAACTAGGAAAAATTAATGTGTTGCGAAAGCAGATAAATCTTCCGATTATTGAATAAATTTCAAAGTTGAAAATGTGTATATGAATTTAAGGAAAGACTGTCGATGGAAAGCCGTGTGAGGTGAAAGTCTCATGCACGGTTTGGAGCGGGGGAAAATCTGGAGATGACCTCAAAAGATTACCTATCGCTATCAAGCTTTTTCAATTGCGGGAAAGCGGCAAGGATTTTCCGATACTCGAGGTACTTTATTCTTTGAAATCGCTCGGTTCGCCGCTCTTCTCCAACCTAAGTTTCTATTCCTTGAGAATGTCCGGGGACTGCTCAATCACGAAGGAGGGGCTACGTTCGAGACGATCCTCCGAACGCTGGATGGATTGGGGTATGATGTGGAATGGCAAGTGCTTAACTCAAAGGCCTACGTTCCCCAAAGCCGCGAGCGGGTCTTCCTTATCGGACATTCTCGAGACGCATGTACCGAACAAGTATTTCCTATCATTGGATCGTCTCCAACATCTGATCAAAACATCAGAAACTTGGTAAATATCAATCCTTCCAATCGAGGAATGGGGGGACAAGTCTATGGGTCAGATGGCGTAGCGCCAACCTTAACCGGTAATGAAGGGATCAAAATTGCGTTGCCGGTTAAGGATAGGATTTCTGTAGCGGGTATGTTACCGGGAAATTTCGAACAAGATAATCGAGTTTACGAAGTAACCGGAACAGCTCCCACCTTGTCAACGAAGCAAGGGGGAACGAAGATTATGATTCGGAAAAATTAAACAGAATATCAAGAGGTGAAGCCAGGGGACAGTGTGAACCTAGCTTTCCCTAATTCCACAAGTCGTCGAGGCCGTCTGGGAAAACAAAGTGTGCATACCTTACTAACAGGAGACCAACAAGCGGTCATCACGGATCAGTATCAGATTCGGAAGCTAACACCTAGGGAGTGCTGGCGACTTCAAGGATTTCCCGATTGGGCTTTTGACCGAGCTTCTCAAGTCAATTCAGATAGTCAGTTGTATAAGCAGGCCGGAAACTCTGTAACAGTTCCGGTCATTTTTGATATTGCTAGAAGATTTAAGGAGGTAAAAGCACATGATTTATGATGAGTTGATTGGAGAAATCTACTGGGTGATTGGCAAGATTCAGTCAGATCCGGAATTGCAAGAAGAACTGTACCGACTCAATTTCGATATTCGAAAAAATGGGGTGAAGGTCCCTGGTGATTCATATGTAATGGAAGAAGAAACCGATGCTCGAATTGATCTGAATTAAGTCATCACGGAACTTGAATGGATTGCAGACCTCACCAAAGAACCCGATATCCGTCAATACTTGTTTGAGATAAAGACAGAGTTGGAAATTGAGGGTATTACTGCAGAGTAACAATAAAATAAACCACTGATAGGCGCTGACCGCGGGGGATTTTCGAAGCAGAAATCCTCCGTGGTGCTGTGCCTGTTCATGGACGGCGGCAGCCGGCCATGATGTCTTACCCCCCGTATCTAACAGGGGGGTACAAAAACACAAAAAATAAGCAAGTAGCCACTAAGAATGCTTGTTGTATCAAGGATATTAAGTGATTTGCATACGTGTTAACTCATTTGAAAAAGTTAACACTTTGAATTTGGAGGTGAGAACTTGGCACAACGGAATGTAGATTATCGGCTATTAAAAGACCGACGCAACGAATATGGCGTTTCGCAAAATAAATTAGCTACTGCTTGCGGACTTAGCCGCCCATATCTAAATCAGATAGAAAACGGTGGCGTAACCGCCTCTACAAAGACCATGAGAAAAATTTTTGATCAACTGGAAAGTTTCAATCCCGATTTACCTTTAACGTTACTGTTTGACTATGTAAGGATTCGCTTTCCCACAACGGATGTGCGGAAAATTATTCAAGAAATTCTCCATTTGAAATTTGAGTATATGCTTCATGAAGATTACGCCTTTTACTTCTATCAAGAACAATATGTCATGGGCGATATTGTAGTGATGTTATCTCATGAAGAAGATAAAGGTGTCCTTTTGGAATTAAAGGGTCGTGGTTGTCGACAGTTTGAAACTTTTTTACTCGCTCAAAAGCGTAGCTGGTACGACTTTTTCGAGAATTGTCTAAAAGCCGGTGGCGTGATGAAACGGTTGGACTTGGCAATCAATGATCGAGTGGGCTTATTGGATATTCCTGAGTTAACGAAAAAATGTCAGAAGGAAGAATGTATTTCCTTGTTCCGTACCTTTAAAAGTTATCGTTGCGGGGAGCTGTTGAAAGCCGATGAGAAGGATGGTATGGGTAATACTTTATATATCGGTAGTCTCAAAAGCGAGGTTTACTTTTGTTTGTATGAAAAAGATTATGAGCAATATATCAAGTTAGGGATTCCATTAGACCAAACTGAGACGAAAAATCGCTTTGAGATTCGACTGAAAAATGACCGCGCTTATCATGCGATTCAAGATTTGTTAAAAGGTCGTAGTATTGAAAGTACCACGTTCTCCATTATCAATCGTTACTTGCGATTTGCGGATAAAGTAGAAGGCAAAAGGCGAACCAACTGGCCCTTGAATGAACAATGGGGTCGTTTTATTGGACGGAATCGGAAAGAGATTCAATTAACTTCTGAACCGAAACCGTATACCATTGAACGAACGTTGAATTGGCTTGGACGCCAAGTCGCCCCTACGTGGAAGATGGCTAAGGAATTGGATCGTTTGAATCAGACAACCTATATCCAGGATATGGTAAACAATGCGCGCTTATCAGACCGGCACAAAAAGATTTTGGAGCAACAAAGTATGGCAATCGAAAACTTGATTATATGAAAAGAGGAATTGTGGTGGGAATTGTAAAAGATATGTTATTGGTAGTTGGTGGCAGTATGCTTGGTGTTACTGTGATGTGCTTGATGCATGCAAGTGCAGCGGCGGATCGAGCAATGGAAAAGAAAGGAAAGTGATGAGATGAGATGAATTTCGGACAAAATTTATATCAATGGTTTTTAACCAATGCCCAATCCTTAGTCTTACTGGCAATTGTGGTCATTGGTCTATTTTTAGGATTTAAACGTGAATTTTCCAAATTGATTGGCTTTTTGGTGATTGCCTTGATTGCGGTAGGTCTGGTATTCAATGCCTCTGGCGTGAAGGATGTCTTACTCAATTTGTTTAACCGAATCGTCGGTGCGTAAGGAGGAATCACGATGGAACAGATGCGTGTTTATATTGCGAACCTTGGAAAATACAATGAAGGTGAGTTGGTGGGGGCGTGGTTTACCCCACCTGTCGATTTTGATGAAGTGAAAGAACGGATTGGATTAAATGACGAATACGAAGAGTACGCGATTCATGATTATGAACTGCCTTTTGATATTGATGAGTATACACCAATTGAGGAAATTAATCGGTTGTGTGGCTTGGCGGAAGAACTTGAAGGAACGCCAGTTGGTGAAGTTGCTTCAGAGATTCAACACGCTTTCTTCAATTCATTTGAAGAAATGGTGAAGCATCTGGATAATATTGTTTATTATCCAGAATGTAATGACATGAGTGATGTAGCGTATTACTTGATTGAGGAAACAGGCGCTTTAGGTGAAGTTCCTACTCATTTACAAAATTATATTGACTATGAGGCTTATGGTCGAGATTTAGAAATTGAAGGGAATTATTTGGTTACGAGTCGTGGGGTCTTTGAGCTATGTGAGTGAGAGTATATTGAATACTGCCCTTAAAGATACTACAATAGAAAATATCGAGTAGTATTTCAAAGGAGTGGAAGTGGTGAATATTGACGAGGCAAAACAGCTTGCAAATTATTTTTCAGACGGATCTCCTGGATATATATTGGAATTCAATAATCTTGAATGGGACCTATATACTAAGAAAATAGTTGGATTTGGAATTCAAGAAAGATTTGGTGGCTCTAAAGGAAATTCCTTCAAAGAATTTCTTGTCTCAGAGGATATTAGTGATCACCTAAAGTTCAAATTAATATACTCATTAAATGAAACTATGAAGCAAATTGCTTCTATTCGCCAATTTGAAAATCCAAGTTCATATAAGTCGCCTAAAATGAATCCACTTGTGACTCTATTGATTGAAGAGGCATATCATAAGAAAGATAGTGCAAGATTGCTTAATGGTACTAAGTTTTCGAAAGAAGTGAATTTAGAGTATATTCAACAACTTCCTATTCGTATAAGTAAGGATATTCAAAATAAAGATTTCGATTCTGTTTTAACAAAATCAAACACTATGATTGATGAAGTCTTGAAATATATCATTGAGAACACAAAAGGAAAAAGCATTGATAATAATACTGTAAGGTCTAAAGACTTAAGAAATCATGCCTTTGAAAGACTAAATATAAAAATTGACAAAGATATGGATAAAAGAATAAAAGCTTTAGTTGGTGCTCTAAACACTTTGTCAGACAAAATTCTTGAGATGAGGAATAGTCAAGGTGATGCCCATGCTCAGGGCTCCAGGAGGATTGTAATTAATGAAGAAGAAGCTATCCTTACTGCGAACTCAGCAATGATTTTATGTGAGTATCTATTTCGAAAGTATGAAAAGAGAAAAAGGTTCAGTGATGCAAAAGAGAGTTGATTTTTATCAGCTCTCATTTTCTATCTTTTCAATTTTTGCGAATAGCTTCATAAGAATACTAGTTTGTTCTATAACAAATTCTACTTCTAGGTCAGTGAATGTTTGACTATGTTTAACATTTTCATTTTGATAGCTTATAAGTCCTTTAATAATTAAACGGACCAAATTGATTATTTCTTTTGGAATGCCCTTTTTTCTCAATAAGGGTAGGAGTTCTCCTTCGATAGGCTGGTTTTCTAAAGACTTTGAGTTTTTTAAAATATCCTGCATAAAAAACTCAAAGGCCAGCCTGATACTGTCTAAAGTATAACGGTTATAGATGCTGTTGTCGTAAGACTGTATGGCTTTTTCAAATTCTTTTTTTGCTCTTGAGGAAGCAGTCAACCAAGTGTTAGTTTCATTGATGATATTTCTATCTATTTTATCATTAGAATAAACTGAACCATAATTTTTTAGTAACAGTTTTAAAATCTTAGCAACGTCTTTATTTGCTGGATTTTGAGCAAGCACGCTTTCACAAAGCTCTTTTATAATTTTAAATTGCTGCTCTTCTGTGAAAGATTGTAAATTATTTTGAATCGCGGTAGCCTTAGAAGTAAAGTTCGGAAAGGGAGTCGAAATAAAGGGAACAGAAGCGTTAAATTCTGCTCCATATTCAGCAAATAAAGTTGCAATCTCAGTTCCCGAGTAAACTTCGTTAAGTGTTCCACTTGCCATTGTTATTAAGTTTTGCATATATACCTCCATAAAAAATTAAGCATGATGTTTATATTATATTAGAAAGTGAGCCGATTGAATATGAAAAAAATAAAAAGCTACACCAGTATCTGGGCAGTTGAAAAAGTCATTTATGCAATCAATGACTTTCAGCTACCTTTTCCTGTGACCTTTAATCAGATGGCTTGGTTTGGTTTGTCCTTGCTGTTTGTCATCGTTTTTGCCCATGTGCCTCCGCTATCTATGATAGAGGGGGCCTTTTTAAAATACTTAGGCATACCGGTGGTGGTCACTTGGTTCATGTCGCAAAAGACCTTTGATGGTAAGAAACCACTGGGATTTTTACGATCCTTTCTCAGTTATCACTTACGGTTTAAGGTCACTTTTGCAGGAAAGAAAGTCAAAGAACAGAAGAAACGATGGGATGAACCCATTACTCTAGTAAGGAGTGTGAACTATGTACCCGATTAAATATATTGAAAATAATCTTGTCTTTAATCAAGAGGGAGAATGTTTTGCCTACTATGAACTTGTGCCTTATAACTATTCCTTCTTATCGCCTGAACAGAAGTATCAAGTGCACGATAACTTTCGTCAATTGATTGCTCAGAATCGTGAAGGCAAGATCCATGCCTTACAAATTGCCACAGAAAGTAGTATTCGTGCCACGCAAGAACGATCAAAAAAGGAAATTACAGGCAGACTCAAAGAAGTCGCGAAACAACGAATTGACCTTCAAACAGATGCATTAGTATCTATGATTGGCGATAGTCAGATTGATTATCGCTTTTTTATTGGCTTTAAACTAATTGCAACAGATGAAGAGGTCAATTTAAAGAGTCTCAAGAAATCTTTCCTTTCTGGGCTTCAAGAATTTGTCTATGGGGTGAACCATCATTTGATGGGTGATTTTGTTTCCTTATCCAATGAAGAAATTCGCCGATATACCAAGCTTGAAAAACTAATGGAAAGTAAATTGGCTAGAAGATTCAAAGTCAGACGGGTCACACCGAGTGATCTGACGTATTTAATTGAACATATTTATGGCGAAAAAGGCACACCGTTTGAAGAATATGAATTTCAGCTACCAAAGAAAAAGCTAAAATCAGAAACGCTGGTGAAACGTTATGATTTATTACGTCCTAGTCGTTGCTTGATTGAAGAAAATCCTCGGTACTTACGCATGGAACATGAAAATCATGAATCGTATGTAGCCTATTTGACAATCAATACGATTGTAGGTGAGATGGAGTTTCCTTCTTCAGAACTTTTTTATTACCAGCAACAACAATTCACTTTTCCCATTGATACTTCAATGAATGTGGAGATTGTGACCAATAAAAAAGCTCTTGCCACTGTTCGCAATAAGAAAAAAGAACTGAAAGATTTAGACAACCATGCCTACCAATCCGATAATGAGACAAATTCCAATGTCTTAGATGCTTTGGATTCAGTAAATGAGTTGGAAACTACCTTGGATCAATCCAAGGAGTCGATGTACAAATTAAGTTATGTAGTTCGAGTGAGTGCGGAATCCGTGGATGAATTAAAACGCCGTTGTGATGAAGTGTTCGATTTTTATGATGATACTAATGTAAAACTAGTCCGACCCTTTGGCGATATGATGGGGCTACATGAAGAATTCTTGCCCTCAAGCAAACGCTATATGAACGATTATATTCAATATGTTACTTCTGACTTTTTAGCGGGACTTGGTTTTGGGGCTACTCAAAAGCTAGGGGAATTAGAAGGCATCTACTTTGGCTACAATGTAGATACGGGGCGGAATGTTTACCTGAAACCGGCATTAGCTTCACAAGGGGTCAAGGGTTCAGTTACCAATGCTTTGGCTGCTGCGTTCCTTGGTTCACTCGGTGGCGGAAAGTCCTTTAGTAACAATCTCTTGGTCTACTATGCTGTTCTTTTTGGTGGGCAAGCTGTGATTGTCGATCCAAAAGGAGAACGAGGTGGTTGGAAAGAAAACTTGCCAGAAATTGCGGATGAAATCAATATTCTCAACTTGACTAGTAAATCAGAAAATCAAGGCTTACTTGATCCTTATGTGATTATGAAGAAAAAGAAAGATTCAGAAAGTTTAGCGATTGATATTCTGACTTTTTTAACAGGAATTTCCAGTCGGGATGGGGAGAAGTTTCCAGTGTTGCGCAAAGCCATTCGGACGGTTACCCAAAGTGATCAACGAGGATTGCTGCAAGTCATTAATGAGCTTCGAAAGGAGAACTCTCCAGTCGCGGAAAATATCGCCGATCATATCGAGTCCTTTACCGATTATGATTTTGCCCATTTGCTTTTCTCAGACGGCTCAATTATCCAATCGATTAGTTTAGATAAACAGTTGAATATCATTCAAGTAGCGAATTTGGTTTTACCAGATGCAGAAACTACTTTTGAAGAATATACCACGATGGAGTTGCTGAGTGTTTCCATGCTAATCGTCATTTCCACTTTTGCCTTAGATTTTATCCATAGCAACAGAGAAATTTTCAAGATTGTGGACTTGGATGAAGCGTGGAGTTTTCTTCAAGTAGCGCAAGGAAAGACTTTATCGAATAAACTCGTTCGTGCAGGTCGGGCCATGAATGCCGGTGTTTATTTTGTCACGCAAAATAGTGACGATTTACTGGATGAACGCTTGAAAAATAATATCGGGTTGAAGTTTGCTTTTCGCAGTACCGACATTCATGAAATCAAGAAAACCTTGGAATTTTTTGGATTAGATCAGGAGGATGAAAGCAATCAAAAACGTCTGCGAGATTTGGAAAACGGGCAATGCTTGATGCAAGATTTGTATGGTCGAGTAGGTGTAGTCCAAGTTCACCCTGTATTTGAAGAACTCTTCCATGCCTTTGATACTCGTCCGCCGGTTCAAGAGAGAATGGAGTGAGGGGATGAAAAAGAAACTTTTTCGGATTGTGGGGATGATCGCAATCAGTTTCTGTGCTATTTTACTTCTTCTCAGTCTGATTGGAACGGTGGCCGAGGCAACAGGTTTGGTTGATGATATGGTGGAAGCCGGAAATCTATATTCCCAATATTCACTTGGTAACTATCAGTTGGATTTCTATGTGGATAGTTCGTGGGATTGGCTGCCTTGGAATTGGGGGGATGGCTTAGGGAAGAGCGTGATGTATGGACTTTATGCCATTACCAATTTCATTTGGACCGTAAGTTTGTACTTATCAAATGCCACGGGCTATGTAGTTCAAGAAGCCTATAAATTGGATTTCATTTCGGATACAGCTGAAAGTATTGGGAAGAATATCCAAACCTTAGCCGGCATTACCGAAAATGGATTACAGACCTCGGGCTTTTACTTTGGATTTCTACTATTGATGATTTTAGCTCTTGGAGTTTATGTGGCGTATACCGGCCTACTCAAACGAGAAACTACAAAGGCAGTCCGAGCCGTAATTAATTTTGTGATGATTTTTCTACTTTCGGGTTCGTTCATTGCTTATGCGCCTACCTATATCACAAAAATCAATGACTTTAGCTCAGATGTTAGTGAAGCGGCTCTTAGCCTTGGGACCGAGATCGTTGTACCGAATTCTGAAAGCCAAGGGAAAGATAGTGTCGATTTGATTCGGGATAGCTTATTTTCCATTCAAGTCCAACAACCTTGGTTACTCTTGCAATTTGATGATTCCAATATAGAAGAAATTGGCGAAGACCGAGTCGATAAAATCTTATCCGTGAGTCCAGATGAAAATAAAGGCAAAGATCGAGAAGAAGCGGTCAAGGCCGAGATTGAAGACAATGACAATGCGAATTTAAGTATTACCAAGACCATGAACCGCTTAGGGACCGTGGTCTTTTTAGTGTTGTACAATATTGGCATTTCCTTCTTTGTTTTCCTCCTAACCGGGATTATGTTATTCTCCCAAATTCTCTTCATTATCTTTGCGATGTTTTTGCCGATTAGTTTTTTATTGTCCATGTTGCCTACTTATGAGAGTTTGGGCAAGAAGGCGATTATTCGTTTATTCAATACGATTATGATGCGAGCGGGAGTTACCTTGGTAATTACAACTGCTTTTAGTATCTCCACGATGTTTTACAATATTTCGGCGACCTATCCCTTCTTTATGGTAGCTTTTCTACAAATTGTGACCTTTGCCGGTATCTATTTCAAATTGGGTGACATTATGAGTATGTTCAATCTCCAAAGTAATGATAGCCAATCAATGGGCAGACGGGTGATGCGAAAACCGCAAATGTTGATGAACCGTAAATTGCGGCAACTTAATCGCAATGTGGGAAGAACTTTAGCTTTTGGTGGAGGTACAGCAGTCGGAAATAAATTGGCAAAGGAACAATCAAAATCCAAATTTAAGCCATCCGATTCTTCTCTACGAAAGAATTCACGATTATCGAACGATCACGAGGTACCATCTGACTTGAATAAGGAAAAGCCAATTTCAAATAATAAGAAACAATCCCAAATGAATTTGGCCGGGAGAAAAGTCGGCAAAGTTCTGGATACCCAAGCTTTGGTGAAAGATAAGACTAAACAAGTAAGGGATCAGGTCAGGAATACGCCAACCAACTTGAAATACAACTTCCACAAAGGAATGGAAAAGACGAAAAAAGCACCGGAAGAATTCAAGCGCGGACTGGTCCAAGAAAAAGCAAATCGAGTGGAGTTGCGAGAAAAACAACGACAACGTAGAGATGAAAAAATGGCTGAAAAGCGCAAAGTATTGAACAAAATAGGGAATCGTCGTGGGAAAAGAAGAGGAAATGTTCCGATTAAAGCAGAGGTCCAACCTCAGAAAGATAAGACGCCGAAAAAACAAGCCCCAAAGCGGATTGTGAAAGGAAATTCGAATCCCGAAATCAAACGAAACCTAACTAGTCAGGAAATTGTTTCAAAAAAAATAAGTCAACCATCAAGTAAGAAAAATTCTTTCCAACAAGTGAAACAGAGGTCTACTCTGCCCAAGCGAACCAATCAAAAAGTACAAAAAAGAATGGACCCTCGTCCAAAATCAAGGTCAGGTGAGAAAAAATGAACTTGAAGAAATTGGGTGTTATTTCGTTAACTTTTCTGACCATCTCTTTTATGGGCATCTTGATGTGTGTGGGCTTGTTGTTTGGTGAAGACAGTGAAGGAAGTGGTAGTTCAGGTGCTTCTCTTGGGGGAAGTAATGTCTCAGAAGAAGTTTTGAAACACCGGGCAATGGTGGAAAAGTATGCCAAAGAATCAAACATCTCAGAATATGTCCCGATTCTTTTAGCGATTATTCAAGTGGAATCTGGTGGCACAATGGAAGATGTCATGCAGAGTTCTGAATCGGCAGGCTTACCACCAAATTCGTTAAGTACCGAGGCATCCATCAAACAAGGATGTCTCTATTTTGCGTCTTTGGTTAAGCGTTCCAAAGAACTGGGATGCGATCAGGATAGTATTATTCAAGCTTATAACTATGGTGGCGGGTATCTAGATTATGTCGCGAAAAACGGGAAGAAGCATAGTTTTGCTTTAGCTGAATCTTTTTCAAAGGAAAAATCGGGCGGTCAAAAAGTCGATTACCCTAATCCCATTGCGATTAAGGAAAATGGTGGATGGCGCTACAACTATGGCAATATGTTTTATTGCTTATTGGTGAAGCAATACCTAACTACAACACAGTTTGATGATAAAACAGTCCAAGGAATTTTTGACGAGGCCTTTAAGTATGAAGGAACGGCCTATGTGTTTGGTGGCTCAAGTCCAGAAACGGGTTTTGATTGTAGTGGTTTGACCCAATGGTGTTATGCCAAAGTTGGTTTGAAACTCCCTCGGGTCGCTCAGGATCAGTATGATGTTATGACTCATATTGATTTAAAAGATGCAAAACCGGGTGATTTGATTTTCTTTCATTCAACCTATGATGCCGGTACTTATGTGACTCATGTGGGCATTTACGCAGGGGAGAATCGCATGTTTCATGCAGGAGATCG
>NZ_BCQE01000039.1 GCF_001544275.1 Enterococcus gallinarum NBRC 100675 | reverse complement strand
CTTTTTTCAATCTTTTTTGTTGCTGTATCAGCATCAAATTGATTCCTTAAATTTGCGACTTCGTTATAATATCATCTGTTGGTTCTGGCGTCAACAACTTTTTTCATTTTCTTTTAGAAATGATTTTTGTCATTTGGCACATGTAATAATATACCAACTAAATGCTGTCAGGTCAATAACTTTCTCTCTTATTTTCGTAATTTCTCAAAGGCGTTCATTCTTACAATCCAATGAATTCATCGTTCGTTTTTAATTCGTTTTCGCTCCATTTAGCAGTGAGTTTCTCCCTTGTTTTTTCTTGTTAGTCATTTTAGAGGGAACTACTGGTAAAAAAAGAAACACACAAGTAAACACTCGTGTGTTTCTCTTTATGGATTATCAACGCATTGTTGGGAATAACAGCACATCGCGAATCGATTGTGCATCTGTCAACAGCATGACTAGACGATCGATCCCGATCCCTAAACCACCGGTTGGCGGCATGCCGTATTCTAGCGCTTCAAGGAAGTCTTCATCGACTCCATGAGCTTCATCGTTTCCTTCTTGTCGTTCTTTTTCTTGTGCTTCAAACCGTTGTCTTT
Source organism: Enterococcus gallinarum NBRC 100675 (assembly GCF_001544275.1). GTDB lineage: Bacteria > Bacillota > Bacilli > Lactobacillales > Enterococcaceae > Enterococcus_D > Enterococcus_D gallinarum. The sequence goes on along the minus strand of NZ_BCQE01000039.1, from coordinate 25,175 downwards.
GATCAATTGGATCATTTAATTCGGTAAAAGCATTAGCAAATTCCCGACCTACGATAAATAGTTCAAAACGATCTGTAAATCGAGGGTCCTCTGGATTCTTCTTCGCTAGAGGCGAGACTTCTACCGGATGTCCATAAACAAAGGTCGGTTGCTGTAAGGTTTCTTCAACAAACGTTTCAAAGAACTCATTGATAACATGTCCTACTGTCATCGTTGGAGTGACTTCCACTTGGTGTTCTTTTGCTAAAGCATGTGCTTCTTCGATTGTCATCTCTTTCCAAAAATCGACGCCCGTTTGTTGTTTGATAGCATCGACCATATGCACGCGGGCAAAATCACTCGCCAAGTCAACTTCTTGTCCATCATAAGTAATCACAGCAGAATCTAAAACTTTCTCTGCTGCATTGCGGATGATTCCCTCAGTTAGATCCATAACATCTTTGAAATCTGTATAGGCTGTATAAGCTTCTAACATAGTAAATTCTGGATTATGGGTAGTATCAATCCCCTCATTACGGAAGACTCGGCCGATTTCGTAGACTTTCTCCATACCACCTACGATCAATCGTTTCAAGTGTAATTCAAGCGCGATTCGCAAGTATAGATCAATATCTAAAGCATTGTGATGAGTGATAAATGGACGAGCTGCTGCCCCACCCGCTTGATTATGCAAAACAGGCGTTTCCACTTCAATGTAGCCATGACCATCCAAATAGCGACGAATCTCACTGATGATCTGGCTGCGTTTCATGAATCGGTCAAAGCTATCTTTATTACTGATCAAATCTAGATAACGTTGACGGTAACGTTGCTCGATGTTGGTCAGTCCATGGTATTTATCCGGGAGCGGGCGTAACGCTTTTGACAAAATAACGATTTCTTTTGCTTTGATCGTCACTTCGCCAGTATCAGTTTTCATGATCTCCCCTGAGACACCAAAGAAATCCCCTAAGTCAGCATGCTTAAATCCTTCGTACGGTTCGTCACCTACTTGATCTTTGCGGACATAAATTTGAATCTGACCATCACGATCTTGCAAATGTGCAAAGCCAGCTTTTCCTTTACCACGTTTCGTGACCATTCGCCCAGCAATACTTGCTGAAAGATTCATCTCTGTTAACTCTTCTTTTGTTCGTTGATCAAATAACTCATGCAACTCGGCAGAATTATGCGTACGTTCAAAACGCTTGCCAAAAGGATCAATGCCTTCTTCCCGTAATTTTTCCATCTTTTCACGGCGAACCAACATCTGATCATTTAATTCTTCTTGTTTTTGTCGTTCCTCTGTCACGAGTTTTCCTCCATTCTTAACTTGGGTTTCCTTCTTATAATGCCAATGATGACACAAAAAATCAAGCCGAAGTTCAAGATCGACTTGATTTTACTTTACTCAGGAGTATTTCCGACAGGTTGTTTTTCTGTCTTTTCTACAAATGCATCTAACAGATCAATAATCGCTTGCTTATTCTCTGCCTGGTTGATTGCCGCTTTGACTTTAGCTGCCCGTGAAATGCCTTTTAAGTAGTAGGCAGCATGCTGCCGAAACTCTCGGGAAGCAACAAATTCACCTTTTAAATCAGCAAGTCTCTCCAAATGAAGTTTGGCTGTAGCGATCTTCTCCCGTGGAGTAGGTTCGGCGATCAGCTCTCCCGTTTCAAGATAATGTTTTGTACGATGGATCATCCACGGATTCCCCAATGCTGCTCGTCCGATCATGACGGCATCTGCGCCGACTTCTTCTAGCATTCGTTTGGCATCTTCTGGCGTCCGAACATCTCCGTTCCCCATAAATGGGATCGAAATTGCTTGCTTCACCTCTCTTAATACCGACCAATTAGCCGCTCCTTCATACATTTGGACCCTCGTGCGACCATGCATCCCAATCGCCGCTGCACCTGCTGCTTCAGCGGCTTGCGCATTTTGGACAGCGAAAATATGTTCATCATCCCAACCGATCCGCATTTTGACTGTGACCGGTTTATCAATTGCCGTAGCTACTGCATGTACCATTTCGTAGACTTTGTCTGGATCCAATAGCCACTTTGCACCAGCCTCCGCTTTGATGATTTTATTTACCGGACAACCCATATTGATGTCAATGATATCTGCTGCTGTATTTTCTGAGACAAATTGAGCCGCTTCGACCAAAGACTCTTTATTCCCACCAAAAATTTGCAAGCTTAAAGGATGTTCTGTTTCATCTATATAAAGCATTTCTAATGTTTTTTTGTTTCGTAGTTGGATTCCCCGATCACTGATCATTTCACAGACGACTAAGCCTGCGCCAAATTCTTTGACCGTTACGCGAAACGCCGCATTGGTTATTCCTGCCATAGGCGCAACGACAACTCGATTAGGGATTTCGACATTACCGATTTTCCAGCTGTGTATCGCCATCTTCTATGCCTCAGCTTCTTTCTTTAACCCAGCAAGTTCTTGTTCATCGAAATGGTATTTATTGCCACAGAATGAACAAACAGCTTCTGCACCATGATCTTCATCCATCATTTCTTGTATTTCATCCGCGCCTAATGTAATGATCGCTGTCGCAAATTTTTCTTTGCTACAATCACATCGAAATTGAACAGGCATTTTTTCTAGCACTTCGACTTTGGTGTCATTCAACAATACCGTCAAGATTTCTTCAGGCGATTTCCCTTCATCCAGCAATGATGACACTCGTGGCAATTCTTGCAGACGGTTCTCGATTGAATCAATAACCGTTTCATCTGCTCCCGGCATGATCTGCAGCAAGAAACCACCGGCTGTCCGAATGGAATCATCGGTATCAACTAACACACTCAATCCAACGGCCGAAGGGATCTGTTCAGAAACTGCTAAGTAATAAGTGAAGTCTTCTCCCAATTCTCCAGAGACAATAGGTGTTTGTCCAGAAAACGGTTCTTTCAACCCTAAATCTTTGATTACAGTAAAGATTCCTTGATCTCCTACTGCTCCTCGCACATCCAACTTCCCTTGTCCGTTTAGCGGCAAGCTGATATGCGGATTTTTTATGTACCCTTTGACATCTCCACGACCGTTGCTATCAATAATGATTGCTCCAGCGGGTCCGTTTCCTTGGATTTTGACCGTTAATTTGTCATCACCCTTTAACGTACTGCCCAAAAGCAGGCTCCCAACCATGGCGCGGCCTAGCGCTGCTGATGCTGTATTCCAAGTATCATGACGTTGTTGTGCTTCACTAACAGTTTTTGTTGCAGACACTGCATAGGCACGAACAAAGCCATCATAAGCTAATGCTTTTACTAAGTAATCTTCCATCGTTTATGCTCCTTTATTTCGTTCATTAGTGAATCATACTAGGAACTTGTTTTTTTTTCAACTGAATGCCACCATTTTAGAGAAAAGCCAATGTTTTCTGTCGGTTTATTTCTCGATTTGTTAACAAAAAAAGGACTGCGGCACAAGCCGTAAAACAAGCAACTGGTCCGAACCTCATTCGAATCTGTTCTCTTGTTTTGACTTATGACACAGTCCCTAAACTTTACGATAGCTAATCACCTATTGATAATTGAACGACTACTCTTGACCGTCCTCTGTTTTATCTTGAGATGAAGCTTCGTGGTTTTCATTATTGTGACGAAGTTCGTCTACTTGCTGATCAAAATCTTTTTTCTCAGCAGCTTGTTTTTCAGCATCCTTCTCTTCTAAAGCGCGTTTTGCTTCTTCAAAAGTTTGAGCTTTTTCGCTTGGATATTCTGAATTCTCAGTTCCAGCAGGCATTTTGCCTTCTTCAAACAATGACTTGATTGCTTTCGCATCCAATGTTTCATATTCAAGCAGTTTTTCGGCAATCAATTTATGTTGCGCACGATGTTCTTCGATGATTTCATGTGCTTTTTGATGTGCCTCCATCAAGATACGGCGTACTTCCTGATCGATCTCGAAAGCAACTTGTTCTGAGTAAGCTTTGGTTTGACCATAATCACGACCGACGAAGACTTGGTGATTGCCTTCATACTGAACTGGACCTAGTTTGTCGCTCATACCATATTCTGTGACCATACTTCTAGCTAAAGCTGTTGCTTGTTCAAAGTCATTGGATGCTCCGGTTGATTGAACGCCGAAAATGATTTCTTCTGCTGTCCGTCCACCAAGCAATCCGACGATTTGTTCAAACATATCTTCTTTCGTCATTAAGAATTGATCTTCTTTAGGTAATGCGATCATGTAACCGCCAGCACGGCCCCGAGGGATGATCGTTACTTTGTGAACGACCCGCGCACGGCTTAAGACTAAACCGACGATCGTATGACCCGCTTCATGGTAAGCAACCATTTCGCGTTCTTTTTTATTGATGACACGATCTTTCTTCGCAGGTCCTGCGATTACCCGATCTTCTGCTTCATCAATATCAGAGGCATCGATTTTCTTTTTATTGCGACGGGCAGCGACTAGCGCAGCCTCATTTAAGACATTTTCTAAATCAGCACCGGCAAAACCAGGTGTTTGTTGTGCTACGACTTTCAAATCCACATCATCCGACAACGGTTTGTTCCGTGCGTGAACTCGTAAAATAGCTTCACGGCCTTTAACATCCGGACGGCCAACAAGAATTTGTCGATCAAAACGACCTGGACGTAACAATGCTGGGTCTAACACGTCGGAACGGTTGGTTGCTGCAATAACAATAACTCCTTCATTGCCATCAAATCCATCCATTTCAACTAATAACTGATTCAACGTTTGTTCACGTTCATCATGTCCACCACCCATGCCGGCACCACGTTGGCGCCCAACCGCATCGATTTCATCGATAAAGATGATGGCCGGTGCGTTTTTCTTGGCTGTTTCAAATAGATCCCGGACACGGCTCGCTCCGACCCCGACAAACATTTCCACAAAGTCTGATCCTGAGATAGAGTAAAACGGAACGCCAGCTTCTCCGGCAACCGCTTTTGCTAGCAATGTTTTCCCTGTCCCTGGAGGTCCTTCTAGCAGCACACCGGCTGGGATTCTCGCACCTAATTCGACAAAGCGTCGTGGATCTTTCAAGAATTCGACCACTTCGACTAATTCTTGTTTCTCTTCTTCAGCACCCGCTACATCAGAGAAACGAACGCGATTGGCTTTTTTGTCGGCCTCTTTCGCTTTGGATTTTCCAAAGTTCATGACACGGCCACCACCGCCGCCACCGCCGCCTTGCTGGCTCATCATCATATAGAAGAAGAAAATGATGATTACGATTGGCAAGAAACTAATCAGCAACGATAACCAAACACCACTGTTCGATTCTTCTTCGATCGTTGTTTTAACCCCTTGATCCTTCGCTAATGTCGTAACCTCGCTCAATGTCGAGTCATTCGGCAAAATGATCGTTGTAAAACGTGTCGTACTTGCTTGCGTGCTTCCTAGTACGGAAAGCCCATTGTCATTGCTGACGGTTTGTTCGGCATTGTATTCACCGACGATCCGGTAAACACCGTTAGCAGGCTGAACAGTAAACTGTTTGACCTTTCCGTCTTTCAGCTGTTCCGTAAATGTTGAGTACTCGATTGTTGGTGTTTGCTGATTGCCATTTCCAAAAATGAAATAGACGACCATGACCATTGCCAACAAGACAAGTACATAATATAAGGTATTTTTGATCATACCGTTATTTTTCTTATTCATGCGTACCTCCTTGGCTATTTTGTTTTATCAATCCTGACCATTTAATTGTATCACAACTGATTTAGATCAGTCACTAATTTGATTGATAAACGCTTGGTTTTAAGACACCCACATAAGGGAGGTTACGGTATTGTTCCGCGTAATCCAATCCATAGCCGACCACAAATTCGTTCGGTACATCAAAGCCAATATAGTCGGCATCGATTTTCACCACACGTCCTTCTGGTTTGTCTAGCAATGTCACGATTTTAACCGACTTTGCTTTGCGATATTTAAATAGGTCTACTAGATAGGCTAATGTGCGACCGCTATCAATAATATCTTCTACGATCAGCATGTCTCGGCCTTCGACATTTGTATCCAAATCTTTCAAAATCTTCACTTCGCCAGAAGAAATTGTCGCGTTCCCATAACTAGAAACATCCATAAAGTCCAATTCCAAATGACAGTCCATTTCTCGGACGATGTCTGCCATAAAAGGAACAGCTCCTTTTAATACGCCAACGACCAATGGGTTTTTATCTTTGTAGATTTCCGTCAGTTCTTTTCCTAGTTCAGAACAACGATTTTGGATCTCTTCACGAGTAATCAAAATTTTCTCAATATCTTTGTCTAACATAAAGTTCTCCTTCCAACTCTTACTCCCGATATTTATAAAGAAGTATGTAGTGTATTTTATCAGTTTCTTGCTCAATACTCAAATAGGAAAATAGATATGGCAAAAGTGCCAATACATTCCCTTGAGCGTCTGTCAGGACCCAACTAGCAGCCCGCTTTTCATTCGAAATCTTCTCATCGATAAAGAAACGCCTGATTTTTTTTGTAAGACCTGGTTTCAGCTGTAACCGATCCCCTGGTTTTCGCTTCCGCAAAAAAACTGTCGCAGGATATTGTATCGGTAAAATTTGTGAAATTTCTGACCAATCCATGACTTTTTCTGGAACTTGGGCGTCACTTGGAATGTAGCCGATCCATTCATGGTCCGACAAAAAGAAACTTTCACCTTTTTTTAGAACAAAATGCGTCTCATCTACCTGCGTTTGGAGGTGAGAGCCTTTTTTAACAGCAGTGACTTTCAACTGATCATAAACTCGAACAATCTGCCAGTCTTGATTCAAATCGATTATCCACTGACTGGGATTATGTTCTAGCAGATACAGCAACTGCTCTCGTTGTTTAGTATTGTACGAGATTCCTTTATCATGGGAAATTTTCTGTAGCAAACCTTCAAAAAAATAATAGCGTTCTGCTGCGGTAAACGCAGCCAATTCATTCAAGTCTAAAAAATAGCCTTCAGCTTCCTCATGAAGTATCGTGGCGAGCCAATCTGCTTGCTGCTTTTTGATCAATTGGTCAGCATAGATCATCTCTTGAGAAAACTGCTGAAAATGCTCAAGAGCACTCGGGTTCTCTGCTTTCAGCAGAGGGACCACTTGATGACGCAGGCGATTTCTTTGAAACAGCGTTTGCTTATTCGTTTCATCTTCGAAATAAGCGATTTCTCTCCTTCTTGCATAGTCTCTAATCTCCTCTTTGGCGATCGTTAGGAAGGGGCGGATCAAATAACCGTTACCAAAAGGTTGCTTGCGCTTGATTCCCGAAGCGTTTTGCAAGCGTCCCTCTCGGACCATCTTCATCAACATCGTTTCCATCTGGTCATCTGCATGATGAGCGGTTAATAACCAATCATAACCCTGAAGAGTCATCGTTTCTGCAAAAAAATGATAGCGGAACTCTCTAGCGGCCGCTTCGATGCCATTTTGAGGCGGATCTTGCCAAACTCGTTCATAATATGGAATCCCGCGCGTTTGACAATAGTCCTTCAGGAACGCTGCTTCGTCGTTTGAAGCTTCTCGCAGATTATGATTGACATGAGCCACGCCAAATGTTCCTTGCTGAAACAACTCTTCGATCACATGGAGCAAAACCATTGAATCCACACCTGTCGAAACAGCAAGCAAACAAGTAGCATCCTCTACCCATCCATCTGCTTTGATTGCTTGATAGACTTTTTGCTTAAGCATTCTATCCCTCCGTGTCTCTTGCTTCTATACTTTACTTCAAACTAAAAATGACTGTCTATTGCTAAGAAAGAGAAATATCCGAACTATGTCGATTCCAAAACGCCGTGCTTCACGACGAAAGCCTACTACACGGTAGGAGTAATCGGATATAGTTCGGATATTTTTTGAAATACTTATCGTTACGTCACAAATTCTTTTGACAACTTGCTCATCCTGTTTAGTTACGTCGACCGCCACGGCCGCCGCGTTTACCTTCCGTATTACGTCGTAATGAAGATAAACGATCATCACTATCTTTTAGAAAAGAACTCATCAATGAATCGAAGTCTTGTTTATTTACGTTCGTCGGTTGATTGCGTGAAAAAGATTTCTTCGGACTTGACCGATTGAATTCTTTTTTAGGAAAATCACGTTTTTCTTCCGGCTTTGCTTCTGCTTTACGGATCGATAGCCCGATTTTTCCATCATTGCCGATTGCCGTCACAACAACGGTTACTTCATCGCCAATAGACAACACGTCATGAATGTCTTTCACAAACCCATTTGATACTTCGCTGATATGTACCAAACCAGTTTTCCCCTCACCAAGATCAATGAACGCACCAAAATTTGTAATACCAGACACTTTGCCCTTTAGTTTCGCTCCAACTTCGATTGACATATAAAAAATGTTCCTCCTAATTTTTACCCATTTAATCATTTCAACTACTGCGATGAGTAGGTATGACCTTGTTTATTCCGAATCACTTGTCTTTGTATCACTAGCATTTGCCTCATCACCGCTTGTTTCTGTTTTTGAATCAGAAGCATCCGGCAAGACAGGGTAGATCTTTTCATTTTTCTTTGAATAAAAGAATCTACTGCGAGCTAATTTTGCAACGTATTCGTCATCTTGCAACAGTGCGACATCTCGCTTAAGTTGTGTCACTTTTTTGTCCGCTGCTTCTTGTTTTGCTACTGTTTCTGCTTTATACTCTTGTAATTTTTGCAGACGCATTTGATCATTGAACATTTGAATACCTACGATTGCAAAAATCACTAGCGCTGCAACAAAAACAGCTACAAGTCGACGTCGACGAAAGACCACTTGTCGTCGTTCTTTTTCGAACTTGGCAAATTGCTCTTTGGCATACTCGGTCTGCAATAGTTCTATTTGTTTGTTTGGTTCTTTATCCATGCTGACCTCGCTCCTGTCACTGTGATTGTTTTTTCCATTATACCAACATCCACAAAAGTTGTCTAACTGAAAATGGGACAAAAATCAAGCATTTTCTGAGATACGTTCTTCTTTGAGGATCTCGTACATTTTAGCTGCATCTTCTTTTTTAGTTGATTCGTGCAATTCTTGTACTTTTATTTCTAATACTTTATTTCCAAACTGAATACGCACCGTATCGCCAACTTTGATATCACTGCTGGATTTTGCCAATTTGCCATTGATTTGAATACGCCCTTTATCTGCTACTTCTTTTGCAACAGATCTACGTTTGATAATCCGGGATATTTTTAAAAATTTATCTAATCTCATTTTTTCCACCTCTTAATTTCAACAATTTTTTTCCAAACGGAACGAGCAGCCATTCTCGAATCGTTAATAATTTAACTTTGAGAGCCATTATAATGAAAACTGTCCCGCCAAAGAAGACCCCTCCAAGGCAAAAAATCAGCGCTTGCAGTCTTTTCGTCACTGGACCTCCACTCAACAGAGTGATCACACCATAATATAAAAACAGTGCGCAAGCCATGATCCCTAAACAAAGCAGGAGTTTTTTGCCATACCCTTGCTCTGTCCAAAAGCTGTTCAATGCTTTTTTCTCAGAAAACACAAAATAGATTAAGGTACCGATCAAACCTAAAAGGGTACTCAAACTCGCACCAGTTGTTCCTAAAAGATAGGTCAAGGGCCACGTCAGCAAACCTTTAAGCAAAAGGCCGCATCCTGCTGCATAAATCCCTACACGGAATTGGTTTCGGCTTTGTTGGATGCTTTGATACGCTTGGATCGCAGCCATCAAAGCGACCGCAAAAACAAATAAGACCAACGCACTGTTGCCGGCACCATCTTTAAAAAGAGCGAAGTTGATATAAGGAAGCAGGATAGCCAAGCCAACTGCAGAAGCACTGGCAATCCCTAAAGTCAACCGCAAGTACATTTTAGCTGATTTTTCAAACAAGTGCTGATTTTTGACTGTCAGATATTTCGTCAATGTTGGCAAGAAAGTCGAACTTAGAGCCATCGCTACCACGAGACCTAGCTGAACCAATGGCTGTCCCCGGTCATAGATCCCTTTTGCAATGCGGGCACTTTGTTCCGTCAGACCGCTGGCTTCAAGTGAGTTCGTCAGCAAAAAGGAATCTGCCAACTGAAACAAAATCAAAAAGCCGCTGTAAACGGTCAACAGTCCCCCTTCAATCAAAAAACGGCGACGCAAGGAAGGATCATGCGCGGCAGACATAGTTTTTGTGGGGATCGCTAACGACCGACCGGTGATTTTCCGACTATAATAGCTTAAAATTCCCCACGCTGCAAGTCCGCCAATCAATGCGCCGGACATTGCCAAAGTCCCTGTCTGATAAACATCCCATGAGAAGAGATGAAAAAAACTGGCCGCTACTAAAATCACTCCGACTCGAAGGAGCTGTTCGACTACTTGGGAAACCGCCGTCGGTACCATCTGTAAATTTCCTTGGAAACTCCCACGATAAAAAGTCAGGGGTGGTACAAAGAGGAATGTAAAGGATACCACGCGGATCAAAGATGCCAGTCCTGTATCTCCCATGACCCGAGCAATAACATCGGCAAAGAAAAACGTCGTTGCCCATAGTCCAATCGCTGTCCAAAAAACATACGGATAGATGACTTGGATCTGGGCACGCTGTTTCTGAGGATCAGGTTGTTCGGCGATCACACGCGAAATAAATTGCGGCAACCCAGATAAAGCCAATGTCATAGCTAATCCATAGATTGGATAGACTTGCTGATAGACATAGAACCCTTCGTCACCAACTAAGTTTTGGAAAGGGACGCGGTAAACTGCACTTAACACTTTGGCAATGAAAGAAGCAATCGTTAAAATAAATGCTCCTTCCATCGTCCGTTTTAATTGTGACTTTGGCATCTTCTCCGCCCCTTTATAACTAATTTTCTTGTAACACGTATTTTTGTTCCCGTAGTGCTTTGACAAAATCTTGAATCTCTAACAGCCAAGTGCTTTCTTTCATCACAGCAGGAATCTGAAGTTTGATCGTCATCTGCTCGTGATCGACACCCATCGTCGCTTTGAGCTTGGTCGCTTTCAATGCTTCAAACAGCTGTTCGACAGAATAGTTTTTGGTGCCAACTTTACTTAACGTTAGGATCACTGTTTGCTGCTGTTTACGGATCGTATCTAACAATGCCCGATCCCCATTCATTTTGATTTCTCCGACAGTCAATAGGTGAGCCACTTCGACCGGATATTCTCCAAAGCGATCAAGCAGATCATCCTGCAGCTCATCTACCGCTTCTTGAGAATCCAATTCACGGATGCGTTTATAAATTTCAATTTTTTGCCGTTCATCTTCTATATAAGAAGTTGGCAGATACGCATCGATGCCAAGGTCGATCTCAACCGTTGTTTTCTCTGCTTGTGTATTTTTCCCTTGTTTACGCGCCACAGATTCTGACAACATTTGAGAGTACATATCAAACCCAACAGCATCAATAAATCCGTGCTGTTGCGCCCCCAAGAGATTTCCTGCACCTCGAATCGAAAGATCACGCATCGCGATTTTAAATCCGGAACCTAATTCTGTAAAGTCTTTGATCGCCTGGAGCCGCTTTTCACTGACTTCGTTCAAAATTTTTTGCTGTTCGTACATAAAATAAGCATACGCAACACGATTGCTTCGACCGACACGACCTCGCAATTGATAAAGAGTAGACAAACCCATGTAATCTGCATTTTCTACAAATAACGTATTGGCGTTCGGAATGTCGACCCCAGTTTCGATGATCGTGGTTGTCACCAACACATCGTATTGTCCTTCGATAAAATCAAACAATGTGTTTTCTAACTGGATTTCTGTCATCTGCCCATGGGCATACCCAATACGCGCATCTGGAACTAACGCTTGGAGCTCTTCGACTTTACGTTCAATCGTATCCACTCGATTATACAGATAAAAAACTTGTCCTCCCCGTGCCATTTCCCGCAAAATAGCTTCTCGAACTGCACCTGGATTCATTTCCATCACATAAGTTTGAATAGGATAGCGATTTTCCGGTGGCGTTTCAATCACAGAAAGATCCCGCACCCCCAACATGGACATATGCAGTGTCCGGGGAATCGGGGTAGCCGTCAATGTAAGAACATCGACTTGCGAGCGTAATTGTTTCAAGCGCTCTTTGTGTTTGACGCCAAAACGCTGTTCCTCATCGATCACCAATAATCCCAGATCTGCAAACTCTACATCTTTAGACAGCAGGCGATGCGTGCCAACTAAAATATCAATTTGGCCCTTTTTCACTTGCTCGATCGTTTCCGTTTGTTGTTTCTTCGTGCGAAAACGGCTTAACAAACCGACATTGACTGGAAACCCTTCAAAGCGATCCAGCATTGTTTCATAATGCTGTTGTGCTAAAATCGTTGTCGGCACCAGAAAGGCTACTTGCTTACTCTCTTTGATGGCCTTGAAAGCCGCCCGCAATGCCACTTCTGTCTTCCCAAAGCCAACATCTCCAACTAATAAGCGATCCATTGGTTTTTCTTTTTCCATATCACGTTTGATCTCCGCAGTGCTGCGTAATTGATCATCCGTCTCAGAGTAAGGAAAGGCATCTTCAAATTCTTTTTGGTAGCCATCATCAGGCTGAAACGCGTAACCTTTCTCCGATTCGCGTTTTGCGTATAAAAGAATGAGATCATCTGCAATGTCCTCAATTTTTGCTGAAACTTTTCGTTTCGTTTTCGCCCACTCACTGCCGCCTAATTTATTGATCTTTGGCGTTTTAGATTCAGAGGCAACATATTTTTGAATCAGATTCAACTGGGTAACTGGAATAAACAGCTTATCATCATTTTGGTAGAGGATGGTCATGTAGTCTTGGTGTACACCATCTACTTCCAACGTTTCCATACCAATGTATTTACCAATCCCGTGATTCGCATGGACGACATAGTCGCCGGCTTTTAATTCATTGTAACTCTTCAATCGCTCCGCATTGGTCACATTTTGACGCCGCGTACGTTTCTTATTGATTTTTTGGAAGATTTCCTTTTCTGTGACAATGACCAACTTATCTTGGGGCATTTCAAACCCGCTTTGCAGTGTTTCTACAACGATTTGCGTTCGACCTGTAAAGAGTCGATCTGCTGTGGTTTGTACTGCGTAAATGGAGTGATCACGAAAATCTTGTTCCAATTTTTTTGCTCGTTCTGAATCACTTACTAAAAAGACAACCGTTTGTTGTTGTTTCTCCCAGCGATCTACTTCAACTTTCAGCAAACCCATTTGGCTGAAAAATTGTTGCATTGGTCGATATTGAAAATTGTGGATCGCTTGAAAACGAAGATTTCCCATTCCCTTTTGAAAAAGCGAGAAGAAACTTGTAGAAAATTGTTCTTTTTGAATCAGCTGCTGGACATCTTGCCCGAAAGATTGCTCAGAAAAAACGCGAAGTTCTGCGATTTTTTGTGTATGCCACTCAGCTTCTTCTCGTTCAATCTCGCGGTTTGTCTCCATAATACGAGCATAATCATCGATCATCAGCAGTGCATCTTTTGAAAAATAATCCAAAATGCTCGTCGGTTGCGGATACAAAAGATCCGCATAATAACGAGCATTCTCGTCAGGTATGCCACTTTGCCAAGCCGATGCTAATTGACCAAAATAATCTTCTAAAAAGTTTTTATCTGTGGTCTCTTTCACTACAGCAAGCCGTTTCTTCAGCAACTCTTGCAGAACCTTTTGTCCATGAGCTAAATCAGCTGGCGAAAACACTAATTCTGTTGTGGGAACAATCGTTACTTCTGACAACGTTTCTACTGAACGCTGTGTTTCCACGTCAAAAGAGCGCATCGAGTCGATCTCCACATCGAAAAGCTCGATCCGCACCGGATATTCAGCTTTCAAAGGATAAATATCCAAAATGCTTCCACGAATACTAAATTCACCAGGTTTGCCAATCATTGATTGCCGCTCATACCCCATCAGTACCAATTGCTGCGGCAACTGATCTAAATTGATCTCATCCCCCACATGCCAAGAAAACTGGTAGTTCAACCACGTATCTTTAGCAGGCAGATATTTCCGCAATGCAGCGATCGGCATGACGTAAATTCCTTTTTTTCCGGTAGCGACAGCATTCAATGCTGTCACTCGCTCCGCTCGAGCTTCTGGTGAAGCAAACGCCATTTCGGCCGACAACACTTCATCCACCGGAAAGACATACACGTCGTCAATAATATTCCGCAAATCTTCGGCAACTTGATTGGTATAATAAAGATTTGGTGTAACGACAATTACTTGCCGATCAAATTTCTGATAAGCTCCGGCAAAAGCTAATGTTTTTGCGGAACCTGCTAAACCAGTCAATAACTGCCGAGATGCGTGATCCGTTAATTGTTGGTGCCAGGCAGCGACTTGCGGCACCTTATTTATTAGTTCAATCAGATCCATACAGGTCCTCCTTAATTAAATCGATTCATTGTGGCAAGAAAATCACCGGTGGTCAAGTAATCGATACTTGCTGCTGTTGCTTTATCCAAGCTTTGCAGAATCATCGGCTGGTCTTCTTTAGCAAAAGGACTTAGAACGTGATCGACCACTGTGCGGCCTGGCTGTGGTCGATCGATCCCTATTTTGATGCGATCAAATACAGATGTACCAAGATGGGAAATTAAGCTCTTCATCCCGTTATGCCCCCCCGCACTGCCTTTTTGCCGCAAACGAATTTTGCCTAACGCTAAATCAAGATCATCATAGATAACCACGATCTCTTCAGGATAAACTCCATAATAAGTCATTAAAGGCCCTACTGCCCGGCCCGATTCATTCATGAAAGTCTGAGGTTTGACCAACATGATTTTTTCACCGTTCATAAAAAATTCAGCAATTTCTGCTTCAAAAGCTGATGATTTAAAAGTAGCTTGGTATTTCTCCGCTAACGCATCGACTACCATAAACCCAACATTGTGTTTTGTTTTTTCGTATTTTTTGCCTGGATTTCCCAGACCTATAATCATTTTCATTTTTTGATCCGCTCCATTTTTTCAAAAAAATTACCACCACAAAATACTGGGCACGATAATTCTGCCCAGTAAAAACGTTCACTACGATTATAACACATAACGGACTGTTACCGTGTCTTTCCTTTGCTCAGAATTTCTCTTTCTTAAAAAAATCATTAGAAACCTTGATTTATCCTAATTCCTACAGGATAACAAAGAAAGCATTTACAAATGAAACAGCAAAAATATCTGTAACATTGTTGAGCAAATCACATGACAAAATCGCTTGAAAGTGTTAGGATGTTACCTAGTAAAACAAATATGCGGAAGGAATGATACACAAATGACTGCTAAGACAAATAAAAAAGATCACCAAAAGATAATCCTTGTTGGAGACGGTGCGGTTGGTTCCAGTTATGCATTTGCGTTAGTCACTCAAAATATTGCTCAAGAAATAGGGATCATTGATATAAATACAGCAAAAACAGAAGGAGATGCTATCGACTTATCTCATGCGTTAGCATTTACCTCACCAAAAAAAATCTATGCTGCCACTTATGCAGATGCACATGACGCCGATGTCGTGGTGATCACAGCTGGTGCGCCACAAAAACCTGGCGAAACTCGCTTGGATCTAGTCCACAAAAATTTGAAAATCAATCGTGAAGTAGTTACACAAATCGTTGATTCAGGATTTAACGGTATCTTCCTTGTCGCTGCAAATCCAGTAGATATTCTTACCTACTCAACATGGAAATTCTCAGGTTTTCCAAAAGAGCGCGTAATCGGTTCAGGAACTTCACTAGATTCTGCTCGTTTCCGTCAAGCGTTAGCTGAGTTGATCGATGTTGATGCACGTAATGTCCATGCTTATATTTTAGGGGAACATGGCGATTCAGAATTCCCAGTTTGGTCTCATGCAAATGTTGCCGGATTGCAAATTTATGAATGGGTCAAAAACAACCCCGATATTGATGAAGAAGCAATGGTTAACTTGTTCTTCAGTGTTCGTGATGCAGCTTACACAATCATTGAGAAAAAAGGTGCTACTTTCTATGGTATCGCTGTTGCCTTGGCTCGTATCACTCGTGCCATTTTGGATGATGAAAACGCAGTACTGCCGCTTTCTGTCTTTATGAATGGCGAATACGGCTTAAAAGATATTTATATCGGTGCTCCTGCTATCATCAATGCCCAAGGAATCCAAAAAGTAATCGAAATTCCATTGACGGATGGAGAACAAGATCGAATGACTGCTTCTGCAAAACAATTAAAAGACATTCTAGATGAAGCTTTTGCGAAACTAGATGCGGAAGACAATCAATAAAACGATTGCTATAAGCCACTTACAAGAGTCTGTAACATAAGACCGAACAAGAAAGAGATCCTTTGAATCAAAATGCTTCGTGTACTTTGATCCAAAGAATATTGCGTAAAGCTGCTGTGCTTTTATCACACAGCAGCTTTCGTTGAATCACTTCTTGGTTGCTGTCCTATGAGCAGACTCTTTTTATAATTTAAGAATTCTCTATTTTTTCATGGAACTTTCACTTAATCAATTCGCTTTTCTTTTAGAATATGGTATGATTTAGCCGATCTATCATTTTTAAATCATCATAAAAGGAGCCTTTAAATGACACGATCCAACAAACACACACATACTCAGAGTAAGACGAAAAAGATCGTTCTGATCGCTATCGCTGCCGTTCTAGTCGTGATTGCGGGCGGATACACTTATCGAAGTACATATTATCAAGACCGTTTCTTGCCAAATACCTCGATCGATGATATTGACATCAGCAATAAAACGGTCGCTGAAGCCAATGATTTGTTGCATGACCGTTACAGCAAACAGTCTTTTACAATCAAAGAAGGCAATACGGATTGGAAAACCATCAATTTGGCTCAATTTGGTTTGCAAACGGATTTTACAAAAGAATTGGAAGATTTGAAAGATGAACAAAACCAGTGGACATGGGGAATGGCCTATGTATCTGCTGCAGAAGATAAAAAACTAGGTACCGTTTCTGTTGATCAACAAAAGTTGACAAGTGAAACAGCCACAATCAAAGAGGCTTTGGAAACCTTAAATGAAGGTCGAACCGCTTCTAAAGATGCCACATTGAAAAAAGGAGACGATGGCTTCTCAATTGAACCAGAAGTTGTTGGTGATGCCATTGACGTCGAACAAACTGTCACGGATTTACAAAAAGCAATTACTAGCGGCGAAAGTGAATTGGATTTGACTGCGTATCAAAAGAAACCTAGCGTTACTTCTGATGACAAAGAACTAGCAAAAGAAATGGAATCATTGAATAAAATTGCTCAAGTAAATGCTAATTATTCCATCAATGGCTCAACTTTCCAGATTCCGACCGCAACAATCATGGATTGGCTCTCTTATAAAGATGGAAAAACCACGATTGATGAAGAAAAAGTACGGAATTACGTAGCAGATTTAGGGAACCAATACAACACCAGCACCAATGCATCTACGTTCAAAAGCACGAAACAAGGCGAGGTATCCGTACCAGCTGGGACACTAAGTTGGACGATCCAAACTGATTCTGAAACAAGTGCATTGATCGAAGCCTTAAAGACTGGAGAAGACTTTACTCGTTCCCCAGTGGTCTTGGGTAGTGCAGATCCAAGTGGTCCACTGTTCGGAAACACTTATATCGAAGTTGATTTAAAAAATCAACATATGTGGTATTACAAAGATGGTGCAGTCGCTCTTGAAACAGACATCATTTCTGGAAAACCTAAATCACCCACTCCTACAGGTGTATTTTACGTTTGGAACAAAGAGCGGAATGCTACATTGACCGGCGAAGATTATTCTTCTCCTGTTGACTACTGGATGCCTATTGATTGGACCGGTGTTGGGATTCATGATTCAGATTGGCAACCAGAATATGGTGGCGATTTATGGAAGACCCGCGGGTCTCACGGATGTGTCAATACTCCACCAGGTGTGATGAAAGAATTATTTGGTATGGTAGAAGTAGGAACGCCTGTTATCGTTATTTAATCTATATAATCAAAAAAGGACGGAGAATTATTTCTCCGTCCTTTTTTATACCCGATTCTGGTTTCTGATCGTAATCGTCAGTACGAAAAGTAATACGCCCGATACGACCCAAATCGTTCGGTGAAAAAGAAACATACCTAATAAACTGCTGCTGACTGCCCCGAAGAAAAATCCTCCGATGATCATCGCGATATACTTGATCTTATAATCTACAGTAGCATCTTTTTTGAAGAAACGCTGATAAAGATAATCCGCCATTGAACGCAAATTTCCGGTCGTCATCGTCGTTGCATAGGGCATTCCAGCTAATCTGCGATAAGAAGCATATTGGATGGCTGCAAAAAAAGAAAGTCCAGAATCCACAAAGACATTTGGCAATGTCTGAGCAAAAAATCCTAAAAGAAAAATACCGAGTGCTTCAAAGAAGAGGGCTACATTTTGCCAAACAATTCTACCACCTGTTGGGAAACGATGCTGCAAGCCATTAGTCACTATGATCCCTATCAAAAACAGCAAAATTGGCGGTAAATATCTGGCAGCCTGTCCAAACTCTCCAGATGCCAAATTGATTCCTAACAAAATGACATTTCCTGATTGCATACTGGCAAACACTTCTCCATGAAAGAGATAAGTATATGCGTCTAAGAATCCCCCTGCCATTGCTAAGGCAACTCCTACTGGTAGACTTTCATGCACCACGATATCCGGTTGTTGTCTATTCGGATCATTTATTTTACTGCTGTGATCTGCTTGCATCTTTTCCGCCTCTATCTTTACTTTACTATTTCTAGCTGATTGATTGCATTTTAGTTATGGTTGCTGTTAAAAAACTAATCTCATTTTCTTTTCTTGCCTCGCTTTTGCCAACTAAGAATCCCCCAACTAAGCAAGACAGCTGTCAGTGCTCCAGCTGAATCGAGCATGACATCTTGGAACAAAGGTGTACGGCCACCGGTCAACATTTGATGGTACTCATCCATCCCTGCATACCCCGTTGCTGCCAACCAGCCAAAGAAAGCTGCCAGCCAATAGGGAATCTTCCGATAGCTCAATGATAGAAATAAGCTGCCTCCTAATACAAAGTAAGTAAAGAAATGAGCCCCTTTACGGATAAAAAATTCCACAAAAGAAAAATAACCTTTTTCGGCAATACTGATTTCAGATCCTGCATAAGAGAAAGCGAATTTGCTCAACCATTCTTTCAATGGCTCTTCTTTTAACAGGCGAGAAAGCAAACCGACTTGTGATTGTTGTTCATAAGTTTGTGACGAACTAATAAATAAAATCACCATCACAGCTACCGCAATCGTGAAATAAAAATTTGGTTCTTTCCACATTTTTTTCATCATCTCAGCCCCTCATTTTCTAATCTTACCATTTTCAGTATTCTCTGCAACTACTTTTCGAAGGGTGTGCTATACTTATTACCATCTGATAAACGAAAGGAGTAACACCTAAGATGACTTATTCTCTCAACTGGGACCTTGATTCGATTTTTTCTGGCGGCAGCACGTCTACCCAACTGCAAGAACGAATGTCCCAACTAGATGCACAAATCAAAACTTATCGCACAAAAGTAGATGCGTGGCAACCCGACGATGCCTCTCAACCAGAGGAATTAGCTGAATTATTATCATTGTCCGAAACGATCAGTAAAGGATTTTCTCAGTGCAGCAGCTTTATCAATGCATTGCTATCTGCCAACGTTAATGATAATCAGGCAAAATTACTTTCGGGCGATCTCTATGCCAAATTACCAACGCTACAAGCAGCCGAAACAGTCTTTTCGAAAAAATTGACAGAAATTTCTGATGAAGACTGGGAGACACTATTGAAAGAAGAACCCTTTGCGACTATCGCCTTTCGTTTGAACGAAATTCGTCGCGACGGCAAGGAGCTTTTGTCGGAAGCAGAAGAAACGATTATTAACACACTTTCTTTAGACGGACTAAATGCTTGGAGTCAACATTATGATACGATTGTTGCTTCGATTGCGATTCCATTTACCCAGTCGGATGGAACAACGATTACTCTTTCAGCTGGTCAAGCTTTCAACAAAATGATGGGTGACCCAGATCCTGAAGTTCGTGCTCAACTATTTGCGGAGTGGGAAAAAGCTTGGGGAGAAAAAGAAGATTTATTTGCCGATACATTGAATCATCTGGATGGATTCCGTCTCTCCAATTACAAACTGCACGGTGTAGATGACTATCTGAAGGAGCCTCTCGAGTATAATCGCCTGCAAAAAGCGACATTGGAGGCAATGTGGGGAACGATCCAGAAGAACAAACAACCGATCGTGGACTTTTTGACACGAAAAGCCCAATTATTCGGAAAAGAAAAAATGGAGTGGCAGGATCAAGATGCTCCGATCATTTTAGGTGAAATGAAGGAACGTACCTATACATTCGATGAAGCAGCTGCTTTCATTTTAGAAAACTTTAAAAAATTCAGTCCCAAAATGGCTGATTTTGCGCAAGAAGCCTTTGAAAAAAGTTGGATCGAAGCAGAAGATCGTCCTGGCAAACGTCCTGGTGGTTACTGTACCAGTCTGCCTGAAACAAGAGAATCACGTATTTTCATGACTTATAGTAATTCCGTCAATGAAGTAGCCACTTTGGCGCATGAGTTAGGTCATGCTTTCCATAGTAGTGTTCTTTGGGACTTGCCGCAGCTTAACCAGGATTATGCGATGAATGTGGCTGAAACTGCAAGTACCTTTGCCGAACTAATCGTTGCTGATGCAACATTGAAAGAAGCAAAAACAAAAGAAGAAAAAATCAATTTGTTAGATGCCAAAATGCAAAATGCCATTGCCATGTTCATGAATATCCATGCCCGCTTTATTTTTGAAAACAGTTTTTACCAAGCACGGCAAAAAGGGCTGGTTTCTGCTGAACAAATCACAGAAATGATGGTGGCTGCACAAAAAGAAAGTTACGCCGATGGATTAGCTAGCTATCACCCACATTTCTGGGCGGCAAAACTACATTTCTTTATTGATGATGTCCCTTTCTATAACTTTCCTTATACATTTGGCTATCTTTTCAGCATGGGAATCTATGCTTATGCCAACCAAAAAGGGACGAGTTTTGAAGAAGAATATATTGCTTTGTTACAAGACACAGCTTCTATGCCGACGGAAGAATTGGCCCAAAAACATTTAGGCGTTGATCTGACAAAACCTGATTTCTGGCAAGCCGGAATCGATCGGGTCTTACAAGATATCGATACCTTCATGGAGTTGACAGAGGATTATTTGTAACAAAAAACAAGCGCAGAAATCTGCGCTTGTTTTTTGTTACTATCAACTATTTAATAGTGTTAATCCGATAGTTAAATACCCCGCATAGAGACACCAAATCAGATAAGGTACAAAAAGATAGGTGGCTCTTTTATCAATTCGGGCAAATAAAAACATACAGACGATGACTGTCAAAACCAATAAGACGATAACCACTGTTCCTACCCAATAAAGATTCCAGCCAAAAAAGACAATACTCCACAAAAAGTTCAACACTTGCTGGATACCAAAGAAGATATAGGCTTGTTTCTTAAATGCTGGATTTACTTTCGCAATGATGAGTAAAAACAAAGCTGTCCCCATAAAGGCATATAAAATCGTCCAAACGATACCAATAATCCCTCCTGGAGGTGCTAAAAACGGTTTGTCCATTTGGGCATATGTCGCAGCAATATCACCCGCGAACAAGCTGGAAATAATCCCAGTAATCTCGATTCCTACCACACAAACAAGCCAAAGCAAAAATTTCATTTCTATCGCTCCCTTTCGTTCTCCACTTTTCTTCCGCTACTTGGTTAAATGAACCTAGCAACGGTTTGCTGCTTTTGCTTTAGTTTCTAATATTATGGTATCATTCCTACCGTCATTTCAAAAAAGTAATGCTCGTCTCAAAGAGATCGATGGTCAATTTCAGCTCTAGTTGTCTAATAACGACCTGCTATACTTGCTTTGTTGTTGGGCAACATATTTATAAAGCGAACCATAACGGCTCTTGTACCCTTTCTTCCAAGGCTTGTCTTTACCACAAAAATGCAGCAATACAGTATGATCGATGACCCAGTCTAAGTCCCAGTGTCCTAGGCTGATCGTTTCATATGTACGGTTTTTTCTTACATCATAATTATATAGTTGGTCTGGAATTCCCAAGATCCGATCCCCATACAGCCCATTTAGAATATCTTGATCCGGTAAAAATAAATTCAATTGATTCTTCTGAATAAATGCCGCAATCTCTTTTTCTTTTACTTCTTGACGTAGCTGAGTCAGATTCATCAGCAAGACGCCCGAATTGAAATATCCTTCAGACTCATAATTTTTGAGACGTACTTTATTGATTACTGTCGTAACCTCTGTTAATTTTGAATGGCTTGCTGCTGCATAAAGATGATCTTCCAGCGGTAATTCATATAGCGGCTGCAAATCGTTGATACACAAAATGTCTGCGTCTAAATATAAGACCTTATCTAGATCTTCCGGCAAATAATTTTGGGCCAATAACCGGTAATAGATCGACTCTGGATAACGATCACTGACGGGGGCTTGTTTAAAAATAGATCCTGTACCGATAATGACTGGATGGTAGACAATTCCCAGTCCATGACAAAATTGATTCAATTCTTCTGTCTGAGCAAGTTCCTTCTCTTGTAAAACAAATGCATCCAACCGGCTTGCCGATGTGTGCAACCAAATTGAATAAAGGGTTGTTTTTAATTGTTCTACAAACGTATCGTCAATTGCAAACAGCAGGTTCATACTTTTCTTCACTCCTTAAGCAATCATTGAAAACTGCTTGTATCTATCTTCGTACTATTAGTATACCTGATTCTCAGAATCTATACGAAAACAAACCATTCGTCCATCAAAACAAAAAAACCAAAGCAGCGAGCACTTTGGTCGTTATGGTTTTCGATGATTTAAAAGATCTGGTTTCATGTCTAACATGGAATACCCGCGAACATCATACCGATTTCGGCTTCTTGAATAATCGATCGGTCTTCCCGATTCTAAATAAATAATCTGCTCTAATTCCAAAACTGGATCATCCGATTGACACTTCAAATATTGACGATCATACTCATCACTTTTCGCTGCTTGAAATGTCCGATAAGCACCGGCAAACTTATAGTTCAACTCTTCCAACAAATAATCATATACCGATCGATGCAAGATTTCTTTCGTTAATCCCGTCACTAAATCTACTGGCATAAACGAATGCTCCAAAATATAAGGTTGCCCATCTAATATTCGCAAACGAATCACATGATATACCGGCTCTTCCGCAGCGACCTTCAACATCTCTTGTACTCTGCTATCTGGGAAACAGACTTCGAAGGTAATTACCTGACTTTGCAAATCTCTTTTTTGCATTTTCATCTGGTAACTAAGTCCTTTGTATTCGTTTACAGAAGACGTGTCACGATCCCAAAAAGAATGGTTCAACACTTTCGTCCCAGATCCTCGTTTCGAAAGCAACAGTCCCTCCATGATCAAAATATTGATGGCATTCTTAATGGTCATGCGACTGACACCAAATTCTTTAACTAACTCCGTTTGATGCGGCAGAAAGCTCTCTTTGGGATAAGTTCCATCTTTGATTCTTTTTCGAAGGACATCTGCTATCTCAACATACTTTGGCACAACATTCACCTCACATCCTATTAATTAAAAAAGACTGCGGCATAAGCAACAAAGACGACTACCCATCCTGTTGCTCTAGCCACCAACTGGCAACTAAAGCAACAGGATTGTCATTTTCATTCGTTCGGGTAGTTTCGTCTTGTTCTGACTTATGTCCCAGCCTAATTTTGATCGGTTAGATTTCTTTCAGACGACGATTTTCTTGGATCTGTGCCATCTTCACAAATGGAAGATAGATCACGATCGAGATAATCAAATTAACTGCAGCTAAGATTCCGCCAGCAATGCTTTGTGTTGACAAGATCCCACCAATGATCGGTGGTGTTGTCCAAGGCGCAATGACGGTACATGCTGGTACCAGTCCTGTTGCTGTGGCAAAATATGCAGTTGAAACTAATACAAGTGGTGTCAAAACATAAGGGATGAACAAAATTGGATTCAACACGACTGGTAATCCAAACATCACTGGTTCATTGATCATAAATACCCCTGGAGCCAATGATAATTTTGCTACAGTCATATAGGCTTTATGGTGACGAGCAACCAAGAAAATTGCGATCAATAAGCCTAATGTTGCACCGGTACCACCTATATTAACAAATGAATCAAAAAACGGCTTATTTACAATATACGGCAATTTGTCTCCTGCTTCAAGCGCTTTCGTGTTTGCTTCGATAGCTGGAATGTTAATCGTTTGCATAAATGGATCGATGATATTTGCACCATGCAAACCAAAGAACCAAAGGAAAGCAGAAATGAATCCTAGTAGCAATGCAGCTGGATAAGAGTTTGCCAATCCCATGAATGGTTGTTGCACAAGCTCATAGAAAGATAGAACCAAACTTGATACGCCAAATGCTTGGAAGATTGCTGTGAACAATGCAAAAATCGAAATAGTGATCATTGCTGGGAACAACGCTGCAAAAGAACGAGAAACTGCAGGTGGTACTCCATCAGGCATGTTGATCACTAGACGAGGATTGCCTGCCAAACGACGGAAGATCTCAGTAGAAATAATAGCAACGATCAATGCCAAAAATAATCCTTGTGAACCAAGACCCGCAGCTGTCAGCAAACCATCAGCATCTGTGGCCATTGCACCTAATGCAAAAAAGCTGGCAACTGAAATTGCTCCTGCTCCTAATGCATCTTGGTCATAGCTCTTGGCCAAGTTATAAGAAACTGTGAATGCAATCAATAAAGCTAAAATAGAAAATGTACCTGCAGATAAATTATTGCCAAATGCTTGCCAGGTGCCCTCACCAAAAATACCGTTCATAAAATCAATATAAGCTGGAATAGGCAAATTATTGATCAATACCCCAAAAGATCCCAAGATCATCAATGGCATCGTTACGATAAAACCGTCACGAATCGCAACTAGATGACGTTGTGAACCGATTTTGGAAGCAATAGGAATAAAATGCTTCTCCATAAACGCGATAAACTTATTCATTTTTTTCTCCTTTCAAAAACCATCCTATAATTTAGTGAAACCGATTTCCTCTATAGAATACCACGCTTACATTTATAAGTCTAGTCTTTTTAGTTATAAAACTGAGCATGGATAATACAGTCCTATTCTTTTGCTATAGACAGCACCATTTTTTGAC
>NZ_BCQE01000038.1 GCF_001544275.1 Enterococcus gallinarum NBRC 100675 | reverse complement strand
TAGTTTTGAAAGTTTTGGAATAAAGTTTGTTTACGCCTATCATCTCTTGGATATCTTGTGGATAGTAAAGCCGTAAACGGTAAGTCTCATTTTCTGTTTTGCTAATTGCCATAGTATTTCCCTCCGAATTTGCGAGCCGAAATCAAATACTATATATGGAGTATAACGATGTCGGAATTATTTTGCTAGGCTTGCTAGCCATTGATCAATGGCAATCCGGTCAAATCTATTTGAACCGTGGATTTGAATGAAGGGTAAGCCATCTTTAATCCAGCCATCTAACGTATTATTGGAAACTTGTAGATAGTTACAAGTTTGTTTTTTATTCATATAGCGGTGTTGCAGGTTTTCCTGTGTCTTAATTTTTTCGATTTCAGTTGTGATTAAATCAGATAGTTGAGTAGAAATGATGCCCATCTGGTCATCACTGAGTAAAATTTTCATTTCGGTCATATTCTCACTTCCTTTGAATTTTGCGTAGGGAATAATGAATTATTTTTTTATCTTGGTATAACGAACAATGCTTTCTTGAAAATCCATCACTTGTTCTGGATTCCCATCTTCATTAACAGCACTGTAAAATATTGGACGTCTTACGAGATACTCATTGGTATAAAGGACGTCTTGATTTGTGGTATCAAAAGGTTGATCCACGAGTTGTTTTGTGACGTTGGGCACTTTGAGGTTGCGCGATTTGAAGAACGCCTTTTTTTTATGCTCTTTCAAATCTAAAGCCTTATCGAAGTATTTACTAATATAGCGTCCACGATTTTCGATACTATCTACATCAATCTTGTTGATTTTGACAAATCCATGTTTCCAGATGGTTGTAAGGCGATTGACGGAGATAAAAGTAAAATCAAATAAAATGATGTGGTAATGGATGGCACCTCGTTCTTGTTTTTCCCACGTGGCAAGGTATTTTAGGTTTGCTTTTTTTGTGTGATAGAGTTCGTAGTTTAGTCGTTTGATAAATTTTTTGAATTCATTATTCGCATAGGCAATGTCTTGAATGTTTTCTCTGAAAGTGAGGGTTAAAAATTTTGTCCGATTGTCAAAGTTCATATCCACGAGTCGGGCAATTTCAAAGCGCATATTTTGATAGTATTTTTGTTTTCGTTTTAAGCTGTCGTATTGCCCTTGAGCAGATAGTTCATCATAGTTTTTTCTTTTATCAGTAGTTGAATTTTCTTCTTCATAAAGCCAAGCTAATTCTTTTTTTCGTTTTGGATTGGTTTCAATATTTCCTGTTTTTTGTTTAGGAGTAATGATCGCTTCATAATCATAAATTTCAAGGTACGTGGGAGTTTCAATGATTTTCTGATTATAAGCTTTCAAAACCATCACTCCTTGATGTGTATTCAGTTGTCAAAGAAACATCATTTTTCGCCTGATGTTGTTCTATAAATCAAGTTAAGGGGAAGTCCTGCAAAGCAGTCCTTCCAGCCTATGGATTTATTGGGCGGTCTTAACGGACAGAAGCGGCTCTATGGCGCTGCCCCGCCGTTCCCGTCCTAACCACCCAACAAACCCCATAGGAAAATTAGTTTTGCGTAGTAGGGCCTTGTTTTTTCGGAATCAAAGTAGCCGCATCTGCCGTGGCCGATAAGCCGTAGCTGACGAATTGACCGTTTGAGCGTCCCCAAGGTGAAATCACTAAATTGGCAAATGTAACCATTGCTAAACCTTGTTGGGTAAGTTCTTCCGGAGTAATCACAGGAGTTTCAGATTTAACTTTGAAATTGATTTTTTCGTAGCGGAGTTTTGGTAGGATACATTCATAACTCCAACCTAAAATTTCTCCGTCTTTTTGCCAGCGATTGATGTTGACGACTTGGTATTCTTTTTCGAGTTTTTCTTTTGGTAAAGTGAGATCATTGATTTTAATTGGCATAATAGCACTCCTTTTTGATATACGATAATTTATACGATTGGATTAAAAAAATATAGACGGCCATCTATGATTTGTATTTTATACGTTTGTTTATACGAAGTCAAGAGGTTTAGCAAAAAAAGATATACGAAATTTTATACGAGTGATATAATAGGGAAAAATGACAAGGAGGAAGTAATCTATGTTTGGCTTATTACAACCTGATAAAGTGAAGGTAGGACAACGAATCAAAGAAATCAAAGAGAATATGAATCTGTCCTTTACAGAGTTGGGCAATCGCTTAGGGATAAAGAAACCAACAATCAGCTCGTATGTTCAAGGCTATGCGTTAGCCCCTGAAAGTGTTATTAACCAATTATCGAGTATTGGTGGGAAACCAGTAGGCTGGTTTTACTTTGGTGACGTTGAAGAATATATTGCGGATTACTTGCGGTTAAAAGGGCAGAACAGGATTGTGCAAGAACATCCAGAAGTTGTAAAAGCCATCAAAGAAGAGTTTTACACTGGGGAGTTTAAAAATCCGGCATGGGAAAATGAAGTTGGTTATCCATGTGAGGAGTTTATGGATGATTATTTTTATGAACTGCAACAAGAAGTCATTAAAGAAGAAATTCAAAAAATGGTACGTGATCAGATAAAAAATTTACCGATTGCCGATGAATTATCTAAACAGAAGAAAGATGAAGCAGTCACCATTATTACGAGTGGTATCATCGAATATATGGATGTAGCCGGCGAGTTCAATTATGAAAAGAAAGATGATATGATTAAAATGGTTAAGCGAGAAATCGATAAGTACGATTTTTTTGCGGATAGTAATTTTGAAGATCGGTATTTAGTGGGGAAACTAATTAATATCTTGGGAGATCAACAAAAAACCAGCGAATTAATCAATCATTTATCCGAAGAGTTGACAGATAGGCCATTTACAGGATTGTTTGGTGGGGAAGAGTTGGTAGAAACGATTCAGACGTTAAGACCAGCGTTAATTAATCTGTCCAATAAAATTAGTGCTGATCAGCTTGAAGATTGGTTTGAAAAGTAAAATTAATTGAAATTAAGGGTTGATGATATGCCGCTAGGTGATCAATTGAGGTTGAACCGACAACGGATAGGGCTATCTCAGGGGGAAGTTGCAACTCGGCTCAATATTAAGTTAGTTCTTCAAGATTGACCATAGGATGTGGTAAGAAATCTGACTTGGGAATAGCCAGCTATAAAGATAGGTACCCCAGAAAATAAAATTTGAAAGTTATTTGAACGAATAGGAGCAGAGGAGCAAACTAAAAATGGAAATCGTGGATATGTTAAAAAGTTTGACCGCAGATGAGCAATCAATACAGATAGTTGCCGATTACTTGGGTTACTCAGTAGGACGTAATCCAAACGAACCAGAAAGTGAATGGCGTATGTTGTTTACTGATAAAATCCCAGATAAAACAAGCGCGGTATTGGCTTTAAAAACTGTATCTGACTTGACTCTAGAGACAAAAACAATGGATATTCGGAAGTTGCATAAACGAGTAGAGGAACTTGCAGTGAGTTTTGGGGGATCGTTTGATGCGGAAATTGCCGGGTTTGTCGGACAAAAAAGAATTGTATTATTCCGGCTGAGAAACGGCAATCGTGATGAGCGGTTGGACCTTAATGAAGAAACAATCGGGAAAGTCTTGTATCTAGATAATTTCAATATGCTGAAAAATAGCTCTATCACAGTTGAACAAGATGATTTTTGGGGTGGGTATGTCATTCACGGGTTGAAAGATGTGTTCAAACGTGAACTAACGAATCACTTCTTGATGATGGTAGCTTTGTATCGAAAAAAATTATCAGAGTTAATCACATCTAAACCTTATAAAAACGAACTAGCTCCATTGGTTTCTGACAATGCTCGAGCATATATTATTAAAAATGCTTTAACACAGTTGGTAGAAGATGAGTCCTATACAGCAGTCTTGTCAAATGTGGTTGATACGATAATTTTGCGGCAGTTGATGAGACGTTTTATCGAAGCTTATTATGGTAAAGATGAAGTACATCCTTTTGAATTAAGTGGTATTGCCTTAGGTGTTGGGCGAGGTACGTTAGATGAAGCAATCAAAGAAACGGTTGAGATTTATTCCAATTTGACTAACTCGACTGAATCGGCAATCAATAAGCTGAACAAAAAGAAAAGCGTAATTGAGAAATACGATGATTATGTTGAAATTAGCTTATTTGATGAAGATGAATATAATGTTACTAGTAAAATCAAAATGAAAGATGACAGCAAAAAACGTCTGATTGAACTACATGATAAAGCAACCCGACAATTTCAAACAGTTTATGGTGGCGATTTGTTTGCTTCATCAATTGGTAAAGTAACAACAAGGATTGAAAACTTAATTGTTGAACATGATGCTGAAATGTGGGCGAAGTTTTGGATCGATACATCGAGTGAAAATTATTCTTTCCGCTTTGAAGATGTGCCACCGGAAGCGTTGGAAAAACAATACGAAAATTCCATGTCGCAAAATGTCCAAATAAAAATTGAAGATGGTAAGCCAATTGTTTTTTATGGCGAAGATCTGCAGGAACAGAAGAATAAAGGAGCTTACTATACTGACGAAAAATTCGTCCAGTACATGGTGCAGCAGACCGTTGAAGTTGAATTCCAAAACCGTATCGCAGACGTCAAAGAAGCTATAAAAGACGGTAAAGAAGCTGAAATTATCAAAATGTTGGATTACTTGTTTGACATGAAAATAGCAGATTTGACAGCTGGTGGGGGATCATTCTTGCGTGGTGCTTTTAGACAGCTGGCTGAGAAGCATGATGCACTTGTTGGATTAAAAGTAACTGATACGGTTAGAGAAAAATATCCGATGATGCAAGCTGGTGATGAGGGCAGTTTTGCTTGGGAAAAATATATTCTAGACAATATGGTTTATGGCGTTGACATAGATTACAAAGCGATTTTAATTTCGTCACTGACGTTGATGCTTTCATCTCTACAGCACCGTCCTGTTAATCAAAAATTACCTGAACTAATCGGTAATACTTTGATTCATCAAAACTCATTGATGAACTCTGTACCTTTTTATGAGCGCGAAACAATCTATGCGAACTATCAAAAAGAAATCAAGGCGCTTTTGAAGCTGAAACGTGAGCAATCGCCAAAATATGAAAGCAAACGACAAGAGCTGCAGTGGACTTTGTTACAATACGTACAGTCGATTCTGAATGGTGAGACACAATTTTTGCACGTGGAAGCTTTGGAAGTTAATTTGCCAGAAGTATTTTTTGATGAAGATGGGAAGTTGAAGAAGAATGCTGGTTTTGATTGTATAATTGGGAACCCACCTTGGGAAATTTGGAAACCAAATTCGGATGAGTTTTTCTCACAATATAATTCTGAGTACTTATCTGCTAAAAATAAAAAAGGAAAAATGATCATACAAAATAATATTTTTGCTCAACTACCTACTGTTAAAGAAAAATGGAATGAATTAGAGACAAGAATTCAGTTGGGATCAGTTTTTTTTAGAAATGATAAAAATTTTAAGTTTCAAAGTTGGAAAGTTGAGGGACGGAAAACAGGTTCAGATATTAATCTATATAAAATTTCTATGGAAAGATTTTCACAGTTAACGACTGATTCAGGGTTGCTATCTATACTTGTTCCTGATAATTTAATGACAGATTTGGGCTCTACAGGATTGAGACACTTAATCTTTGATCGTATGCAAATCATTGAATTTTTATCTTTTGAAAACACAAAAGGAATATTCTCTCTAGTTCATAGGAGCTACAAGTTTGCAGTACTTACAATCAATAAGGAAATGATTCAAAACACTTATTTTCATTCGTTTTTTTATAAAACATCATTGTCAGATTTAAATAATGATTTGATTAAGCTGGAATATCCACTTTGGCTAGTAAAAGAATCAGAACCTGAGAAATACTCGCTATTTGAACCAAGAAACAAAACTGAGTTTAATCTCTATCAAAAAATAAAGCTTTCGTATCCTCCTCTTAGGGAATCGAAAATATTCGAATTAAAACAAGACTTTCACAGAACAAATGATACTGCGTTGTTTCAAAATTTGAATGATGAGAATCACCAATTTATACCTCTGTATGAAGGGAAACTAATTAATCAATTTCGCTTGGTAGGTGTTCCAAACGAAGGTGTACGAATAAATGACGCAGCAAGAAAAACCAATCAAGACTATAGGTTTTATCGTATTGGAATAAGAGCTGTTGCTAGGGAAACTGATAGACGAGCTTTAATTGCAACTTTACTACCAAAAAATTCTGTTGCTGCAAATAGTCTTTTGATGCAAAAAAACATGGCTGAATCTAGCTTGGAGGAATCACTTTTCATCTTAGGAATTCTTAACTCTTATACATTAGATTTCGTATTAAGAAAATTGATTACAATTAATGTAAATCAAACTTATTTGAAACAACTACCAATTCCACCAATGATGAATACTCCCTTTGCAGTAGATTTGATACAGCTTGTAAAGAGATTGCTAATGTTGAATGGGGAAAAGTATAAGGAAATAGATACCTTGCTGCCTGGAACTATTTTTTCTGATTTTTCATATGAAGAGCTTACTGCAGAAATAAATGCGCGTGTAGCTATTATTTATGGATTAGAGCGAGAGGAATTAATTAATTTGCTTAGAACTTTTGAATCGGCTAATCATAAGCAGGCTGTTCAAGAAGAAGCCCAGCGCATAATCGAAGTATATGACCGTCTGAAAGCAGGTGAAGAATAGTGACAAAAGAATACGAAGCTCTTTATAAAAGCCGAGTAGTTGATAATCGCAATGTTTCTATGGAATTTGCGATCAATCGTTTGCTTAGCCAAAATAAAGTTGATCGGTTTGATTTAGCAGTCGGATATTTTTATATATCCGGCTTGCTACTAATCAAAAATACTTTCACTGAGTTTATGGAAGTACGTGATGGTCATATGAGCATTTTGATGGGAAATGAGACGAATGAACTGACCAAAAATACTGTTCAAGCTGGTTTTTATATCAGTGAACTGAACGATGACGAACTGAAAAATGACTATAAAAATCAGTTTCAAGACGAAATTCGGTATTTGAACGAAGAAGATCAGCTATTTTTGATGAAATTTATTGATTGGCTGGAACAAAAGCGGATTGAAGTCAAAGTTTATACTGGTGAAGCAAACTATTTTCATGCGAAGAGTTATATGCTTTATGGTAAAGAAAATGAATACTCTGGTGAATCGTTAGTTGGTTCTTCAAACTTTTCGAGAAATGGTTTGCAAGGCAATACCGAATTAAATGTCTATTCCTCTGATAGTTTTAATGCTTTGCATGAGTGGTTCAAATCGATTTGGTTCTCAGATGAAGTCGATGTTTTTTCAGATGAACTAATCAAGACAATCAAACAAATCTATCCAGATGTACAGCAATCTAAACGCTATAAATCAGTTTCTGAAACTTATTATGATTTTGCGAATATGTTTGCTCGTCCATATGCTCAATTAGATGACGATAGAATTTGGGAAACTTTATATCCGCATCAACGTGAAGGCATTTTAAAAATTCAGAACAAGCTGCTGCAGTTTGGTACTGCAACATTAGCAGATGGGGTAGGGTTAGGCAAGACACGAACAACAGCTGGCGTAATACGCTTAGAGAAAAAAATTAACCCTCATTTAAAAGTAATCATTATTGCAGATAAAAAATTACATGAACAATGGCAAGCGGATTTAGATGCTGTAGATGTTGACTACAGTAATTTTAACTTCATCAATCGGGAAACATTTGCTCTAATGAAGCCAGCTGAGTTGGATCTGATTGCTGCAACTTATCAAATGATTGTAATTGATGAGGGACATCAAGGATTTAAAAATAGAACTACTGCAGCATATCGTCATGCGGAATATGTCTTTTCGCATTCGGCTCATAATATGAAAGGAATCATGTTGACGGCGACACCTTGGAACAACAAGCGTGAGGATGTGATTAATATCGGTTCACTATTTCTAGAAGTAGATAATATCCCACTTGATCGTACTTATCGTACTTATTTTGCTTTCGGAGCACGTGGAAAAGCAGTTAAAGCGTTGGCAAATGATAATAAAGCCTTTGCTGAATTTTGGGAAGATTTATTCTTGCAGCGGACAAGGAAAACATACGGTGGCGAATCTGTTACTTTTGCTGAACGTTTTTTTCCAACGATTGAAGTTCCCTTCGAGCCGGTGAAAGAACAAATTTTCAGCAATAACTTTGAAAGAATCGATAATCTACATTTCCCATATATGGATACACTACGTTTCTTTGTTCAAGATAGTAATAATGAATTGACGCCAGGCAGATTGAAATTAATGCTATTAAAACGTGCTGATTCTAGTTGGCTGTCTTTCGTAAATTCTTTGAAGGCGATTCAAACTAAGACTCAGCAGTTTGTTAAGGATTTTGACGCAATTGAAACATCCGGCAAGTACTTAGATCGATTGAAAAATTATCTATCCCATGCTTATAAGGTAGATGAATATTTTTCAAATAATTTGGGATTGTTGTTGAACATTAAGAATGAAGAAGACGAAGATCAACTGCCAAATCAATTTCGTGAATTTCAAGAAAAATCAAATCGAAATCGTCGAAAATATATCGAGCGAATTACTGGTCAAATTGAAAGTCTGACAGTTAAATCTTCTAAGAGAGTTTTTAATACGTTAAAAGCTTATGCAGTTAAGGATTTGGCTGTTTTGCAAAGTATGATTGATGAAGTTGAAAAGAATTTTTTACGTAAAGATGAAAAATTTGAAACGGTTTTGCAAAGTTTAATCATTGAGCGAGAAAAAGGTAATAAAGTCATTTTAGTGAGCCAATTCCGCGATACAATTCTGTATTACGCTGATAAGGTCAAAGAATCGAAAAAATTTGACTTAGATAACATCGGTGTAGTAACTGGTAATCCTGATGATAATAAAATTGGCATGGATCACTACTCTAAGAGTGCTATTTTAAATCGTTTTTCACCAAAATCAAAATTGCAGACAGAATTATTTAATTCAGAAAACGAAATCAATATTTTGCTTGGAACCGACACGATTTCTACAGGGCAAAATCTGCAAGATGCGACTGTTTTAATGAATTTGGATGTACCATACAATCCAATGCAACTAGAACAGCGAATCGGTCGAATCGATCGTCCTCGTGAGTATGGTCAAGTAGAACAGATTGATATCTACACTTTCCCAACTTATTCAGCAATTGAATCAATTTTGAAAATGACACAGCGCTTAGGGGAAAAGATGAAAGGTATTTATAGTGATACTGAATTTGATGATTTTGTTCTACCTGAGTATCGAGAATATGCTGAAGCTTTACTGAAAGAGAAAAATGCTACGAAAGCTTCCAAAGCCACGGAAAAAATGGTATTGGATAACGAATCAAAACAAATCATGAATGTTGGTGTATCTGCTGACTCTCATTCTGCTGATTATGATATGGCGAATAAACGAATGTACGATACTGTTCAACAAGGAGTTCATCGAGTTCTTGATCCAATTTATGATGATATCAGTTTTTCAAAAAATATTGGTAATGCTATCGTTGTTTTAAAAATGATTTATCGTGATGTTAATGGTGAGGACATCAGTAATGAAACAATTATTATTGATATGGATAAAATTAAAGAATGCACGATTTCTGATGCAGAGCGACGATTGAATGAATCAAAAGTAGCGAGCGTTTATTCGACACAGGAATATAGTGAAGCTAAAGCCGAGGTAAAAATACGTGATTATCGTCAAAAATTCCAACAGGTTTTAGAGCGGCATATTGAAAAAATTAATGATGATAATCAAAAAACAAGAGATAATTTTGACGGTATAGCCGATAAAACCTCTAAGAAAGCTGCATCTAATATTATAGATAGTATTAAAAATCCCAAACTAAGGGGAACAATTAAATCAAAAATTGAAGCTTTTGGTTTATCTGGTAAAGAAGTTCAGGAGTTAGCAAAGCGCATTGAGTTTATTGATTCAGACAGTGATCTATATGATTATGTTCAAAATATCGCAAACGATGTTCAAGAATTTTGGATGAATTTTGAGGAATACGTCGACGCTTTTGATTTGCAGAATATTGAATTGAACAGTGGACGAATTAATAAAAATGAACCAACAAAACGGATTGCTACTGTTGAAAACTCTGAAGTTATATTGGTAATGGCTAATTATTCAATCGGTAACGAAAGCCTATAAACATACTACTGTTAGAAATTAGTAAATTTTTTGGGGAGCTTTTTCTCTGAAAAAGAGTAATCAAATTAGATGTTAAGAAAAAAATCAATAAAAGAAAAGACTTATCAGTCATATATGAGAGACCTTTATTTATTGTTCATAGTATAGGTATATGTATTTGATAGTATTGGATCGGCTCGCAAGTAATTGACACCATTGCTTTCAAATAATTTGAAAGTCAATAAAGGTTTTCGTGTTTTTATCTCTCTAAATCGTTGCTATTAAAGCATTGTGAAGCTGTTTTAAAAAATGGTTGGGCTAACCAGGTCTTAAGAAAGCTCGTAAAGCATCACAGTTTTCAAAACGTTAATATCCTTTATATATCAACGTTCAAGACGCTTTCCAATTATTTGGAAAGTGTCTTTTTTTATATTTAGAACACATTCTAGAACACATTAATTAGATTTTTGTAATCCTCGCTGAAGCGCTTCGAACACAGCTTTATCAACTAAATCAGGTGTATTCACATAAATTTTTGTAGTTGAAATATCTGAATGTGTCAAAGCGTTAGAAATTTGATTCATATCAGCCCCACCTTGTCTAGCTAAAGTTGCGTAAGTATGTCGAAGTTTATGAGGAGTTAAATGAACCAAATGGGGATGTCTTTTTTTTATAGAATTAATTCGATAATTTAAGTAATCAGTATGGACTGGACAATTTACTTCACCAGAAGGTTTGGAGTAACTAAAAAGATATTGGTCAGGTGTCTGTTTAATTTTCAACTTCAATAGTTGTTCAGCTTGCACTGATTTCCATTCTTGCAATAGTGTCATTACAATTTCCGGAACTTGGATAATAGTATCTTTTCGACCTTTTGTAAATTTCTTTTTTGTGTGTTTATCCAAGGCATATTTAAGACGGACTGTTTGGTTTTCAAAATCAATGTATTTCCATTGCAAAGCATAGGTCTCACTCTTTCTATCCCCAAGATATAAAGTAAGCATAAAAAGAGTGTAATCGTGAAAGGAAAGTAATTGATCATTGAAATCATCTCTTACAGTGTCTAACCAATCAGTGAGTTCTTTCGAAGATAAAGCTTGTTTTCCTTCTCGTATTCTTTTTTCTTCCAGAGCAACTTTCTTAGGTGCAGTAATACTTTGAATTATTTTTGTTGTACGATTAAATTCAATATAATTTAGAACCTCTGCAATATCAAACATGGAACGAACATAGCATTTAATGATTTTTATGTTTGCATATTCCTTCGACTTTTTTGTGAGTTCATCTGATATTATTTCGGTATTTGCATTAAGATAGCTCATGGCATACTCACCAAATATAGGCAGAATATGCAATCGAAATAAATTCTTTGTATTAATGATGGTTATATCGCTTGGAGCTTTATGGGATCTAGTAGTTTGCCCTAACTCATATCTAGGAAGCCATTTAGATTTATAAAACTCCTTGAATTTTATTTGACCTTTGAGCTCTAATGAATTTGCATTCTCCTCTCTTAAGACTTTTGCGATTTTCTTTTTCATTTCATTTTCGGCTTTAATAGCCAATTGCCTAGTTGGAAATGTTTTTTGGAATTTTTCTGAACTGATACCTGTAATTTCTTTAAATTTTTTTGGATATCTCAAATTAGTTTTATATTTTCCATTTGAAAGCTTCGTAGGCAACTTCCTCACTCCTTAATAAAAAAGTAAGGCAGTATATTTCGCTACTTTTAGTATATGCAGTCAAAAGTAAAATTCAAATCTTTTTGAACGTATCCATAAAGCCTTTGATATCTTCTACATCAAAGCGAATTATACCGTCTATTTTTATTACGGGAAAATTATATATACGAATCCATTTATCTAAAGTATTGTTATCAATTCCTAAAAACTCACAGGTTTGTTTTTTGTTTAGATAGACTATTGATTTAATAAAATCATCCCCTTATAAATGAACTAAAATTTTTGAATTGCCTTGGGTAAGCACATAGGAATTTCACCTCTCCCCAGTTTACGGCGAGCCTTACGGAAGTATCATTATCTACTGCTATTGTCATGGCATTTTGTCTTCCCAAAACAAAAAGAAATCTCTAAGTAGTTATCGCTAAATAGGTCATGGCGTACTTGAATTCTTAGCTCGAATAGCAGGGAACGTTATTCAAAAATTATATTTAATTGTCAATGGTCAAAATAGGAATATCATCCTAGTCACTATTAACACCGAAAAACCATATGAAAAGGAAACAAAAATGCTAAAAAAGATTTTAAAATTGGAAAACATATTTAGAAATGAACAATCATATTTTTTTGACAGATTATTTAGTTTTTCATAAACAGGTATGTAAAAATTTAAAATAATAAATTCTGATATTGAAATAAAGATAGAAAATTAAAAGGGATTACCTTTATTTTAATTCAAAAATTATGAAAAATAGGGTGGAGTTGCTGGAGAGAATCAATTAGGTTGTAGTATTAAGGATAACCAAGAGCTAAAGAACCATTTGCGCATATATTTGCATCTAAGCAGAAATTACTAAAATAAACTATCAAAAAGCCAACTGTTCTTTAGTTGGCTTTTTGCGATGTCACTACAATTCGAATGATTCTCTAGAAGTCAGGTCGTCCTGTTTTTCTTACCTAGATAGGCGTGCAATTGTTTCTGTGTACATACGACAGGTATGGTAAGGGGCCTTTCCAAGCGTTGGCGATATCTTCTGTAGAATCTGGTGTCCATCATTGATGAGGTAGGCATACCATTCACTGTTAGATCGAGTATCCACAAAGTTTCATTCTACCATTTCGAAGTGGTGAGTAGCCAATTCATAATAGACCTTACTATTAGTTAATTGATACAGGTTGTAAAAGCCGATGATTGCTTCTGCTAGCGTCCACCAAGTTTTTCGAGTCAAGGTTTGAAGGGTATTTGAATGATCACAAATGATTTTGTTGTTATCGAAGCCTTTGGTAGCTACTTGAGTACCAAGATTTTCAATAAATTGACTGACTTGCACATCTTTGATACTAGTAACAGTCAAAGTCCGTTGCAATACCCAAATGGTTTCAATGTCATGGCTAAAACTGATTTCTTGGCTTAGAGGACACCAATCAGCATTGAAAAATTGGAGGCAGTTTGCTGGGGTCGCAATCTTATCTGTAAAGACAATGAGTAATCTTTGCAAGGTAGTTTTTACATCGAATGTTGGCGTCGTCATGTAGAAATTTATATATGCCTCTAAAAAGTGCAAATGGGTATTAGTGGTAAAGTCTAGATCTGGCAAATCGCTGGGTCCGATTGATTGGGAGGGAACGGGCTACCAGTTGTGGGAAAAATCCTCCTGATAACCATTTGTAAGAGGGTCATAAGACTTCTTTTCGAGAAAACTAAAGAGCGTGGTTGCCATTTTTAATGCAGACAGATCATGAAAGTCTAAGTAATACTCGCTAAGAACATAGAGGGCAAAACTATTAGCATAAGTGGTTTTATTGGGATCAGAGAGTATTTCAGTTGCGGTTAGCTCCCAGAAGATCCCCTGGGTTTTCCTGGTCCCAACAGACTTACCGGAAAAATTCATAGGCAGGATTCGCAGCAGTCTTTAGGCTAGCTAAAAAAGACTCAGTTAAGGATTTGTCTTGTAAAATGCGGCAGCAATGACTAAAACTCCATAAATACCGGGCGTTCATCAAGCAGCTCTTATTAGTAGTGGGATCTTATCCCGACGACCGTAAAAACCATCATGAATTAGATCCATCTTACCTTGCCAGAAGGGGATGATTTTTTGAGTGAGCTGCGTGTACAATTTTTTCTTATCCAAAAAAGACCTCCAATTTTATTATATTTACTATATCATATTGTATAAATCATTATAATCAAAAGTATATATTTTTGTTGTTTTTTTCTTCTTCGTCCTTTATAATATAGAATTGAAATCGATTACAAAATAAAACGTGGAGAAGTGAAAAGATGGAAACTATCAATGGGATAACTTTTGGGTTTATGAGCCAACGGGGAGACTGGCAAGATCCAATGAGTCGAGAATCATTACGCATGATGAAAGAAGAGTTAGCTGCAAGTCATGTGATATTACCAATTACTGTCACACAAGCTCATCCTCAGTCTACCAAAATCGATTGGCAAAGTGACAACGTTTTAATAGATGCAGAAGTGAAAGGGATGATCGCTTACGCTCAGGGAATCGGGTTGAAAGTAATCTTGAAACCCATGGTCAATGTGGCAGATGGTACGTGGCGAGCGCACATCAATTTTTTTGATTACGATGTTCCCTGCGAGCCGACTTGGAGCCAATGGTTTGATTCCTATCGTGAATACCTGAATCACTATGCAAAACTCGCTGAAGAGACAGGGTGTGTCATGTTGGTAATCGGCTGTGAATTGGTTAATAGTGATCGACGGGAAGCTCAGTGGCGGGAAACTATTTCCCAGATTCGACAGCATTACAATGGTCTACTAACTTATAATTGTGACAAGTATCAAGAAAATAATCTAACTTGGTGGGATGCTGTAGATGTCATCTCTTCATCAGGCTATTATCCGATTGACAAATGGGAACAAGAATTGGATCGGATTGAACAAGTGGTAAATCACTACCAAAAACCTTTCTTCTTTTGTGAAGTGGGTTGTCCAAGTCGTGAAGGAAGTCAATATCTACCCAATGATTGGAGTTTTTCAGGGGAAGTTAGCATGATAGCGCAATCACGATGGTTTGAAAAGATGTTTACTGCTTGTGACAAGAGAAACTGGATTCAAGGCTTTGGTATTTGGGACTGGAGGGCGCGGTTATATTCGCGAGAGATGGCGCTCAAAGACGACGATTACGGGGTTTACGGTAAACCGGCTGCGGCGATCATTCGAGAATTTTACAAAAGTACAAAACAATATATATAAAAGTATATACTTTGAAATGGGAATGCAGTATTATATTTATGTAATCGTTTTCCATTTCTGACGTAACAGGCCATGAACAGTTTTTGGTAACAGCACTTTATTAATTTATAGGAGGAAGTAACATGAAGAAAAAAATGCTAGGTTCAATGATCGTCTTGGGAGTAGCAGGTTTAGTTCTAGGGGCATGTGGAAACAACAAAGATTCAGCTAATGACAAGGATGGTGGGAAAACTGAGACCATTACCTTCATCAACCACAAAACCGACTGGGAAACCAATGGAAAATGGGATGAATACATGACAAAATTCAATGAGAAGTACCCGGATATCAAAGTAGAAATTCAAACGATTACAGACTATGCTGGCCAAATTAAAACCCGGATGAATAGTGAAGAATATGGGGATGTTTTGATGATTCCAGGAGATATCAAGCCAGAAGATTATGGGAACTTTTTTGAACCACTTGGTAAAAAGGAAGAGCTCAGCAAAGAGTATATGGGTTTAAATGATCGGTCCTATGATGGCACGAGTTATGGCTTACCGTCACAGATGAACGCCACTGGGATGGTGGTCAATCAAAAGGTCTTCAAAGATGCTGGTATTGACGAATTTCCACAAACACCAGAAGATTTTGTAGCAGCATTAAAAACAATCAAAGAAAAAAATACTGATGTGATGCCGCTATATACTAACTATGCGGCTGGTTGGACATTATCAAACTGGGACTTTGTTCGCAGTGGTGCTTCTGGTGATAAAGACTTTACCAATAAGATGACTTCAGACAAAGAGCCATTTGCAGCGGGTAAAGTGATGAATACGATTTATAAAACCCTATACGATGTTAGCAATCAAGGGTTGATTGAGGCTGACCCAACTACATCTGATTGGGAACAATCAAAAGTAGATATGGCTAATGGTAAGATTGGGATCATGGTTTTGGGAAGTTGGGCGGTACCACAAATCAAAGACATCAATGCTGATACTGCTGAGGACATTATCTTCCAACCATTTCCAATGACTGCCGAGGATGGTAAACAATATTTGCCAATTGGAGCAGATTATAACTATGGGATCAACGTTCATAGTAAGCACAAAGAAGCGGCGCGCAAGTTGATCGACTGGTTAGTCAATGAATCAGACTACGCGGAAGAAAACGGGGGCTTGTCAGCAAAAATTGGAGCAGATTATCCAGAATCATTGAAGGCTGCACAAGATGCTGGGGTTGAGTTAATTGAAGAAAATCCAGCACCAGCCGGAAAAGAATCATTGTTTAGTTCAATCAATGACCAATCTGAACTAGGTTTGGGTACGACAGATGCTGAAAAGCAACGAATCATCGATGCAGCAGTTGGTAACTCTAACGAAAGCTTCGAAGCTATTATGAAAGACTTCAATACACGCTGGTCAGATGCGATAGCAGAAGTGGGAGAGTAAAATTTTTTTAGAAGTCACCCTAGCAGTTAGGAAAAGACTTTTGATTGATAGCAAATAAAGTTTTGATTGTAGGCACTAACTTTTGTCTGGCAACTTGTGCCAGGCAAAAGCACAGTGTCGTAAAGAAAACTTATCTTGGTAGTAACTTCTTTTGCAGGAGTACATAGCGATTGCGGACCGTGGTCGATATGAGGGGTTTTAGAATAAGGAGGAGCCAACATGAATAAACAGGGAGAGTTTACCATGAATAAGACGGTGAAAAAATCCCGTTTTAGCCAAAAAACTGAAAAAAGAATCTTGATCTTTACTTTTACCATTATTCCGGTATTTTTATTATTAATGTTATCTTATTATCCTTTAGTGAAGATGTTCCAGTACAGTTTGACAGAGTGGAATGGTTATTCCCCAGACAGTAAATTTGTCGGACTAGATAACTACAAGACAGTCTTAACCAATCCAAAATACTTTACCGTTTTTAAAACCAGCTTGTATTACTTCTTTGCAAC
Source organism: Enterococcus gallinarum NBRC 100675 (assembly GCF_001544275.1). Lineage (GTDB taxonomy): Bacteria > Bacillota > Bacilli > Lactobacillales > Enterococcaceae > Enterococcus_D > Enterococcus_D gallinarum. The sequence continues at coordinate 11,194 of NZ_BCQE01000038.1, read as the reverse complement.
TTTTTTGCAATTGGGTGTCGCTTTATTGTTTGCAACGATTTTGTCCTTTAAGGTCAAATTTGCTAATTTTTGGAAGGGGATTTTGTTTTTCCCTTATTTACTAAATGGGGTAGCAATTGGATTTATTTTCTTGTACTTCTTTAAAGGTGATGGAACTTTGGATACAGTGCTATCGGCGCTAGGTTTGGAGAGTCAAATTCGGCTATGGTTAGGAGATCGCTCCATCAATAATATTTCTTTGGCCTTTACTTCCTTGTGGCGTTATACCGGCTTTAACTTTTTGATTTTTTTAGGAGCAATCCAGTCGGTCAATCCAGAAGTTTATGAAGCAGCCGAAATAGATGGGGCTAATCGTTGGGATGAGTTTCGTTATATCATCGTACCGAGTATTCGCAAAATCATCTTCCTAAATCTGATTTTGGGCATAAGCGGCTCCTTGAGTGTCTTTGATATTCCATATATTATGACTGGAGGATCCAACGGCACCATGACCTTTGTAATCCAAACCATCGATACTGCCTTTAAGTATAATAAAGTTGGTTTAGCTTCAGCGATGGCAGTTATTTTACTCGTGATTGTCTTAGTGGTGACGTTGATTCAACGGAAATTTATTAGCGAGAAGGAGGCATAGAAGATGAAAAGACAATTTTCTATCGGACGTATACTTCAATATTTGATTTTGATTATCGGGGCAGTGGTTGCCGTACTACCAATCCTGGTAGTTTTTATTGGCTCTTTCAAATCCAATAATGAATTTTTGTCTACCAGTGTCTTGTCGCTACCAAAGTCATTGGACTTTAGTAATTACAAAACTGCGTTTATCAATGGTCAGATGTTGACAGGTTTTAAAAATACGTTGCTTATTTTTTCAATTAGTATGGTAGGTAAGCTTTTGTTAGGCTCGATGTTTGCCTATGTTATGAGCCGTTTTGATTTTAAACTGAAAAAGCCGATTATGGCTTTGTTTATGATGGCAATGTTGATTCCTGGCATTACTAGTCAAGTAGCGACGTTCCAAATCATTGAAGGAATTGGCTTGTTCAACACGATTTGGTCAGTTATTTTACTAAATTTGGGAACAGATGTGATTTCCATCTATGTTTTTTTGCAATACTTAGATGAAATCCCAGTCTCTCTAGACGAATCGGCCTATTTGGACGGGGCCAACTATTTTGGTATCTTTTGGCGGATTATTTTACCGAACTTAAAGGCACCTATTGTCACTATGCTAATCATCAGCGGTGTGGGTGTTTACAATGATTTCTATAATCCATTCTTGTATATGCCCGATCGTAAACTAAAAGTGATCTCCACGGCACTCTTTGCATTCAAAGGCCCTTATGGAACCAACTGGCCAGTGATCTTAGCCGGGGTAATTATTGTTATTTTACCGATTTTGGTTGTCTTCTTGGCTTTGCAAAAATACATTTACAATGGTGTTGCTGGTTCTGTGAAATAAGCTTACCGGAAAAGGAGGGTTACTGGTGACCGAGAAGTCCAGTAAATTAGTAGTTGCAGTGGAATTACTCTATGTCCTAGTAAAGTGTTCCTTGCATTTTTGGGGCTGGTTAGTCACTGGTGGCTTTATTTATGGCTGGGTTAGTAGCCATAAAAAGTTAGTTTTTTGTGTCGACCATCCAGAAGCCTTACAAGAAAAGCTCTGTCGACTAACCAAGAAGCTACCACCTACGAAACTGTGCGAAAAAGTGCTATCTGTGGGCGTATTTTTGTCCTTGGCGATCTTTTTATCTGGTGCGTGGCTCGGTAGCACTTCACTAGGCTTGTTTTTTAAAGTTACTGGGGGATTATCTTTGCTTCTTTTCTTACTCTATAATGCACACTGGGTCTTGGGAACAGCGACGTATGACGAAATGAAGGAAGCTCCTGTTGCTATTGGGTATCAGCTATTACTTCAGACATTACGACCCAGTTTGCTAAATGGCTTCATCTTGGGGACCTATGCCTTTTGGATCCTATTATTGCTGGTCAGTCCCTTGCTGTTTTTCTTGGTGGCTCCTGGCGGAGTGGCCTATTTACTGAAAAAAGGCTCGCAAAAATTTCGTGAAATGGAAGGAATAAATCATGATTAGTGTCAATCCTGAAAGAAGAGAGTTTCACCTAAAAAATCAGAACATTAGTTATATTTTTCGGGTAATGGAAGAGTTAGACGTCTTGGAACAACTCTATTTTGGAAGTAGTATTCCTATTTATGATCAATATGATTTTTTGATTGAAAGAGAAATACGTCCCGCTAACAACCAAATCAAGCAAAACTACACTACTTCGTTGGAACATATCAAACAAGAAGTGGGCCTCTATGGTACCACTGATTTTCGCTATCCCATGCTACGGGTACGCTATCCAAAAGGAGATCGTATTAGTCACTTTACCTATCAACACTATCGGATTGAATTAGGAAAACAGGCACTTTCTGGCTTGCCTGGCAGTTTTGGTGAAGCGGGGGAGACTTTAATTATCACCTTGCAAGATCGTTATTCACCTTTGCAAGTCGAGCTTTACTATACCTTGTTTGGTGAAGAATCTGTAGTGACCAGACAAATGAAGATCATCAATCCTAGTGAGACGACCTTTGAGTTATTGGACTGTCTGAGTTTTAATCTGGATCTTCCAAATCAGCACTATGATTGGCTACACTTGGATGGAGCTTGGGCGAGAGAAACCCAGATTAGTAGAAATTCCATTGCTTATGGTGTGCAAGAAGTCGCCAGTACTCGTGGAGCCAGCAGTCATGTCCACAATCCTTTTATGGCTGTTTGTGAGTCCAATGCGACGGAAGAACAAGGAAAGATCTATGGCTTTAGCTTAATTTATAGTGGCAATTTTGTGGCACGTTTGCAGCTGGATACTTATGACATTTTGCGAATTCAAATGGGTATCAATCCTTTTGAATTTGCTTGGCAATTAACTCCAAAAAGCACATTTTTGACACCGGAAGCAGTACTGGTGTATAGTGAGGCCGGTTTTAATGGTATGAGTCAAAGCTTCCATCATTTTTTCCAAGAGCACTTGATATCATCTCGCTGGTCTCATAAGCAACGACCTGTTTTAATCAACAATTGGGAAGCCACTTATTTTGATTTTGACAGTGAGAAATTATTACAAATCGCTGAAAAAGCAGCAGCAATCGGTGTGGATCTGTTTGTGTTGGATGACGGCTGGTTTGGTACTCGGAATAGTGATAATGGCTCTTTAGGTAATTGGCAGGTGCAGCTAGCCAAAATACCAGAGGGGATCTCTGCCTTTGCGACGAAAATCAATCAATTAGGTTTGGAATTTGGGCTGTGGTTTGAACCCGAAATGATTTCTACGGATACACCCTTGTATGAGATGCACCCTGAGTGGGTAATTGGTAATTCTGAGAAGCAAATCTCTCATGGACGGAATCAGTTTGTCTTGGATTTTAGCAACCCAGAAGTGGTGGAGACAATTTTCCAGCAAATCGATTGCGTTCTTGCTTGTGGCAAAATTACATACCTGAAATGGGATATGAATCGTTATATTTCAGAACCATTTTCCAATTACCTCGCCGATGGTAATCAAGGAGAGTTGTTCCATCGCTACATTTTAGGTGTTTATGACCTGTATGAAAAAATCTTAGCAAAATACCCCGATTTGTTGATTGAATCCTGCGCTGGTGGCGGTGGCCGTTTTGATCCTGGGTTACTCTACTATGCACCCCAGACTTGGGCCAGTGATGATACTGATGGGGTCGAACGCTTGAAAATTCAATACGGGGCTTCGATGGTTTACCCATTAGCTAGTATCGGTAGTCATTTGTCACAGATTCCCAATCATCAAGTAGGGCGTTCGCCAGGACTGACTTTTCGTAATCAGGTAGCGATGTTTGGTACTTATGGTTTGGAGTTGGATATTACGAGGATGTCAGATGTAGAGCTACAACAGGTAAAAGCAGCGATTGCCACCTTTAAAGAATACCGAGAATTGATCCACGAGGGGCGTTTTTATCGTCTCAATAGTCCTTTTGATAATACCCAGTGTAGTTGGATGGTAGTTTCAAAAGATTTGAGTGAAGCTTTGGTGGCGGATTATCAAGTGTTGGGTAAACCGAATCCGGCTTATCGTCGTTTATTATTGGCCGGTTTAGATTTGGAAGCTAATTATCAAATCAATCAACTGCCACAATTACGTTCCGGTAAGGATCTTTCTAGCATTGGCTTGATTATGGGTGGCAACTATGTCGGTCGAGCAAAAGACTATTGGTCCCGTCAATTGCCGGGGGATTATGCGTCTCAACTGTATCATTTACGACGAGTAGATAAATAATTTCAAAAGGACAGTGGCTGGCTATTTCCATTCGGTAGCAGATAGGATAAGATATTAGGATAAGCCATAAGTGGAGGTAACATGACGATGAAAAAATATATCCTTATTTCCAGTGATATCCGTAAGAAGATACTGGAAGGTGTATATCAAGCAAATCAACAAATTCCCTTCGAAAAAGATCTTTGTGTGGAATATGACGCTAGTAAGATGACGGTGAAAAAGGCCTTAGATATGTTAGTGTCAGAGGGATTGATTATCAAACGTCGTGGATCCGGTACTTTTGTCAAGGATTTGGCGACCGATGAAATAGAACGAATTGCGGTGGCTAATCAGTTTCGTGGGACGACTGCTCTCAATCCAGGAAAAGAAGTTAAAAGTAAAGTTTTGGAGTTTAAGGTAATAGAAGCGGATAACTTGGTAAAAAATAAATTAAATATGCAGGAAGATACTTTCGTGTATGATATTTATCGGGTGCGTCACATTGATGGCAAGCCGTTGGTTATGGAAAAAATGTACATGCCTATCGATTTGATTCCTGGTTTGAAAAAAGCCAATATTGAAGGGTCCATTTATGAATATATTGAAGAAGATCTCGGTTTGAAAATCCAAAGTGGGCATCGACGCGTCAGTGTCCGAAAGGCGACTGAAATCGAACAACAGTATCTAGAATTGGATTCGGGAGATCCGGTGGCAGTGGCAGAGCAAATTGCTTATTTTGATACAGGCATCGCTTTTGAGTACTCCATTTCAGTTCATCGTTATGATAGTTTTTCGGTGGAGTTTGTCTTAACGAGAGAATAAGTAAGCGGAAAAATCCTCTTTCCGCTTTTTATTTTGATTTTCAAATTTTAAAAGTATATACCTAAAAATAAATAACTACTTACAATGAAAATTAGTGTAGGTAAGTAGACTGAGAAAGTAGGGGGAATTCTTGAGTATTTTAGCAATTGATATTGGGGGTACGAGTATCAAATATGCTCTGTGGGCAGCAGAAGCCTTGACCGAAAAAGGTTCCTTTGTGACACCCGTGACTTGGGAGCAAATGAAGATGGACCTAAAAGCCACTTTGCATAATTTAACCAGTTGTAGTCAGACACCGATTGAAGCGGTGTCGATCAGTGTACCCGGAGCAGTGGACAGTGATCAGGGGATTATCGGGGGCTACAGTGCGATCCCCTATATTCATAAAATTCATTTTGTTGCAGAATTAGAGGAGTTATTGGAAAAACCTGTCTTCGTGGAAAATGATGCCAATTGTGCAGGGTTAGCAGAAGCCTTTTATGGTGCTGCCAAAGATGCCAAAAGTTCAGTTTCTTTTATCATTGGATCGGGAATCGGTGGAGCCGTGGTGTTGGAGCGGAAACTAGTCAAGGGGCATAACTTATTTGGAGGCGAATTTGGCTACATGTTGGCGGAAAATGGACAAACGTTAAGTGAGTTAGCCAGCCCTGTTCATGCTGCAAAGCGCTATTGCGAACAGAAAGGTTTGGTATCAGGTATTACAGGTCGAGAACTATTTGATATTGCTGACACTGGAGATCAATTGGCTCAACAAGAAGTTCAACAATTGTTCCGAGCCTTGGCGATTGGTATTTATAATGTTTGCTTGGTCATCGATCCTGAAGTAGTCTGTATCGGTGGTGGCATATCAATGCGCAAAGTTCTATTGGCTCCGGTAAAAGCCCAATTATGTTTGTTACAACAACATCATCATTCAGAGGACCAACGAATTACTGTGAAGATTTGTCAGTTTCAACAAGATGCTAATCTGATAGGAGCAGTGGCAAACTATCACTTACGAAAGGAGCAAGTTTAATGTATGCAATAGATGCAAAAAAAAGGTGGCAAAACTATCAAGGGAGTCAGCGAAAGCCTGCTGATTTTGAAGCTTTTTGGCAGGCAGGGTTTCAAGAGGTAGATGATTTGGGGACAGACTATCATTTAGAGCCTCATCCCTTGAATTCTTCAGTAGCAGAAGCATTTGATTTAACTTTTACAGGTGTTCAAGGAGCCACCGTCCATTGTCAACTCATTCGGCCTAAACGTCTGCAAAAAAAGTCTCCCCTCTTGCTTCAATTTCATGGGTATCACTCAGATGCTGGGGATTGGTCAGACAAGGTCGCTATGGCTGCTGAAGGCTTTTGGGTAGTGGCACTCGATGTTAGAGGACAAGGTGGTTTGTCAGAAGATGTGGGATTGACCACGAAAACCAGTCTGAAAGGGCATATAATCCGGGGAGTGGAGTCTGGACCAAATGATTTATTTTATCGAAGTGTGTTTCTCGATATTTACCAGTTGACTCGGCTAATGGTAGCAGAACCCCAAGTGGATACCAGCCAACTGTATACCTATGGTGCGTCACAAGGAGGAGCTTTGGCGTTGATTTGTGCGGCTGTTGCTCCGGAAATCAAGGAATCTTTTGTTTGTTATCCGTTCCTAAGTGATTATCGCGAAGCTTATCGCTTAGATGTAGAAAACTCCGCCTATGAAGAGTTGGCTTATTGGTTTCGCTTTAAAGACCCCTTGCACCAACGAGAAGAAGCTTTCTTTGAAACATTGGATTACATTGATTTGCAATACTTTGCTCCTTGGATCAAAGGGAAGGTGCATTGGGCAATTGGCCTTGCAGATACAGTCTGTCCACCGAAAACCCAGTTTGCTGTGTACAATCAGCTAAGTAGCGCAGCTGACAAAGAAATGCTATTTTATCCAGAGTATGGCCATGAATACTTGCCAAAATTTGGCGATCATATGCGGCAGTGTTTAGCCGACGTTTTGAGAGAAAAGGAGTAGAATGCTATGTTGACATTTCCAAAAGATTTCTGGTGGGGTGCAGCCACATCTGGTCCCCAATCAGAAGGCCGTTTTCAAAAGAAACATGCCAATATGTTTGATCATTGGTACGATATTGAACCTGAAGTTTTTTATGACCGAGTGGGGCCAGATATGGCTTCGAACTTTTACAATAGCTACCGAGAAGATATCGCATTGATGAAGCAAACGGGATTGAATTCCCTTCGCACCTCGATTCAATGGACCCGTCTCATCAAGGATTTGGAAACCAATGAAGTGGATCCAGTGGGTGTTGCTTTTTACAATAATGTGATTGATGAGTTCCTCTCTCAAAATATCCGACCGATTTTTAACCTCCATCATTTTGATTTGCCAGTGGAGCTTTACCATAAATATGGCGGTTGGGAATCGAAGAAAGTTGTCGATTTGTTTGTGGGATTTGCTGAACAATGTTTTGCTTTGTTTGGTGACCGTGTGAAAGACTGGGTGACCCACAATGAGCCGATGGTGGTAGTAGATGGGGAGTACTTGTTCCAATTTCATTATCCAAAATTGGTGGATGGCAAGAAAGCAGTACAAGTGGCATACAATTTAAATCTCGCTTCCGCTAAGGTCATGGCGAAGTTTCGCGAAATGGGTCAACCACAAGCTGGTGGCCGGATTGGTACCGTGTTAAACTTGACGCCAACTTACGCAGCTTCAGATGCTGAAGCAGATCAAGAGGCAGCCCGAATTGCCGAACTGTGGAACAATAAAATGTTTCTCGACCCAGCCATCAAAGGGGAATTTCCTGTGGAATTGCTAGAATTGCTGACTAAGGATGGGGTATTGTGGCAGTCAACTGCTGATGAGTTAGCTTTGATTAAGGAAAATACTGTTGATTTTATCGGAGTGAATTTCTATCATCCAAACCGGGTCAAGACACCTGACATTGCTCCAAATTCAGTGGGTGCCTGGATGCCTGATCGTTATTATGATGCATATCAAATGCCTGGCCGTCGCATGAATATTGACAAAGGTTGGGAAATCTATCCCAAAGCAGTGTATGACATTGCCATCAATATTCGCGATAATTATGGCAATCTACCTTGGTTTGTTTCTGAAAATGGCATGGGGGTTTCTCGGGAAGAACGCTTTATGGATGAAAAAGGGCAAATTCTAGACGATTACCGCATAGAATTTATCAAAGAGCATCTCCAATGGTTGCATAAAGGGATTGAAGAAGGTTCCAACTGCTTTGGCTACCATCTATGGACTCCTATCGATTGCTGGTCCTGGAGCAATGCCTACCGTAACCGCTACGGCTTAATCGCTAATGATATTCACACTCAGATTAAGACGATTAAGAAATCTGGGGAATGGTTTAAGACATTGGCGGAGAATAATGGTTTTTAAGAAGATTTAGGAGGGAGGAGTGAATTTGTTTTCAAAAACTCCTTTGTGTTGGAGTAAATGGAAAATCTGAACGAACAATAGGGTTTATTGATGAAAAGTCATTCTAGTTTCTTCAGTGCTTTGTCAAATGGTGTTGTTTTGACCAAATCACACTTTAGGAAATGCCTTGGCATTTCCTTTTTTGATGTACCCTGCACGGGTAGCAACTTTGTAGCTGATGGAATCTGAAGGAAACCTAAAGCAAAAAATTATATCATAGTTCATCCATTTTATAACTAAATCAAATATCATTCGAATTCAAGGAACAGTGGATGTGTTTATTGCGATAGGTGGTTCTTTTGGAGGCGCAATAATAGCTTTGTTAATATTTATTTACCTTAACAAAAAGACCAATAAACATAGCTAATAAAGTTCAAGTAAAGAGATATACTGCATCCAACGATATTTTTTCATAAAGTTATTCTTAACTTTATGATTCTTGATTTAGATCAATGCCAACACCAACTTTATTTCCTAAAATAGGACCATAAAAGTGAAAAGGAGTGACTTCAATATGTCAGATTACAAAAAAATTTACGAAACAACAGCGACTAATACCGGTGGCCGTGATGGAGTGAGCTATTTAAATGATGGATCATTTGAAGTGAAGATTTCTACACCTAAAGAAATGGGAGGATCTGGGAGTGGAGTAAACCCAGAACAATTATTTGCTTTAGGATACAGTGCTTGTTTTCACGGGGCATTAGAAATTGTTAAGGGTCAACGTAAAATTCATCAATCTTCACAAGTTACACATACAGTAAAATTATACAAAAAGCCAGACGATGTGGACTTTAAATTAAGTGTTGAGATTCAAGTTGCAATTCAAGATTTAGATTTAGAAGAAGTTCAAAAAATTGCTGAAGAAGCGCATAAAGTTTGTCCATATTCTAAAGCAGTAAAGGATTCCATTGAAGTTTCAGTACGCGCTGTTCTTTATGATGCAGATAAAGAAAAATAAGTATAGAAAATCGTTCACTGATGATATTACATGAGTGAACGTTTTTTTATGCTATACTAACCACAAAAAGAGGAGTAGTAAGAACATGATTGGTTTCACAAAATATGATCATTGTATAAGTACAATGCCTTTATTTCAGGGATTGTCCCTCACTGAAATTCAATTTATCCAAAGTGATATTACAGAACAAGCTTTTTCTGCAGGACAGTTTATCTATCAAGCAGAAGATATACTTGAATCTCTTTATCTTATTCAAGAAGGAAAAGTAAAAGTTTATCGCTTAGGTTCTTCAGGTAAAGAACAGGTGATTCGTATTTTAGAACAGGGTGATTTTGTGGGCGAGCTGGCATTATTTGAAGAACAACATTATGGATGCTTTATAGAAGCAATATCACCAACTAAAGTATGTACCATTCAAAAGGACAACTTTAAGCGGATTTTACTATCGCATCCCCAAATAGCTCTAGAACTTTTATCAGAAATGGCGAGACGTCTTGATAATACAGAACGATTAACTGTAGGAATCACGACTGAAAGAGCAGAAACACGCTTAATTCAGTATTTGTTAGAAGAAAATATAAAGCAAAATACAGAGCAGATAAAATTGGAAACTACGAAAAAAGAACTTGCTTCTTATTTAGGGATGACTCCAGAAACACTTAGTAGATATTTAACAAAACTCACTAGGAATAATCTAATAAAGCAGCCAATTCCTAATATAATCGAGTTAACAAATGTAACTGAATTGAAAAATTTAATGGATAAGGTGAGGTAGATAAGAAGAAAGGGAGAAGCAAAATGCATCTCCCCAAAATGAGCTTATTCCTTGATTTCAAATTTTGAAATTGCTAGATAGACTGCAATCATACATTCTTGATAACAATCTTGATCGTATTTTCCGTTTCTCCACGATTTTTTGTGCATCAACGAGCTGAATCTTTTAAGAATGGCTTCAATGGCTTCTTCATTTCCAGCTTTTGCTAAAATAAAATCTTCTTTCAGTGTATTCATAGACCATCTTCCTTTCCATAAATTTAAATATTATTTATGGGAGGTGGTCGTATTAAAAGTGAAATCGAGTAAGTTTTAAATAAGCATAATTTTCTCCTGTTTTATAATTGGACATTTTTTTCATCTCTAAACTTCTATTAATCATTCGATTGTAGAAATCATCTATACATTCAGAAATATCTTCTTTCTTGTAATAGACATTTTCCATAACTGTACCTAAATCAGCTAAATCTGCATTTTTGGGGTCTAAAATAAATAATTTAGCTTTTGTTCGTAGTAGGGCTTCAATAATTGTAAGAATGAAATATGTCTTCCCACCACCGGTACCGGGAGCGTCAATAATTTTGTGTAAATGATTCTTCCCTACTGCAGATTGTTTCTAATTCTCAATCAGTTGGCTTAGCATTTGTTCAAGTTCGCCTTCGGCCTGTTGAAAGCCTTTATGACTGCGACCTAGGAATTTTTGGTTGTAAGTATCAAAAGACGAGACTAAGAAACGTTCCATCGACTCTTCGTTTTGGAACTGTTCCTTGCGGTGGCTGTATTTCTTGATTTGCTTATTAAAGGATTCAATCAAGTTCGTAGAATAAATACTCTTGCATATGGCCAAGGGGAAATCATAGAAAGTGAGCAAGTGATCGTTCGAAAGAATCGATTCAACCACTTTTGGATAGCTGGTTTTCCTTTTTT
>NZ_BCQE01000037.1 GCF_001544275.1 Enterococcus gallinarum NBRC 100675 | reverse complement strand
AAATAAGTTCTAGTACCAGTCCTATAAAGATTGACGCCATAATCAATGCAATAATTTGGTCAATCAAGAAAAAACACCCCTGAACTCATCCATCCCATAGTAAAGACTGCAACGTGCTCCTCGTTTATGGATAGCTTTTCCTCATAATCATTTACTTTACTACTGTTTCAGAATATCTTTAACCGGTTACTAGTTTACTTCTCTTTATTAGTGAAGTGGGCTAGTTCTGCATATTCTTAGTAAAATGCTTTCCTCTCCTTCACTTTATCCCCTGTCTTTCCTAGGAACGAGTCCAAGCCTCTCTCATCTATATCATTCATCCCTTTTGCTGATTCTGAACAGCTGTCTCTTTCAGTTGGCGGTTCTCTGCGGCTAAACGCTCCTGCTCATTACGGGCTTTTGCTAGTTCTGCCTGATAGATAATGATCTCTTCTTGGTGGGCTCTCCGAGCGGCACTTACGCTAGCTTCCAGCTCATCCACTTTTGTTTCTAGTTCGAGATTGAGCTTTTCATACTTTTCATATAAGATCTTGGCATTTTCTATATTGGTCTGCTCTAAGTTTGCTTTGCTCGACACCCGAGTAGCAAAGTAGGTTAGAACACCGGTAATCAAGGAAGGTAAAACGACTGCGGCAACTGTTGTATCCATAGATAACCCCTCTCTCATTCTCTTTTTGATACAAAATGTATCAACTAATTGGAGTATATTCGATACGATTCATATCGTCAACTAAAAAGATACATTGCATATCTTTATTCAATCAAATTAGATACACTTCGTATCTAATTGTGGTATACTGATCGAAAAGGGGGGATCACCATGCTTGGTGAACGATTAAAAGCACTGCGGATAGGAATGAATCAAACGCAGCAACAGATTGCTGACCATCTAGGAATCACCCGGGCCGCCTATTCGCATTTTGAAAACGATCGAAACGAGCCTGATGGTGAAACGATCGTGAAATTAGCTGAATTATTCCATGTCTCCACAGACTATTTGTTAGGACGACATGCCATAGACAACTTCACCCAACCTTCTAAGCGGATGCAAACAGTAGCTGCCCATATTGATGAAAATGTAACCGATGAACAAATGGAAGACATTCTGAATTATATCGACTTTATAAAACAGCGGCATGCCCAAAAGGATTGATGTATATGGATAAAGTTGAAGAACTAATGGCTGCATACCCAGATCTGCATTTTATTTTTGATAAAAATATGCCAGAAGGTCAACAAGGCTTATATATCGATGATCATATTTATCTGAATCCAAAACAATCGAAAGCAGACTTGTTAGGGACCATGGGTGAAGAAATCGGACACTATTTAACAAGTGCAGGAGACATCACTGCACAAGATACCAATGAAAAGCGTAAACAGGAACGTAAGGCACGTGACATTGGTGCAGCAATCGTTGTCACACCTTACGATATCATCGCCTGCTTTGAAGAGGGCTGCAAAACGTTACTAGAATGCGCCTCTTTTTTAGGGGTAACGACGCGAACGCTCAAAGATGCGGTCTGTTACTATGCCCGACGCTTTGACGGAATCAAGACAGACAATCAGTATACGTTGCTGTTTCACTTAGATGGAACCATTGAGGTGATCAAAACCTTTTAGTTACTAGCTGTGAGCGTTGGGCAATATTTGGATCAGTGAAGACACTTCTTGATACGATTCTACAGCTTTACTATTTCTTAAATAACAAAAAACGGCACTGTGCCGTCACGTTCATAAACAGAGCGCTCATTAAAAGCTTTACGGTACATTCGCTACTCATCAGTGGCGCGCGGATGTACCGTTGATTTCTGATTATTTCGATTGATGCACAAGGCCGTTTTCTATTCTTGGGTCATATCTACAACTTTCAGCAGTCGATTTGGCAAATAATTCTCAGAAGTTTGATGAATCAATTTACCGGATTCAAAACGATACAAATTATAGCCATATCGTTCTTCGAAGCGCACGATGCCTTGACCTTCATCTTCTCCCACAAAAGACATACTGGCGACAGTATAGTAAGGAATCCCTTGGATCTCACCGGTAAAGGAATGATGCGTGTGACCATTGAGGATACAGCGAATGTTATAGGAGGACAGCAAGTCCAACAAACGATCCGTACCGGGCCACACCGGTGTCGTACTTTGATGTGCCAGTAAATGATGATGGGTCACTAAGACGATCGGCAGATTTTTTAATTCCGCTAACGTCTGTTGCAGCCAGTGGAATTGTTGTTCATCGACAACGCCATCAGAAGCTCCATAGCGGGAATTATCAAAGGCAACAATCGCCATATCTGAATAACATTTTACTTGATTATATGGCGACTCGGAGGCCGCTGTACCGCACCAGCCTATGTGGAAATTGCTTTTGATGTCATGATTGCCTAAAGTAACGATTATTTCGACATCGCCTAGCAGCCTATGCAGTTGTTCTTTCAAGTAACGATAGTCTTCCACGTCTCCATCCTCCGTCAAATCCCCACTGATAACGACTAGGTCAATCGTTGCTCGTTGCTGGGCATGGCGAAGACATTCTGTTAATGGAATCAATGGATTCTGCATGGCCGCCAACATGCCTTGATAACCCTCTTGGCAGTCTGGGTATTGTCTGCGAAAATGTATATCTGATATATGCAATAAATTCATCTTTTATCTCAATTTCTTTCTTATGATTCCTGTTATTTGGTCTAAAGCAAAGACGGTGATCACTACACCGATCAAAATAATACTAACTTTACTCCACGTACGTGTTTGGATCGCAAAAATCAATGGTGCACCGATTCCGCCTGCACCAACTAAGCCTAGTGTTGCCGCACTACGCACAGCGATCTCAAAATGATTCAACGCAAAGGAACTATAGATCGGCATCAAATAAGGGACACGTACAAAAAACATTGTTTGCCAGAAATTTGCACCCACCGCCTGCATCTCTTCGGTCAGCCGTTCATCCATCGCTTCCATCTCTTCCGTAAACAACTTGCCTAACATTCCGATTTGATGGACACCGATTGCCATCACACCGGCAAAAGGTCCTGGACCAACGACTTTAACAAAAATGATCGCATAGACCAGTTCTGGAAACGCCCGCAAGACGTTGCAAATAAATTTACCGATTTTAGCGACCCAAGGAGTTGCTGACCAGAGATTGGCCGCACTCAGCAATGTGATGGGAATGGCTAAAACCGTGGCGATCATGGTTCCCAAGCAAGCGATGCCGATCGTTAATAACAGCAGACTAAATAAATCTTCCCCGCTGCCGTCATAGAAAAATGACCAGTCTGGCTGACTCAGTCCTTTCAACACATCTCTGCCCATTGCCAGTGAAAAAGTGCTTAATCCCGAATAGTCTAAGTCCATTGCAGACAACAGGAACAGGACTACGAATAGTCCCCATAGGAGCCACGTTTTTTTACTCACTTCACGAATCATCATAGAAAGGACCTCCTTACTCGTTCACTTAATTGGTCAACGATGGCCACAGTGACTAAAATCGTCAAAATAATGATGGAAACTCGTTCATATTTCAGCAATGCCAAAGACGAATTCAAAATGACGCCGATCCCCCCAGCCCCTACATAACCTAGGACTGTCGAAGCACGAACATTGACCTCAAATACATAAAAGGTATAGCTGGCAAACTGACTGATGACTTGAGGAGCTACTGACCAGACTGCAATCTGCAATTTGCTGGCCCCGACCGCCGCAGCAGCTTCGATCGGACCAAAATCGATTGTTTCAATTGCTTGGAACATCAACTGAGAGACCATCCCAAATGTAAAGACAGCAATCGTCAGGACCCCTGTTGCTTCTCCAATCCCAAAGATAGCAACAAACAATGCAGCCAATAATAGGTTAGGAATCGTCCGAATCAAGCCCAATAAAAAGCGAAAGATCGTCGAAAGCCAGCGATTTTCAGTAATGACTGTCGTAGCCAAGAAACTGACCGGGATCGCTAGACAGACACCGATGACCGTTCCAACTAAAGACATTTCCAATGTTTTAAGCATTGGCGAGACTAATTTCGGTAAATAGCTAAAATCCGGATGCAAGAAACGTGCAAAGAATGCCGTTACTTGGTTGGAATTTGACCAGACTTGCGCAAAGTCAGCCCCTGTGATCCATGCACTGCTTTGAAAGCAAAGAATTAAGAAGAGCAAGATCAGCAGGTTCTTGTACCACTTAAAGTGAACGGTCTCTTTCAATTTCATGGGTTTCTCCTGCCTTTTCTTCAAAAATCGCCTTGCCATAAATCTGTTCCAGCCGTTCATCTGTCAATGCTTCCGGCACACCATCAAAAACAACCGTTCCCGCTTTCAAAGCAATGACTCGTGTGGAGTAAGACCGTGCTAGCGGAACAGAGTGGAGGTTGACGATCACTGTTTTTTTCATTTCTTGATTGATTTTTTTCAAGTCCTGCATGACTTTCTCTGTCGTGATCGGGTCTAATGAAGCTACTGGCTCATCTGCTAGAATAATCGGTGCTTGCTGAACAAGCGCTCTTGCTATTGAGACCCTTTGCTGCTGACCGCCACTCAACTGATCGCTGCGGGTCTGCAGCTTATCCAACAGACCAACCGTGGCTAGTGCTTCTTTTGTTCGTTGATAGTCTTCTTTTGTAAATAATCCTAAAATACTTTTCCAAGTTGAATAATACCCTAAACGTCCAGATAGGACGTTCTTTTGAACGGTACTGCGTTTGACTAAATTGAAACTTTGAGAGATCAATCCGATTTGACGACGGATCAATCGTAATTCTTTCTTGCTTGCCTTAGTGATCGAGGTCTCATTAATGCGGATATCCCCTTCAGTGATCGGCACTAAACGATTGATCGAGCGCAATAAGGTGCTTTTCCCTGCCCCACTCAGACCGATGATTGAGACAAATTCTCCCTCTTCGATCGTCAAATTAATGTTTTGTAGTCCTTTGACCCCGTTTGGGTATACTTTGGACACATTTTCGAAAATTATCATACTTCTTCCCCATCTTTATAAGCATTGTGACACGGATCATACCAAAAGAATGAGAGACGAAGGGATACTTTGGTGGGATCGCTCTCGTTTTCACTATATCAGCCGCCCTCGCAAAAAGATCTGCACCCTTCGTCCAATCATTTTTCTGTTATTCCTTGTCGCAGCCCATTGTTTTACTCGGCTGCTTTTTCGGTATATTCACGGATCGTATCATAAGCAGAATCAGCTGCTTCTTCATATCCTTGATGTCCCCACAATGACATCGCTTCTGCGCCTTCTTCGTCATCTTTCATGTTCAAGAAAACATCTTTGATTTCTTTTTTCAAGGCATCGTCCATTTTTGGTTGGACCGCAATAGCATCGTTAGGAATATCCCCTTCGGTCAGATAAAGTACTTTGAGCTCTTTAAACAAATCATTGTCTGCAAAGCTAGAAGCAAAGACATTTCGCGCACCTTCGAAAACAAACGCAGCATCCATTTGACCATTCAAGACTGCTGTGATCTCACTTGGAATATCATTGACTGTTGTCAAAGTCGCTTCGGTGGTAGGATCTACTCCGGCATCTTTCATTTCAGCAACTGGATAGATGTACCCACTAGCTGAGTTAGGACTTAAAGTAGCGATCTTCTTGCCTTTCAAATCAGTCAATTCATTCAATCCGCTGTCTGCACGAACTAAGATCTCCCCTTTGAAAGTGTTTGTCAATTGACCTTCTAACGGCAACCCCGTTTCTTGATCATAATCCCCTAATTGCGAAGTCAAAATGGCTTCAGCAGCGTCCATATCTTTTGCTTGGACATAGGCAGCTGGCGGCATGATCCCGATATCTACTTGACCAGAAGCCATTGCTTCAACGATCGTTGAGTAATCCGTAGCCAAGGTCACATCCACCTGACGATCTAGCTTCTTTGATAAATATTCAGAGAAAGGTTTTGCTTTTGCTTCCATCGTCCCATCGTTGTTGGTCGGTACGAACTGCACCACTAATTTTTCTTTTGCTGCATCCTCTTGTTTTGAATTGCCACTGGCACAGCCAGTTAAAGCAACAGCCAACATAACTCCCATGATCCCTTTAGCAACCTGTTTGAAACGCATTTTTATTCCTCCTGTGAATGTTTTCTACTACGTGTAAATCATACCAAATAACTTCAGATTAAGAAGTGACACATGTCCTATTTTACCTTATTTTTACATACATTTTACATATAATATTAATTATCGTTCGTGTTGAGGCGTTGTTGATTCTAGGCTATAATAAAGAAAAACCTCCAAGGAGTGGTCCTTCTCCATGAAAAAGATCCATGATGCGCAACAGTTATCTGCTTATATCGACACCTTTTCTTTGCAAAATTATTTAGATGCGGCGTTATCTGACATGGCGGTATTACACTCTTTCGACAAAGATGAGCACTTGATCCAGACAGGGATCGTATCCGATTATCTCTACTTCCTTGTGGAAGGAACCGTGATGGTCTACTCTTACCCTTCTGATACCCAAAATATCTTTATCGATTATGCCAAACCCGCCACTCTTTTAGGCGAAGCGTCCTCTTTATGGGAATTATTGCCAAAAAGCAGTGTAAAGGCCGTGACACCTTGTATCTGCGTGTGCATTTCTTTGAATCGCTATCGTTCTGTTTTACAACAGGATGTTCGGTTTTTGCAGAACATTTGCCAACTCCTCAGCTCACGGCTCAATTCAGGGATCAACTTAGCCAATTCCCTCACTGAGCCAGTAGAAACTCGTTTAGCAAAATTCATTTTGCTTCATGAAGAAAAAGGGGTGTTTACGCATCAGTTGACGACTTGTGCTGCTGTCTTGAATGTTAGCTATCGTCATCTCTTACGAACGATCACAAATTTCCGTGAGAACCGCATTTTAGAAAAGCAAAAAAGCAAGTATGTGATCCGTGACCGCTCTGCTTTAGAAGTTCTTGCTGAAAATCTCAGTCATTCCTAAAGATTCTAAGGATCTACGTATGGAGAACCTTCTGAGTGGAACCGCGATTGCCAAAGTCTATTTCTTTAAGCTGTGATTCAATGTCTTCTTTCTAACTACAGATACTGACCTAAGCTATCTCCTCTAAAGTTGCCTTGACAGATAGCATGTTAGTCATTTCAATAAAACAGCCCTTCAGAAAGCCATCATTCTGAAGGACTGTTTTATTGAATGCCTTGCTTTAACCATTTGACTTTAAATGCAAAATCCGTCAACAGTTCATTGCTTGTCCATTGATTGGCGTAAGCATCTGTTAAGCTGTCAATGACCAGTTTCATCGAGAAATAGAGAAAACTATCGGCCTCTTTTTGACTTTCGATCCGAAATTTATTTGCTGTTAATACTTTTTTCCAAGCTGCCGCGCCATGAGGATCCTCACTGCGATATGAAAACAAATAACTATTCTGGATCAATAGCTGCAATTCTTTGTATTCCTCACTATCTTTGCCATATTCTAACGCTTCAACTAAAAAAAGCTCCAATCCTTTGAAAAAATCCTGCTGATGTTTCCCAATTTTTCTTAGGATACGACCATGAACTTTGTTTGCTGAGTCATGGATCAAGTAATCATAAGCATCATTTAAATCTTCAAAATACTTATAAAAAATTCCCCGAGACATCTGCAGTGCTTCAACGATCTCACTGACTTTCACCTGGCTAATCGGTTTGTCAGAAAAAATCTTCAGCAAAACGTTTCGCACAACTATTTTTTTCTCAGGAGGAAGATTATTAAAAGTCGCCTTAGGCATAAGCCGCAGTCCTTTCTTTGAATTCGTTGCTTTATTATAGCATAGATGGCCGAAATTAATTCGGTGACAAAATGTCACCGTTGAGGTATGATGGATTTCGAAAGGGGAAATCATTATGTATTTAGCTTGGAAAGAAATCCGCTATGCCAAATTACGGTATAGCTTGATCATTGGCATCATGGTATTAGTTGCATATGTCGTACTTATGCTTTCTGGATTGGCCAATGGTCTGTCAGATGGTCACAAGAAAGCAGTCGCCGACTGGGGCGCTCAGACGATCGTACTATCCGAAGATAGTAATAAGGTCGCTAGTGCTTCCATTCTGACTCGCGGGGATTTATCCCGCGTGGAAGCAAAAGAAAAAGCCGCAGTTGGTCTGGCTTCTTCTGCAATCTCCCATAAAGGAAAAACCGAAAAGACCAATATCTCCGTCTTTGGTGCTGAGGCCGATCAATTCGTTGTCCCAAAAGTGATCGACGGCCGAAACTATCGCTCTACAAATGAAGTGATCGTTTCAGAAAACCTTCTGCCAGAGGGGTTTGCCTTAGGGGATCACATTCAATTAGGCGGCGATGATCAAGTCTTTACGATCGTGGGCGTCACGAAAGCAACGACTTACAGCGTGGTCCCCGTGCTTTATCTCAACCTAGATGCCTATGCTCAGCTTAAATATGGTAATCAAGAGTTTGATCAAAGCAACGGCCCTATTTCATTGATCGCTACTAAAGAGCCGAAATCTGACGTCAAACTCATCCAATCAAAGGATCAAACAAAACTAACGGCATTGACTTTTGATGATTTTGTTGAGAACTTGCCTGGTTATTCTGCCGAAAAATTGACGTTGAATGCAATGGTTTACTTTCTATTTGTAGTGGTAGCAGCAATTGTCGGGATTTTCCTCTATGTGATGACATTGCAAAAAACAGCCCTCTTTGGTGTATTGAAAGCACAGGGAGTTTCTACCGGCTATCTCGTTCGTTCCATCGTGGGACAGTCATTGATCGTAAGTATTGCTGGCGTTTTGATTGCTTTTGTTCTCAGCTATTTGACTAGTCTAGTATTGCCAGCTGCGATGCCGTTTACAGTCAATTTACTGCAGTGGTGTCTTTATGGCATGGTTCTGATTTTTGTCTCGATCATCGGTGGTTTATTCTCCATTCGAACAGTCACAAAAGTCGACCCGATTACAGCGATTGGAGGCGAATAAGATGGCACAAACAGTCTTATCTATGGAACACATTACAAAAACATTTGGTTCTGGCCATACCGCAGTTACTGCTCTAAAAGGAATCGATTTTTCAGTGACAGCCGGTGAATTCGTCAGCATCATTGGACCTTCTGGATCTGGCAAAAGTACGTTCTTAACGATTGCCGGCGGACTACAACGCCCCTCAGAAGGTAAAATCATCATTGGTCAGCAAGACTTTACTGATTTACCTGACAAAAAACGATCTGCTGCCCGTTTCAAAGAAATCGGCTTTATTCTGCAAAGTTCAAACCTCGTTCCTTTTTTGAAAGTCAGTGAACAGTTTGAGTTTGTAAACAAGCTGAACAAAGACAACCAAAAAGAAGCAGCGTCTCTTTTACGTTCCCTCGATATTTGGGAGCTCAGAAATAAATTCCCTAAAGAACTCTCAGGAGGCGAACGTCAACGAGTAGCAATCGCACGCGCATTGTTCAATGATCCTTCACTGATTTTGGCAGACGAACCGACGGCCAGCTTAGATTCGGAACATGCTTTTGATGTTGTCAAATTATTGGCTAAAGAAGCGCATGAAAAACAAAAGGCGATCATCATGGTAACCCATGATCCAAGAATGACCCAATGGAGCGATCGGGTCTATCGCATGCAAGATGGACTTTTAGTCGAAGAATCCATCAACCCGCACACTTCATCAAAAACTTCAGAAGAATAACTAAAAAAGCTATCCAAACATAGGGACTCGCGACTGCGATGTTCCTTCCGTTGGATAGCTATTTCTATTACAATTCACTGATTAAGACGCACCAGGTTTATTTGACGATCGCTAAGAAATCTTCCCCTTGCAAGACGTCTTCTTGATTCATATCCAACACATCTAAATAGTTCGGCGTATTCGTAACAACAATTGGCGTAACGGTTGAATACCCGGCTTCTTTGATTAGGGAAAGATCAAATTTGACTAATAGATCACCTTTTTTCACTTGATCCTCTTGTTTGACAAAAATCTCAAATCCTTTGCCCTCAAGCTCAACAGTATCCATTCCAATATGCATCAAGATCTCTACCCCATCTGTCGTTGTCAAACCAATCGCATGTCCTGTTGGAAATAGCGTAGTAATCGTCCCGTCAGCAGGCGCGACTAATGTACCGTTTGCTGGATCGATGGCAATCCCTTTGCCCATTGCTCCAGATGAAAAGACTTGGTCTTTCACTTCATTCAGTGGAACAACTCTACCAGCCAATGGACTGCTTAATACGACCCGCTCATTGGTAATGGATGGTGCAGGTACTTTTGATTTTTCTGTATCTGTATCTGCGGGATTCGGTTGATCTTCAAAGCGCAAAACAAAAGTTAAGACAAAAGCTGCGCCAAAAGCAACGGCCGTTCCAATCGCAGCGGCAATCAAACCACTCATATCTTGTGTGTCTTGAGGGATAAAGGATGGTAAGCTCAAGAGACTGACTAAACCAAAAGTATAGTTCTTAACTTGACTGAAACCGACGATTGCACCACCGATCGCACCACTAATACATGCAGCAATAAACGGTTTTTTCAATGGCAACGTTACTCCATATACAGTTGGTTCCGTGATACCAAACAATGACGTGATCGTTGATGAAAGAGCCAATCCTTTCAGCTTGACGTTTTTGGTGATAAAGAAGACGGCTAGTGCTGCTCCACCTTGTGCCAATACAGCTGGCAATAGCATCGGCACCATTGTATCAAAACCAAATTGTGTCAAGTTCACCATCGCAATCGGCACAAAGCCCCAATGCATTCCAAACATCACAAATACTTGCCATAATCTCCCCATGATTGCTCCAGCAAGAATTGGGCTGAGATTATAGATTGCATCATAGCCGCTGCCTAACAAGTTCCCAACGATCGTTCCCAATGGACCCACAACGATAAATGTCACTGGTGCCATGATCAAGAAGACAGCTAATGGCACACAGATGATCTGTAGGAAACTAGGAATCACCTTTTTAAAGAAACGTTCCACATAGCTTTGTAAAAAGACGGCCAAAATGATCGGAATGACCGAGGAGGTATAGGCGCTGGCCCCAATGATTACTGGAATACCTACAAAACTCAATGTTTGTCCTGCTAATTCTGTGATACTTGGGTGAACAAGTGCCATGGCCAAAGAAACAGCTAGAAATTCATTGGTTTTAAAATTTTTCGCTGCTGTAAACGCCAACATCACAGGTAAGTAAGTAAAGAGCCCATCAGCAATGGCATACCAAACCGTGTAGACGCCAGAATCGGCCGCCAGCCAATTCATCGTCACTGCTAATGTCAGAAATCCTTTGAGAACCCCGGCCCCAGCCATTGCGCCTAAAAATGGGGTAAAGATCGATGAGATGATATCGATCAATTGATTCAGCAGATTTTTCTGATTCGCCATCAAAATTGGCGACCCCTGTTAGTTCGCGATAGACATCACTGACATGGCTGCCGATGACGACTTGATATTGTCCGCCACTTTGTACGACTTGGATCACGTCATCGTCTTGATTCAACCGATTTGTATCCGCTTTTTCTTCATCTTTTAGTTTGAAACGCAGGCGCGTCGCACAATGGACCACACTGTTGACATTTTCTTTGCCGCCGACCGCATCCAGGACGCGGACTGCTATTTCTTTGTTTGTACTCATTTCCAAACACTCCTTTTTTAATAAAATAAAAAACCCAGATTGAAAAAACACGGTTAACAAGCGCAAACTTGCTAACTGCTGTCTTTTCAATCTGGGTCTTGCCTGCTGTACAGTAACAATCCGTTAATGATTGAATGTTAATTTGGTTCGTTGACAACGCGTTCAATATGGATCGTCAAGTAGATCATTTCTGACTCGCCGATTGGCTTGCCATACGTTTTGATCAGATATTCGTTGATCCGCTGGACTGTCTGAAAGGCTTTCGGGTATTTTGCCTGAATCAGTTCAAACAGGAATTCGTCCTTCTCGCCTGAAAGGTCATCACTTAAATATCGTTGAGCGAAATAGTGAAGATGAGTCGTGATCCGTTGATAATTCAAGGAATCAGGATTAAAGACTTTGCCATAGAAACGACTGATGATCGCTAACACATCACGAACGATCTCAACGGCTTGCATCGTCGTCTCCATGGTTCCATTGGCTTGCTCACTATTGACAATGTGAAAGGCGATAAATCCTTTCTCCGCTTCGGGAAGCGAAACACCAAAGTTCTTTTCAAAGCGTTCGACCGCTTTAGCAGCGATAGCGTACTCCTTAGGATAAAATTTTCGAGTCTCAAACAATAGTGGATTCGGTATTTCAATTCCTTCTCGAGCCCGCATCAAAGCATAGTGAATATGATCCGTCAGCGTTAAGTAAATATTCGGTGAAAGTTCGACTCCCAACACTTGCTCTGCTTCGTCGACCACTTGCCTGACTGCTTCGACCTCTTCTGCAGGAATATCCGCAAATAATTGTTGAAATTGATTTGCGGTGAAAGAGTCCTTCAAAACAAATTCTTTCTCCACAAATGCGTCGTCGATCACATCGCCGATTTTTTTCTTAAATGCGATGCCGCGTCCCATATAGATGACTTCTTCGCCGGCATCATTGGTGGAGACCACGACATTATTATTCAATATTTTTCCAATAACCATCGTTTTCCCTCATTCCAAAATAAAAAAACCTAGAATTTCCCCATAAATCTGCGGTCAATTCTGGTTTTGCCTGCCGAACAGTAACAATCCGATGTAACTGAAAAAATAATAGCACATCCTTTTGAGATTGCAACCCTTTTCACGCAAGATTCTTTCTCCAAAAAATTAGCGGTTCTAATGGACAAGCTAGATAGTTGTTTTATTTTTCAGAATCTTGTTCGCTCGCAACAACTCCGTTAAGACAATTCATTTCCAAAAATCGTCTTAACGGAGTTGTTGTCAGTTGTTGCTTAGGTCTCGCCGGCGTTTCCATACTGCACCTAAAGTGCCATACGTGAATACTGCGATACCTAACCAAATAAATCCAAACGCGGTGAACTGCGCCAAAGAATAAGATTCGTGAAACAAGAAAACAGCTAGTAATAGCATGATCGTCGGATTTACATACTGGATAAAGCCTAATGTGATGTAAGAAACGCTTTTCGTTGCTTCCGCAAACAGCAGCAATGGGATGGCAGTCACGACGCCGGCACCAATAAGTAAAAGATTGGTAGATAATGGATAAGCCATCAATCCAACAGAAGAAAAACCTAAAATATAAATCAATGCCGCTGGCAAAATAACAAAGGTTTCAACTGTTAATCCCGTTGCAGAACTGATTGGTATGTGTTTTTTGATGAGACCATACGTGCTGAATGAAAAAGCCATGATCAGTGAAGCATAAGGGATCGCACCAGTTTGCACCGAAAGCATGATCACTCCGACAGCTGCCAAACCACAAGCAATCATCCCCGACCGACTCAACCGTTCTTTCAAAAAAACAGTTGCTAACAAAACATTGACCAATGGATTGATATAATAACCTAGGCTAGCTTCCATAACATGGCCGGCACTGACAGTAAATATAAAAGTAAACCAATTGATTGAAATCAAGATCGCCGCCAAAATGATCATTCCTGCAAACTTTTTATTTTGCCAGATCCGCTTCAATTCAGAGACAAACTGTTGCCATCTGCCGCTAAGTCCGATAAAGCCAAGCATAAAGACAAATGACCAAATAATACGGTAGCACATGATCGCCAATGGCGAGACACCAGTGATCAGTTTCCAATAGAGGGTGATCAGCCCCCACAGCACATACGCTGTGATTCCCAACACGGTTCCTTTATTTTTCATTTTCCTAGTCGCTTTTTACCTTGTCAACGTACCAATAGTCCAAGAAAAAAACTTCCCTCCTCAAATATAAGTTATCTTATTATAACGAAAATAAAGTTTTTTCCTAGTATTTCATGAAAAAAACAAAAAAAGTCCCAACCGATAGCTTTCAAAATTTGAAAAATCGGTGGGATTTTTGAGAAACAACGTTTAATCATTTGTTGCTTATACTCTATTGGTTACTAACTTCATAGCAGACGACCTTATTTTTCTTTTACCGATAAGCAGCGCATATAAAAATAGAAAAGCAAATCAATCGTAACAATTTGCAAAATGATCGAATGAGTAGCCCCACTTCCGTAATGACCATTCTTGATATCTTCTGTCCGTGCTGTATGAATAGGTGTATCTACTTTTTTAGTCAGCTGGTTCTGCCCTAATTGAGACATTCCTAAGGTCGGCATACCAAGGCTTTTCGCTATTTCTACTAATGATAAAACATCGCGGTTTTTCCCTGAATGGGAGATTCCCCAAAACAAACTGTCTGCGCCATCATTTTTCATTTGTTGTGTCAGAAGATACCGATCTTTATCAAAAATCACTGTTTTTCCAATCCGAGTCCATTTTTGACGAATATCCTCTGCTGCTAGAACGGAAGTTCCTACACCATAAACATAGATTCGTTTAGCATGAAACATTTTGTCTACTACTTGTTGCACGGTTTGTTCATCTAATATAGGATCCGTTGCGTCAATAATCATCTTATTGTTTCTAAGAATCTTATTTTTAGCCGTTTGAAACGAATCATCATTTTGTATATCGCTATATTCATTATAGATTCGATTTTCAATATCTTTGGTTAAGGCTAACTTAAAGTCAGAAAATTTACTGAATCCCAATTTTTTAGAAAATCGAATGACCGCTGCTGGACTTGTATTCGAATGAACGGCTAACACATTAGATGTCATAGTAGGTATTTCATCAAGATTCTCGACAATATAATCTGCTAACTTCAAATCCGTAGTCGAAAGTTCATTTTTGATACTTTCAATAGTTGTTACTACACTCATTTCTGTCCCCCTCTACTGCATAGTTGCTTCAGCAATTAGTTACTTCTATTTTACATTAAATTCATGTCGAACTGAGAAGTTTACGATAAAAATAAAAGGCACCTTTTGTATTTGGTGAATCACTTAAAACCACTTCCGTAATTTGATCTTGGAGACGAGCAACAACCGATTCTCGAATAAAGTGATTTTTTTCTAGCACTGAACCTGCTAAAGCTAACTTCACTTGGGTTTGGTTCATTCTGTTTAGTAACAAACGAATCATTTCGATCAATTCGTCAGCAGTTTCTTGTAATAGTTGATGAGTGATTGGATCGTTTAAATGCGTCTTCGAAAAAAATAATGATTTTTGTGCAACTTCAGCCTTGTTCATCTGATAAAGTTCACTAATTGCTTTAGCTGGATCGTTCCTATCTAAAAAAGATAGAAATTCTTGGGAGAATCTAGACAAAGGTGAACCATGGTCCATTTCTTGTGCAATATGGCGATAGCATTTCAGTGCTAGAGCATAGGCACTTCCTTCATCCCCTACTAAATGTCCCCAGCCCCCTACTCGATAGAAGTTTCTGTCAACAGATCCATAGGCGACTGATCCGGTCCCAGAAATAATCAAAGCGCCATCCGCTCCTTCAAGTTTATTGATTAACCCTAAGTGAGCATCAGAAATCACTTTGGTTTTTTGAAACTGCTGCAGCTCATGTTGAACAAGATGATGTAACCCACTCGTCTCTATACCTGCAATTCCAGCTAAAACACCGAGGCAATTGCCTGATTGATGTTCTAAAACAGACTGGATCCCTTGTCTCAAAACTGCTAATGTACGATTTGTATCGACCACAATATTTCCAGCTGACAGGTGCAAATCAAAGAGTGCTTCTCCCTTTTTGTCATATGTAGTAAATTGGGTCTTTGTCCCCCCGGCATCAATTCCTAGTACATAATTCATTTCTTTTCCTCCTAAAAAACTGCAATAGAAACGTTCCGACAATCTAGTGAGTTTCTGATCAGTGATAAAAAGCAACTATCAGCATTCGAACAGCATTCGAAGATAATGGATCATTCTATCTCCTTTATTACTGCTTGCTAAGAAGAGAGGATTTACCCAATAGGTTTTGGCTTATTCATTAAATCCTTATCAAAACCATTGTTTTATGAACGGCTTTATTCAGCAGTTTACGAGTCACTGTATCATTTGTCGAGGATCGTTTCTATCACAGCTTAACGGATGTTAGTTCTGATTGAATTGATTCAATTGCTGCTGCATTTTAATCAGTCGTTCAATCAATGCTTGCTCGCTCATCGTTGTCATTAACTGGTCTTGCGCATGAATCAACAAAAGACTGATCTGTCCTTGACCTTTTAGATCATCTTGAATCAATTTCGTCTGCAAATTATGCGCAATGGTCATCTCTGCTTCTGCCTGTTGCATACACATTACCGATTGCTCATGATTGTCTGCTTCTGCTGCATCCAACGCTTCAAAAAGCATTCCTCGCGCATTGCCACTATGAACGATTAATTCAAAAATCACTGCTTCGATATTTTCCATGATATCACCTACTTCATTTAAAATCATTTTTTTCATGGTTAGAACTGATAAATAAACAACTCGCAAATCAGGAACATTGCTGCAAAAGTTACAATCGAAAAATAAGCATATCGTTTCATGGTAAATTTTTCTTTTCGGTCAACATATAACGCAATCGCTGGAAAGATAAGACTGATAGAAACCAAATTCCCTATAAACAAAAATGTCTCAGACTGAACGTATGAATTGATTGCAATCAACAGAATGTTCACGCTAAAAACAGTTCCTAAATAAAATAATGCACCTTTGAACTGCATTCTTGTTTTTCTCATGCTTCGCCTTCCATTTCTTGCATTAATTGTTTATTGTCATAAATCTTGAAGAAAGGATAATAAACGACCGTAGCGATCAATATGTTTACAATGACCAATAGAATAGCTCGCCAATCTCCTCCGGTAGCCAAATACGCGCCGATTGGTGCTGGTAAAGTCCATGGTGGCTGCACAAACATCAAGTGCACCCAACCAGCTTTAAATACCAGCCAAGTAACCGTTGTCATCAAAATCGGTGCTAACACAAAAGGAACAAAGAATATCGGATTTAGCATGATTGGAAATCCAAAAATCACTGGCTCATTGATATTGAATATGCTTGGAATCAGGCAAGCTCGACTGATGGACTTGGTATACTTGGCTTTTCCAAAAAGAATAGCACAAATAATCAAGCCAATTGTCGCGCCAGATCCTCCAATCCAAATGAACCATTGAAAGAATGTTTCTGGAGCAATATGGGTAGGTGTTTGATGATTTGCAACTTTTTCGGCATTCTCAGTAAAAAATTGAAGCCAAATCGGACGTGCCACTGAGCCAACGATCGAGTCACCATGAATCCCGAAAAGCCAGAAAAAAGTAACCAAGAAAACTGGAACTAAGACCCCTAAGAAAGTATCTCCTGCTTTTACTAAAGGTGAAAAAAGAGTTTGGATCACTTGTTCAATATTCACTTTAAAGACAACATTAATCGTTCCAATCACTATAATAATAATTGCTGCTGGAATCACGGCTTCAAAGGAGCGCGCGACAGAGCTAGGAACTTGTTCCGGCATTTTAAACATAATCTTTTTGGTTTTACAAAATCGTAAAACTTCAACCGCAAAAATGGCTAAAACCATACACGGGAAAATCCCCACTGATCCGAGTGATTCCATTGGCAACATCAATCCTTGATCGAACTGTACCGGCATAATACTTAATAGAAAAGCTGCCACCGATAATTGTGCTCCGGTCAAAGGATCTAACTGATAACTTTTCGCTAAATTGTATCCGATTCCAAAACAAATATACAGAGACATAATCCAAAATGTCATCCGATAGGGAATTAGAATTTCCGTAATGTGATCCGTTGCCCATTGGTGGATTGCCCAGTTTTCTGGAACAGGTGGAAAAGCAATAATCAGAAAGAAACTACCAACAATAATAAACGGAATCGCCGAAACAACTCCGTCACGAAGCGCTCGAAGATGTCGTTGCTCAGAGATCTTCGACATTGGTAATGCAACCTTGTCCTCTAGCATTTCAAAGAAATGATTCATTTTTATCCTCCTTTTCTCAACTCAAACCTTCAATAATTTTCAAGAGATTCTTGCCGCCTAACGGACTGTAATCTGTGGGTTTGATCAATTCAATAGGAATATGTGCTTCATCTGCGGACTGTTTAAACAAACTAAAGCGATGCTTTACTTGTGGGGCCACAAAAATAATGTCCCAATCTTTTTCTTTGATAACTGAATCTGCCTCACCACTTCCCACTGCAGAACTTGTTAGAGCAATTCCTTTTTTTTCGGCTTCTTTGTCTAGCGCTTTTTCTACAATTGCACTAGACATCCCACCAGAACAGATAAATAGAACTTTCTTCATTTGATTTACTCTCCCTTCTTATTTTGTTCAATAAAAGAACGATACCAATAAAAGCTATCTTTCTTGTATCTACGATAATCTCCATTCCCCTCATTATCAGCATCAACATAAATGACACCATAGCGTTTATCCATCTCACAGCTGCCTGCGGATACAATGTCAATGATTCCCCAAGCAATATAAGCAATGACATTGACTTGATCAATATCTCTAGCTTTAACTATTTCAGCAAAGTGCTCTTTGAAATAATCAATTCTATAGGAATCATGAATTGTGCCATCTGCCTCGAGTTGATCTTTCGCACCGAAACCATTTTCAGCGATTATAACTGGTTTTCTATAGCGGTCATAAACTTTATTTAACGTTGTTCGCATACCGATAGGATCAATTTGCCATCCCCAATCACTTGCTTTCAAGTAAGGATTTTTCGTTGTGACTACTAAATTTCCTGCAGTTTTTTCTGCTTCCTCGGTCGTTACCACACTGGAAGAATAATAAGAAAAAGAAACAAAGTCGCAAGTATATTCCTTCAGAATCTGGCGATCTTCTGCGGTTATATCTAGATCAACAGAGTTTTTCTCAAAAAAAGAATGCATATAATAGGGGTATTCCCCTTGCATAAGCACATCACTGCAAAACCACTGATTAATCTGTTCCTCTTTCACTAATTTCAAATTATCTTCTGGTTTTGGTGTTAACGGATAATAGCAGAAACACGACACCATGGAACCAAAGATTCCAGGAATACCCATTTTTCGTGCCAGCTGAATCGTTTTTGCATTTGCAACAAATTGATAATGTAGTGCTTGAAATACATCTTGATAGATATACTCACCATTGCTTGGTTTGATTAATCCTGTACCGTTATAGGGACTAAAAAAGCCGGCATTGATTTCGTTAAATGGCAACCAAAAATCCACTTGATTTCCCCATCGAGACAAAACAAACTCTGCAAAAGAGAGGTAATGGTCAATCATTTCACGATTCTTCCACCCACCGATGCTTTCCACCAAATAAAGTGGCACCGCATAATGATTCATTGTCAAAAAAATTTTGATTCCTTTCTTCTTTAATTCCCGAAAAATCGAATCATAATATGCCACACCTTGTTCATTTGGTTGCTCTTCATTCCCCAGTGGAAATAATCGTGACCAGCTAATCGAGAAACGATATAAATCAATCCCTAACTCGCTTAGCAGCTGTAGATCTTCCTCCCAGTTTTCGTATCCTTTCGTCCCTTTTCTAAACGGATAAAATTGGGTAGTTTCTGATTCTTTTGCTTCATTGATCACCTCTTGAGTCAACAATCGCGTTTGGATTGTTGCATTATTACTTCGAGGAAGATAGGGACGGCAATCTTGTGTATCTATCCCTTTCCCATCCTTATATCCACCTTCATATTGACTAGCTGCGGTTGCACCGCCCCAGTAAAACGTTCTCAATAGTATTCACTGCCTTTCTCTTTGTGACAGCTTCATTATAGACCTTCTGATTATTTTTTTCAATATTTTATTAAATATTTTGATTATTTTTTTCAAAAAGAGATTTTTCATATGAAAGAAACATTCAAAATTAAAAAAAAACCGCTTCGCAAAAAGCGAAGCGATTTGACTAGTTGATTAATTTTCTACTTCTATCAGAACTTCTGTGCGACTATCTTTGATCAAAAATAATCCCGTGAACAATAGCAGTCCCGAAGCGACGGTCATGACTAAAAACGAAACATTCATGCCGTGGAGCAAAGCGGCGGAGCCAGTCAATGTATGACTGTTGCGGGCGACCGTATTCATGATCCCAACAAAAACAGCTGTGCCGATGGCGCCGGCGACCGTCCGCAGCGATGTCAGTAATGCGGTACCATGAGCAGTCAATTCTGGCGGGATATTTTTATTGCCCCAGGTAACAAATGGCATCAATAAACAGCCCGTGGCGGCACAGCGTAAAATATTCAGGCAGACCGCCATCCAAATTCCTGTGTGTATATGAATAAAAAACATACCGATATTACTTAAAACTAACGAACTGCCGCCAATGATCGTTATGATGCGGATACCGACTTTGTCATAGATACGGCCAGCGATAGGACTCAAAAAGGCAGAAACTAACGAACCTGGCAATACCACCAACCCTGAGATTGTTGCAGATTTTCCAAGAATGGATTGTACATACAAGGGCATCAGCATTGAAGAGCCCATTAAAACAAGATAGAGTAAAATACTCCCAAACACACTTAGCGCATACTCTTTCGTTTTGAGGACCCGCAGATCCAAGAAGGGCACTGCCGCTTTCATTTGGCGGTGGGCAAATAAGATGCCGCCAATCAAACCTACGAGCAATGCACCCAAGACAGGGAGACTGGCAAAGCCATAGGTTCCTAGATTCCCGAATCCTAATGTGAAGCCGCCAAAAGTCACAGCGCTGAGTAAAAAGGAGAGCAGATCAAATTTTTTCTTCGTTACATCCAAGACATCTTCAAAGACATTCAACGCCCAAATCAACGAAACAAAAACAATGGCACCGACAATATAAAAAATGGCATGCCAGTTCAATTTATCAACGATCATTCCAGCTAATGTAGGGGCGATCACTGGTGCGGCAGTGATCGATAACCCATACCAACCCATGATTGCACCAATTCGATCCATTGGATAGATCGTCAATAGAATCACTTGAGCCATTGAGATCAAAATACCATTACCAATGGCTTGGAGGATACGAGACATCATCATAATGGGGAAATTCGGTGCTAACGCACATAGAACCATCCCAATAAGAGCGATTACCAATGCGGAAAGATATAATTTTTTGGTAGGTACCCGATTCATCAAAAAAGCGGTCAACGGCATGACGATAGCCATGGCGAGGGAATAGCCGCTGGTCAGCCACTGTCCAGTGGTCACAGAAATTTGCAAGTCGGCCACGATGGCCGGTAATGCGGTGGTCAATGCGGTGGATAACATCGTTAGTGCGATACAAGTAAGAATCAGATTAATAAAAATAAAGGTTCTTTTACGGTTTGTCAGATTACTCGGTTGGTTCAATAGATTCCGCCTCCATGCGTTGGTAATAAGCTTCAATTTTTTCTAACCCGCGACCAAAGGCTTGTTTTTCTTCTTCTGTTAGATCGGTCAGCATATCTTGGTGTGCTTTGCTGCGTTTTTGTTTCATCGCAGCAGCTTCAGCTTTTCCTTCTTTCGTTAATGAGATCAACTGGATTCGTTTATCTTGCGGAGATGTTTCTTTTTTGATCCAGCCTTTTTTCTCCATTTTTTTTAAGAGCTCCCCTGCTGATGTTGAGCGGATCGCCAAATAGGCGGCTAAGTCTTTCTGATTCAGTGTGCCGCGCTCGTCCAAAACTAACAAACAGTTGAACTGACCCCGCCCAGGCATGAAGGGACCATATTTTCTTTCAGAATAACGACGATTCAATTTATACACTTCAAAAAACCGTTCAACGATCTTTTGCTCTGAGTAAGACATATGTATTGCTCCTTTTTTGTTCATTAAAACCAATTAAATAGGTACCTACTTAACAGACTGCTCTCTATTTTACATAGGTACCTATCTATTGTCAAGGTTACTTCTACATACAAAAAAAGCATTTCTCTCCTTGGAGAGAAATGCTCAGTTATTTGTGCTCCTCAGCAGCATCAGATACTTCTTCAGACAATGTTCCCGCAGCTTTATTAGCATGAAACTCTGCTAGAAGTCTGCGAACTTCATCTGTCGACTTAGTCGTCATCAATTGTGCGCGCAAATCGCTCGCCCCAGGAAATCCTTTGACATAAATCTTAAAGAAGCGATGCAATCCGGCAATGGATCGGGGAACCATCGTAGCATAATGGTCTTGCAGGTCTAGCTGCAATTGCAGCAACCCTAATAATTCCTCCGATGAGTGTTCTTTTGGTTCTTTCTCAAAGGCATAGGGATTTTTGAAAATGCCCCGTCCAATCATGATTCCGTCTACGCCATACTGTTGGGCTAACGCTAGTCCTGCTTGACGATCTGGAATATCGCCATTGATAGTGATCAATGTTTGAGGTGCCACTCGATCACGAATCGCTAGAACTTCTGGGATCAGATCCCAATGGGCAGGGACTTTACTCATCTCTTTGCGGGTCCGCAAATGAACAGAAAGATTGGCAATGTCTTGCTGCAACAAGTGAGTGATCCAAGCTTCCATCTCAGCCATTTCTGTGTAGCCGATCCGTGTTTTGACGCTGACTGGCAACCCACCTGCTTTTGCCGCTTCAATCAACTCAGCCGCCACATCGGGACGCAAGATCAAGCCGCTGCCTTTGCCGCGACCGGCAACATTTGGGACAGGACACCCCATATTGATATCGATCCCTTTAAATCCCATTTCCGCCATTCCAATACTCATTTGCCGGAAAAATTCCGGCTTGTCTCCCCAAATATGGGCGACGATCGGTTGCTCGTCTTCTGTGAATGTCAGTCGACCACGAACACTCTCGATCCCATCTGGATGGCAGTAACTATCTGAATTGGTAAATTCCGTAAAGAAGACATCTGGCGCCCCTGCTGTCTGCACAACATGGCGGAACACTACATCTGTCACATCTTCCATTGGTGCTAAAATAAAAAAAGGCTTCGGTAACTCCGCCCAAAAATTTGTTGTCATGCTTTCCGCTCCATTTCTTAGTGACCGGATCACTTCTTTGATCCAACTTACAAAAACATAGTCATTATACTAGGAATAAGCAAAAGAAGCAAAAAGCGAGACCATCCGCACTCATGGTCTCGCTTCTTGTTTCATTACTCGATAGACGCCTAATGCACCGATTTCGCACAAAAAGATCAGTAATGCTAGTGGAAGATAGGTATGACTGCCCATGATACCCACTAGCGGCGTACAGATGATCCCGATGCTGTACATGCCGATCCCTAAGATCGAGGAAGCGACCCCAGCGTGTTCACCTTGCCGATCCATCGCTAATGTAGTTACCACCGAATTGACGATCCCTAATGTCGCCACGACCAGAAATAGCCCAATGATCGCTAATGCAATAGAATTTCTGATGCCACTCAGCATCACCAGTACACTGCCAATAAAACCGATCACCAATCCGCTGCCTAATTGCTGGACTAGGGACAATCGCCGCGATAAAATCCCCGAAAGCTCCGCAGTCACAATGATACCGATCCCGTTGATACCATACAATAGGCTATACATTTGATCACTGAGCCCATAGACATTTTGGAACATGAAAGAGGATCCTGAAATATAACTAAACAATGCACCATAAATAAATCCTTGGATAAGCACCAGTAACATAAAGATGCGATCAGACAATACTGCCCGCCAGCCAGATTCCATCTGATGGATGTGTTCTTGCGGCTGTAATGTTTCCTGATAGCCAAAGAGAATACCAAGCAATAGCAAGATGCCTAAACCACCCAAAAAAAGAAAAATCGTTTGCCAAGAAGCCACTGCCAAAATCGCACTGCCTAGCAGTGGGGAAATGATCGGGAAAATACCGTTCACTGCAATCAGCATCGCAAAAAACTTCGTCAGCCGTTCGCCGGTAAATAAATCTTTCGCAATCGCACGGGTCAAAACGATCCCTGCGGAACTGGCGATTCCTTGCAAGAGACGCAAAGCTAGGAATAACCAGATATTTCGCACGAAGGGAACAAGTAAACAGCAAAGAATCGCTACGGTAATCCCTATAGCAAGAGGTTTCTTGCGCCCAATCCGGTCACTAAGTGTTCCGATTGCTAATGGACCTAATGCTAAACCAATCAGACACATGGTCAAACTCATTTGTGTGAGAGAAGCACTGATTCCTAATTCTTCTTGAATGACTGGAAAAGCCGGTAAATAAGCATCCATTAGTAAAGGGCCATAGGCGCTCAATGTGCCAAGCAATAAGGACAGCCAAATGATCCTACCTTTTGATAACTCCATTTTTCCTTCTCCTTTCCTATCTAAAAAACCTACCTCTAGAATACTAGCTGATTCCGTGGTGATTTTCAATGAGAATTTTTCTTAATTTCAGATATTTTTAAACAACTAAAACAATTCGTTTGGATATGGCTTTTTTTTAGTTTTTGGTTCTAAGAAGCTTTAAAGACAATAGGGCGTTTCACCCTTCAATTCCTAACAGATCTCGAAAAAAGCTTATTGCCTTCTCCCTACCAAAAAACTAGTAGTAAGAAAACAATAAGCGTTTCACATGAAGATAATTATTGAATGATTTGAGCGATAAAAAGCCAGTGGCAGTATTTCAGCGATCATTTTTACTTACTCATCGTGTTGAATCTGGTACACTAACTGATCGAGCAATGGACCATAATCTACTCGCTGATAATCCGTCACATCAAATTCATAGAGCGTTCCCAAAGCAAATTCAGCGTACTTTCGTTCATTGATGATTCGTCGGAATTCTTCCTTTGTAATATGATTGGTTCCTAATGAACGGTCTTCTAGACTATCGCCATAATGATAGTGATCCATGATATAGCTCAAATGCCGTTCCGGCTCCCGATCTCGCTGGTAACGCCGTTCCCACAACACTTCGAAATCAGCCGTTAAGCGAATCGTGATTACTTCATAAGCATAAGTATCAGCAAGGTCTCGCAAGCGTCCTTTTTGCTTATCGCTAAATGGATACTCCGAAACAATGACTTTTTTCCCCGCTTCCATATATAACTCTAATGCGCGATAAAAGAACGGATAGTGACACTGAATGGTTCGAATCGAAAAGGGCGAATACCTTTCTCCTTTATTACCCATTTAGTAAGAAACAAGTTAAAGCGGATAAACCAAAAGATGCTGCGGTCCTTTGGGTCCCATTTTCTCTTCACCACTATCTACAAAACCCACAGAATAATACAGTTTTTTTGCTGCACTATTTTTTTTATTGACTGCTAGAACAATTTGTTTCATTGCTGGAAAATGAGTTTTTACAAAATCAGGCAATAATCGCAATGCTTCTTTTGCATATCCCCTCCTTAGAAATCTCGCATCAGTAGAGAAACTCCGCAACAAAAGAGCGTCATTTTCATCCGTATAGTCTGCTTTTTGGGGTCCTGCATCCAAAACAAAAAAAGTGACCAGTTTCTGTTGGGAAAAAGCCAAGATCGGATGATGCTGGGGATTCTTTTGGGAAAGTGCAATATTCTCTTGTGGCGTCCCTGTGAAATAGGTCATTTCGTCAGTCAGAAAATAATTGGTAACAGCTTCTTTGTATTCCTCTCGGTATTCCATTAACTCCATCTTTTATGCACACTCCTTCTGGTCTAGAGCAATAGCCCGCTCATTTGTAAGTCATTTTATCAATTATTGCTTGAAATTACGAATAAAGTCATATACCTGATCGTTACACAGGTATATGACTTGAAGGAAAATGCCGATAAATCAGTGAAGATCTTTTTTACATTGAAAGTTTGCCTTCTAAAACTTTCGCTTCTTTGCTGCGAAAAGCTTTGGTCAATTCACTAACAATCAGTGGGACTAATGAGAGCAGAATCACGATCACCCATTCAATTCCTGTCAAACTTTGAAAATTTCTTGCAAGAATGGAATGAACAAGACCGCCAACTGCAAAGCTAAGCTGACTAGAAAGGCTTTATTCATCGCACTGTTGGAGAAGACACCAATGCTGAAAATAGAACGTGTTTCGCTGCGGACAGCAAACGCACGAGTCAATTCCCCAAAGACAAGTGTAGCAAATGCCATCGTATTTGCTGTGCCGTCAGCAACGGTTGGATCTGACAAAACGTATTCCCCTAACCAATAAGCTGCCAACGTGATTGCTCCTACCAAAACGCCGTAAAAGATTATACTTGCAGCAAAGCCATCAGCAAAAATGCTTTTCCGGGAATCGCGAGGTTTTTGTTTCATCACGCCTGGCTCAACTGGTTCCATTCCTAAAGCCAATGCAGGTAGTGAATCAGTGACTAGGTTCAACCAGAGGAGTTGGATCGCAACTAATGGCATCTGATGGAAATTCAATGCAGTTGCAACGAAAATCGTGATGATTTCACCGATATTACAACTCAATAAATACTGAATCGATTTCTTGATATTGGAGAAGATCCCTCTTCCTTGTTCGACCGCATGGACGATCGTGGCAAAGTTATCATCCGTCAAGATCATATCCGCTGCCCCTTTAGCCACATCCGTCCCGGTGATTCCCATCGCACAACCAATATCGGCTACTTTCAAGGCAGGCGCATCATTGACACCATCACCTGTCATGGCGACGACCATGCCTTTTGCCTGC
The DNA here is from genome assembly GCF_001544275.1 of Enterococcus gallinarum NBRC 100675. Lineage (GTDB taxonomy): Bacteria > Bacillota > Bacilli > Lactobacillales > Enterococcaceae > Enterococcus_D > Enterococcus_D gallinarum. Next base: position 1,675 of record NZ_BCQE01000037.1, on the reverse strand, counting down.
CAAGCCTTAACGATCCGCATTTTATGTTCAGGCGAAACTCGCGCATAGACAGAATACTTTTCTACTTCTTCTTCCAATATTTCTTGCGGCATCATGTCCAGTTCTGAACCTGTCATGGCTAGATTTCCAGAGCGGAAAATAGTCAATTCTTTGGCGATTGCAACCGCAGTCAATTTGTGGTCACCAGTGATCATGACGGGGCGAATCCCTGCATCGTAACATTGAGCCACCGCTTCTTTGACTTCTTGACGGGGAGGATCGATCATTCCGACTAACCCGACAAATGTCAAATGGTTCTCGATGTCTTCTGAAGTCAGCTCTTCGGGCACTTCAGTAATGTCTTTATATGCAACACCTAGAACGCGCAAGGCATTTGATGCCATATCAGCATTTTTAGCAGCAATTTTTTGAGCTTCTGCTTCATCAACCCTACAGCGTTTCAGCAAAACATCAGGTGCTCCTTTGACCATGACGCGATAGCCTTGTTCGGTTTTATGGATCGTGCTCATCAATTTGCGTTCCGAATCAAAAGGAATCTCAGCCACACGAGGCATGTTTGCTTCTAACTCATTTTTGTCTAAATTTTCTTCGTACGCTTTGCTGACAAATGCGATTTCTGTCGGGTCGCCGGTCACTTGGAACTCACTGCCATTGACCGTTAACTTAGAATCATTACACAATGCTCCGATGACCAATAGTTGCTGCGGGGTTGCCGATCCATGAACGAAGGTTTCAACTACGGTCATTTTGTTTTGCGTCATTGTACCCGTTTTATCACTGCAGATCACTGAAGCAGCCCCCAAAGTTTCGACTGCAGGTAGCTTCTTCACGATGGCATGACGTTTCACCAATCGTTGGACACCTAATGCCAGAACAATCGTAACGATGGCCGCCAGTCCTTCGGGAATAGCCGCTACCCCAAGGGAAACAGCCATCATGAAGATTTCAAGAATTGGCCGACTGTATAAAAGACCTACGATAAACATCAGGACACAGATCCCTAAACAGATAATCGATAACAATTTTGAGATTTCTGCCATTTTTCGTTGTAGCGGTGTCGTATTGTCATCTTCAGAGATCAACATGTTCGCAATACGGCCAACTTCCGTTTTCATCCCGGTACTAGTAACGACACAAGTTGCACGCCCATTAGTGATCACTGTGGAGGAAATCAGCATGTTCTTGCGATCAGCTAAAACAGTATCTTCAGGCAATGCTTCTAGTGCTTTTTTGTTCACAGGAACTGATTCACCTGTCATGGCAGATTCATCTGCTTTTAGATTGGCTGCTGACAAGATCCGCACATCCGCTGGTACTAAATCGCCAGCTTCTAATTCAATGATATCTCCCGGAACAAGAGTAGCTGCTTCAACATGTTCCAGTTTCCCATTGCGAATCACTTTAGCCAACGGGGCTGACATTTTTTGTAATGCTTCCAAGGATTTATTGGCATTGTTTTCTTGTGAGATCGAAATGATGGCATTGATCACGACGATCAACAAAATAATGACGGAATCGATCCAGTCTTCAAAACCGCTGGAAACATAAGAAAGAAAAGCAGCGATCAATAGTACGATAATCATTGGATCTTCTAATTGCCCGATCACTTTTTTCAATAAACTTTCTTTCTTTTTCACTTCTAATTCATTTCTTCCGAAAGACTGCAGCCTTTTTT
>NZ_BCQE01000036.1 GCF_001544275.1 Enterococcus gallinarum NBRC 100675 | reverse complement strand
GGGTTCTTTTGAGCAAAACGATAAATCTGACTCCGCCCATAAGGCAAAGCTTCACCATCTTCATCAAAGTAGTAAATAAAATCTTGCGCAAATAAAGTAGCCCGCTCAATAAATCGCTCTGACCATTCTGGATCTTCTTCTTTCATAAAAGTAGCATAGATCAAACCGTAATAATGAAAGGCAAAAGCAACATAATAATCGCGTTGCGTTACTTTTCCATCTACGTACCATCCATCACCAATATACATCGAATCGATCAACGCTAATTCTTGTGTAAGTTCGTTTTTTGCCAATGGATCCCCACACTGATACAATGCCACCCGGATCAACACTTTAAAGAATGTCCAATTGTTTTTGGGAATCTTACAGGTTAATGCGTGTGACAACCACTTTTTCAGTGCTTGTTGATTCCTTTCAGGCAATTGCTCCCAAACATATTCTTTATGTAGTAAAAGTGTTAATGCCAATGCCGCTGCTTCAACAATATATTGGTCATAGTCCGTGATCTCTCCCCAATAATTTTCGCTGCCAGGGTCGGTTCCTGTCATTAATTTAGCAACATAGGCATCTCGCAACGGATCATCTTGGCATGCTGTCCAATAAGGTGCGATCCCCCATAGCGGACGTACAAGCGCTTCCATCTCTGCACGCTTCTGATCATATACAGCACCGCTGCTACCTAAATTCAATCCTGGACGATCAGTGGACAAAATAGCTGCCCGCAACGGTTGCATGATTTGTTCAAGTGCCGCTTGGTAATCCTGACGAGTCAAAAAAGGATTCTCTTGTAACGACGTCATTGTCAGCCCTCCTCTATCGATTTACAAAATAGAATAGCAAGCAAACCGGGCTTTTTCAACCGTTCTCATTCTATGAAGCAGTGATAAAAATGAGAGATTTTTCTCTCGTATTTCTCACTTAACCTATTAACAAAAGAATGACCCGTGATTCTATCTCAAAAGAGGAGTCGCAGTCCGAAAAAGTTAACCTGTCAAATATGAAAAGTCTATGATAGATTCCCAGATTTCTCGAATTTTTTTTCATAATTTTTTTCTAAAAAAAAGACCGACACATGTTTTGGCGCTTGAATAAAAAGTTGGCTTTCAAAAAGCTGCAGACAACTTACTCTCGGGCGTGAGACTAAGTAATACCCCATCAAGCTGTATCTGCTAAATAGCTCATAAAGTTTCTCCTGTCGGCTCTTTCTCTCAATAAGGAATGATCCGAGGAGCAGACAAGACAACACCCTTAGTTCTTGACTGCAGGAAGAACCATTCGCCAATTCATAAAAAAGAAGAGTGAAAAGAAACTAGAAATGACCCATATACAGGGAACGAATTCAAACTTAATCACAGCGCTGCTCACTTTGAACTGATACAAGGATCCAGCTAAAATAAGGGTTAGTCCGATACTGGCAAACAGAGTTTTTAACAACAAAGCAGGTCTTAACGGTTTGCTGCGAATGTGGATAATGACCTTAGCAAATACATGGGTTAGGAATAGAATGGTTAGGAAGCTCAATATTCCGGAAGAGAGCATGCTTAGCTTCAATGCTTTACCAGTCTCTTCCACCAGAACAATGCAAATAGGATGGATAAAATAATAATATTGTGACAGTTCTCGTAATTTTTTTAAGCAGGAGTTCTGCGTTGGATTTTTTGAGAGCAGCCAAAGAAATAAGAAAAAACTCAACGGCACAAGCATCAAGATAAAATTCATGTCCAATCTGTGAATGTGAGAAAGGAACAGACCTTCCAACACGAACAAACTTCCAAATAACAAAAGAAAACTAGAACTATGTTTTCCCATTCGGGATAGCTTTTCCTGATGATCATAGATGAAAAAGCCAATAAGCGTGAAAATCATGCCAAAGAACAGACCATTTCTAGTCGTAAATGTTAGCCTAATAACCAGATCAAAAAAATCTTTAAACCAACCAGATGGTAGAAGACCATAGTAGGTCTCCAAACTTCCAAATAAATAAAGAACTAGTGAAATGACAAACACTTTTTGATACGAAAAACGTTTCAACAAATTTACTATAAAAATGACCGAAAGGATAAATGCAGGGATGTACCATAAATGATAATAGGTGCCGATATGGACAAATCCAACAAACAAAGCCGCAGGAAGTAGTTCTATTGGCACTTCTTGATTTTGATGAATCCAGTCTAGCCCCATCGGAAGGAAAAGAATGCTCCATACGACGTAAGAGTTGATTAAATGCAGGAAATATTCTTTTAAATATTCCGGTCTCATCTGCATCCCCTTACGGATGAAAAATGAACTGCTAACAAAAAAGAAAGGCACCGCAATACGACAAATAATATTTTTGATAAAAAAATTGGTCTCCGCTTGAGGAATAAGGGTATCACAATGAATCATAATAACCATGATAGCCCCTGCATATTTCATTCTATCCAATGCTGGATAACTCACTCTTTTTCCCATCCTATCCTCCATAAACTGGTAGCCACTTATTTTTTCAGCCTAAATATATCACAGCAGAGAAAAAATATTGTCCACCATAAGTCTGAACTTCTACACTGGAAGATAAGCAAAGAAAAGACGTTAAAACACATTACATCCTTCAAAAAAAGAATGCAGCAGGTTTTAACGCCTTTCAACAGTTTACAGCCATTCTTGCTTTACAACAAAAAATGAGCCGCGAATCTCGCCAGCAAGTTTCGAACGCTGACGAGCGAATTTAAATTTCCCTTCTAGCTCAGCAGGAACCGGCATCCCTTCCGACAGTTTGATACCAACTGCACGTTTCGGAGGCTTTCCTTCACTGGTTCCATGTTTTTCATAGAGTAAATTAAGGACCATGCCACTCTCATAATAGAATTCAGGCCAAAAAAGATCGTCATCTTCGTAAAGTGCTACTTCAAGAATGGGTGATTCAAAAACTAGATCCCGTTCTTCTTTTAAGATCTGCTTGATCAGTGCCACCAAATCAGGCTTTTCAGCAGCTGGATAGGTGGTATACACATATTTGTATTTGTTCCAAAAGTAACGCGCTTCATTTGCCCGCAGACCGGCTAATTTTTCTGCAACAGGAGAGCTCTCTAATCCATCCGTCACTACATTTTTAAAATCCACTTCGTAAGCCATTTCTTTTCTCCTTACGTTTATTTGATCAATCACCAATACTAGCTAAATAATGATTATTTGATGGCTTGATTATAACACTAAAGAGGAATGACAGGTCACTAGCTAGCTTAAGGAAATGGTTTAGCCAGTACTAGTTGGTACAGGCAACTGGATAGTCAGTCATTATTGTTTTGGAGGACAAAGAACTAGTTGTCATTGTTTGTCGAATAGTAGGAGGGATGCTATGCTTAATCTAGAAAGATTTTTGATCAATCATCTATCGATATAAGTTTAGCTAAAAAAATTCCCTTCAATCTCTGAAGAGAAAACCAATAACAAAGGGCTATGACCTAAGTAAACATCCAACGAAATGATCTGAGTTGGAGGAGCGGTCGAATACTTTTCATAAAGCTGTGATCAGAATCTATGAGATCACAGAAGCCTGTCTCTTAGTATTCAGATCTTCCGTTTATTAAAATACTTACAGTCATCCCCTTTTCTGAAAAGGAGAATCTCTATGAAAGTCTTATTTATTGGTGCATATGGCAAAGTCGGTCAGCATTTCGCCGAGCAACTGAAGAATCATCCACAGATCAAGGAAAAAGCCTTGATCCGAAATCCTGAACAAGTTCCTTTCTTTGAAGAGAAAGGGATCGAGACGGTACTACTGGATTTGGCTTCCAGCTCGATTGAAACGATCGCAGAAGCAGCAAACGAAGTTGACGCTATTGTTTTCAGTGCTGGTGCCGGCGGCAAAGGACTAGAAAAAACGATAGCAGTCGATCTAGATGGTGCCGTCAAAGCCATGGAAGCGGCAAAGAAAGCGGGCGTCAAACGTTTCGTCATGGTCAGCACTTTCAGAAATGATCGGGAAGAACTGTTGAAACAAAATAGTTTGCAGCCTTACACGATCGCCAAATATTATGCGGATGAATGGTTGAGAAGCCGCACCGACTTGGACTGGACCATCGTCCATCCCGGCGGTTTGACAGACGATCCGGGAACAGGCAACGTCAAAGCAGGCAAACGCAACGAGTTCGGCTCGATTCCGCGGGCAGATGTTGCTGCCACATTGATCGCTGTTTTGGAAAATGAAAACAGTATTGGCAAAGAATTTGAAGTCATCAGCGGAGAAACACCAATTGCTGAGGCCATTCACGAATTATAAAACCATCTGATGAAATAGTCCCCTTTCGTTAACAAGCAGACCCTGCCACTATGTTGTCTCTCAAGCGACAACATAGTGGCAGGGTCTTTTAGGGCGAAATGCAGGCTGTGCCTTCTCCAAACAGCATGCTTATCTTGTACCTTTAATCATTGCTAACGCTTGCGAAACACCATCTTCGTCATTTGAAACGGTCACATGATCTGCTAATTCTTTGATTGCTGGATGACCGTTTGCCATGGCAAAACTTATATCCGCGTTCTTAAACATTTCTAAGTCATTTAAACTATCTCCAATAGCGAATTTTGTTGGCTGGTCTAATTCATAAATGCGGCTAAGATGATCAAAAACAAAGCCCTTGGATACGGAGCGAGGAACGATTTCAAGATTGACGGCCGCTGATTCAGTAACAGAGACATTTGGTATATTTTCTATCTGCGGAAATAGCTCTTTTTTTATCTCACGATTAGGGACGAAAACAAACAGTTTATAAACATTAATATTTTTTTGATTGATGATTTCTTCAATCGCATCGTAAGCTGTCGACTGAATCGTATTTTCATAATCAAGTTCATAATTCAGTTCTTCTACAGGAAATTCTTGACCAATCGCATAGAAAATGTTTTTCATCTCTTCTTGATAGTTTTGCGATTCATAGCTGCCTTGATTGGTATATATTTTTGTTGGAAACGCTGAAACGATCTGGCTCACTTCTTTTACAGCTTGGGGATCAAATGGAAAATCAAAAATCAGCTTGTCTTGATCGTACCCAATGGCACCATTCAATCCGACCGCCGGGATCGCTAAATCAGCTTCTTTGAGGATCGCCTGAATATCTCCTACTTCTCGACCCGAACAAATAAAGGGGAAACAATCACTGGAAAGCGACTTTAAAGAAGCGGCATTTTTATGACTGATCTTTTGCTCCGAGTTTAGTAGTGTTCCATCCAAATCAATTCCTATTAAATTCATGATATACGCTCCTATATTGTTTTTCTTTATTATACGTTTTAACTTAGGAGTTGACCAATACCTTTCGCACATAGGTTGTTATCTCTACAACAGCGAATTTATTCATATGCCTTGACTTCGCTCAAACAAATGTCCTAATAGTTAGAGCATTGCTCTAACTAGCCAGTTCAAAAAAAGAGGAGAATGAACTAAAACGATGGATATCATCAAGATATTGTTTATGAAAGACTCTTGTAACCGATGACTTTAATCAGTATCCTGCTGGAAATCTATTTTTGCGCTATCTGCGATTTTTATCCAGATAGGCCTCTTTAATAAGCATTATGATTTAGTGCCTTAATTACTTTTATTCAGGCCATTGTCAGCATCTGCTAATTCATATACCATCACGACTGTCGAACAACGCTCACCGACTTGATTCACCCAATGATCTTTCAAAAAACCGCTTTGTTTGAACCCTACTTTTTCGTATAATTTCAGTGCCGGCTCATTTGTAGAATTGACAGTGATTTCGATTCGATTAAAGCGATTTTGGGCAGCAATCCTTTGCATGCCTTTTTCTAAAGCCGCTTTCCCATAGCCTTGCCTTTGCCTTGACAGTTCACCAATCTTTATATCAAACGTTGCTCCTTTAGCTTCGATAGGCTTGTAGGCAAATTCTCCAATGAGGTGGCCTTTTTCGTCTATAATCAATAAAAACTCACCAGAAACCTCCTCGTAGTAATGAAGCGATTGCTGTACTTCCTCAATGCTCACTGCTAACCCTTGAGGGAAACCGACCGCTGCCATCACCTTTCCGTCTTGCCACCATTTCTGGATCAGTGGGCTATCATCTATTGTTGCTTTTCTTAATGAAATTGCCAATTCTTTTCTCCTTTATTTTTATCAGTTGTCTCTCTCACGAGGGCACATCCAAGAAGAACCTCGTTCGATTATTTCAGATACTTTTGCAGAGCATTCTCACTTCTTCTATGACCTCAATAGAAAGTCTATTTAATAAATTGGTTTGCCTATTAATCAATAGTATGGCATAAAAATAAGCAGCAGTAAACGCTACCTGAATTTCTAAACTTTTTCTATAAAAAAACAGCAGCCACTGGATCTTGTCTGCCCCTTTGGTTGCTGTTTTTTTAAATTGTTGTCTTCAGTTGTGTTTTTTTACAGTATATATAGTGTTAAACCCTGTTTCACAACCAGTTAATCTGCCTTTTCTAACCACTTTCGTGATTTTTCAACCTCTTGATAGGTCAGTTGATGACTTGGGGTCCAAACATATTCTATTTGTGCACCTCGAGACTCAAAAATCGCTTGCACATACTTGCTGTCTTCCACAGAAACGATAGGGTCCTTCAGACCAAAACTCATAAATACGTTTGTTTGTGCCAGTAGGTGATTGGGTAATTTCGATACTGGATACATTGGATGGTACAAAATCGCTTTTTGAAAAAGAGCACTGAATTCCAGCAATAGATTGAGCGCAATATTGGCTCCATTAGAGTAACCAACCAAGACAACTTGTTCGATTGAGAAACCTTTTTCTTTAGCGACTTCTTGAATGAATGCTGCCAGTTCTTGCCCCCGGAACATTAAATCTTCTTCATCATAGATGCCTTCTGCTAATCGTTTGAAATAGCGGGGCATGCCATTCTCTAAAACATTGCCTCGAATACCTAGCAATGATGCTTGGGGATCTAGGTCGTGACCTAGATCAAGCAAAGAGCGTTCATCGCCGCCGGTTCCATGTAACAAGACAAGTACGGGAGCAGCTGGTTTTCCTTGGTGAAAGATAAAGTTCATTTGTCCTCCTTCTCGTTTGGTCGTGCCAAATCGAAGATCTCGCCGATCTCAGCATACGAATTTCCCGCAAGTCGGCTAACTGCCGCCAATTTTTTGGGATTGATTTTTCCTTCTTCATAGACCTGTTCATTTATTTGATACCCAGTGATTTTAAGTAAGAGCAGATCCACTTTTATCTCTTCTTTGTTTTTTTCCTTGGTTTCTTCCTCGTTAATCGGTACATGTTGGTAAAGGGTGGTTTCAAAGCGAATTTTCGCCTCTTGCAATCCGGGTACGCCAACCGTTTGAGAAGGGACTGGCGTAAAATTTGCGACGGTCAATTCACTTTGTTCTGCAGGTAACAGTGCCGCTGCCTGATTGGCTGCTTCCACATTGCTGCGATCCAAGATATGGATCACTGCTTCCTTGGTCGTGAGTAAGTTACGAGCCGTATCTTTCATCGTGCCCTTTTTTCGCTGAACAGCGATCGAAACGATGGCGGGTTCTGAACTGACGATCGAAAAGAAACTGAAGGGGGCAATGTTTACGGTCCCTTCTGCCGATCGTGTCGTTACGATGGCAACCGGCCGCGGAATGATCGAGCCGATCAATAATTTATAATTTTCTCTTTGCGTCAGATTTTGGGGATCCAAATAAATCATGCAACACCGCTTTCTCTTTTTTGTGTATGATTGATGACTTCCTACTTGTAAATTAAACAGTCAATTTGGGTAAATGAGCTGTGATTTCTCCGCGGCGCTCTTCAAAGTGAGGGGGCAATTTGAGTGCTGTCCCCAGGGTTTCCAATGGTTCATCGATGAGAAATCCCGGAGATTCCGTTGCAATCTCAAAAAGGATCGTACCAGGTCTCAGTGGCTCTGTTGGTAGGAGAATCTCGTGTTTCACTGGTCCGGCAGTCACCAATCGTCGGTTTGATTCTGTCTCCGCTACAACTTGCAGCCCTAGATCATGGGTCAACGTCTTGAATGTTTCCTCTGGCTTAGCGGAAAGTAAGACCGCTCCATGGAACCCAAGAATCGCGTTTGTTTCCGCTGCTTCCCCTTCCACTAGCGCTAAAGACAGTTCATGAGGATCTTGAAGTTCCAATGTTGGTTGCCCAAATAGATGGCTCTCATGAACAGTGACTTGATGATGGGCCAATTGTTGTTTCCAATAGTCGCTGCTGCCTTTAGGAATGCGAAAGGTAATCGTGCCCACCTGTCCGCTACCGACACGACCAGGATGCGCGTTGGCCCATGGGAAAAAGGTAATGATCGTGCCATTTTCAATGGACAGATTGCTGTAGTAGAGATGATACGTATAAGGATCATCAAAGTTGACGGTTTGTTTGACTAAACGCAAGCCTAATACTTCGCGGTAGAAGTCTACATTTTCTTGCGGGTCACCGACGATTGCGGATATATGGTGGATTTGTTGAATGGGTTGCATCATTTTTACCTCCTTAGTTATGGCTGCGAGTGGTATCAAACGGCTTGATCGCTTTTTCGATCATTGCACGTTGGTCTTCCAAAAACGGAGCCAGTGATAATTTTTCGCCCAATGTTTCGTAAGGCTCGTCACCCATGAAGCCAGGTTCATCTGTCGCTAATTCAAAAAGAATATGTCCTACACGTACATACAGCGATTCAAAATAGTAGCGGTCCACATAGCCGGAATTCGCGAGACCCAAATTTTCAAAAACTTCTTGCCATACGGCTAAAGATTGGCGATCGGCTAAACGAAAGGCGACGTGATGCACTTCCCCGTCTCCTTGTTGTGCTTGTGGGCTTGTGGTATCTTCGACTAAGACGATTTCTGCCCCATTGCCCCCCTCGCCAACTTCTAATAGCGTGCGATTTCCTTCTTGATCGATGGCTTTGAATCCAAAGACATTTTCCAGTAATCCCTTGAAATCGGCAAAATAAGAAACGGAGATTTCGACTGGGCCTAAACCATAAATAGCGAATTCTTCTGGAACTGGCCCTTGTTTCCATGGAATACCTGCTTTGACGCCTTGATTGTGTTCATCAGAAATCAATTGGTAAGATTGCTGATCAAAATCCCAGAAGCGCAACACTTTTTTGCCAAATTCTGTTGTGATCGCTTCATGTTTCACATCAAATGTCTCAAAACGCTTTTTATAATAGTCTAATGCAGCATCGGATGGTACGCGAAAGCCTGTACGGGTAATTGAATTTGTTCCTTTACTGCCACGATCGGTATTGGGAAAATCAAAGAATGTCATCGTGGTTCCTGGGGAACCTAGATCATCCGCAAAATATGTGTGGTAGGTATAAATATCATCTTGATTGACGGTTTTCTTCACTAAACGCATCCCCAAAATCTCTGTAAAGAAGTGATAGTTTCTTTCGACATCACTGGTCATGGCTGTTACATGGTGTACCCCTAGTAATTGGTCTTGTTTTCTCATTTTTTCTTCCTCATTTCTCGTTATAAGTTATTTTTCGTAATAATGTTTTTAATGTTTGCAACTCGTCAATACTAAGCGAGGCAAAAATTGCCGCAATTTTTGTGGCATGAGTTGGAAAGATCTGATCCATCAATTCTGCCCCTTTATCTGTCAGACTGACATAGGTGATTCGCTGATCCGTTTGACTTGTTTCTCGACGAACGCAGCCTTTTTTTACGAGTTGATCGATGACGTACGTCGTGCTGCTGCTGGCAATCAAGATTTTTTCTTTGATGGCTTGGGTGGTGTGTGTACCTTTATGATAAAGCAGTTCCAGAACGGAAAACTCTGTCAGATTCAAGCCATAACAGCGGACATCTTGTTTAGCCACCTGCTCTAAGTGACTGCTGCTGCGTAATAAACCAATATAGACCTTCAATGCTTCCTCTTGATGATCCATTTCCTCACCTCGCTCGATTTATTTCGAATTCGAGATAATAATAACTTACTTTTTGTAAGTCGTAAAACAATCTGCTTTCCTTCTGAAACAAGCTTTGTCAACGTACAACAAAAACCCCCTTACCATTAGAATCCTTTTAAGCAAAAAGGATCTAATGGTAAGAGGGGGATTGACTTCTATTTGTAGCAGGTGTTTATTGTCCAATCTACTAGGAACTACTTCATTAAGATATAGAGAAAAATCAAATTCCGCTGGTTAGTATGAAAGCAGCGAGGCAGCCTCTTTATCAACGATCAATGTCATATCTGGATGGGTCGTCAATAGCGTTGCCGGAACGTCCTCCATTACTGTTCCATCTACTAATTGTTTGACGATGCCTGCTTTTTTCTTGCCATTGGCGATCATTACCAATTTCTTCACCTGCATGATGCTTTTTGGTCCCATTGTTACATAGAAATCAGGTTGTTTTTCTTTGTCTCCACCAACCTCACTTAACAAAACGTCAGCCATCTCGGGTGTCGCATTCGCATTCACGCGACTCGTTAAATCTCCAAATTTTGTCGTGTTCGGTAAATTTCCACAGAAATGGCCATCTGATCCAACCCCCAGCAACACCATATCCAATCCACCATCGGCTTTGATTCGTTCATCTTGTGTTTCATAATTCGTCCAGTCCAAGACATGGATTCTTTCACGATCGATTTCCGCTGGTCCAAAAAACAGGTTGTGCAAGTTCGTCATCGTGACACCATAGCGGTCTTCTTCCCCTTTGAATGGAATCTCATCAAAGTTATAAAAGTGAACGTGCTCAAAATATTTTTTATTTTTTACTAGTGGTACCAGCATTTCATACACCCCTTTTGGTGTTGATCCAGCGGTGATTGAAATATTCTTTCGATGCTGGCTGTGCATTACGCCTAAAAGGTGCTGTACGGCTACTTGGCTCATCTCTTGATAATCTTCCGTGATGATAACTTTCATGTGTCTTCCCTCTTTCTCATTCGTTTCGTGGACAGCGGCCCTTAATGGAATTACCTTCTCAAAAAAAGCCCTTTCACTTTCTATTGTATAGGAAAAACAGGCCAAATTGTTCGACTTATCTGAAATTTATTTTTGCATTCTATGGCACACATCTTTTTGATCCATCCGAGAACTACAATTCTTCCCCTTGGGCGAATGTACAGCTGCAGGAAATCTATTCAATACTAAAAAAGCATCTGATACAGAGTGAAGTCGGAAATCAGCAATGAAATCTGCACTTTTCTCCTATTTACTTCCTAACCTTCTAATCTGTATTTCAGATACTTTTTTTCAGAAAATAATCCATCAGTGAAGAATCAAATGCAACGCAAAATCTACCTAACTATAGTAAAAAATCATTCCGCTTCTTCGATATCCCGGACAATTTTTTCCACGTCGATTTCCCGCTGCAAGAACTCAGCATTCTCAATGGGAAAATGTTGACGAAACTCGGCTACTTCCATTACTTCTGCTTCACCACTGATTAAGCTAAAATCCAGTACATGACCAGCAAACTGATGATCGTCACTAATAAAGTGCAGATGGAAGCCTGCTGCTGCAGCACCATGGAAAAGTTTCGGGGTAAAGAAGCCTACGATAGTTCCTGCTATTTCTGTCGCCGTAAATTCAGGTTGATTTTGAATGATTTCAACGAATTTTGGATAGGGCTTTTCTTGTTTAGGCGCTACCCGCACGTGCATCGTATCAAACATTCCATGAAGCTTGATGGCCGCAAACAAATTGGGACTGATGGTCGCTAATAGTCTTCCCTTGACTTCTTCATCTGTAGCTTCTGTGTCAAAAGCAAGTTCATCCGTGGCTTCAAAATCAACGACAGCTGCATACGGCGTCGTCTCGGTCCCTGTCAGCTGCTTCACCTGTCCTGTTTCGTCAACATGATAAATCACACCCTCCAAGAAAATAATCTCACCATTTGAACCAGCTAATGTACCGATTCCTGTATCACCATAGGCTAACATCTTGCCGATTTGTTCGGTACCATCCATCAAATCTTCCATCAACCCGCCTAAAGTTCCGTGTTGATATAAATAACTTTTGCTTTTCACGTTCATCATGAAGCTCCTTCTATAAGTAAAATAAATACTCTTAGTAAAATTGATCCGGCAAAATCGTCTTGCCTAATTCGGCATTATCGGAATAATCGACTGGGATATCAATGACGACTGGTCCATCAGTTGCAAACCCTTCTTCGATCGCGGCTGTCAATTCTTGTTTTGTTGTGGCACGTAATCCCTTTGCCCCAAAGGCTTCCGCGTATTTGACAAAGTCTACAGGACCAAATTGAACACCTGAAGCACGATCATATTTCATTTCTTCCTGAAATTTCACCATATTGTAGGTGCCATCATTCCAGATAAGATGAATGATGTTCTGTTTTAAGCGAACAGCCGTTTCTAATTCTTGTGAAGAGAATAAGAAACCACCATCACCAGATACGGAAATAATTTGCGTATTCGGCCGCACTAATGCTGCCGCAATTCCCCATGGCAATGCCACACCTAATGTCTGCATCCCATTACTAAACAATAGATGGCGAGGTTCATAACTGCGGAAATGACGCGCCATCCAAATGTAGTGACTGCCGACATCAACAGTCACGGTCATCTCATCCGTCACTTTTTGCTGCAATGTATCAATGATCTCCAATGGATGCAATGTTTGTTCTGTTCCACGGGCCTCTATTTGCTTTTCGGTTAATTTTTCTTGCAACGTAGCTAAATAGTTCTGTGCATCTGCTGATAACGTATATTGATCGATGGCTTGTGTCACTTGCTCAATGATTTTGGCAATGCTGCCTAACAGCTCTACTTCAGGCTGCATGTATGGATCGATTTCCATCGGTACTTCATCAATCACAATAATCCGTGCGTCTTTCTCTGCATTCCAATTGCGCGCTTCATATTCAATCGGATCATACCCCACAGCGATCACTAAATCACTTCGTTTTAGCAGCATGTCTCCTGGCTGATTACGGAACAAGCCCACACGGCCAAAGAAATGGTCTTCCAAAGCACGAGAAATGATTCCTGCTCCTTGAAAAGTTTCCACGACTGGTAATCCCGTTTTCGCTATCAAATGACGAATGGCTTCCGTCTCGCTTTCAGCAGAAGCCCGCATGCCTAGTAATAAAACCGGTAGTTTTGCTTCCTTGATGCGTTCAACGAGATCCTCGATATCCTCTGGATTCGCTTGTCCTAATTTTGGCGCTGATAATGGCTTGATGGCACTTCCTTCGACTTGGCCATCCGTTACATCTTGTGGTATCGACAGAAAACTGGCACCTTTTTTTGCGGTTTTAGCGATTCGAAATGCATTTGCGATATTTTCAGATAATGTTTCGGGATCTTGGATCTCCGTGCTGTATTTGGTTATTGGACTAAAGAGAGCAGCGTTATTCATACTTTGATGGGTCAGTTTCGATAAATCAGAACGTTTCACTTGCCCAGCCAATGCCAGAACTGGATCTCCTTCAGCTGTCGCTGTCACTAATCCCGTTGCTAAATTACTGGCACCTGGACCACTGGTAGCAATGACTACTCCTGGCTCTCCAGTCAAACGGCCAATGGCTTGTGCCATAAATGCAGCATTCTGTTCATGCCGGGCTAAGATCAATTGTGGTCCATGGTCTTCTAATGTATCGAAGACACCATCGATTTTTGCTCCTGGAATCCCAAAAATATAGGGGACGTGATGATTTTCTAAACTTTCAACAATAATTTCTGAACCTTTTTTACTCACTGTACTACCTCTTTTCAAAATCTGTATTAATCTCACGACTAATAATAGCACTTTTCTTTTATTTATCAAGAATAATACACTATTTTCATCTGTATTAAAAAAATAGCAATTAAAAGGAACCGTTTTCTAGCGCTCCCTAAAAAGGATTCTATAAATAAGAACGATTCGTAAAAACAAATTGTTATTATCTAGTTTTATTTTCTTATTTTTTTCATGTTTTTAATATAAATCATGTTATAATAAAGACATCAAAAAGTGAAAGGAACTAGAAAAGTTATGGGTATGTGGATTAGTTTGGTCAGTTTCTTAGCAGTAATTGTAAGCGGTATTTTGTTGATTATCGCTGCCATCAAGAAGCGACCGAAAAAAAGATTGGGATTTATTTTATGCGGAAGCGTTATTCTATTTTTTGTTGGTGCAATTTTATCTCCGAGCAATTTGACACTATCTGTTATTTCACCTGAAATACAAACGGATGAAACAGGAAAAGCGACTATCGAAGGGGAAGCCACGGCCGATGCTGTCCTAACGATCAATGGAGAAACGGTCAAAAACAGCAAAGGTTCTTTTAGCTACACAGTTCACCTGAATGATGCCACTGAGCAACAAGTTGTGGTAAAAGCTGCCTTAAATGATCAGAAAAAAGAACAGGAAGTCTTGATCAAACCTTCCAAAGAATTTGTGGCTTATTTAGAAGCAGAAAAAGCGGAGAAAGAACTGATTAAACGGGTCGAAACTGCACTAGCGTTGGCAGAATCTAAACCAACACAAAAAAAATATGATGAAGCAGCAACATTGGTTCATTCTCTCAGCAAAACATATGACGATTATGATCAACGTTTGGCCGTCCTCCAAGATCATCTGCAGATCGCCAGCGCGTTAGAAAAAGCGGAACAAAGTCTAAGCAGAACAGACCTTGAGGCAGCTGCCAAGCTTGTTGCAGCAACAAGTTTGACGAAAACTGAATTTGAAGATCGACTGGCTTCTTTACAAACAAAAGTTGAAGAGAAAGAAACACAAGCGAAATTGCAAGCACAAGCGACCAAAGCTGTTGAAAAAGCCGAAGCAGAGCCGACTGAAGCAAACTTAGCTAGTGCAACTTCTGCGATTGCCAAGCTTCCCTCAGCAGATGATGGATTGACGCAGCGAGCTGAAGCTGTTCGCCAATCGATTCGTGAAGAACAAGAACGGCAGCTTGCTAAAGCCGAACAAGAACGGCAAGCAGCCGCCGCTGCGGAACAGCAGGCAAACCAAGCCAGCCAGTCAAATCAAACCACAAGCAATCAAGCAGAAGAATATGTCATGATCACCCGTACAGGGAAGAAGTATCACACCCATAAATGCGGCAATGGTACTTATTTCCCAGCTACGTTGTCCGAAGCTTTAAGCAAAGGATTGACCCCCTGCGAGAAGTGTTACTGATTTTTTTGAATATGGAACAGAATCTAGACAGCGTTCTTCCTTTCTAATCAAAGGAAAGAACGCTGTTTTTGGCGAACAAATATGCGGGTCATACCATTCTTCCTAAAATATCTAGCAGGACCGAGATACGTCGAAGCTTGTTTGGTCGTAGAAAAAAACGTCAAGGCTAGTATGCTCCTAGCATTGACGTTCATCGTATTTTCTGTAGATTATACCTGTTAGATAGAAATAACACGCTGGTTGCTTGTCAAAAGGACTTAGAAAGATAAAGCACAAGATCGTCATTATTGTAACAAGCAGCACCCATTGCCAAGACTTGATTCTCAAACCAGACCCCTGATCCGTCAGGTAAGTAGCCATTTTTTAAATACAGTCGCTGTGCAGTGCCATAACCAGAATGAAGCCCCACACCAATGGTGATCACAGACGAAAATGTTTTGGCTTGTTCTTCTGCAGCTTGGAGCAGCTTAGCGCCGATTCCTTGCCGCTGAAAGTTTTGAAAGACATTTAGATCGGTGATCTCCGGATAGCCATTCTTTTTAAAAGGACCGGCTTTTGCGTGGGGAATCAATGTCGCATAGCCTGCAATCTGTCCCGAGTCTTCCGCGACAAAGACCTGTCGCAGTCCGCGGCTCTGTTCTTGAAGATATCTCTCTAATGTAGCTTGACGACTAGGCCATTGTTGTGCAAGAAACGCTTGATCGATTGATCGACAATCACTAGCTGTCATTGGGCGAATAATCAAATTGATCCCTCCATAAATTTCATTGTCTCATTGATTATAACGCATTTCGGCTCAAGCGTTCGACTTTTCCCATGTCCTTGCAGAATACTGCTGCCCCAGTTGCCACTAGCAGTTGCTTTATTCACCCATCAACATAAGATGGCAGGTTCGATTCCTAACTCGGTTTTGGTCAAAATCCACGAAATAAATATACCCTACAGAACCAATTTCAAGCTTTCCTTCATGTAAAATAAAACTTTCACTCGCCCCGAAAAACGAAGAACGGATATGGGCATCGCCATTTAAAATCGTTGCTGGATCTGTCGGATAGTTAGGATCATCTAGGCTCATCAGAAATTCCAAATGTTTCGGTCCAGGGTAACGATAATTTGTATTTTCCGAGAGTTCTCTAGGCACTAGTTTATCCAAAATGCGATTCAGATCAACTTGTAAAAATTCATCCCCATTAAAATCCGTATCATGCATGAATTCCTCGAAAATGACGGAACAAGTTGTGTGTGGGGATTGGACTAAACAGATGCCGTTTTTGATTTGGCTTCTCTCTACAAAGTCCTTCACTTTTTGCGTAATATTATGATAAGATACCCGATTGCCATTTGATGTCAATGTTAGCTGTTCTTTCGCGAATTTCATCTTTTAATCCCCTCATCTCTTAGCTCAGCAACTTTTTTGATCATTTCTGTCAAAACGTTCTGCGGATCTGGCGCGCAGACGATACCACTGGTGCCACCCGTTCCGTCGGCTCCTGATTGCAGTGCTTTTGCCACATCGTCTGCGGTCGAAATACCAGCCGCTTGTAAAATCTTGATTTCTTTGTTGATGGCACGGATGGCTTGATTGGTTTCTTCCATATAAGAAACGTCGCTCGTTTGACCGGTACCAATCAATTCAGTTGGTTCACAAACCATAATGTCAGGCTGCAGAGCTGCCACTGCTTTAGCTTCTTGCAGTGAATTCGCGCAAGCAATCGTGATGAGCCCCAACTCATCTGCCCGATTAATCGCTTTTGCGAGTTCATCTAATGTCATTGGGTGTTCTGCATGATTGAGAAATGTCGCTGCTACGCCGACATTTGCTACTGATTCAGGTAAGACGTAGCCCATTCCCCGTCCAACAGTCATGCCATCGATGTGTTGAACCGTAATGAACAAATGATTCGTAGCTTGTTTGATCGTTGCGGCATCTGCGTGCTGCACCGTGAACAAGATATCAACGTCATATTTTTCCGCTAATTGATCGGCGGCTTTTGCCAGTGCCAAGGATTCTTTTCCGTATAAATAGGCTTTGGGATTGACTACAAAAAAGGGTGCTCGTAACTGCTTTTTCCTCATGCTTATCCTCCTAACAAGTTTTTGTATGAAAAACGTGATAGTAATGTGCTAGCGTATCTGCCATTCCTTGATTCGCTGCTTTCTTTAGTTCAAAGTAGTCAGCAGGCTGCTGTTCTTGAATCTTGGTCATTGCGGCTGTAACGAAATCTGTAAAGATGTTGATTTTTCGGATCCCGCCTTGTGCACATTTTTCAAGATTTTCATCACCAGAAGAAGAACCGCCATGTAAGACTAACGGAATAGTAATGGCTTGATGGATCTCACTTAGTACATCAAAGTTGATTTTAGGCGTTCCTCGGTAATGCCCATGGGCTGTGCCGATCGAAACGGCTAACGAATCAACATTCGTTTGTTCAGCAAATCTTACTGCTTCATGGAAGTCGGTATAAATCGAATCAGAAAGCCCCGTTGCTTCCAAACTGCCGCCAGAGCCGACATGCCCAATTTCTGCCTCTACGACCACCCCATATTGATGGGCATAATCGGCGATCGCTTTGGAGCGGCGGATATTTTCTTCAAGCGGGTCTTCTGACGCATCGATCATGACAGAAGTGAAGCCTAAACGAATCGCTTCCTTGATGACTTCCTCATCTTGACCATGATCCAAATGCAACGCTACGGGGAAGGCGCTTTTTTCAGCCAAATACTTCCCAATCAGGGCTGCTTCTTCCAAACTCAGCATATCCATATGTGATTGGGCAAAAGCCAAGATCAATGGACACCCTAGCCTAGCAGCCGTTTCAACATAGGTGCGGGCACTGTCTAGATCAAAAAAGTTGGCTGCGGGAATGGCATAGTTGAATTCCTCTGCATGGTCAAACATTTCTTTTGTGGTAACAAGCATTTTGCAAGACTCCTTTATTCTCTGATTTTCTTTTCGATTTCTGCATACATTTCTTCGATACCGATCCCTGTCAATAAAGGCAATCCCATGATGACTTTGTCTTTGATGGAATCAGGGACTACCGTGGTACTCACAACAATGTCGTAATCGTCGATCTTGTTCATTTCATCCGCGACTTTGGATTGATACAATTTGACTTCATTCGTCAGTTCTTTTTCTTTTAGCCATTCTTTGACTTTATTGGTTACGATCGTTGATGTCGCTACTCCGGTTCCACACATGATCAATAATTTTTTCATTGTTCTTCCTCCTACATGACGCTTTGTTTTTTAGGTAACACCTTGTTAACATAGATCAAACCGATGACAACAATCGCACCGATGATCGCTAATCCGCCCCAGCTCAATACTTTTGTCAAACCGACATAAAGCCAGGTAGTCCATAGTCCGCCTTCAGCTAGAGCTGTGATCGTTGAATTTCCTTGTAAGTCAAAATTGGCAGACTTAGCAGCTGTTGTTACTAATGGTGCGACCCAAGAAGTGATATACAAAATACTGGTCATATAAATTGTCCCTGCGATAACCGTCCGGATAATATTTCCGCCAAATACTGCTGCCATCAAACAGACAAGAAACGGAATCGTTGCTAAATCTCCAAAAGGCAATGTCGTATTTCCTGGCAAAACAACCGCTAAAAGTATCGTAATTGGTACGAGTAATAATGACGAAGACAATACTGCTGGATGTCCGACAGAAAGCGCCGCATCCATCCCAATGTAAAGCTCTCTTCCAGGGAAACGTTTCTTCACAAAGTCATTGGCAGACTCAGATATAGGTGTAAGCCCTTCCATTAATAGAGCAACCATTTTTGGCATAATGACCATCACTGCGCCGGTTTTAACTGCTAATTGGCCAGTGCCTGCCACATCATAGCCAGCGAGAATTCCGATGATCAAACCAATCAGAAAGCCCATAACTGTCGAGTCCCCAAAGACACCAAAACGTTTTTGAATCGATTCCGGGTCAGCTTTCCAGTCTCGCAATCCCGGAATACGATCGAATAACCAGTTCATCGGTAAAGCGAAAACAAATCCTGGAGCAGCGGTCCCGTGTGGGAAAGTGATATTCGGGAAACCATAGAATTTATTAATGATCGGTCCTAAAATATCTCCCATCAAAAGAATCATCATTAGATAGATGACGGTTGCAGCGATCCCCATGGCAAAGTTGCCAGTCAAAGCATAGACCAACGAAGAAATGAACGCCGCATGCCAAATATTCCAGATATCGACATTCAATGTTTTCGTCAGGCCAAAAATAATCAAAACAACATTTAACACAACACCGATCGGAATTGCCAGACTTCCTAGAATCGTCCCATAGGAAATCGCAGCTGCTGCCGGCCAGCCAACATCAATCGTCGTCAGATTCAAGCCAAATCGCTCAACCATCTGTTGCGCTGCTGGTCCTAAGCTATTGCTTAACAGGTCGATCACTAGATTCAAGCCCACAAAACCGACACCAACTGTTAAAGCAGATGTGAAAGCCTTGCCTGGTTTCGTTCCCAGAATAAGACCAAAAATAAATATCAAAATCGGGAGTACAACGATTGACCCTAAATCAACAAACCACTGTAACGCATTTAACATGATATTCCCTCCTTATTCCAATCCATACTGTTGCAAAATCATCCGATATTCCTCAACATCATGGATGTCTCTTAACTTTTCCAACACACCATTTTTTTGAAACATTTCGATCAAGTTTTGCAGCATTTGTAATTGTTCGTGCGGCTCCTTTAATGCCAACATAAAGATTAATGAAACTGAAATTTCTTTGTCCCTTGTTCCCATTTCAATGAATGGCAATGGATCTGTCAATGAAAGAAAGCCAACTTGCGATCTCTTGACATACTGACTATCTGTATGAGGAATCGCCACGCCAATCCCATTGATCATCAGACCGGTTGGAAAAACCGCCTCTCTTTTAATCACGTTGTCAAGATACGCCTCTGTCACACATTCATTCTTTAAAAATTCCTCTGTAAGTAGCCGAAATGCTGCTTCTTTAGATTCTACTTCTTTGTTTAATAAAGCAATTTGCTGGTCAAAAAACATTCGGGGTCCCTCCTTTTACAAGTTTACGATAAAGTTCTTCTCGATTTTTACTGCTAACCACCCATCGTATTTCTTCAGGAGAGTTGAATAAATCGTAAATAGATGCAATCAATTCTTTTGCTTCTGACATATTTTTTTCAGCGATTGCCAAGAGAACGACTAATTGAACTTCCGTATCTCCCCATTTTATGGCTTTAGGTAGTGTAACAAATGCTAGTTTTGTTGTTTTGACAGTCTGCGGATCGGCATGCGGAATCGCTACGCCTGTCTTTAATCCGGTACTGCCTAATTCTTCTCGTGCATAAAGTGACTGCTTAAAATCGTTGGTGACTAAATGATGGCTCAAATAACTCTCTGCAAGAAAATCTAAGACGTCTTTTTTGGTGTTAAACGGTTGGTTAATGTACAAAAATGCCGGATCTAGATATTTCTGCAATAGCTCTGATGATTGGTATTTGGATGAATGCAGTTTCTTTTCATTTTCATTCAGGTTTGAAAGATTTGCCGAAATCATGGCAATTTCTTCAGTTGTCGGTAATGGTGAAACATAGAGAACAGGGGGTGACACTTCCTCCAACGGAACAGTTGAAATGATCAGATCCACTAATTCTAGTGATGTACTGGCTAATTTCTCTGCACTGATGATCTCTAAAACTGTCGTAGCAGAAATCGTTTGTTTGATCCGGTTAAAGATCAGCTCAGAAGTGGCTAATCCAGAGCTGCAAACGATCAGCACATGCTTTGTGACTTTGATTTTTTCAAAAGCGAGTTGAAAATGAATCGTTAGAAATGACACTTCATCTTCTGTCAAGAAGAGTGCAAAGTTTTTTTCTAGTCCGCCAATCGCATATTTCGTTAATGTAAACATGGTCGAGTATTGCTTCTTGATCAATCGCAACAAAGGATTTTTGACTAACATGCCATTTTTCAGACGATGGATCATAGGGACAATATGCGAAAGCAGTGCTTGCAACAATAAGTTATCTTGTGTCAAATCAGTATCTAGCAAACGGGACATCTTCTCGATCATTTCTTCCGTTGTTTCGATCACGTTGGCTTCTCTTTTTTCCGTAATCTGCATATACGGCTCAATTCCATGAGCTAAAAGCAATGAACAAATGTATTGGATATCTGTCTCTGCTAGGGAAACAGCTAGTTCACTTTCAATCCGTTCTGCAAAGGAAACAGCAACCATATACAGTTTCATCTGTTTTAATTTCTCAAATCCCAAATTCTCTTGCTGTTCCAAATGTCTTCCTAGACAAATCCGTGAAAGAAAAATTTCCAACGATACCGTCAAGGATTCCACAAAATAACTATTGAGTTGGCGACCAAGTGTTAAGGATATTTCTGAAATCAGTGCTGTAGTCAAGGTAACGATCTTCGGATCAAACAATGTCTGAATGGCAGAGTGATCCAATCTTGCAGAATCTGTATGTTTTTCAAGAAAAGATTTGAAAGTTGCTTGTTGAACAGATTCTTCCTCCTCTAGCTTCAACCCTTTTGCAGACATTGACGCACGAACTTTTTTCTTCTGACAAAAAGCGAATAATTCATCTACATCTTTTTTGATCGACTGATAACTAACGTAGAAATATTCTGCAAATCCTTGGTAATGCATTGGCTTTTTCGAGAAGAAATAATTTGCAAAGATAAACAATTTACGATATTCAGGAGAATATTCGTCAACGATTTTACCTTCAGTAACGATGAGTTTGTAGCCTTTTTCCCTTGCAGTGGGATTCCCTTCAAGCTTGACCCCTCTTCTAGGCAAACGAGCAATGGTCAACCCGTAAGGCTTGATTTTTTCTTCCAGACTCGCCAAATCTGTATAGACTGTTTTTAAAGAAACATAGAGCTGTTCTTGAAAAAAAGCGGCTGGTCTGAACTCTTTTTGTGTCAGCAGCAATTGCAACAACACTTTCTCTCTTTTACTCAAATCCATTTGACCACCTCCAGGAAGCGCTTCCTTAACTATATATTAGGGAATCAGCGCATAATAGTAAATAATATCTGATTACCACATTAATCTGGTAATTGTATCACATAGTGACCATTCCACCACTAGACAAACAGCTTTTCAATCTGGAGGGATTCTTGTATGCTAAGTAAAACAATGAATGATAGAAAGGATGAACCAAATGGAGCACACAAACGATTCATTAGACCGAGGACCTTTTTTCCACGGAACAAAAGCATCATTACAATTAGGCGAATTACTGGAACCAAAAAAAGAATCCAACTTTGAAGCCGGTCGGATCTCAAACTACATTTACTTCACCGCAACATTGGATGCAGCCAAATGGGGAGCCGAATTAGCCAAAGGAACTGGGCAAGAAAGAATTTATTTGGTTGAACCGACTGGGCCTTTTGAAAATGACCCGAACTTGACCGATAAGCGATTCCCTGGTAATCCGACCCGTTCCTACCGTTCTGCCTCTCCGCTGAAAGTCGTCGCAGAATTAGGGGCATGGGAACGGCATTCGGAAGAAGTGATTCAACAGATGTTATCCCACCTGCAGCAACTAACAGAAGATGGAAAAGCCGAAATCATTGATTGACAGTTTTCTTAGCACGCAAACGCCACCCTTGTTTCTGGCCGTCGAAAAGAAAAATATTCCAACAAGTGCCATGCTACAATGCAGAAAAGACACTGATTAAAAGAAGAAAGTAGGAATAACGATGTATGTAGGATTTGATATTGGCGGCACAACGATCAAATACGGGGTTCTTGATGAAACAGGAGCAATTCTGGAAAAAAATATGCTTCCGACAAACTACGATCCCCAGTCTTTCTATCAAAATTTAATCACAATTATTAATGAAGCTAAAAGTCGCTATCCGATCGCCGGGATTGGGATCAGTGCGCCGGGCATCGTGCAAAAAGACGGTTTGATGCTGACAGCTGGCGCCATCAAACCATTGTACGGCGAGAATTTCAAAACCACATTAGAAGAATGCTGTGGTTTAACAGTTTCTGTCGAGAATGATGCCAATGCAGCCGCCATCGCAGAGAAATGGATCGGCAATGCCCAATCCTTCTCCAATTACCTTTGCCTCGTCTTAGGAACTGGTGTAGGCGGAGGGATCGTAATCAATGATCAAGTGTATCGCGGTGCCCACGGCATGGCAGGAGAATTTGGCTGGATGGTGATCGACGCCTTGCCTTCTACAGGTAATAGTGAGGAAGTTTCGATCAATCGTAAAGCTGCTGTCGTTGATGGGCTCGTTCGGATCTACAATCAAAAAGGCGGTCAGCTGGCAGGATTTCAAGCGACGACAGATGCTCGAGAAATTTTTCAGCGCGCACAGATGGGAGAAACATTAGCAGAAACAGTGACCCAACAGTTCCTGACAGATTTGTCCGTCGGGTTGATCAATTTGATCAGCTGTTTCGATCCAGAAGCCATTCTGATTGGCGGTGGTATCAGTGCCAACCCATATTTCTTTGAACGACTGCAACAGACATTAACAACTGTCGAAACACAACACGCTGCCATCAACTATTTGCGGGGAAAAACGATTGCTCCTGTGCTGCCTGCCAAATTGCAAAATGACGCCGGATTAATTGGTGCAGTTTATCAGATTCATCAGCAACTCACTCGCTAAATCATGGTATACTCGTCATATACTCTTATGGGATAGCGAGGAACATTTATGGCCGTTTTTCAGCATTTGAACTTAAACAAATTGTCTTCAGTCGAACAAGAGATCTATCGCTTTATTGTCAATAATTTAGAAAAAATCCCTTATATGCGAGTACGGGATATTGCAGATGATGCCCATGTTTCTTCCACTTCTGTCTTTCGTTTTGTTCAAAAAGTGGGATTCGATTCCTTTCCTGAATTTCGCTTTTATATCAAGACCCATTTAGAAAAAGTCCATTATGAAGAACATCAAAAACAGTTATCCCTTGAAGAACGCATCCGTGGATTGAACATGACGATTTTCCATCCCGATGTCGAATACCAAATCAAGAAGATGGCGCAAACACTGCGAGATGCGGACTGTATTTTATTTATGGGGATGGGGGCGTCTGGCGCAATTGCACAGTATGTCGCCCGCAAGCTCGCAAATATCGGCTACTTCTGCATCAGCATCGATGAATTGACTTACCCGATCCGCAGCTTCTTACGAGCCGATCAAAAAAACGTTCTGGTTTTCTTGAGTGTTTCTGGTGAAACAAAAGAATTGATCGAAGTCATTACTGGATTAGCTAATAAAGCGATTGCCCAAAAATATTGTATTACGAGAAATAAAGAGAGTTCTCTTGCCCATTTATGTGACTACTCGATCGAATACGCAGTCAAAGAAGAGCGCAAAGACATCTTCCTCGATCTGACTAGCCAGCTTCCAGCCATCGCCATCGTGGAAACACTGATTGGTTATTTACAAGATGAACCTACCCCTCAATGATGAACGAGCACAGAAAGTACCAGACAACGAAGAACGCCCTAGCCAGAACACTCGCTTTACAGCAGCAGTTTTCTGACTAGTGGCTGCAATCAAGCGTTTGTCTTGCTGCTTTCTGTTTTTTGTAACCACTTGTTCCGACTGTGGAATAAATTTCTTCCTCACAGAATTTGATTCTAAAAACGAATGCGCTTACTTTTTCAGGCAACCTTTCGCTATAATAAGTCCATCAAATAGAGAAAGGTGTTACTGTTATGCAAAAATTTAATGATCTACTAGACCGGTCCTTGGTACCAATTGCCACCAGATTGAATAACCAGCGACACGTCGCAGCGATTCGTGATGCATTTATGTTGATTTTCCCGTTGACGATTTCTTCTTCATTAGTTATTTTGGTCAACAATATCTTATTTTCCAACGATAGTTTTATCGTGCAATTATTTCAACTCTCAAAAATCTTTCCCAATTTAGAAAGTGCCCAGCAAGTACTGGCATCTGTTGCTAACGGAACCATCAATATCATGAGCGTATTCATTGCTTATCTGGTTGCCCAACTGCTAGCAAAACACTTTGATGCAGATGCGACACTAGTTGGTTTGACAAGTGTAGCTGCGTTTATGATTTTATATCCGACTTCTTTCTCAGTTGACGGTGTCAATGCCATCTCCACCCAATATTTAGGCGCACAAGGCTTATTCGTCGCCATGATCGTTGCTTGTCTGGTAGGAGAATTCTTGCCGAAACTATTCAAAGTCAAACGATTACAGATCAAAATGCCCGATATGGTACCGCCGGCAGTTTCCCGTTCGTTTTCTGGAATGATTCCTATCGTGATCATCGTAGCAGTTACCGCATTGATCAATTTCCTAGTACTGATGATTGCGCCAGAGGGCATCAATGAATTGATCTACAAAGGGATCCAAAGTCCGTTGCGTGATTTAGGAGGAAATGTCGTTGGTGTCTTGATTTTAGCTTTCTTACAAACACTGCTCTTCTCCATCGGGATTCACGGACCAAATACATTGAATGCCGTTCGTTCAGCAATTTTTACAGAACAAGATTTAGCCAACTTGGATTTCATCAATCAAGGCGGTTCCTTGTGGGATGTACCTTACAAAGAAACGTGGGGCGTTTTGAACGACATGTTTGCTAATATGGGCGGAACGGGAATGACGTTAGGGCTGATCATTGCCATTTTCATCGCCTCGAAGCGACCAGAACAACGGGAGATCGCTAAGATGTCACTTGTTCCAGGAATCTTTCAGATCAACGAACCGATTATCTTCGGGTTACCGATCGTCTTGAATCCGATTATGATCATTCCCTTTATATTGACTCCAATGGTCAATATTCTAGTTGGTTATTTTGTAACAGTCATTTGGCCGATCATGCCGACACCAGCAATCGGTGTGCCTTGGACCACACCGGGAATCATCAACTTGTTCCTAGGAACTGGCGGAAATGCAGTAGCTGCAATCGTTGGTGTGGTCTGTCTGGCGATTTCCGTATTGATCTACTTGCCATTCGTGATTGCTTCAAACCGTTCACAAAAAATCGAAGCGTAACTTTTTTAGGAGGAAAGAATTATGAGCAGCAAAATGCCAAAAGATTTTCTATGGGGTGGCGCAATTGCTGCCCATCAAGCAGAAGGGGCTTGGAATGTCGCAGGACGCGGCATGAGTATTGCTGATGTGATGACTGCTGGAGGAAACGGGATTCCTCGTGAAATCACGAGAGGCATCAAAGAAGATGTGTATTATCCTAATCACGAAGCGATCGACTTTTATCACCGCTACAAAGAAGATATTCAATTATTCAAAGCGTTAGGCTTAAAGTGTCTGCGTACATCGATCTCCTGGAGCCGTATTTTTCCAACCGGCCAAGAGGACGAGCCCAATGAAGCAGGCCTGCAATATTATGATGACCTTTTTGACGAACTATTAAACAATGGGATCGAACCAATCATTACACTGTCTCATTTTGAAATGCCTTATGCGATTTATGAAACCTACGGTGGCTTTGTCAATAAAGCCGTGATTCCCCTCTTCGTTAAATTCGCAACCTGCGTTTTTGAACGCTACAAAGATAAAGTCACCTA
The DNA here is from genome assembly GCF_001544275.1 of Enterococcus gallinarum NBRC 100675. Classification (GTDB taxonomy): domain Bacteria; phylum Bacillota; class Bacilli; order Lactobacillales; family Enterococcaceae; genus Enterococcus_D; species Enterococcus_D gallinarum. Next base: position 6,642 of record NZ_BCQE01000036.1, on the reverse strand, counting down.
CTGGATGACATTCAATGAAATCAATAATCAAGCAGACGGACAGGAACCATTACATGTCTGGACAAACTCCGCCATGATCATCGAAGAAGAAAGCAAGAAAGAAGAACTGGTCTTTCAAGCGGGTGTCAACGAACTGATCGCTAGTGCGGCGGCAGTCATTGAGGGGAAAAAAATCAATCCAGACTTTCAAATCGGCTGTATGATGGCTTATGTCCCAATCTATCCTTATTCCTGTGCACCAGAAGATTTGATGGCTTCGGTCAAAGCCAATGAACGTCGTTACTTCTATAGTGACATCCACGTCAGAGGAAAGATTCCGACCTATGCACAAACTTACTGGCAGCAAAAAGGGATCAAAATCCAAATCAGTGAGGAAGAGAAGGCTTTACTAAAGGCAGGGACTGTTGATTATATTGGTTTCAGCTATTATATGTCAGGAACGATCACGACATTGGAAACTGTCGAAGGCCAACCGACCGACGATATCCCTCACGCAAAAATCGTCCGTAATCCCTATATCACCGCGACGGATTGGGGATGGCCAATTGATCCCGTAGGACTTCGCTATGTTTTAAACACGATCTATCAACGTTATGACTTGCCGCTCTTTATCGTAGAGAATGGCTTTGGTGCCTATGATCAATTAACAGAAGAAAACACGATCCATGATCCCTACCGTATCTCTTATTTACGTCAGCACATCGAACAACTGGAGAAAGCAGTAATAGAAGATGGTGTACCCGTCTTAGGTTATACTCCTTGGGGAATCATCGATATCGTCAGTTTCGGCAGCGGAGAAATGGAGAAACGCTACGGCATGATCTATGTTGATAAAGACAATGCTGGCAACGGAAGTCTGCAACGCTTGAAAAAAGATTCCTTTGCTTGGTATCAACGGGTCATCGCTACGAACGGTGAAGAACTTTAACAGAAGTCTTGCTACTATCCCAAAAGTAAAAGCGACTACCTAAAAGACTGTTCTTTCAGGTGGTCGCTTTATTAAGGTTTCTTATTTGATTTCCTCTATACTAGAAGTGATTACCCAGTCATCCATGTTCTTCCCTCGTTGATACGTAAAAGGTTCAATCGCTTCCAGTTCAGCAATTCGATAAATGGCCAAAAATTTCTTTCCTGCCCAACGCTCCATTTGTTTTTTGGATAAATTTAATTCTGATTGGTGCTGCTCAACAAATTGTTGTGATTCTTCAGGTGTCATTTTCTCCGTTTCAATCACGTTCTCAATCATGCCACGATGAGTAACTAAAAGATCGCCACCTGTTTCCACGAAGTAGACACGGTCGCCAACTTTTGCGCGTCCACCTAACGGAGATTTGCGCCCTGCTGCCCCACGGATGATGGCGTTCTTTTCTCCCGCCAACAATTTCTGCAGCTCTTTGCCTTCTTTGTTTAGATAGACTAGATGCTCCGCTACTCCTTCTTTGCCTTCAACCCAAGAACTCACCATTTCCTTTTCACCTTTTTTCGATTATCATAGCAGAAGAAAGCGGTTTAGACTACAAATTTTTCATGTCATTTTAATCAGCTAGTTCCCCTTACAAATGACGAAAAATGCGAATATATCAGCAATTCAACGAATCGTTGCGTTCTTTATTTCCTGATTCAACGATTCATTTCTTGCACCTATCAATCAAAGGAGGCTACTCTGATGGTAGAGATTGGAGAAAATATCAAAAAGTTGCGCAAAGCAAAAAGGATGACCCAAAAAGAGGTGGCTAATCAATTGAATGTCACGCCGCAAACGATTTCTAAATGGGAGCGAAATATCAGTTATCCGGATTTGGATATGTTAGTCAAGCTAAGTCAGTTGTTCCATATTTCAACCGATGCTCTTTTAGGCAATACAAAACCAACTTTTTTTGCTTCCTTATTCTCAAAAAAGAAAAGAGGGAAAACGATGGAAAAAGTACCAGCAACTCCGTCCACTATCCAAACAGACAAGCTGTCCTCATCTGAGAAACAGATCATGATTTTTAGTGTCAGCAGCTGGATAACCGAGGGAGAACTGCAAACACAACGTCTGCAGTTAAAATTACAGAAATATTTTACTGTTCAAAGGCAGCCGATTGCGGTAGAGATGTACAGCTTGTCAAAAGTCGCAGAAAAAGCGCCAGCTGCTGATTTGATCCTCCTGACTCCTGAAGCTCAATTTGCATTAAAAGAACTACAAGAAGCCGTACCACACACCCCGATTCTTTTGCTTAGTAGCCAAGAGTACGGTCTACTACCGATTGAACAAATCGCTGAAAAAAGTTTGCAAGCCATGCTTTAGAGCGTTCAACAAAAATAGAGCGTGGAACAAAAGTAAAAAACACTTTTGTTCCACGCTCTAAACACGTCTAAACGGTGAGAGGCGAAGCAACTCCTTCGGAAATAAGTCGAAATACCCCCAAATTTGAAAAGTAATTTCCGTGTATTCCTCCTTATTTCTCGGAGTTTAACACTTCTGTCCCAGCCTCTTTCTTATCCTGTATTAGATTTTCAGCAACCAGATCAAGCTGAGCGCTGCAATTGTTTGAACCAAACCGACTGAAAGTCCATAGAAAAGGAACTTAGGTCCTTCTTTCATGAATTTACGGAAGTCTAAGCGCAAGCCGATTGCTGCAAGGGCGATGGTCTCAAACCAGGTACTGATGAAATGTGCAGCATCATTCAACCAACTTGGCAATGCAACGAAGCTGTTCAAGATACAAATCAGCAAAAAACCTAAAACATACCAAGGAATACGCAACGATCGTTTTTGTTTTACGACGGATGCGGATTGATTTTGTTGCGACACCATTCGTTCGAAAATCAAAACCACCACGACCAATAAAATGATCCGAGCGATCTTAAACAGCATGGCATATTTGACAATCTCTGCATCAAGTAAGCTGGCACCCGCTACGACTTGCCCTACGGATTGTAGCGTTCCTCCCAACAGTGCGCTTTTTTGTAAAACATCCGAACCAAACAACGCCAGACCAAGAAACGGCAAAGTCAACATCATCACTGTTCCTAACAAATTGACGAGTGTGATGATCTGCCCTTTTTCTTCATCATCGGCTTGGATGGCTGGTGCAATCGCGCCAATCGCAGAAGAACCGCAGACCGCATTGCCTCCTGCCATCATCAAACTCATTTTTTGATTGAATCCCAACTTCTTGCCAATCAAGTAAGCCGCAGTAATAACGATCGTCATCATCAATACGATGAAAACAAAACCACGAATCCCCATCTCACTGATCGTTTGAAAGGTAACAGTAAATCCTAGCAATACAACCGAATATTCTAAAAGCCGACTTTCTGCAAATTTCGTTCCTTGCGCATACTGTTTTTGATTGAAGAACGTATTGCCTAGAACGATCCCTAATAAAATCGCCAAAGTCGCTCCTCCTAATTGCGGCAGCCAAAGAGCCAAGACTTTCGCTACAGCCGCTACAATAAATGATAACAACAAGCCAGGTAAAAATGGCTGCAGATTGACGGGTTTGATTTTTTCAACATTCATTCTTGTCCATCCTTTCATACTGCCTTATATTATACACAGCATTTTTCATCTATAACATTTATTGATATAATAGTTTTAATAGGATTTTATAATGGAAGTGATTACACTGCTGGAAAAACTAGAAACGTTCAAAATCGTTTACGAAACACAGAATTTCTCGAAAGCCGCTGAGTTGCTGTTCGTGTCTCAACCTACCGTCTCCGCCCATATCAAACAATTAGAAGAAGAATTGAGCACCCAACTTTTCATTCGAAATGGCCGCATGAACATTTCAGCAACCCCACAAGCTCACCTGCTTTATCAAAGAGGGCTGAATTTATTGGACGATTGGCAGCATCTCTATCAAGAGATCCAACAAGGTACGCAACAGTTGGTTCCATGCCGGATAGGTGTTTCCCATACTTTTGCGATCTATTTGCTGCCGGATTTGCTGATGCGCTTATACACTCGCTTTCCCCACATCCAATTTCAAGTAGAGATGATGAACTCTGCCGCTGTCCTGCATGCGGTAGAGCAACACGAGCTTGACCTAGGGATCATTGAAAAGCCCTTATCCGCTGCTACCGTGGAGCGATACCCATTGATGAGTGACCAGCTAGTATTGGCTGGCGATCCGGCAGTCGGACCGTGGCTTGTGCGAGAACAAAGTTCTGGGGTTTATTATTATATGAAACGCTATCTAGAAGAGCAAAATATCCAGACGCCTATTTTACAAATCGCCAATAATGAGATGATCGTTGCATTGTTGAAAAAAGGCTTCGGCTGTTCAATCATTTCTGCACGAGCTGCTGGAGATGTCCCCCATGAAGATTTAGGCGAGCGTTATCGCCGCCAATTTTATTTGGTCAAACGGACCCGCGATTCCTATAAAGAATTTGCTGCTTGTGCTTCTTTTATCCGACAATGGCAGGAGGAATAATCGGTGTCTCTTGATGCCATCAGGCAACTTCTTAATCTTTTCTTACGATTGAACTGATTTTTTTGGTAAAAAAACTCATTCATTGTTTCTTAATTATTTTGTGATAGAATAATAGGGGCTCTGACGTTCCCCTATAAAGTAAAACAGATGTGAACGACCACCTAGAAAGGACCCTGAAATGAAGGAACAGATCAAAAACAAATTAGCTCTCTTACCCGATCAACCTGGTTGTTACTTGATGAAAGACAAAAATGGTACGATCATCTATGTAGGTAAGGCGAAGATTTTAAAAAATCGTGTACGTTCCTATTTTACAGGAAGTCATGACACGAAAACGGAACGCTTAGTTCAGGAGATCGCCGACTTTGAATATGTCGTCACTGAATCCAATACTGAAGCGCTTTTGTTAGAAATCAATCTCATTCAAAAAAACAAACCAAAATACAATATTATGTTGAAGGACGACAAGTCCTATCCATTTATCAAAGTTACGAATGAACGCTATCCTAAATTGATCATCACCCGCAAAGTGTTGAAAGATGGTGCGCTTTACTTCGGTCCTTATCCGGATGCCCGAGCAGCGAATGAAACAAAACGGATCTTGGACCGCTTGTTTCCATTACGCAAATGTGGTGCATCGCAAAAACGCCCTTGTCTCTACTATCATTTGGGACAGTGCGTCTGTCCTTACGTTCATCACATGGATCCCAAGGAATACCGAAAAATCGTTGATCAAGTCAAACACTTTTTCCACGGTAGCCATGTTGAGATCCAAAAAGAACTAAAGGAAAAAATGGGCGAAGCGATTGAATCCCTTGAATTTGAACGTGCTGCGGAACTGCGCGATCAAATCCAAGCCATCGATACCGTTATGACGCGTCAAAAGATGACTTTGACCGATCTGCTTGATCGCGACGTCTTCGGTTACAGTGTGGACAAAGGCTGGATGTGTGTCCAAGTGTTCTTTATCCGCCAAGGAAAATTGATTGAGCGGGAAGTCTCCTTGTTTCCTTTTTACAACGAAGCGGAAGAAGACTTTTTGACATTCATCGGTCAATTCTACCAAAAGAACGAGCACTTCATCCCAAAAGAAATTTTTGTCCCCCAAACGATTGAACGGGAACCTCTAGAAGTGCTGCTAAAAACGAAAGTCTTGCAGCCACAACGAGGTGACAAGAAAAAATTGGTCGACTTAGCCAATAAAAACGCGCAAATCGCATTGGATCAGAAGTTTGCTCTCATCGAGCGGACAGAAGAACGAACCATCGGGGCGGTGGAAAAATTAGGTGAAGCCATGGGCATTTCGGCCCCTTATCGCATCGAGGCGTTTGACAACTCTCACATTATGGGAACCGATCCAGTTTCTGCAATGGTCGTCTTTGTGGACGGCAAGCCTTCAAAAGATGATTACCGAAAATACAAAATCAAAACCGCACAAGGCGGTGATGATTATGGTTCGATGCAGGAAGTGATCTACCGGCGCTACTCGCGAGTTTTGAAAGAGAAATTGCCATTTCCTGACTTGATCGTCATCGATGGTGGGAAAGGTCAAGTAGGCGCCGCACAAGATGTCTTGCATAACCAGTTAGGATTAGATATTCCAGTAGCTGGTCTTGTCAAAAACAATAAACATAAAACCAGTGAGTTACTGTTTGGCGATGATCTGCAGCCGATTCAGCTCGAACGAAATTCAGTCGAATTCTTTTTGCTGCAAAGAATCCAAGATGAAGTTCATCGGTTTGCCATTACTTTCCACAGACAATTGCGCAGCAAGAACAGTTTCTCTTCAAGATTGGATGAAATTCCTGGTTTAGGACCAAAACGTAAGCAACAGCTAATGAAAACCTTCAAATCGCTGAAAAACATTCAAGCAGCTTCCGTGGCAGAGATCCAGCAAGCGGGCATTCCGCAAGCCATTGCCGAAACAATTTTAGAAAAATTATCCGATCAAAAGAAAACCACGTCCTAGAAACACTCGGACGTGGTTTTTGCTGGAATGAATCATCGAATTGTTTGGAAAGGCCACTAAGACATAAACGTGCTCTCAAGGGAATAGCGGAATGTTTCGTTCCCTTTCAGGCCTGTCTCTTAGATGGCTCTTTCACAAAATTCGTTACCCAGATATCTAGATATGTTTTCCTAAGCAATCAACAAGTTGACACGCAAGCCATCCAGTTCAGCTTTCTGCTCTTGTGTGATATGAGAATCTGTAATC
>NZ_BCQE01000035.1 GCF_001544275.1 Enterococcus gallinarum NBRC 100675 | reverse complement strand
GGAGAAACAATGCTTGGAATTGGACTCATGTCTGGAACTAGTTTAGATGGCGTTGATGCCGCATTAGTAGAAATCGATAATCATTCACAGCCATCTATTCGTCTGCTGCATCTGACGACTACTGCTTTTTCCCCCGAGCTGCGCCAAAGAATAAAGCAAGCCTGTGACCCGGAGGCCTCTTCTGTTCCCTTGATCTGTCAGTTAAATGTTGAGCTAGGCTATACCTTTCTCGCTGCTTGTCGTCAGGTCTGCCAAGAAACAGCAGTAACCGAAACTAGCATTGACTTTGTTGCTAGCCACGGACAAACTATTTGGCATGCACCCTCGGAAAACCCGCTTGTTTCCAGTACGTTTCAAATTGGAGAGCCGTCAATCATTGCCTATGGACTTGGAACAACTGTGGTTGCCGATTTCCGCGCGATGGATATGGCTGCTGGTGGACAAGGAGCGCCGCTTGTACCTTATACGGATTATCTCTTGTATCGTTCCCCTGATAAAACCCGCTTATTGCAAAATATCGGTGGGATTGGAAATGTGACGGTCTTGCCGAAAAATGGCACATTAAGTGATCTTGTCGCCTTCGATACTGGTCCTGGAAATATGATCATCGACGAACTGATGCATCAATTATTCCAACTTCCTTACGATGATGAAGGAAGGATTGCTCAACAGGGAACCATTATTCCTAAATTGCAAACACAATTAAGAAATCATTCCTATTTCGATCAAGCACCCCCTAAGAGCACTGGACGGGAACTATTTGGTCAAGCATTCAGTGATCAACTCTTGGCAGATTTTTCTGCAGAAAAGCCAGCAGACTTAATAGCAACAGTGACCGATTTTACTGCCTACTCGATTGCCGAGAGCTATCGGCGCTTCGTTTTCCCATTTATTGAAAGCGAACCCATTGAAGTGATTTTAGCAGGCGGCGGCGCGCATAATTCAACGCTAAAAAAAATGCTGGTCAACTACTTACCCGTTGAGATTACAGTGATTACCCAAGATGATTTAGGTTGGTCCAATGATGCGAAAGAAGCTATGGCGTTTGCCCTTTTAGGATACGAGACCTTACAGGGACATAAAAATAATGCTCCTGCCGCGACTGGTGCCAAACAATCCGTGATTCTGGGAAAGATCATCCCAAATCCATTTGGTCCCATAGGAGAGCGGAATCACTCAACAGAACTTTAGCAATTCAACCATACGAACGTTTTCACAGGAGGTTAAAAAATGTTAGATAAATTTACACAGTTCATTGAACGTCACCTAGCTGGACCAATGGAAAAACTGGGAAGTCAACGGCATTTACGGGCGGTCCGTGATGGGATCGTCTCTACTTTGCCACTGATTATCGTCAGCTCATTTTTTATGATCTTGGCTTTTCCTCCCCTGCCACAAGACTGGGGAATCTATCAATTTCTTTCGAGCCATGCGACCACGATCTTGCTTCCTTACCGCATGACGATGTACATTATGAGTTTATATGCCGCATTCGGGATCGGCTTTAGCTTAGCCCGTTCCTATAAACTCGATGGTCTCTCTGGTGGTATCTTAGCCACCACAGCTTTTTTACTGACTTTCACGCCAATAAATATTCCCCCCGAAGCTTTGGATGCTGCTGGTACAGCCGGATTTGTTTTACCAATGGCAAACTTGGGCAGTGCCGGGATGTTCGTAGCGATCATTACATCGATTTTAGCTGTCGAGATTTATCGTTTGACGGATAAATCTAAATTTAAAATCACGATGCCGGAACAAGTTCCTCCTGCTGTTGCTCGATCTTTTGAAGCATTAACGCCAACATTGATCATTATTTTAGGTATGGGGGCAATCACCTATTACATTGGCTTTGACTGGCATACCATCGTAGCAAAAGTTGTTGATCCTCTTGTTAGCGCAGCCGATAGCTTGCCAAGTGTCTTATTGATCACTTTCTTAACGACATTCTTTTGGTCCTTTGGAATCCATGGTGCCTCGATCGTTGGTTCACTGGCACGGCCTTTATGGCTGCAATTATTGGAAGGCAACACCACTGCGTTAGCTTCTGGTGATGTGATTCCGAACATTGCTGCTGAGCCATTCTACCAATGGTTCATTTGGATCGGCGGCGCAGGGTCAACCATCGGTCTGGCGATCTTGCTTGCTTTTCGTACAAAATCCGAATTTGGATCAAAACTAGGAAAAACCGCATTGATCCCTGCTATTTTCAATATCAATGAGCCGTTGATTTTTGGGACACCTATCGTCTTGAATCCAATTTTGATTCCGCCATTTATCATTGCACCATTACTCAATGGTGTAATTGCCTGGGTAGCCACCTCGGCTGGTTTAGTCAACAAAGTGACCGTCAATGCCCCTTGGACATTGCCAGGACCAATTGGTGCCTTTCTGGCAACAGGCGGCGACTGGCGAGCAATCGTCTTAAACATTCTTTTGATTGTACTTTCCATCCTCATTTATTATCCATTTGTAAAAATCTATGACAAAAATGAATTGGAAAAGGAAAATCAACCAGTCACTGAATAACTCTTGATGAGCTAAAAAAGGAGCCTCTGTCTAACAGAGACTCCTTTTTAAAATTTTTTTGAGCATACCAATAAGGAGCTGCTTTTCCTAGGTAAGAAGCACGAAGCAACCCTACTTTAGAAATTAGAAATAATACCATGTTTTAATAATCATTAAGGGAAGTTATTATCCTTCCCTTAATGCACCTTTTAAGAAATTTGCAAACTATTTATATAAGATATCTATTCATTTTATTCAATAGGCAAATTGTGCTGTTTCAAGAAAGATAACTTATCCCAATAGCCTCTTTGAAATAAAATTTTATTATTTACTATTTGAAAAAAACCGCACCCTCTCAAACCTAACGGGTCACGCCACTCTAAAATTGCCCATTGTCCATCTTCGAAAATATTTTCAACGATACAAACCATTTTTGCGTTAGAGAAGTCTTGTTCAAACATTTTCTTTATAGCCTCTTTTCCAATAACTGGCTCATTGGCAACCTGATGGTTTATTGCATTGTCATCATATAATTCTGAAATAATTTCTACATCCGCATGATTAAATGCGTCAACCCATTGGCAAAGTATTTCTTTTGGCTTCATATCATTTTACCTCCTCAATGTGTAAAAATCTGTATTTTAATTTGCACTATAAAACAAGTATCTAATTGTATTTATATATTCTACTTTCACAAATAATTTTTGAATACCTAAAATCAAAGAATTACTATTTGCCGCAATAGACCCTCTAAACCTGTAACTATTCCCTTGTTATTGATTATCTTATAGCATATCCTCAAAAACTTATCAAGTTCAATATTTATCTAAAACACCGTCAAAAATAAAAGAAGAAACGCATCAACGTTCCTTCTCTTCTACTTCATAAACAAAATTCGGATCTATTTCTTGGTCGAGCTTTGTAAAAGCACCTTGAATGCGGCGCTCCACTTCTGCTAACCCTTCTTTATCCATTTTCTTGATATCACTGATATCGATCGCCTCCCCAAAACGAACGGTTACTCGTCGACGTTTAAATAAATCTTTTAGCGTCAAGGGACCTTGATAAACAGAAGGTACGATTTTTACCTTCGCCATTTTGGCAATCAATGCCATGCCACCCTTCAGCGCGGTCGAATGTCTTGTTCCGCTAGGAAACATAATGAGGCTCAGATCTGTATCTTTTAAGATTTTCACCGGTGTTTTGACAGCACTCGGCCCTGGTTTGTCACGCTTTACCGGAAAAGCATTCGCATGAATCAAAATAAAGCGCAAGATTGGATTCTTAAACAATTCTTCTTTTGCCATAAAGCTGAACTTTTTGGGACGAGCAGCCACCGCCAGATACAACGGATCCCACCAGGTACGGTGAGGTGCAACCAATATGTAATTTTCATTTTGCGGCAAAGCCTCTTTGTTTTGATATCGGGCGTTCCCGTTGATCAAAAACAAAATGACCCGAACCACGCCTCGCATAAAGCTAAAAAACATACTCACTTTCCTTTCCAGTTTCTTTTATAAGTATGCAAAAAAACGCTTCAAATGACAAGCCTTTTTTGTCGTTTCCGATTATTCTTAATCGTAGTATAATACAAAGGAAATGAATTAGAACAGGAGTATGCTTTCATGTTGCAATCAAACGAACGCATAGATCAATTATATGCGGAAGATATCAAAATCATCCAAAGCAGCGAGGTCTTTTCTTTCTCCCTCGATGCCGTTTTGCTAGCTAACTTCCCAACGATTCCCAAACGGGGACGAATCGTTGATCTGTGTGCTGGAAATGGTGCAGTCGGCTTGTTTATCAGCCGTAAAACTTCGGCTCATATTTACCAGATCGAGCTGCAGGACCGGCTGGCTGATATGGCCCAACGCAGTGTAAGCTTAAATGGGCTTGAGGAACAAATAACGGTTTACCCAATGGATTTAAAAAATATCTTTACCAAAATCAAACCGGATTCGGTGGATCTCTTAGTCTGTAATCCGCCCTATTTCAAAAATGTTCCCACTGCTGTTAAAAATCCCAATCCTTATTTGGCGATTGCTCGGCATGAAATCGAGACCACATTAGACGAGGTGGTCCACACAGCCAGTAAAGCGCTGAAAATGAATGGGCGCTTTGCTATGGTTCACCGACCTGATCGTTTTTTGGATATTTTAGACTGCATGAGAAAGTATCGAATCGCCCCCAAACGTGTCCGTTTCGTCTATCCCAAAGCAGGGAAAGACGCGAATATCCTATTGATTGAAGGCATCAAGGATGGTAAAGCTGACGGTTTTAAGATTGCCTCACCGCTAATCACTTATCATGCGGATGGGAGCTACAGTGAGGAAGTGAGTCGGATGCTCTATGGCAGCTGATACGCATTACTTCTATGTATTGCTCTGTAAAGACAATACCTTTTACGGTGGTTATACCACAGATTTGATACGCCGCCTGAATCAACACAATCAAGGCATTGGAGCAAAGTACACTCATCCAGCTAGTCGTCGCCCCTTACAAATGATCCATGCGGAAAGTTTTGCTACCCGTAGTGAAGCCACAAAAGCGGAAGCTGCCTTTAAAAAACTGGTGCGCAAACACAAAGAACGTTACTTGACTGAACAGAAAGAAAAAAATGTTTTGAATACTCAATCTTCAAAGGAAAGTAAAGACATCACAAAAGGATAGATGAATCGGATGATTCACCTATCCTTTTGTCTCATGTAATGAAATTTTTTACTGGTTTCCAGGGACTGCCCAAGCCGTTTGATTTTTACCAAACTCTTTTGGCAAGATCCCATCAATGGATTCATAGACTAACTCTTTTTTGCTCTCAGGCAAAACGATGGCTGTTAAATAATTGTTTGTTTCTGTAAAAAAACCGATGTCTGCAAAAGCGGACTCAGTCAGATGGTATTGGACACCTTGCAGCTCAGCTTGTTCTTGTTTCACAAAGATTGGCGCTTGGCGCAAATAGTAATACTGTTCTCCTAGTTTGAAATACACAGAGTTGTGCGCAATACCCAGAAATCGGATTTCTCGGCTAACCGGTTCTGCTTGATAGATCCCCAGAGAAGGAATGGCTTCACTTTGGATTCGCTGATAAGCCGCCAACGTGCTCTGATCATAATATTTATATCCGATAAAGCGTTTTTCCCGATCGCGGATATTTGGCGTAATCTGTGCATTGTCATTTTTAAAGTCGTGAAAAAAATGATCTCCTAACAAGAAACCGCCACCGCATAGCAACAAAACTACGACAGGCAGCCAGATCAAACCTTGCCGCCGGTTCTCCTGATACAACAAAAGGATCAGCAAAAGTAAAAGCGCCACTAATCCAACGACTAATAAAACCGGAACGATTGAATAATAAAAAAACTCACTTTTAAGCCACATTTCTGCTGACATGAATGCAATCATCGTCTACTCCTTTTCAGTTCAAATAAGCGCCTATCATCAACCCAATAAAACTAGCCATCAATCCTACAATGTACGTACTGAAAAAATAAAGATAAAAGTACTGGCGACTGGTCTTTAGCAATGTAAATAATTCAATCGTCATTGTTGAAAAAGTAGTATAACCGCCCATGATCCCTGTTCCAAGCAAAAGATACGACTGTTGATCAATCTGAAGACCGGCAAGAATCCCTAGTATCAACGCACCAGATAAATTAATCAGCAAAGTGGCTTTGGGAAAAGGATGCGGTCTTCGTTCAAAGTAACGATTGATACCATAACGCAGGACAGCGCCAATGGCTGCACCAATTCCTACAACGATATATGCCATACTTACACCTGCTTTCTAACGAGGGCTTCGCCTAACCAGACAAAAAATAACCCGCCGCAAATCGACAGGACCAAATACCCCGCCGCTAATCCATAGGCTTGCTTTTGCAGCAACTGCACCGTGTCAAGTGCAAAGGATGAAAAAGTTGTCAAAGCACCGCAAAATCCGGTCCCCATGCCCAAGATCAAACGTCCATTCAATTGTCTTTTCGTCATGATCTGCTTGACTAAAAAGCTAAAAATAAAACAGCCAATAAAATTAGCCAGTAATGTGCCTAAAGGGAAGATGCCCCAAGATGGCAATTCCGAGGCAAGAAAATAGCGTGCCATGCCGCCAAAAAATGCAAAAAATGCCACAACAAGTACATTCATGTTGATCCTTCTTTCTAAAAGAAAAAGAACCAAGTTCATAAAACCTTGGCTCTTCTAGAAAATAATTATTTCGCGCGTTTGATGTACGTACCTTCAGAAGTATTGATTTCTAGAGATTCGCCTTCTTCGATAAAGTCAGGTACATTGACGACCAAACCTGTTTCCATCGTTGCTGGTTTACCTGAGCCAGTCACAGTCGCACCTTTGATCGACGGTTGTGTTTCAACAACTTTTAAGATGACTGATGATGGTAATTGAACCCCAATCACTTCACTGCCGAAGAATTGGATCTTCACTTCCATGTTTTCCAGAATGTATTTCATTTCTTCTTCTACAACTTCAACCGGAATTTCATATTGTTCATAGGTTTCCAAGTCCATGAAGAACGCTGTATCGTCCATTGTATACAAATATTGAACAGCTTTCGTATCAATATGTGCTTTTTCAAATTTTTCTTCTGGACGGAATGTTGTATCATAGGTTGAACCTGAACGAACATCGCGCAATTTCATACGCATGACTGTATTCCCTTTACCAGGTTTGTGATGGCTGGCTTCTAATACCTTGATTAGTTTGCCGTCTTGCACGAATGTCATTCCTGCTCTTAAATCACTTGCATTGATCATAATGGTTTATTCTCCTTCGTCTTAGATAATCCTCGTCTATTGTATCAAAAAAACTGGCTTTGTTCTACAAAAATCAGTCTTGTGATCGGACAAGTTTTCGCCGTTTCTCCATATAATGAGGATCATACTCATCCGTTTCAATATAAATATACATTTTTTTATCCGGCATGAAGCTGCGGATCTTTGCTTCGATCTCATTAATGATTTGATAACCGATCTCCTCTTGTTTTGCTGTGATATCAATTTTGGCAGCGACTAAGATTTCCGCAGGACCTAAATGGACCGTTTTGATATCCAATAATCGATCAACATCTGGACGATCAAAGGCTTCTTTGATCAGCACAAGATCTCTTTTCGTCACGCTTTCGCCAATCAATAAACTGTAAAATTCTCGTGCCAAAAAGATAGCAGCAATCATCAACAAAATACCGATCAGCAAGCCACTGAAAGCATCAAAAAACGCATTGCCAGTGACCATTGTCAGGATCGTTCCACCCATTGCCAACATTAAGCCAATCACTGCACAAAAGTCTTCGGTAAAGATAATCAAGATCTCACTATGGCGACTTTCTTTCAAAAACCGATAAATAGGCTGCTTTTCTACGTTCAAGGTCCGAATTTCTTTGATCGCGATCCACAAAGAACTACCTTCTACAACTAAACCGAAAAGCAAAATACCAATCACTAGCCAAGTATTACCAACTTCATGAGCAGGATGCAGCAGCTTTTCAAAAGCTTCCATTACACCTAGAGCGCCCCCACCAAAAAACAGCATCATCGCTACGATCGTACTAAAGAAGTATTTCGCGCGTCCTTCGCCAAATTGGTGAAGTTCACTTTGCCCTTTCGTTGCTCGTTTATCACCGATCAACAGAAAGATTTGATTGCTGCAATCGACCACGCTGTGAATACTTTCATTCAACATCGCCGCACTGCCGCTCAATGCGTAGCCGACAAACTTGCTGATGGCAACTAAAATATTCGAGATGAGTGCTGCTATCACCGCCATCATGCCGTTTGCTTGTTTTTCCATTCAAATTCGCTTCCTTCCAAACCAAATTCTTGCCTATTATACCTCAAAAAAGGACCCTCGCACAGGAGAGAAAAAGAGCTATTCCTTTTTTTGTTCTTTTTTGACCCGGGCTTCTCTCCGACTGATTTTCTTCGTCCAAAAGCCGCCAGAAATATATTTGGGCTCATAGCTAATGATAAAGGCCCGTTCTTCGATTTGTTTGATTTTTTGAAATAGCTTCTTCTCACTTTTGCGTTGTGAGAGAATTTCAAGGATCAATCGCGGACCTTCTAATCCTTCTCCGTAACTTTGAGTAACACCATATCCTTCTTGGCGTAAAATTTTTGGCAAATTCTTTTCTTCATCTGTATTCGTCGGTAAAATCACCGTGACCATCGTATAGCCTAAAGCTAGCTGATCTTCGATTTTGATACCAACACTAACTCCTGCGGCGTAACCTAAGGCATAAAACAATAGGTTCAATGGATTGTCTAAGCGATCCAATACCATCGACAATCCTAAAATATAAATCGTGATCTCGACCATACTGACCAGCGGTGCAATCAGCCGATACCCTTTCATCGTCAATAAAAAACGAATTGTATTCAATGTGACATAAGCCATATTGATAAAGAAGATCATCGCTAACATTTGTAAATCAATTTCCATCCCGTATCCCTCCTCTTTTAAGAATAGCAAATGCTTCTCAAATGTGAAAATAATTGAGCAGTTGCCATCTGTTAGTCACCGTTTTCTTGCAACAAATAAAAACAAGGAGGACAGCTGCCGCTTCCTTAACGGAAATTGACGCTTCAGCTTTCTTGATATTTTTTTGAAAAGACTAGCGCTATTCTGAAGCACAAAACAACTACCCAAATCACAGATGATGGCGACTGGTTTTGTCAGCTTACTTCATCCAGCAAGCTAGCGCCACAGCTTCATCTACAATTCAGATAGTTGCTTTCTTTGTTGTTTAAATCATTATCCTTGTTTTATTAATGAATAACTCCCAACTGCTTGTTGAGCGAGAGATTCTCACGAGTGCCTTTGCTTATTCAGGTGTCCTACTCATCAAGAGCGAAAGTAGCCATTTTTATTGCTTTCTGACTGCCCCTCTTCGATCATTCCTTCTAAGGAACGATCCAGAACAGCTCGCTTATCGCCGTTTTTTTTGTTCATGCCGCGAAATTCCCGCCGTGTCATGCCCACAGATTGCGGTCGATTGAACTTTCTGACCGTGGGATCATCGCCTTCTTTTACTTGGTAGGCTGCTGGCTCAGTATCAAAGAGCAAATAGGATTCGCGAGGTTTCTCCATTGAATCCATCAGTTCTTGTGAAGTGATCTCTTCTTTTTCTTGTTCAGGGATGATCGATGCAGGAATGTATTTGGGAACAAAATAAGATCGCCCAGAATACTCTTTCTTGGTCGGTGTTGGCGTTTCAGCCCGTTCTGCTTTACTCGTCACTTTATAAGAAGCACGTCGTTGATCATTGCCAAAAAGATTTGTTTTGCCGGTAGGTGTACTTTCCTGCAAAGGTCGTTTTCCATAGCTTGGTAAATTTGCCCGATGTTGCGCTAATTCTTCTTTTTGCCGCACACTATGACCATAATTTGGGTGACTGGAAGGAACTTTCCGACGCAATGAGTGAGCAGAATCCTTTTCTTTGCTGCTCGCGCTAGGTTGATCCTTGATTTCTGTCAAAATCCAATCATCAGACTGACTGAAAACTTCCTTGTGTTCGGACTGCAGCTTTACACCTTCTTGATCATCATATGCTGGAAAACGGAAATGTTTGCGTTTCACATCTAAATAATTTGCCAATTCACTCATCCTCTGGTTGCGATTTTTTATAATCATATCATATTTCAGTGAATAATTCACGAAAGCTGTAGTGCCTTTTGGGAATATTCAATGACCAAGTGCTATAGATTATTACGTCAGACTAGCTGAATTTGGCTCTTTGACATGTGCATACAATGGTTCGATCTGCCAAATATCATCAGCATAGTTTTGAACCGTATAATCTGCGGAAAATTTGCCGGCATTCGCAATATTCATCAAGCTGATCGCTTGCCAGCGCTGTTGGTCTTTATAAGCTAAATCCACGCGATATTGGGCATCGCAATAAGATTTGAAGTCTTTCAACAAGAAGTATTCATCATTATATTTTAATAGTGAATCAAACACTTCCCGACCTTCTCTTTCTATATTTGGGATCGTTCCGTCAATAAACGCATTCACGACCCGTTGCAGCACAGGATCTTCTTCGTAAAACGCATACGCAGAATAGTTTTGTTGGGCATAATAAGCATAGACCTCTTCTTCTGTTAATCCAAAAATGGCAATGTTCTCATCTCCGATTGCATCTCGAATCTCAATGTTCGCGCCATCCAATGTCGCGATCGTGACTGCCCCATTCAACATCAGCTTCATGTTGCTAGTACCGGAAGCTTCTTTTGATGCTAAGGAAATTTGCTCACTGACATCTGCTGCGGGAATGATCCGCTCAGCCAATGTGACATTGTAGTTTTCCAAAAAGACGACTTTCAGCTTATCATTGATTGTCGGATCATGATTGATCAGATTAGCTACTTCATTGATCACTTTAATAATGGCTTTCGCATAATGATAACTAGGTGCGGCCTTTGCTCCAAAAATAAATACCCGTGGATGAATCGGTGCCTGAGGGTCATCTTTCAAGTCAAAGTAGAGTTTCAAAATATGCATCACATTCAGCAACTGTCGTTTATACGCATGGAGCCGCTTGATTTGGACATCAAATATCGCGGTTGGATCAACTTCGATCCCGGTTGTCTGCTGAATATATTCAGCTAACGCTTGTTTATTGGTCAGTTTTGCATCTGCTAGACGTTGCAGAACTGTTGGATCTTCTTGGTAATTTTTCAATAATTGCAAGTCTTGCGGGTTATGACGCCAACTTTTGCCGATAGTCGTATCAAGCACCTTTGATAAAGGTTGGTTGGCTAACTGCATCCAACGACGTTGTGCGATCCCATTGGTTTTATTATTGAAACGTTCTGGGAATATCAAATAAAAATCATGTAGGACAACGGATTTCAACAGATCAGAATGGAGCTTTGCGACACCATTGACACTATGGCTGCCAATAATCGCTAAATGCGCCATATGGACTTGACCATCAATAATAATACGCGTCCGATTAAGAAGGGCAGCTTCGTGAACCTCTGCATATTCTTCAAGATAACGACGATCGATCTCTTCAATGATTTGGTAATTCCGAGGAATAACTTCTTTGAATAGATCAATCGGCCATTTTTCTAAAGCTTCAGCCATAATCGTATGGTTGGTATAGCTCATGACTTTCACTGTGATTGCCCATGCTTGTTCCCATGGCAAATCATGATCATCTAACAATAACCGCATCAATTCGGATACACATAATGCAGGGTGGGTATCATTGATATGGATCGCAATTTTTTCACTCATCATCGTTAGCGGATGATTCAATTTTAAATAGTAGCGAACAATACTTTGAATGCCTGCTGAAACAAAGAAATATTCTTGCATAAGTCGAGTCTTCTTGCCACGTTCATTGGAATCATCTGGATACAAGACAGCGGTCAGATCTTCTAGAGAACGACGAGATTCAATGGTTGCATAGTTGGCTTCTTCCGCTGCGGGAACCTCAACGCTCCACAAACGCAATGTATTGATCATATCATTTTGATAGCCTACCATTCCGGTATCATAAGGAACCGCACGCCAGACATACCCACCATGCCGTTCAGGACGCAGCCTCCCATTCTCGTCTTCAATCAAGTACACTTCGCCGCCATATTGGATATCCACGGCTTTACTCTCTTTTCGAACCTCCCAGACATTTCCGGCACGCAACCAGTCGTCAGGCAGCTCTACTTGATGCCCATCGACAAACTTTTGTTTAAAAAGGCCATAATTATAACGGATGCCATTCCCATTTCCTGGCAACCCTAATGAAGCCAAAGAATCCATGAAACAAGAAGCTAATCGTCCTAGTCCGCCATTTCCTAATGCCATATCTTTTTCAACTTCAGCAACTTCATCTAATGAAAAGGATAACTCTTCGAAGAGCTCTTCCGCAGTATCCAGCAACCCTAAATTCAGTAGATTACTTTTCAACAGTTTTCCAGGTAAAAATTCGATTGAGAAATAATACGCCTGTTTCTGCTGTTCAACGAGCAGATTTTTTCGTGTCTGGCTCCAATCATTCGCGTAGCAGCTCTTGACCACGTTAGCTAAAGCTAAAAACAATTCTTGCGGTGAAGCTTCTGCGATCTCGATCGAAAAAATATCTTTCAACCGGCTTTCTAATAATTCTTGCAAGGTAGCTTTCTCCATTACAATTCACTCCTTTATGACTATCAATTTGTATGAAAAAGGACAGAAGCACCAATCGCCCTTGTCGCTAGGTCGTTCTTTCAAACCCGCTCTACTTTCAGACTAATGAATACTTCTGTCTTATACTTGATTATACTTTGATCGCTTGGTAGAGATCAATATATTGATTGGAACTAATGTCCCAGCTAAAATCTTTATTCATGGCTTGTGCTTGCAAAGATTTCCACGTTTGCTGGTCGTCTTGATAAAGCAGGATTCCTTGTTTCACTGCATTCATCAAATAAAATGACGTGAACTCTTGGAAACCAAATCCGGTGCCTTGATGAGTGATTGGATTGTATGAATCTACCGTATCTTTTAGTCCGCCAATCTCATGCACAACTGGCAATGTTCCGTAACGCATGGCGATCATTTGTGAAAGCCCGCAAGGTTCAAAAGCAGAAGGCATCAAGAACAGATCCGCTCCGGCATACATTTTTTGCGCCAGTCCAATATCAAAAGAAATCACCGCGGCACATTTTTCTGGATATTTTGCAGCAAAGTAACGGAATCCTTCTTCAAATTCCGGTTCTCCCGTTCCTAACAGCGCAAATTGAACATCAAATTGCAACAAGTTTTCCATTTCCGGCATTACAAGATGAAAGCCTTTTTGTGTAGTCAAGCGGCTGACCACTGTGATAAGAGGAACATCACGCGCTGGTAACCCCAGCATCTTTTGCAATTCTTGCTTGTTTGCAGCTTTACCGGACATTTCATCGGAAGTAAAATGATAGGGCAGCAATGGATCTGTTGCGGGATCATTGGTTTCATAATCGATCCCGTTCAATATTCCTTGCAGTTTCCCAGATTCCATTCTTAGAATGACTTCAAGTCCGCAACCAAATTCCGGTGTTTTGATTTCCTCACTATAAGAAGGACTGACTGTTGTGATACGATCTGCGTATAAAATACCTGCTTTCATGAAATTCAAACAGTCATTTAATCGTAATGTCCCGTCATCGTAACGCTCTGTCCCCATGCCAAACAAGTCCGGTAAAATATCTTTGCTATACCATCCTTGAAAGCCAATATTATGAATCGTCAAAACGGTGCGGATATTCTGATAAGCATTGATCCAATGATATTTTTCTTTCAGAAGAAAAGGAATCATTGCTGTATGGTAATCATTCACATGAATCACGTCAGGAATAAAATCGATTCTCTCCATCATTTCGATAGTTGCTAGTTGAAAGAAGGCAAAACGTTCGCCATCATCATAATAATCGTATAAATTATCACGACCAAAATAGTACAGATTATCGATAAAATAATAGGTAACACGATTGAGAACCAGTTTCTTCAACCCACAATATTGCTTACGCCAACCCACATTGACTTCAAAAGAAAAACAATCCTCCAGCTGTTCTTGATAGTCGGCTGACATTTTAGTAAAGAATGGCAGAACAACGACTGTTTCTACCCCTTTTTTGACAAGTTCTTTGGGCAATGCACCCACGACATCCCCTAGTCCACCTGTCTTGAAAAATGGCGCGCATTCTGCTGCGGCAAATAGTACCTTCATGCCGTTGCTCCTCCAATTAGATCTTCAGTGACATGGGTATTTTTTTTGACGACGATCGGTGCGTCACTGGTTCCTCTAACTTTGACACCTTCTGCGATCACAACATTTTTATCGAGGATGGCATAGGAAACTTCGGCACCTTCTTTGATTTCATTATTCCCAAAAATGATTGTGTCTTTGACATGGGCATTCGGATGAATCGTTGTTCTGCGGGCAACAAGTGACCGTTCGACAGATCCTTCTACGATACATCCGGAAGCAAAGTGACTATTTTTGACATCTGAAGTCTCTGCATAATAGGTTGGTACTTCATTCTTCAGCTTGGTGTAGATCTTTTGATTTGAATAAAGCAATGATGTAAATTTATGGACATCTAACATATCCATGTTGGTTTGGTAATAGGATTGAATATCATAAATATTGCTTAAATAACCAGTATATTCATACAAGCTAGTATTTTCGATAGAGATTCGTTCCCGCAAGAAGCGGCCCAAGTCTGGGGTTGCACCTACAGCTTGTCCTTCTTTCAAGGCTTCGATCAAGCGATCTGTTCTGATGATGAAGATATCTGTACATAGGTTGACCATGCTTTCTGTCTCGCATTTCTTCGCTTGAACAGCTTCATTCAAATGACCTTCTTCATCAACTGAAAAGACTAAATCGTTGTCACTCACATTGTCACTGCTGATTCGTTTGTAAACGACCGTCATTTCTTTTTTCTGCAACTGATGGATTTTCAGCAACGCCCGCAAATCAATGTTGCACAAAATATTGCTGCCCATATAAACCGTATGCTCTGATTTTGATTTTTCCAAATAATCGATCACGTTATAGTAATACTCTTGACCAGCAGCTTGCTGTTTTAATGAGTCTTGGAACAAATGAATGAAGAAACGGTTTTGAACACCATCTAAATTCCATTCTTTCCCGCCACCGATATGGTCAAATACGGATTGTGTTTCTCCTTCGTTGAAAATCATATACACTTGCTTGATATTTGCATTTTCAATGCTTGACAAGTTGAAATCAAGCAAACGATATTTACAATCAAACAACAACGTCGATAACGGACGACTTTCCGTTAAAGGCATCAACTCTTTGTAGCGGTGCAGATTGCCTAAAATAGCACACATTTTATTAGTTCTCATCAATCGTCACTCCTATCACTTCAGAATAACCAACAACAGCGATTTCATCTGTTCCGTCTATGACTGCATCATCACCGATCACTGCATTTTCTCCAATGATCGCGCGTTTTAGTGTTACATTTTTCCCAATGACTGCTCCAGGCATGACCACACTATCTGTGATGTAGGTTCCTTCTTTGACTTGGACATTCTCTGATAAAATACTATGTTCAATATCTCCAGCAACATAGCAACCATCCATGATCAACGAATTTTTTGCAGAACCTGTTTCTGTAATGAAATGAGGAGGAGCAATCGGATTTTTTGAGAAGACTTGCCAATTTTTATCACGGATTCCCAGTTCCATCTGTGGATCGATAAATTCCATATTAGCTTCCCAGAGAGAATCGATGGTACCCACGTCTTTCCAATAGCCTGAAAAACGATAAGCAAATACATTGTCGCCACTTTCCAAGTAAGATGGAATCACATGTTTCCCAAAGTCGACCATTTCGCCATCTTTTGTATAATTACTTAACAGTACGCTACGTAAGCGAGCCCAGTCAAAGATATAGATTCCCATTGAAGCTAAGTTACTTTTTGGCTCTGCTGGCTTTTCATCAAATTCAATGATCCGGTCATTTTTATCTGTGTTCATGATACCAAAGCGGGAAGCATCTTTCATTGGCACTTCTAGCACTGCAACAGTAAGAGACGCATCGTTTTCTTTGTGTTTTTCCAGCATTTCTTCGTAGTCCATCTTGTAGATATGGTCACCGGATAATACTAATACATATTGAGGGTCCATTTCATCAATGTAGGCAATGTTTTGATAGATCGCATGGGCTGTTCCTTCAAACCATTTTCCACCTTCAGAATTTGAGTAGGGTTGTAAAATCGTAACTCCGGTATTAATACCATCTAACCCCCAACTTGATCCGTTTCCAATGTGACTGTTCAATGCCAATGGTTGATACTGTGTCACCACACCAACATTCTTAATCCCTGAATTAACACAATTACTTAATGTAAAATCGATAATACGATACCGACCACCAAAAGGTACTGCAGGTTTTGCAATATTTTTGGTCAACTTCCCTAAACGTGTGCCTTGTCCCCCTGCGAGGATCATCGCTAACATCTCTGTTTTCATTTTCTTGAGCCGCTAAAAAGCCAATCTCTTTCACGATGCCGGGTGTTATTTTCGATATGAATGTTTTTTTTTCAAAAAGCCTTCTTTTCGATATCACCTTTCACGTTGTCACTTTGATTGGACTTTCGAGCCAGCTCCTCCCCCCTTTCATTTTTTCCTGCGTTTGATTTGAATCTTTTCTGGTTTTATAATCAATGCCCCAAGTGCTGGCAAAATTGTTTTGATTTGATAAGGATATTCTTTGAATGGAATCGCTTCTGTTTGTTGGTCTTGATTATTCTGGGTCCAAGTCCCGCCAAAACTATCGCGTTCGGTATTCAATACTTCACGGTAGGTCCCTTCATACGGAACGCCAATGGCGAAATCGTGGCGTTCAACAGGTGTCAAATTCAATACAACGATCACGAAATCTTTTTTGGTTTTACCTTGTCGCAAATAGGTCAATGTTGTTTCCGCTAAGTTATCAGCATCAATGACTACCAGCGATTCTTCTTTATCTTCGATTTCCCACAATGAGCGCTCCTGTTTATACAGTTCATTTAGTGTCTTTGTAAATTGCTGCATACGCTGATTTAGTTCATCTGATAAATCGACCCATTCAAGCCCGTGATCATATTTCCATTCCAAAAATTGTCCCCACTCACTGCCCATAAACAGCAGTTTCTTCCCTGGATGGGTCATCATGTAGGTATACAAATTTCTTAATTGAGAAAATTGCTTGTAGCGATCTCCCCACATTTTGTGCATTAAGCTACGTTTGCCATGGACGACTTCGTCATGGGAAAGGGGTAATATATAGTTTTCATTCATGCGGTACATGAATGAGAAGGACAACAAACTCAAATGATCCTTACGGAAGATTGGATCCATTTGGTAAAAACGCAGGACATCGTTCATCCAGCCCAGATTCCATTTGTAATCAAATCCAAGAGCTCCTTCTTCGATCAGGCCTGTAACTTTCGTTTCTGAGGTACTTTCCTCAGCGATCATCATCACTTCTGGATGCGCCAGTTTCACGACTGCATTTAGTTTCTGCAAGAAGTAATAACCTTCATAATTTCGATTGCCGCCCTCATGATTTGGTTGCCAAACACCCTGGTCATAGTCTCGGTAGATCATGTTCGAAACCGCATCTACGCGAATCCCATCGATGTGATAAAATTCGATCCAAAAAAGGGCACTGGATAGCAAGAAACTTTGTACTTGTGGTTTGCCTAGATCAAAATTGATTGCTCCCCAACGAACATTTTTTGCACGATCAGCATCTTGATATTCAAATGTCGGCGTTCCATCATAGTAAGCCAAACAATCATCATTGACACAAAAATGGCCCGGCACCCAGTCAACTAGGACACCGATATTTTCCAAGTGACAGGCTTCAACAAAATCTTGAAATTCTTCTGGAGTGCCGTAATAAGCGCTGAGCGCAAAATAGCCAATCAATTGATAGCCCCACGATGTACCTAATGGATGTTCCATCAATGGCATAAATTCAATATGGGTGTAGCCCATTTGTTTGAGGTAAGGAATGAGTTCATCTTTTAATTCAGAAAAACGATAAGGGGTTCCATCTGCGTGGTGTTTCCAAGAACTTGCATGGACTTCATAAATATTAAGTGGTCGTTTGAATTGATTTTGACGCTTTTTGCGGCCTTGCCACAAACCATCCCGCCATTTTTTTGCTGGCACGGTGTGCAAGACAGCAGCCGTTCCAGGACGTTCTTCGAAATAAATTGCATATGGATCAATTTTCATGATTTCACGGCCGTCGGCTTGCTTGACCTTGAATTTATAATGCTGTCCTTCTTGAGGCTGATTGGTGGTAATTTCCCAAATCCCCGATTCGGAGCGTTTCGTCATCGGCAAAGAGTCATCCCATTGATTGAAGTCACCTACTAGCCAGACATTTTGCGCATTTGGCGCCCAGACACGAAAGACATAGCCTGCTTTCATACGATGTGCACCTAAAAGATGCTGTGAATAAAAATTTTCACCGGTCGTAAACTGCTTCTCTGCTGTAATCATTTGCTCATTTTCCACTCGTATGTCAAACCTCCTCTTAGATCAACCCTATTTTTTCAGCCAATCAATCTTCCCTCTAAAAACAGAATATTAGGAAGATCACTGGGAAAATAGTTCAGGGCAGATGGCTTTTATTTAGCATTGCTGCTCCTATATGTAGAATAGCATAAATTAAAGATCTCGTAACGTAAAAGCCTTGGCGATTGCCGGAATAAAACAATTCCTTTTTCTGATTCGTTGTATTTCGATCCTCTGCTTATAATCAAAAGATTTATGGCAGAAAAAAAACAGCTTGAACACGATTGGTTCAACCTGTTTCAGTGCTGCTTCTTTTTTTGGAAACAAAAGCGACATAAGAAGCGACACTTACTTGAAACAAACCGACGATCAAAAATAAAGCAAACAAAAATGGATGGAATTGAACTTTCATCTGGAAAGCCGTTATGACCGCAGCGATCCCAATTCCGGCTGAAAGATAAGGCCAAGAACGAAAAGACCAGAAACTGGCGACTGTTGTATATAAACTACAGATCCCCAATAAAAAAAGCCTTGTGACCACATCAAAGACTGTGTCTGAAAAATGTATATTCTCTGAAAAAATTTGATTTGCATTAAATGTGTTAGGAACTTTTAAAATAAATAAAAGTGCCGACACCATACTTAGAATAAAAATAAAGACATGGCTACTTGCAAAGACGATTCTTTGATTTGATTTCACCTGAGACTCACAACCTTTGATTAATCCATTCAGAGACAGGCATGACCTTTCTCTCTATCCTAAAAAGGATCATGCCCGCCAAAGTTCTTTCACTTGTCCATCTGTATATACTTTATACACTTTTTCATTTTGCTTATTCATTGATTGACAGGCAATCAAAAAGTATTTTCCATCCCCGTCAAACTCAAGATCTCCTAATGCTTTCAAAGATACTGATTCTGTCTGTCCTAATTTATTCGTCAAAAAACGAATAGCTTGGGCCGGAGTCAATAAATAGTTTTTCATTAACAACCAGTCGATCACGATTGGTACGATTGTATTTGCTTGATATTCATTTTTTTGTTTAAGTGCAAAAATTAATTCTCCATCAGAAAAGCGGCTTTCTTCAATACCGGCTTCGCAAAGTTCTTTTCGTGCATGCTCAATTTCCGCCATCGAAACAAAAGTGATCATCTCTGCTTTGCTTCTTGTTTCTTCAATCACTTCTGTATGAAATGCTTTGATTCCTTCCAATTTTTACGCCCCCTTTCAAAATTCTAAAGTTATCATACCACCTCAAATGAGAACAATCAATTAATACGCTCGTTATTTTCTAATCATTTTCAAATAATAAAAAATGCAAAAAAAGAAAGAAAACGTTATCCCAAAGAGGGTTTTAACGTATTCTTTCTTTTTTATCTTTTCTGTTTCTGAACGTTTATTAAAATTTTATCATTTCCGTGATGAGAATTGTTTGCGGATTAGATGTTTTTCCAAGATAATCTGCTAATAATGTACGCCGATCAAATTCGGACAATCCTTCCATCGATGACCCATTCTGCTCAGTGAGAAACGCAGGCTCAAAAATAGGAAGATCAAAATGCTGTTCTGACTGAAGAATATTTCCTTGTATGAGTGATGTCAGAAAAATACTTGGCCGGATTTTTCGCTGTTTTGCCACCCGTTCAAAGATAACACTGATTTGATCTAAGTAATAGGCCTCATCAACATCCCCTAGCAAATGCAACAGCTCCTGATAAATTGGCAATGACAGTAGTTGTCGATTTGCTGCAAAAAAAGCGGGAATCGTTGTTGGCCATTTTTCTTGGGAAAGAGAAATAAGCTGGAAAGACTCATGGATTAGCCGATAAATGAATCCTTGTACCACCCCTTCCTCACAAGCATAGAAAAAGCGCTGATTACTCATGATTTCCGCTTGTAAAATGAACGACAACGCTTCTGAAATTATCGTATTAGGTAGTTGCCAACGCTCACGACTCTTCTGCTGATCTTTTGTAGAATAGATAGGAAATGCCACTTGATAGCGACGATCCTTTCGGTTAATGATCCCAGCATCAATCAACTGATCGAGTGTTTTTTCAAAATTTTTCTCTGGAAAATTTTGTTTTAATTCTCTTAAGATTGGTGGTTTTTGTTGTTTTTTCAAGAAAAGAATCAGTTTTAAGAACAACTCTGAATCAATAATTTTCTGAATCCCTTGATAATGACTACTATAAAAAAATTCCATGTCTTTCGCTCTCTTTCCATTCCTACTCGAAGGGTCGTCTCCCCATTCAAAAATAGCCGGACAATCTTACGCTTCCCTGCTAGCCAAAAACCTTTCATTACAGTGAAAGGACTGCAGTTGCTGATTGTCCGACCAATTCAAATGTTCATCTTTTTTGCCCGTATTATCCTGTTAGCTATTAGTTATTAAAGCTTTCAGTTAATTGCGGCACAACTTGTTTTTTACGAGAAACAACCCCCGGTAAGAATGCACGATTTGCTGTCAAGACAACGTTAAACGCCGCTTCAACCGGTGCAGTTGGCTCTCCAATCACTAGCAATTCAGAATTGCTGTTCAAAATATCTGTAACGACTAATAAGTACAAGTCATAGCCTTTTGCCTGATTTTCGGCCTTCATTGCTGTTTCTAGCTCTTCTTGGCGGCTAAACACTTCATTCAAATCCACAGTATTTACTTGACCGATACGAATGTTTTTTCCACCCATCGGAAAACTTTTTGCATCTAGATCCAACAACTCAGCAGCCGTTTTGGTTGTTAAATTTGTTCCAGCTTTCAACATATCCAGACCGTACGCATCTAAATCCACATTAGCAATTGCTGCTAGCTCTTTTGCAGCGGCGATATCTTCATCAGTACATGTAGGTGACTTGAACAACAATGTATCTGAAACGATCGCTGACAACATGATTCCGGCAATAGCTGCTGGAATCTCTACATTTGCCTCACGGTATAATTTCAACACGATCGTACTCGTACAGCCAACAGGTTCTGCACGATAGTAGAGAGGGTTTGCAGTTTCAAAGTTGGCGATACGATGATGGTCAACTACAGCTAAAATGGCAGCTTCTGCGATCCCTTCTACACTTTGTTGAAACTCATTATGATCCACAAGCATCACTTCTGAACCAGCCTCAATATGCTCAATCACACGAGGGGCTTCAAGTTCAAAATGAGACAAAGCAAATTGCGTTTCTTCGTTGGGTGTTCCAAGAGCAACTGCTTCGGTATCTTTTCCTAATTCCTTTTGCAAGTGTGCAAAAGCAATCGCTGCTCCAATAGCATCTGTATCAGGATTTTGGTGTCCAAATACTAATATTTTCGACATAATGATCGCTCCTAATTCATTCATTTTCCACTTTCTAATGATAGCAAAAAATAGGAAAGAATCAATAGTTATCTTCTCTACGCTTGTTAACGGGTAAGATAACCTTTATAGTCATCGACATGAAGCAACTCTTTTGCATTTTTCACGCGATCTTGTGTTGGCGGCTCAATTCCTTCCAGTGGATACTTCAGCCCTAATTCATCCCATTTATATTTACCCATTGTGTGATAAGGTAAAATCTCTACTTTATCTACATTATTCAACGTCTTGATAAACGCATCTAAACGGATCAAAAACTCATCATAATCACTTCTGAATGGCACCAGCACGTGGCGGATCCAGACTGGCTTATTGATTTCTGAAAGGTATTTTGCCATTTCTAAGATGTTGTCGTTGGATTGTGTGGTCAGCTTCTTATGAGCATCATTATCAATATGCTTGATATCAAATAATAGCAAATCAGTGACAGTCATCAACTCTTGAAATTTGCTGAAAAAAGGTTCTTCCCGAGTAAAAGGTTTTCCGCACGTATCTAAGGTGGTGTTCACCCCTGCAGCTTTGGCTTTCCGGAAAAGATCGATCAAGAAGTCCAACTGAAGCAATGGTTCTCCGCCACTAACAGTCAGCCCACCTTTTTCTCCCCAAAATTCTCGATATTTGAGTGCTTCTTCCAGTACGTCATCTGTCGTCCGTTCGATACCGGCACCGATTTTCCAAGTATCTGGATTATGACAAAACTCACAGCGCATCCGACATCCTTGCATAAAGACAATAAAGCGAATACCTGGTCCGTCCACTGATCCGAAACTTTCTGTTGAATGAATATGTCCTGTTACTGACATGTTGCTCTTCCTTTCTTGAAGAAACTAAAAATAAAGTTGCATCGTTTTATTCCATTGATTCCTCGCCCATACTCGCAGTGAGGCAACAGTTTGATGAACAAACTACGCTTGTCATCATCTGCTCTGCTTCACAATCGCAGTGATTCCCTCCGGACTTCGGTTACTACGGTCTCTTCGTTCCCCGTATCCATCATCTGCTCTGCTTCGCAGTCGCAGTGATTCATAACAATAGCGGCGGAATGTTCCATCCGCCGCCTTTTTTTGTGCTATTACATTGCTTCGTGCATGGTACGAGCGATAACGTCATCTTGTTGTTCTTTTGTCAACTTGATGAAGTTAACTGCATAACCTGATACACGAATGGTTAATTGTGGGTATTTTTCTGGATGCGCTTGTGCATCAAGCAATGTGTCGCGGTTGAATACGTTGATATTCAAGTGGTGACCACCTTTTGCTGCATAACCATCCAACATAGTTGCTAGGTTTTCTTGTTGTGTTTCGTCGTCACGTCCTAATGCTTTAGGTACGATTGAGAATGTATTTGAAATACCATCTAATGAATAGTCATATGGCAATTTCGCAACAGATGAAAGACTAGCCAACGCACCGTGTGTATCGCGGCCGTGCATTGGGTTCGCACCTGGGGCAAATGGCGCACCAGCGCGGCGTCCGTCAGGAGTGTTCCCTGTTTTCTTACCATAAACGACGTTTGAAGTGATCGTTAAGATCGATGTTGTATGTTTTGAGTTACGGTAAGTTTTTGTGCGTTTTACTTTCTTCATGAAGGTTTTCAATAGGTTAACAGCAATATCGTCTACGCGATCATCGTTGTTTCCATATTTAGGATAGTCGCCTTCGATTTCGTAATCTTCAACGATGCCGTTTTCGTCACGAATTGTGCGGACTTTCGCATATTTGATAGCAGATAATGAGTCAACTGCTACAGAGAATCCAGCGATACCAGTAGCCATCGTACGCAAGATATCTGTGTCTTGCAAGGCCATTTCAATTCGTTCATAAGAATATTTATCATGCATGTAGTGGATAATGTTCAATGTATTGACATACAAATCACAAATCCAGTCCATCATTGTGTCATATTTTTCCATTACTTCATTGTAATCAAGATATTCTGAAGTGATTGGTTGGAATTTAGGTCCCACTTGCGCTTTTGATTTTTCGTCGACCCCGCCATTGATTGCATACAACAACGTTTTCGCTAAGTTCGCACGAGCACCGAAGAATTGCATTTGTTTACCAATGCGCATAGCAGATACACAACATGCGATTCCATAGTCATCGCCCCAATGTCCACGCATTACATCATCGTTTTCATATTGGATTGCTGATGTTTGGATAGACATTTTCGCACAGAATGTTTTGAAGTTGTGTGGCAAGCGTGTTGACCACAAAACAGTCAAGTTTGGTTCTGGAGCTGGTCCCAAGTTTGCTAGTGTGTGCAAGAATCGGAAGCTGTTTTTAGTTACCATGTGGCGTCCGTCTTCACCCATCCCAGCGATTGATTCTGTAACCCATGTTGGGTCACCTGAGAATAATGCATTGTATTCAGGTGTACGGGCAAATTTCACTAGACGAAGTTTCATTACGAAATGGTCAACGATTTCTTGTGCTTCTTCTTCTGTGATCACGCCATTTTTAAGGTCGCGTTCTACATAGATATCTAAGAAAGTTGACGTACGTCCTAGAGACATTGCTGCCCCGTTTTGTTCTTTGATGGCTGCTAGATAACCTAAATATAACCATTGGAAAGCTTCTCTTGCAGTTTGTGCAGGTTGAGAAATATCAAAACCATAGATTGTACCAAGTTCTTTCAATTCGCTTAATGCGCGAATTTGTTCACTTAATTCTTCACGTTGGCGAATGATATCGTCTGACATCGTGCCATTGCCGCAATACAACAAGTCTTGTTGTTTTTCTTTGATCAAGTAATCCACACCATACAATGCTACGCGACGGTAGTCACCGATGATACGACCACGACCATAAGCATCAGGAAGTCCAGTGATAACACCAGAACGGCGTGCAGCTCTGATTTCAGGAGTGTAAGCATCAAATACACCTTGGTTGTGTGTTTTACGGTAGTCACGGAAGATGTGAGAAACTTCAGAATCAATTTCATACCCATAAGATTCTGCTGATTGTTCTGACATTCGGATACCGCCGAACGGTTGCAAGCTGCGTTTGAAAGGTTTGTCTGTTTGGAACCCGACAACTGTTTCTAACTCTTTGTTCAAATAGCCTGGGCCGTGAGAAGTGATCGTTGAAACGGTTTTAGTATCCATGTCTAAAACGCCGCCAGCGTCACGTTCTTGCTTGTTCAAGTCCATAACTTGATCCCAAAGCTTTGTAGTTGCTTCAGTTGGGCCAGCTAAAAATTCGTCTGTTCCGTCATAAGGTGTGTAGTTTTCTTGGATGAAGTCGCGTACGTTTACTTCTTCTTTCCAAGTTTTTCCTTTAAATCCATTCCATTGTTCCATTTGATGGACCTCCTTAAAATTTCTGTTCACTAAGTGTAACAGCTTTACGTGAATAGTATAACACAAAGCGTTTGCATTGCAAGCATTTACAAGAATTATTTTTAACAAAATTAGCTATTATAATATAAAATGTAACGAAACAGCTTTTATACCAACGTTTTTCAAATGTGAATTTTTTATTAAAGTCCATTTTTTGAAAATGTGAAAAATTATTTATATAGAAAAAAACACGCGTCTGTATTGGTACAGATGCGTGTTTCGCGTTTAACTTATAGTACAGAATCTTCTTGAATCGCAGGATCAATCACTCGAGCAACTTCATGGATCAAGCCACCGGATTTTTCATCGGTAACAAAGGACCCATTCGATGTCCGGTCATTGATTGGGATTTGATTCGTCTCGATCTCGATCATTTGCCCCTTTTGAGTAGTCAAAATCAGGGATTGGTTTTCGCCACTTCCCATATAAACGATCCGATGAGGATTTTTCTTCAACTCTCTTAGAACCATCAGTCCCCGTTTTGCTCGTCCTAACTGACTGATTTCTTGAGCCAGCATTCGTTTGACCGCCCCTCGCTGAGTGACCATGATTACAGGCGTATCCCCTTCCGAGTAAACCAACAATCCATTGACGATCTGATCATCTTCTTTAAGATTCATCGCTTTGACTCCAGCTGCTTTTGGTCCAACAACAGGCACTTCGGCTAATGGGTAGCGTAGGCCAAAAGCACGATAACTAACTAAAAAGACATCCAACGGCTCATTTTGATCCGCTAAATACACGTTGACAAGTTCATCGGCCTCATCTTTTAGTTTCATCATAGTCAATGGCCGACTCTTGTACGTACGCCAAGGTTCAAATTCTGTCATTCTTGTTTGTTTGATCATACCGTTTTTGCTAATCAGCACGAAATTCTTGTGCGGATCAAGTTCTTGATAAGTGAATACAGCTAAAATGGTTTCTTCGGTAGCTAGATTCATTACCGTTTGCGAAATATGTTCCCCTAGATCTTTCCATTTGAGATCCGGCAACTCATGAATTGGGCGATAAATGACATTCCCTTTATTGGTCACCAGCAGCAAATGATCCAATGTGCTTGCTTGCCCGCTATAAAGCAGTGCATCGCCTTCTTTCATGCCTAACTCTTCTGGCTTAGAAGCGCCATAAGACCGCAAGCTGCTTCGTTTGACATAGCCATCTGTCGTAACAGTTACCACAACGTCTTCTTGGGCGACAAGCACTTGGGTCTCGATTTTGATTTCTTGGATCTCTGCTTCAATCTCGGTCATCCGATCAGAGTGGTATTTCTTCTTGATTTCTCTTAGCTCTTTTTTGATGACTTTCAATAATTCCGTTTCTTCATTCAAAATTTTCGTCAATTCGCGAATCGTTTCAGCTAATTCTTGGGCTTCTGCCTGTAATTGCGTGATATCTGTATTAGTCAAGCGATACAATTGCAATGTTACAATGGCTTCTGCCTGTTCTTCTGTAAACCCATGCTGAACGACCAGATTATTTTTTGCATCTTTTTTGTCTTTACTGCTGCGGATTGTCGCGATCACTTCATCGAGGATCGAAAGAGCCTTCATCAACCCATCAACGATGTGCTGACGTTTCTGCGCTTTCTTCAGCTCATAACGGCTCCGCTTAGCTATGACTTCCCGACGGTGTTTCACATAACTTTCTAAGATATGTTTCAACCCGACTTGCTGCGGCCGCATTTCATCGATGGCTACCATGTTGAAATTGTAGTTGATTTGCAGTTCCGTATTTTTAAATAGATAGTTCAAGATTCCTTGAGCATTGGCATCTTTTTTCAGCTCAACCACGATTTGCAAACCGGTACGGTCCGTTTCGTCCCGGACCTCGGCAATCCCATCGATTTTTTTGTTTAAACGAATCTCATCCATTTTTTTGACCAGATTCGCTTTATTGACTTCGTAAGGAATCTCATTGATGACAATTTGCTGTTTGCCGCCTTTGATATCTTCGATTCTAGTCTTTGAACGTAAGATCACTTTCCCGCGACCTGTTTCATATGCCTTCTTGATTTCTTCTTTTCCTTGTAAGATGCCGCCAGTTGGGAAATCTGGACCTGGAATGAATTCCATCAATTTATCCAACGAGGCATTCGGATGATCAATCAAATAAATCGTTCCGTCAATGACTTCACTTAAATTGTGCGTGGGAATTTCAGTTGCATAACCAGCAGAGATCCCTGTCGACCCGTTGACCAGCAGATTGGGATATTTTGCTGGCAAAACAGTTGGTTCCTTTTCGGTATCGTCAAAATTCCAAACTAACTCAACGGTATCTTTTTCAATATCCTTCAATAATTCTCCGCTTAATTCAGACAAACGGGCTTCTGTATAACGCATAGCTGCTGGCGGATCACCATCCATACTCCCGTTGTTCCCGTGCATTTCGATCAGGATTTGTCGTAATTTCCAGTCTTGACTCATACGGACCATGGCTTCATAAATACTGGAATCTCCATGGGGATGAAAATTCCCCATGATATTCCCTACTGATTTTGCAGACTTACGAAATCCTTTGTCATAAGTATTTCCATCTTGATTCATGGCAAACAAAATTCGTCGCTGAACGGGCTTTAGGCCATCTCGAATATCCGGTAATGCCCGTTCTTGGATAATATATTTAGAGTATCTACCGAAACGGTCCCCCATCACTTCTTCTAATGTTAATTCTTGTATATTGTTTTTATGTTCCAAGAGATCCCCTCCTAATCCTCAGACAAGCTGATTGCTGAAATTTGCTCAGCTTCTTGTAATTTTTCTTCGACCAATCCAGGGATCGTCTCTTCTTTTTTCTCTAAAATACTGCCGTCTTCTTCCAAGCTGAATTGGACATGGCTTTCGATCCACTTCCGCCGCGGTTCTACTTTATCACCCATCAATGTAGTAACCCGTCGTTCCGCTTGTGCCGCATCATCGATTCGAACACGGATCAATGTTCTTGTTTCTGGGTCCATCGTTGTCTCCCAAAGTTGATCCGCATTCATCTCACCTAACCCTTTGTACCGTTGCAGCATATAACCTTTACCAATTTTTTTGGTCACCGCGTTTAATTCGTCATCTGTCCAGGCATATTCAACTACGGCTTTTTTGCCTAGGCCTTTTGAAACTTTGTACAAAGGCGGCAATGCAATATAGACTTTGCCAGCTTCGATCAATGGTTTCATATAGCGATAAAAGAAGGTCAGCAACAAGACTTGGATATGGGCACCATCTGTATCTGCATCGGTCATGATGATCACTTTGTCATAATTGCAGTCTTCGATCGAAAATTCTGGACCAACACCTGCGCCGATCGTGTAGATCATAGTATTGATTTCTTCATTTTTCAAAATGTCTTGCATTTTGGCTTTCTCGGTATTGATGACTTTCCCACGTAACGGAAGAATTGCTTGAAACTTACGGTCTCGGCCTTGTTTGGCTGATCCACCAGCCGAGTCTCCTTCGACTAAGTACAACTCATTTTTTTTCGGATTACGAGATTGGGCTGGTGTCAATTTTCCAGATAACAACGATTCGCCCTTTTTACGCTTTTTCCCACTGCGGCTTTCTTCTCGTGCTTTCCGAGCAGCTTCCCGCGCTTCCCGAGCCTTGATGGCTTTACGGACAAGCATTTGGCTCATCTCGCTATTTTCTTGCAAGTAATAACCCAGTTGTTCACCAATCACATTGTCTACCGCATTTCGTGCGATCGGCGTTCCTAGTTTTTCTTTTGTTTGACCTTCAAATTGAAGCAGATTCTCTGGTACCCGAATCGACAGAACTGCCGCTAAACCTTCCCGAAAATCACTGCCTTCCAGATTTTTGTCTTTTTCTTTCAGCAGTCCGACCTTTCGAGCATATTCATTGAAAGCTTTAGTCATAGAGATCTTCATTCCCACTTCATGGGTACCGCCGTCTTTCGTACGCACATTATTTACAAATGACAGGACATTTTCGGAATACCCATCATTATATTGGAAAGCAACTTCCACTTCGATTGCTTCTTTTGTGCCAGAAAAATACACAACAGGCGTCAGTGTATCTTTTTCTTCGTTTAAATAATCAACAAATTCTTTGATTCCTTCTTCAAATAAAAAGACCTCTTGCTGCAATTCAGCCCGCTCATCTGTCAGAGTGATTTTCACTCCTTTTAATAAGAAAGCTGATTCTCGCAATCGTTCTGCTAACGTGTCATAAGAAAATTTCGTTGTTGTAAAAATCGTGTCATCCGGCTTGAAACGTACGGTCGTTCCAGTTGCTTTCCGCGTCTTTCCGATTTTTTTCAATGTACCGTCAGGTTTGCCACCATCTTTGAATTTCTCTTGGTATTCGATACCATCTCGTACGATAGAAACTTCTAGCCAGCTTGATAAAGCATTTACGACACTGGCACCCACTCCGTGGAGTCCACCTGATGTCTTATAGCCCCCTTGGCCAAATTTACCGCCAGCATGCAGTACAGTAAAGATGACTTCGACTGTTGGGATTCCTGAAGCATGCATTCCCACTGGCATTCCACGACCATTGTCTCGCACACTGATACTATTATCTTTGTGGATAGTGACATCAATTTCATTCCCGAATCCTGATAGTGCTTCGTCGACCGCATTATCAACGATTTCGTAGACCAAATGGTGCAAGCCTCGGCCGTCAGTCGATCCGATATACATACCAGGTCGCTTTCTCACTGCCTCCAAGCCTTCTAGGACTTGTATCGAGGCATCATTATACTCTGTGGTTTTCTTTGCCAAAGCCACCGCTCCTTTAACTAAATTAAGTGGGTTTCTGCGGAAACCCAACATGAATGATTCGCAAAAAAAATCTTAACATAAAATCGGCTTTTTTCAAGCGAACATTTTTCTAAACTATCTTATCCTTTTTCCCACCGTTCGACAAGGCAAAGTCACTTTTAGCTTTTGGATGGTCCATCTATCATTGCTCGTTTATCCATAGCTTCAGTATTTTCTTATTGTTGCTGCGACGGTTTCATGCTAAAATTGCTCTAGACTTTCAAGGAAAGTGGGTTATCATGAAGACGATTCTGTTACTATTTATTGCTTATTTGCTCGGTTCGATTCCATCTGGTGTCTGGATCGGTCAACTATTCTTCAAAAAAGACATTCGCCAATTTGGCAGCGGGAATACAGGAACTACGAATACCTTTCGTGTTCTTGGCAAATCAGCTGGCGTCATTGTTTTATTGATGGATATTCTGAAAGGTACCCTGGCTACTTGCTTGCCGGCGATCTTTTCAGTCACAACAATCAATCCTCTTTGGTTTGGTGTTTGTGCTATTCTAGGTCACACGTTTCCAATTTTTGCCAAATTCAAAGGCGGGAAAGCGGTGGCGACAAGCGCAGGCATGCTTTTAGGCTACAATCCAATTTTCTTCATTTATTCAGCGCTTATTTTTGTGATTTGTTTGTTCATAACCAGCATGGTCAGCCTGACAAGTATGATTGCAGCCTGCTTGATCACTTTGTCGACAATTCTATTGCCTTATGTCGCACCAATGATTTTACCAAAACCAAATTGGTTATTGACGTGTATCGCAATTGGTGTCACCTGTTTTATTTTTATCCGTCATCGTGAAAATATCAAGCGGATCAAAGACGGCACAGAGAGCCGTATCTCTTTTGGTCTTAATAAAAAAGAATAGGAGAAGCTGGGAAAAGTCATTCATGACTTTCGTCCCAGCTTCTTTTTTTCTTATTCACATAGGCTTACTTAACTGTGATCGAATACTTCGTTTCAAATTGCTCGTTGGCTGCCAAGCGTTGGATTCCTGTTTTTTCATGTAGTTCGCCACTAGTCTCTAAGGTATCTGCAATACCTACCCATGGTTCAATACATAAAAAAGGAGATTCTACTGGATAAGTCGTCCAAAAGCCAACGTAAGGCATATTGTTATAGCTCAATGTCACACTGTGAGGAGATTTTTCACTGCGGATCGAAAAAGAATTCAACCCTTTCGTTTCATAAATCAAGGCATCGTTCTTAAACATCTCATGAGTCAACCGTAGATCAGTGTTCGTTTGTCCCAATGTCCGCTGCTCCAGATCGATATAATTGCCTACCAACGGCAATTTTACACGAGATTTCTTAGGTGAGAATGTGAGATAAAAATCTTCAAATACATTATCCTCTCCTAACGGTACATTGAATGCAGGATGACCACCGATAGAGAAGAACATGTCTTCCTGACTATCATTTACGACTTGATACTTGACCACAAGACCGTCTCCACCTAATTCGTAACTAACAAACAACTGAAAATCAAAGGGATAGTTGCTCTTTGTCTCCTCACTGCTAGCTAGTAGTAAACGAACATAATCAACTTTGTGCTCCACGACTTCAAACGTCATGTCTCGAGCAAAACCATGCCGTGGCAGATGATACGTTTCCCCTTTGTAGCGGTATTGATTGTCCTTCAACGCACCCACTATCGGAAATAAGATTGGTGCATGCTTTCCCCAATGTGCAGGATCAGCTTGCCAAATATACTCTAAGTTGGTATTCACATCAATCAAACTTTGCAGTTCGGCTCCTTTTTCGGCAATTGTTGCCTGCAAATGCCCTGCGCTGATCGTAACTGTCATATCGCCATCTCCTAATATTGATGTTTGTTCAATTCCTCTTTGAAACGACTATTCAACACTTTTAAATAAGTTCCTTTCATTCCCAAGGAACGTGACTCAATAATACCTGCTGATTCCAGTTTACGCAATGCATTTACAATGACAGAACGTGTAATACCGATCCGATCCGCAATACTAGAAGCGGTCAATCGTCCTTCATCCCCTTCTAATGCTTCAAAAATCGCTTGGACAGCTTTCAATTCGCTGTATGACAGTGTATTGATCGCCATTTGTACCGCAGTCGCACTACGAACGTCTTCTTCTATATTGCGGGATTTTTGATAAAGAAACTGCATGCCAACTACAGTTGCACTGTATTCTGCTAAGACTAGATCATCGTCATCGAACGTTTTTTCGATCCGAGACAAGATGATCGTGCCCAACCGTTCGCCTGCACCATAAATGGGTACGATTGTTGTTAAACCATTCGGATATAACTCCCGCATCTCAATAGGAAAAGCAGTCATATCGTTGCTGATGGGAACATTTGCTTCTGTCGAAGATAAATTATCTACTAAACTTGTATAATTTTTAGGAAACTGTTTTTCTACAAACATCTTTTTGATACGTTCATTGTTGACATCATGCGTCTCAACGAATCCCAACACACTACCATCACTACTGATAATATAAGCATTGCTATCGAGTATGTCACCTAAAATGACCGCCATTTTATCATAAGGCAAATCAGATGCCAGATTGAAGGTATTTTTTTGTTGCAGTAGTTCATTGATTTGTCGTGTCTTTTCTAAAAGTGTTTTCATTGGTTCTCTCCCTTTATAAAATATACCGGCTTAGGTCTTCGTCTTTGGCAATAGAAGCAAGTTTGTCTTCAACGTACGCTTCTGTAATAGTGATTTCACCCATTTGCATGTCGGATGCTTCAAACAATAAGTCTTCAAGTAACTTTTCTAGAATCGTGTGTAAGCGACGGGCGCCAATGTTATCTGTATCGCGATTGACTTGAAAGGCAATTTCCGCAATTTTTTGGATTGCTTCCAGCGTAAAAGTGACTGTCACATTCTCTGTTCCCAACAAGGCAATATATTGCTTGATCAAAGCATTGTTTGGCTCCGTCAGGATCTTGACAAAGTCTTCTTTTGTTAAATCATCAAGCTCTACACGAATCGGGAAGCGTCCTTGTAATTCAGGGATCAAATCACTTGGTTTTGATAAATGAAAGGCACCTGAAGCAATGAATAGGATATGGTCAGTTTGTAAAGGGCCGTATTTCGTGTTGACTTGTGATCCTTCCACGATCGGTAAAATATCCCGTTGCACACCTTCACGAGAAACTTCGCCTGATTGTTGCGATTTTGATGTGATCTTATCGATTTCATCAAGGAAGATGATCCCGCTAGATTCGGCTAAACGCAATGCCGCACTATGGATATCCGCATCATTCACTAATTTTGAAGATTCCTCTTGGATCAATAATTCTCGAGCTTCTTTTACCGTTACTGTCCGTTCGATTTTCTTTTGCGGTTTCAATGCACCTAATGTTTCATTCAAATCGATCCCCATTTGTTCCAATCCATTGTTCATCATTGGTGACTGCGTTTTTGGTTCATCCACCTGGATCGTTACTTCACGATTGTCCAATAAGCCTTTTTCTAATTGCTCATAAATGGCTTGACGGTTGCTGCGGATTTCGTCCGTCAGTTCTTCTTTTGGTTCTTCTGCCTGCTGCGCAGGATTGAACATATTCATCATTTGTTCATATGGATTCGTGGATTTCTTTTGTTCTTTTTTGATTCCAGGTACCAGTATTTTAACCAGTCGACGATTGGCTTTCTTTTCTGCCTGCAGTCGAACATTTTTATATTGCTCTTTTTTTACGATCTGGATGGCATTTTCCACAAGATCCCGAATCATTGATTCCACGTCACGTCCGACATAACCGACTTCAGTGAACTTAGTTGCTTCTAATTTAACGAAAGGCGCATCAACGATCTTCGCTAATCGGCGAGCAATTTCTGTTTTTCCGACACCGGTCGGTCCGATCATTAAAATATTCTTCGGCGTCACATCTTGCTGCATTTTCTCATCCAACTGGAGACGACGGTAGCGATTACGTAAAGCTACTGCAACAGATTTCTTGGCACTAGTTTGACCAACAATATATTGATCTAATTCTTTGACGATTTCTTTTGGTGATATATTTTGATTTGTCATAGCTTCATCCCTCTTTAAAACTCTTCAACAATAATGTTGTGATTGGTAAAGACACAAATATCAGCGGCGATATTCAATGCTCCTTCAGCAATTTCTTTTGCAGAAAGATCACCGCCGTAACGTTTCATCGCTCTGGCTGCAGCGAGTGCATAATTGCCGCCAGAACCGATAGCCAAAATCCCTTCATCTGGTGAAATGACTTCTCCTGTCCCAGAAACCAAGAGCATTTCTTCCTGATTCATCACGATCAGCATTGCTTCTAGTTTCTGCATCGATTGCTGTGTCCGCCATTCTTGCGCTAACTCAACAGCAGCACGTTGTAAGTTGCCGTTGTATTCATTGAGTTTTCCTTCAAATTTTTCTTCCAGTGTGAAAGCATCTGCCACACTTCCAGCAAATCCAACTACGACTTCACCGTTATAGATTCGGCGTACTTTGCGTGCCGTCCCCTTCATGACGACTTGTTCTCCCATTGTTACTTGACCATCTCCGGCCATTGCGAATTTGCCATCTTTTTCAACAGCACAAATCGTTGTTGAATGAAAAGGTGATTTCATAATTCTTTCCTCCTGTCGCCAATTTTTAAGCTCTTGGATGAAATTGGCGGTAATTTTTTTGCAAGCTGTCTTTTGTGACATGGGCATAGATCTGCGTCGTAGATAAGTTGGCATGGCCTAACAATTCTTGAACGGTTCGCATATCAGCCCCGTGATTTAATAAGTGAGTGGCAAATGTGTGCCTCAACATGTGGGGGTGGATCTTGCTGTCCAAACTACTTTTACGAATGATTTGATTCAACACATACTCAATCCCCGTCGCTGTGATTCCGTCCCCTAAATGATTGACGAAAACAATCTCATGCTGTTTGTGGTGTTTCTCCATCAACTGTTGGCGTCCAGCTGAGACATAGTCTCGCAATGCTTCTTGCGCATAGCTGCCAAAAGGAACATAACGATCCTTGTTCCCTTTCCCATGGATCAACAATACACCATTCTCCCAATCAATGTCTAACAAGGTTAGGTTGCTGCATTCACTGACCCGCAGCCCGGAGCCATACAGGACCTCCAACAAAGCTCGATTTCGTTGCTGCAAAGGTTCGTGCCCTTTTACACTTTCAAAAAGTGCCTCCATTTCTTTTTCATAAAAAAAACGCGGTAATTTTGCGTTCTTTTTCTTTAAGTGAATATAAGCGAATGGATTTTCTTTAATGACTTCGTGTTTCGTTAAAAAGTGATAGAACGACCGCAAACTGGCCATCTTACGGCTGATCGAATTGCGACTGTAATTGCGCTCATTTAAAA
Source organism: Enterococcus gallinarum NBRC 100675 (assembly GCF_001544275.1). GTDB lineage: Bacteria > Bacillota > Bacilli > Lactobacillales > Enterococcaceae > Enterococcus_D > Enterococcus_D gallinarum. Next base: position 638 of record NZ_BCQE01000035.1, on the reverse strand, counting down.
AACTAAGATATACTCTGACGTCACGGTGATCAATGGCAAGAAAGTCTTCATTGCCAGACTCTTTTAAAAAACGAAAGAAATCCTCCATATCTTCTTGGTAAGCAGACTTGGTCTTATCAGAATAGCCTCGTTCAACAATTAGATAACGAAAAAAATCATTTTTAAGTTCGTTCTCCGGCAAACTAATCCCCCATTTCATGACTCGAAATAACTGTATCACAGAGTTTTAAAAAAAACAAACGAATTGTCAGAATTTAACCAATATTTCAAAGTTTAGACATAATTATGAAAATTCTTTAAGGGAGAATTTAGAAAAGATCTGCAGGTTTCTCGAAGCTTTTTTTGATTGTTATGATTTACACAAAAATTTGCGAAGGTCTTGCCCCAAATTCAACATGGCACTTGCTTTGCCTACAGTAGATTCTCATTTTGAGCTAAGTAGACCTTGCGTTCTACTCTTTCCAGAGTCAGCCGTAGGGAATCCTTTCAAGGTTGCTACCCTCACTTCGTTCCCCGCTGCTCATCATCTGTTCTGCCACTCGTTGTGATTCTTTTCAAGGTTACTACGCTCCCCTCGTTCGCCTAGTACTGCTCATCATCAACTCTCTGCTTCGCAAGCCACTCGTTGTGATTCTTTT
>NZ_BCQE01000034.1 GCF_001544275.1 Enterococcus gallinarum NBRC 100675 | reverse complement strand
TTTAATCCCTATTAAATAGCCTTTTGAAAGACCTGTTTTGAATAGATAACAGGTCAAGGGGCAAAAAAGGGGCAGAATTGAAAATATAATAATTTAAACCATAACCTAGTGATTAGAATCCTAGGTTATTTAATTTTTCTACAATATCGGTTTTTTGTTTTTCAGTTACATGAGTATAAATTTTCAGTGTAGTTTTTTCATCGTCATGGCCTACTCTTTGCATTATAGCTTTTATGGGTATGTTCAATTCAGATAATAAAGAAATGTGGCTATGCCTAAAAATGTGAGAATGCAGCTTTTTGTTTATTTTTTTATCCCCAAGCTTCTCATTATTATAATCTAGAGCGGCATTGAATGTATTCACTTGGATTGGTAATCCCGTTTTACCTATAAAAATGTAGCTGTCGTTATCATAATGATCATACTTCAATTTATTTTCTAAAATAACTTCATCCAAAATTTCAATAACTCGATTAGATATTCCTATTGTTCTATAAGATGCATCAGTTTTTGGCAATTCTTTTGTTGCATTCTTATAGCCTTTTGAGTAATCTAATGTGCCGTGAATATCTAGGAGCTTCTCTTCTTTTCTATAATTCTTTACTTGTAAACTGATTGCTTCACCAATTCTAACACCTGTTAAGTACATAAACTCTACTAGATTTCCCATTCTTTTAGATTGATGAGACGAATAGTATGCTGTTAATAATCGATTAACTTCTTCTTTTTCAAGGTACAAATCTTGGACTCTAGAGAACGTTTCAAGCGTTTTAGGTGGTTTAGGTATAATTACCTTCTTCATTGGATTATCTTTTACATACTGCATATTTACAGCGTAATCGAAAGCCATATTTAAGACTGATTTGTATTTTGATTTTTGAACGTGTGAAAAGGTCAGTGAGTTAATAAACTTTTGAAAAAATTGACTATCTGTATTTCTTATTTTTGCTTTCAAATTAAGATTATCATTCTTCTTAAAAGACTTCATAATGTTTGTATAATTACGAATAGTATTTGATCGTACAGTTTGAGAATGAAAATCCCACCATTCATCCAGAAGCTCTTGCAATGTGTGATCAGATTTTTTTTCTGCAGTTAGTATCCTGTCGATTTTTTCGTTTAATTCTTTTTGTGCTTGCTTTTTGGCTACATTTGATTTGCTAGTTAATGTGATAGATACTTTTTTTAATTCTTCAGTGTAAGGATCTTTATATCTTTCGATATATTTATATTTACCTTTAGCTAATTCCTCTATCCACATATTCATCATCTCCTATTTATGATAAAATAGGCACAACAAAATAAGCTATGCCTTATTTGGCAAAAATGCATTCTAACTTTGGACGGTGGGAATGCATTTTTTTTATAAGTCAAAACTCACTTGTAATGCTTTGCCAATAATTCTTGCTGGTGTATCAGGTGTAATAATAATTGGTGCAAAAGCACTATTATCTGCTGTCAGAATAACCAAACCATTTTGATGTTTTACTCTTTTTAAAGTCATTTCATCGTCTCCATTCACAATTACTGCAGCTATTTCCCCGTCTTCCACAACTGGTTGTTTTTTTATCAATACGTAACTGTTTTCTCGAATTGTTGGAGCCATAGAGTCACCTTTTGTTTTTAAATAGAACACTTCTCCATTAGGTAAATTGTCTTTAGGGACGCGTCTATAACCATCGAAGTTTTCAACAGCCAAAATAGGCTCTCCACAAGTAATAGTTCCTAATATAGGAACATCCACGAACTCATTTACTTTAAAATTGTTTGTGGATAATGCTTCATTATCCATTAGTAAGTCAGTTTTTTGAATATGAAAATAATCAGCTAGTTTTTGTATAGATCCTGAACGAGGCATTTTTTTCCCATTCTCCCAGTCCGATATAGTTGATTGTGATACACCAATTTCATTCGCTAACTCGACCATACTTATGTTTTTTAATTGTCTATATCGTTCTAAATTTTTTCCGAAAACAACCTTTAAATCTTCCGTCATGTCAAAAATCTCCTTCTATAATATATTTGAAAAAAAGTATATCACTTAAAGCGATTTTTGTATAGTGTAAAGCGATATATATATCATTTTTTGTATGTTTTTTATCGCTTTTTGCGTTGACTTATCGCTTAAAGCGATATATGATTGAAGCACAGAAAGGGGGAAATGACATGCCTAAAGAACAGATGATGACATTAGCAGCACTTAGGAAAAGAATGAGAATGTCGCAATCAGAAGTAGCAGAAGAGGTTGGGGTTTCCAGAGAAACAATAATGCGTTGGGAGAAGAACTCTTCTGATATGCCAGCAAAATATATGTTTATATTTGCTGAGCTTTATAAGTATCCAATAAACGGTATTTTTTTTGGCGATAGTATCGCTTTTAGCGATAGTTTGAAGTGAAGGAGGGCTAGTAAATGGGAATTACTAAAGTAAATGTGATAAGGATTACTCAAAAATTTGCAAATAAAGAGCAAGCAATGGAGTATTTCGGATTTGCACAGAAAAGTACAGCCACTTTTCAAAGATATTTAGCGGAATTCAAGCAGCATAAAGATTTTGGATCCGGATATATTAATCCAACGGGGGGGTATGTATTGATTGACATTGATAAATTTGAACAGTTCTTGAGATGGAAAGACGCGAATAAATTTCGAGGTGATAGTTGATGAAGTATTCACTAGACCAAGAGTTACTCATTAACAATCTCATAAAAGAAAAGATTCAAGATTTGCACCGACTCTTGCATGATAAGAAAAATGTGGTAAGTGATCGACAGCAAGAAAATGCTAGAAAGGAACTTAAGCAGTATCAAGAGTTGCTTTATCAAAATCAATTGAATCGAAACATTATGTAGGGGGAATAATCATGGCAAACAATAAAAAATGTACTGAACACTCTCAATTCTTAGTAAGTTTTCTAGCTAGGCACTTTGCGAATCATTATGCCAAGTTGACACTTGAGGAAAAAAAAGCTATCGAACGGATCGAAAACACTATCTCGAAAATGTACGCAATGGACACCACGCCAAATAAAGAAATGTTTCATGAACTGTTAGATACTTTGGAAGAAATGAACGACAAGAGCCACGGTGGAAAAGCTTATACGCACTCGATTGACTGTCTAATCAATATTTGGGATGAAATTTGCAACGTCAACTTTGAAGAGGAGGAAGAACATGAAGAAAATCTATTGGCTTAGGCGGATTGCAGTGCTTCTGTTTATGTTTGGAATCGGCGTGTTCGCAACTGGTCAGGCTCCAACATGGCTTAAGATTGGCTTTCCGACTACGGTCATGCTTTGGTTGATGATTTATGATGAAGCAATGTTTGAACGAGAAATGAAAAGGAGGGACAGGGTAACACGAAATGAGAAACAAAAAGAGCCTACACCAGTTCCAGCTAGTGTAAGCAAGTAAAACAAATTATTCAAGGAGAGTGTAACACATGAACGAAAAAATTCAAAATATGATAAAGGATTTAACCTTTGAATGTGCGAAAAACAATATTAGTTTCCAATTAGGGGCGTTTTCCGAAGAGGGATCGATTATTACTGCTCAAGGAGGCAACGAGGATCTCATTGCCTTAGTTATTTTAGAACAGTATAAAGAAACCTTGAAAGCTGTTGAAAAAGTTGATTGTGACTGTCCGAAGCATAAAAAACTAAAAGAACTTTTCGGGATTTCTGTGGATGAAGAAACAAATACTTCACTAGACAAAAGGCTTTCTGCTTTTCTCCGAGGTGATTTTAAATGAAAAAAATTATCCTAAACCGGTTATCATTAAAAAATTTCAAAGGACTAGAATCGTTTACTTTTGAACCGATGGGCCAAAATGCTACAGTAAGTGGCCAAAATGGATCAGGAAAGACGACATTGGCCGATGCCTTGCTATGGCTACTTTTTGGTAAAGATACTAGAGGCGCCAAATTAAATCCTAAACCCTTAGATAAGAACAACGACGAATTGTTAGGACTTGAGCCAACCGTTGTAGCGGAATTGATCATCAATGACACCATGGTTACGCTAAAACGCGTCCAAGAAGAAAAATGGAATACACCTCGAGGACAGTTAGAAAAAGTCCGAGGCAACGATACAACGAAGTACACGATTGATGGCGTGCCTAAGATGGAAAAGGAATGGAAGGCATACCTCGAAACCCTGGGCGCTGAAAACATTCTGCAGATGCTATTTGATTCTACATTCTTTATGAAAATGAATTGGAAGAATCGTCGTGAAATTTTGGTCAATATGACTGGCTTGACCGACGAAGAGATCATTGCTAAAGATCCAAAGTTAAAAGACATGGAAACGATCATCAAAGAACATTCAATTGATGATTACCGCAAAGTGCTCGCTTCACGAAAAAAAGAGATCAAACGGCAAATCGATGGTTTGCCAGCACGAATTCAAGAAGTCACTGAAATGTTTGTAAAAGCAAAAGCCGATATTGGTGATCAATCTGCAGATGAAATCCAAGAACAAGTGCTGGAATACGAGGCGGATGTATCGGAACTGCAAAGCAAATTGAATGCTGTCGCTGCAGATAATGCGGCGCTTGATCATCAAGAAGAGCTATCAAATCTGAAAATAAAACTGGCAGAAGCACAATCCGCTTATCTATCCAGTACCAATATGGAGACGCGATCTCTGCAAGACGATCTGAACAAGCAACAGCGAATTGTTAATGAAATCAGAAAGCTTAGGGATGAAGAGGAAAGTAAGAAAGATAAGATAATCAAGCAATTTTATGATTTGGAGTATTTCTTAACTGAACATCGGAATAAATTACGCCATTTAAAAGAAAGGACTTTTGATGAACATCAAAAAGTTTGTCCTACATGTGCACAAGAGTTACCGGCAGATCAAATCGAACAGATGGTTTCAAAATTTAATCAGCAGAAAGCAGTTGACATAGAAAAAAATATTGCTGAGGGGAAAGCAGCGAAAGAAAAATTACTTGCTTATAAGGAAACTATTGCTGCTCATGAAAATGAAAGTGCACGTTTGGAAAAAAGCTTGGCCGCTACAGAAGAAACATTGAACAAGATCAATTCAGAATTAGTATTTCTAGAAACTTCAACACAAAAGTTTGAAGAAACTTCCACGTATAAAAAAATTCAGGAAGAAATTAAACTTGTTCAGCAAAAGATTCTTAATGCTACGTCCGACACAGCAGTCGAGGAACAGGAGTTAAAAGAAAAGATCAGACAAAAACGTCAACTTATCGCAGAGGCTCAAGTGAAGTTTCAGCGTTTAGTAATTCTTTCCGATTACGAAAATCGGATCGAGGAACTGAAAAAAGAAGATGCTAATTTGAAAACACAAAATCAAGAGGTAGAACGCGAACTATTTCTTCTCGACGAGTTTACACGCAAAAAAGTTAGCTATCTTGAAGAGTCCATCAACAGCAAGTTCGAACTTGTGAAATTCAAACTGTTTAACATCCTGAAAAATGGCGGCCTCGAGGAAGTCTGTGAAGCGATATACAACGGCATAGAGTACGGAACTAGTTTGAATACTGGCGCCCGGATCAATTGTGACTTGGACATCATCAACACCTTAAGCAAAGAGTTTGGCTTGAGCGTCCCAGTATTCGTAGATAATACCGAATCAGTAAACGATCTGCATCCGATCAATTCACAAATGATTGAGTTGCGTGTAACAAAAAATAAAAATCTGAAAGTAGAGGTAGTGTAGTGGATTCTATAGAAAAGGTCAATAAAGAGCTCAAAACGAGGCTAGATAAGGCTAATAAGCTACAGAATCAGTATAAAGCTCTGGATGAAATTGAAACAAAACTTAGGAAAGGAAAGACGAAGTTTACTTTACACACACTGATTTTCGATGGATATACCTACCGCGAGGACCTGGGCGGTCGATTGAACGAAGATTTCGGCATTGATGGTCTGGATAGTGTGATCCAAACATTACTTCTAGCTGAGATTGTAAATCGAAAACAAGATATTGAACAGTTCTTCTCTACTGCAGAAAAGGAGTTGAGGATTGAATGAATGGTATTTTAGTTTATGCGAAAACCAGAAATGAACGTCAGTTTATTGGCATTTTCAATAATTTAGAAGACTTGCAATCAGAAGTGATTGAAATTCTTGGGGTAACGAACAGACCGGATTTAACTAGCAAAACTTATTTTTCTTTGAATGGAGAAGAATACAAATTATTTATGGAGGGTGAAAAATGACAAATCAGAATACACCAGCAAAAGTATACAAATCACAGCTAGCAAAAATTAACGACACGTACATGCCGCAGATTGAAAGCCAATTGCATGGTAATGGTATCCATATGACCGAGTATCAGCGTACTTGTGTAATCAATTCAATCTCGGCAATTAACGAAATGCTCGTAAAGGAAGGTATCAGTGTTGGGGATATTGATCAAAGTAACTTGACCCAAACTTTGATGCATGTGGCGGCCTTACAGTTGAACGCAACAGCTACACCTCGTGAGGTGTATTTCATCAAACGTAAGCAAAAAAATAAAAATGGCACTGAAATCCAAATCGTTGAGATGGGAATTGAGGGAGACGGAAATGATGCCATTTTGTCTCGATTTGGTCGAAGCGTTAAAAAAGTACATCGTCATTGGGAAGTCCGAGAACATGATGGATTTACTTATCCAGGATATGCAGGTTTGGAAGTGACTCCGCCAACTTGGACGCCTAAAGGAGAAGGCAAGGTAATCCGGGTTGTCTATCCAATCGAGTACAACGATGGTCAAGTAGAATTTTTTATTGCCGAACGCGAGGATGTAAAAGCTAATTTATTAGCTCATATGTATAACAACTTGATGTGGGATAACAAAAAAACCGAGAAAAAAGAAAAAATCAAAGAATTTTCCGAGGTGCATTCTCTCGATGAAATTTTAGATAGTACCGAGATGCAAGAACTCGGTAAGATAAGTCCTGCTTGGAAAGAACCACAAAGTAGAGAGTCAATGATTATTCGAAAAATGAGAAATAGAATTGTCAAAAAAATTCCGAAAGATTTCTCCAACGCCTATATTCAATCAATTGTTGAATCTGTCGAAGATGATTTCCAAACGCGCCAACTACAACGCAAAGAAGCAGAAATTATCGAAGAAATCGATCAAAATGCGAATACTGAAATCTTAGATCCTAGACCTGCTGAAAAAGATGATCGTCCCAAAAATGTAACTGAAGATGGAGAGATTCAAGAGGGACAATTCACAGATGAACCGCAGCAAAGCAACCTTGATCTTGGAGAGGATGATCCATATTGATCTCTATCAAAGTTTTCGGTTCGGGAAGCAAAGGAAATGGCTATTTAATTGACGATGGCCATTCTCAATTGATTATCGAGTGTGGTGTCCCATTCAAAGATGTTCAACAACAAATGGGACACGACTTTTCTAGAGTGGTAGGTACTCTTATCACTCACGAGCATCGAGATCACTGTAAATATATCAGTAGTCTGATCGATAAAACTGCAGTTGATGTTTATGCGACAGATGGCACCATCGCAGCTATGTTCGATGATCAAACACTGAGATTAAACAGACATCATGTGTACCGGTTTAACAAACTGCATTATAAACAAACAAAGAAAATCGGCACATGGTACGTCACGGCATTCGAGATTCAACACGACGTAAGAGAGCCAGCTGGGTTCCTGATCGATAATGCTGCAGGCGACAGACTTGTCTTTATCACAGATTCATATTACGTAAAGTATCTTTTTCCCAACATCACTCACATGATGGTCGAAGCGAATTACTCAAAAGATATTATTGATCAGAAAATGAATCGAGGATTTGATATCAAGCGAAAAGAACGACTTTTTGAAAGCCATTTTGATTTTGAACGAACGCTTGAGTTTATCAAGAAAAACAAAAGCGATCAGCTACAAGAAGTCTGGCTGTTGCATTTATCAGATGCAAATAGTCATGAAAAACAATTTAAAGAGGAAACGCAGAAGATTGTTGGCGTTCCTGTTTACGTAGCATAGGGGTGACAAGAATGAACCATGGCTATGTAAAACTTTATAGAAAAGTGATGGATTCATTCGTATGGACTAACCCCAATATGTATAAGCTATGGTCTCTTTGTTTAATGAAGGCCTCTCATGAACGGAGAAAGTTTCTTTTCAATGGAAAAGAAATATGGCTGAACAGCGGTGAATTCGTCACAGGGCGCGACGCGATAACGTTTGAAATGAACAAGGGAGCCAAACGTGAACATCAAGTGAACAGCGCTTCTGTATGGAGATGGCTTAAGAAATTCGAAAGTGAGCAAATGTTGAACATCAAATCAACTACGAAATACAGCGTCATATCAATAAATAACTGGGATGAATATCAAGGTAGTGAACAACAAGTGAACATCAACCGCACAACAAGTGAACAACAAGTGAACACAAACAAGAATGATAAGAATGATAAGAATGAAAAGAATAATAATAACAATAATAGCGAACATCCTGCCGAGCTTGTTCAAAAACTATACGGAAAGTTCCCAACAGGAATTCTTCAAGGAGAACTTTCACGATGGGTACAGGAATGGCCAAGAGAAATGATTTGTTTTGCGATACAAACTTCTTTCGATTACGGAAAGGAATTGAGTTCACTCAAACCTTATATAAATCGAATTCTTGATAATTGGAGAATTAACAAGATTGATAATCTGGAGAAGGCGATTGAAGCAAACAATCAATTCAAAAACAGAACTAACAAGCCTATTCAAAATGCCAATTATTCATCAAGAAAAATCGTTCGATCAGAACCTATACCGAATTGGATGAACGAAGAACAATCGGAACCTGTTTTATCTCCTGAGCGCCAGGCCGAAATCGATGCGAAATTACAGAATTACTTAAATCAAAAGAAAAATAAAAAGGAGTGATCATTTGTCCTCACCAACTGCATTAAATAAACGAGGCAACAAAGTTCATTTGGATGACTTTGTTTTCGACTCAGAAAAAGAAGCATTGTTTTATCAGCGTTTTGTTATAAGTAGCGGACTGCCTTTTGAGGTGCACCCTCGCTTTAAACTAACTGAGCTGACCAAATTACCAGGAGGCGGAGGGAAGATTTCCCAAATTGCTTACTCTCCAGATTTCATTATTAAAAATATGGATGGTAGTTGGCGGCATGTGATCGATGTTAAAAACAGTTTTGGCATGTATGGCATCGATCAATCTAACAAGCTGAGATTTAGACTTTTTGCTATCAAGTATGGACATCCGGTTGAGGCTGTTGTGATTCGAAAGAATGATTTCAAAGTAATCACACAGGGCGTGACAAAACCTTTGAATGAGAAACGTCCATTTATAGCGAGGGACTTTGATTATCACTGGAAAGATGCAACCGGCTACTAAGGAGTGGTTAAGTGAATGAGATAGATCGAGTAGAAGCAGAAATAAATAAACTTGTTGCAGAAAATGATTTTCCAGTTGAAGTATTAAACGATGTTTTTCATCGTCTTAACTGTTGTTCAGATTATCAATACGCAAAGCAGCAGTTACGCTATTTGCAAAATTTTAAAAATCAAATTTTAGATAAAAAAGGAGGGCTTTCGGATGGAGATTAGCGAGCTCGGAACAATTATAACAAGCCTAGCAAAACTTCACGGAGATGAATATAAGGAAGTTACCATTGCCGCAATCCAGTATGAAGAAGGAAAAACACTTCATGTATCAACATCTTCGCAATCCTTAGGGGTTATTTCATGTATCATATTTGATTCAAAAAATAAGGAGGATAAATAAATGACATTAGAATTCAACGCAACAGTACGTGACAAAGGTTTAGGAAACGATGATAAAAAGAAAATCTTGCTTGAGGTGCCAATCAGCGAGTTAAAAGGAAAAGTAGAAGAACTGACTCAGCTAACTAATAAAGCAGTCACAATCCAAATTATTCCTCAATATTATCGTTATACAGTGCCTTTCGATAAAAGCACCAATGCACCAACTCAAGAGTATGTTGTCAATAATGACGGAACGATTGATTTTGTTGAGAAAGAACAAACACAGTTAGAAGTTGACGAACAAGGAAATATTGATATCGAAAATCGTCCATTTGAAGTGACCAAAGAAATCGTAGACGAGTTTATCCGTGCAGCAAAATCTCTTGAGTTTCCTGGAAACATTAATCCGCGAAGTGTGTTGATCAGAATTGAAGATGGAGAACCGATAGAAGAAATTGCAAAAGATTACGAAATGTCTGCTCTCACTGTTTTAAATGAACTTGAAAAAGCACGAGAGTATTATGCTCCTTACGCAGCAGCTTGGGACAAAAAACGCAATGAGGTTGTTTTCCAAGAGACCAAAGAAGAAGCTGAGGATGAGGATAACAAATCAGAAGAAAACAGTACCGAAAGTGATGATTTGAGTACCAAAACCGATGAAACTGATACCGGTATGACCAATTCTGATACTGAGGGTGAACTTATTCAGGAAGATGAGCATTCGGATATCAGTGAAAACGAGCCATCAGTAGATGATGAAGAAGATGATCCTTATTGACATTTGAAGACGGAAAAACAATTATCCTTCAAGATGCAAAGTTTTATTGGAGTGTTGCTGTAATTAACCAAGCAAAAAATCTATTTGAAAAGGGATTTAAGCCATCACAGGTTGCGGAAATCATGAACGAAAAAGTGATTGATATCGGGTTAGTATATCTTCATTTGCTGGAAACAAAACAATTGAGAAGGTGATCGTATGACCTGCAGCAGATGTAAAGATGAACGTATCATTTGGGGAAAAGATAAATATGGCCGGGCAGTAGCAATCAACTGTCCGGATTGCAATAGAAATGGAATCGCGGTTCGGAAAGAAACAAAGGAGTGGGAACATGGGCATCACAGAAGTTTTCTGGGCAAACGTTGATTGGCATTTGAAAAATAAAAATCTTGTTTTAAGCAAAACGCAAATGATTGCTAAAAACAAAAAAACTAGTGTCACACTAAGAACGGTTGGAGAAATCGCAAAGAAATTGGGTATTGATGATTATGCCATCTTATTTGAGCAGCTAGATGATGAAAAAGTCAAGTGACTGGTATAGAAAAAAGCATGAAAATAAAAATAGAAGAAGATTAATTATCTTCCTCTACACTTTCATCAATATTTGTGTTGGTATCAATTTTCTTTATAGTGCCGATTGCTTTAACACGATCAAGTTTTTTTTGTTCAATGAGTGGTGGGAATGAGTTAGCAACTTCATTTGCAGCAGTGATAGAAGCTTCGAAACCAACACCGATATTCATAAGCTTATCTGTATTTTCAATTACTTTAGACATTTGATTTAGTATTTCGCCTGTGTTGTCTAGATTCTCTTCTTCAAGAAATCTTTTAGCTAGATCTTCGTTGATTTTAGCATTGGCTTTTGCTGTGGCTGCTTTAAAATCAGCCAATGTTTTGGCATCTAAATCTAGTGTTTCCAATTGGGACTCTAAAGCCCTATTTTGTCTAATGCCCACTTGGGTTCGCTGAACTATAGTTGTTAATTTCCCAAAAAGTTTAACTGCTCTATCGGCTATGAAGGAAACAATAAGCCATTCTGATCCCACATCAAAATTATTCAATCTAATATCAGATTGAAAATCTGGGAGTATTTTTAATAATCTTAGAGTTTCATTTAAGGTTCCTACAATCTCATTGAATTCGCTAAAAGTTAATTCTCTGTTAGGCAGACTAATTACTAATGAATGTTGATCTTCAATTTCAGAATGTAAGTTTTGTTTTATCAATTCTAAACATGATTCTGATTTATATTTTATTTGATTAACATTTCTTACGAAAATATTTTTCTTGTCTTGAGAAAAAATGACATATTCAGATTTACTTGAATTTACTAGTAAATCATTATCAAAAAGTTCCTTATAAGGTTTATCAATAAAACCCAATTTTTCTAAGTTGATTATTGATAAAAATATCTCAGAATATCTCTTGGTTTTGTAACCTGAATTAACGTGTTCAAACTCAATGTTAGATAAGTATGGTAGGTTTTCTTCAATAACTTTTTGTATCTCTCTTAAGCGCATATAGATCAGCTCCTCTAATATTCATATTTAAAATATTAACACAATGACTTTTAATAAACTATGGCAGAGTTAGCGTTTACCCTAAACAAAATTTTTCTTGAGCTGGATTCGGCAAAGCAATAGCACATCCTTTAAAAGTAACTTGGATAACGGCTCTTACAAAGCCTTAAAAAAGCCAACTCTTACGAGATGACTTCTACATGATATTTATAATATTTTCGACAAACATATTATATCACAATGATTGTAGGAGGAATCAGACAATATGGCACTTTTTGATGTAAACAAGTATCAAATCCCGGATCCTGACCAGATTGATATGAAACTCACGAGAAATAACTTCGAGATTTTCATGACTGAATATGGAGCGATTAGAGAAAAAGTTGGGAAAAACAGAATGCCAAAAATGACTCAATCTTTTGGGCCTGTCGCTTCCTCTCCACACCGTGAATACTCAGGCGATGCAGAGCGTTTTATGATTGAACGTGAAGAGTTTATGCCTGAATACAAAGAGTTACATTCGATATTTGGTCAAGGATATTTAGCGATAAGCAATCCTTTAAGAGATGGCGGGACTGAACGACGCAGGCAACTATTTATGCTTAGGTATGTGTATGGACTTAGTATTAAGCAAATTTGCGAACGAACTTATGCAGGCAGGACCTTTGTTTCAGACGAAAGTCAGAAAGGATTTATCCAGTTTTGCAAGAAGGTTGGTCTATTAGTTTATGCAGATGAGACAGATAAGATGATCAAAGAAATTGGCAAAACATTTTATTAATGAACATTTTGCGGAATATCGCGGAAAATTACGGTGAATTTCCGGCACACAGCGGTCATTTATCTTGTTATTATGATATTGTCAAAAAGATTAAGAGAGCCGGTTATTGGACTACTCACAAAATCCTAAAAACCGAAAGGGGGCAAATCCCCTCATCGCTCATTCTTCTTAAGTTGAATAAAAAGACAGCATATTAATTTGATGGAGGTGATTCCTCTTTTCGAAATTCGCTAGTGCTGTCTTTTTGTTCTTCACATCAAATTCATAAGATACTAATCAATTCTTTTAACACATACGTTGCGGATCAGAGGTAACATGTTACCAACATAAGACGAAGGGATTTGATCAGATGAATGCATTAGAATTAGCTACTAAAATTAAAAATAATTCGGAGTGGAGAAAAGCCTATGATCGCATCGAAAATGCCAAGAGCTACGAAAAGAAAATGAAAGCTTTCCAGAATTTTGAGAAAAAGTTCGGAATTAATTTAAATGATTCTATCGGAATTTATGTAAAAGGATTTCTATAAAAGTCTCTGAACTAGAGGCTTTTTTATTTTGGGAGGAAATTATGAAAATATCAAAAATGAAGCTCACTGATCTTAAGCCTGCAGATTACAATCCACGGATAGATCTTACTCCAGGAATGGATGAATACGAAAAACTGAAACAATCAATCATCGAATTCGGTTTTGTCGATCCGCCTATTTTTAACGTACGTACAGGACATCTTGTTGGTGGCCATCAACGTGTCACTGTTGCGCGAGATTTGGGCCTATTTGACGAGATAGAAGTTTCAATCGTAGATTTACACCTTGAGAAGGAAAAAGCCCTTAATTTGGCTCTCAATAAGATTTCCGGCAGATGGGATGAAGAGAAATTAGCTATTCTCTTAAAAGAGCTAAGTGAAGACGATGTTTCTTTAAGTGGTTTTGATCTTGAAGAAGTTGACGATTTAATTGCGGATTTTGATTATCAAGAAGATATTAATCAACCAATTGTTGAAGACGACTTTGATGTGAATCAGTTTATTGAAGACCACCCAGAACCTAAAACAAAACGTGGCCAACTATGGCAACTAGGTAATCATTTTTTGCTTTGTGGAGATTCGACGGATCAAACTGATGTTGATCGCTTAATGCAAGGAAATAAAGCAGACTTAGTTGTAACGGATCCGCCTTACAACGTTGCAGTTAAATCTACAAGCGAAGAACTAACAAATACCGGACGTGGGGAAATTCTAAACGATAACATGGATCACGATGCATTCGTGGGCTTTTTAGAGCAAGTCTTTCTTAATTACGCGCAACTCATGCATGATCAAGCGGCGATTTATGTCTTTCATGGATCGTCATACCAACGTGAGTTTGAAAATGCGATGAATGCTGCAGAAATTGACGTTAGATCACAGTGTATTTGGGTCAAGAACAATGCGACCTTTGGATGGAGTCAATACCGTTGGCAACATGAGCCTGTGTTTTATGCACACAAGCGAAATCAGGCACCTGAATGGTACGGTGATAGAAAACAAACCACTGTCTGGAAAGATGATTTGATCCAAGATATCCCGGATGTGAGTATCTGGCAAATTGCTAAAGATGATGCAATGAAATACTATCATCCAACACAGAAGCCGCTATCTCTAATTGCAATTCCGGTGAGAAATAGCTCGAAACGTCAAGATATAGTTGTGGATCTCTTTGGAGGATCCGGAAGTACGTTAATGACTTGCGATCAATTGCAGCGAACGTGTTACACAATGGAGCTTGATCCGATTTTTTGTGATGTGATCATCGATCGATGGGAGAAAGCTACCGGGAAAACTGCAGTTTTAATAAACTAGGTTATAAAGCTTACTTTTGGGAACTTGCAACGAAGTCATTTGAAAGGAGCTTATAAATAAAAAAGAGGCCGGTGCGCTAACACCGACCCTTTCCACGAGGATCGCTCCCCGAAGATACAGAGAATGCCCACGCGTGGTCTTTCGATACCCTCTGTATCTTTTAGCATTATATCTAATGCGGGGTGCTTGCACAATGGGAACAGAAGATTTTGATTTTGAGTATGAACTAAAAAAGGCAGAGGAGAGAGCTGAAACGGTTGATGAGTATAAAAGAATTATTCGAGTTGCTCTTGGAAAATGGCTGTCCAACCTTCAATCTGGGGAAATTAAGCTCAATTCTGTAAGTGATTTGAAAGTATTGATTGAAGCTGATCTTATGTTGAAAGATATTGATAGTTAGTAGATAATTAAATTAAAACTAACGGAGGTAATAAAATGTTACCAGATATTTTTTATGATTCAAATGGAGAGATTGTATGGTCAGCTATTTCAGCTACTGTTTCAGTTATCTCTGCTGGCCTTGTGTTTGCAGGTGTAATTATGAATATATACACACAAAGGAAAATAGCAAAACAACAAATAGACGCAAATTTAAAAGCAAAAGCAAGAATAGAATGGATCAATGAAGTGCGTCATAAGTCTTCAGATTTAATATCTCTCTTATTATCTTTACAAAAAAAAGAAATTGACTACAATGAACAATGGTTAAAAATAGAAGAAGCTTCAGAGTTGTTAAAACTGTACTTTAGTTATAATGACACTGAAGATATTTCTAATGACGTATCTTTTGGAGATGAAGGTATTACGTTTAGTGAAAAAGCTAAAAGTATTATCGAAAAGAACGATGATAACAAAGGAAAAAACAAGTATTTGAGAAGTTGTGTTGATGTATTAGTCGATAATTTCAGAAACGATAGTTATAGAGTCACTATAGAGAACAAGCGGCAATTGTTAAAAGCGTACAATAATTTCTTATCTGATCAAAATGAAATTACTAAATATGTTCCTGAAGAAGAAGTTGAATTTGATAATGGGGAAAGAGCTACAAGTTATGATTATTTTCCAAAAGAAGGATATGAAAGTAATTATTACGAAATTGAAGAGAAACTTGATAATAACGAAAATGCTCGTAATAAAGCAGATGAAAAACTCAAAGGGTATCACAAAGCTATAGATCAGTTCTCCATTATCATAAGTTTGTATTTAAAAATTGAATGGGATAAAGCGAAAAATGGAGAATGAGAAAACAAAACTCAACTAATTAGTGATCGTGAGGTGGTGCATTTTGAATGGCTAGGCAACGAGACCCCAGAAGGGATCAAGCAAGAGAAATTTGGATGAAATCTAATGGCGAAAAGCTTTTGAAGGATATTGCTGAGGAACTTGGCGTTTCTGATTCTCAGATTAGAAAATGGAAATCGCAGGATAAATGGGCAGAAGAATTGAAAGGTAATGTTACCAATGCGAAAAGTAACGTTACCAATCGAGGTGGCGCACCGCCAGGAAATCAAAATGCCAAAGGAAACAAAGGGAACAAACAGGCGTCTCCGCCATCAGGCAATAAAAATGCTCTGAAAACAGGTGAATATGAAACCATATTTGCGGACTATCTAACTGAAGAAGAGAAGGATCTTTATTCGAATTTGAATGATGATCCTTTTTTTGTTATGTCAGAAGAGGTCCGGCTGTTAAAAATAAGGCAGCGAAGAATGATGAAGCGTATTGCTGACGCAGAAGCGGGGTTAAACGAAAGGGAGCTAGAAAAGCTTTACGAATTACGTGGCAGAAAAACACTTGTGGAATCTAAGAAGTCAGGTCAAAAAATTCAAGTTGAAGTTCCTGACTTGGTTTTGACAGAAATGAAGGAACATTCTTTTCGAAAGATTGAAGACGTACTGTCCATTGAGGAGGCGTTGACTAGAGTCAGTGCTCAATTGCAACGAGCGGTTAAGCAGATGAATGAAATCATCTTGAATGAAAATAGGCGAACACTATTGGATCGCCAATCAGAAAAACTAGATGTAGAGATCAGACGACTTAAAATGCAAATTGATGATTTGGATCCAGAAGAAATAGAAGATGACGGATTCTTGGCAGCATTGGAAGCTGAAGGTGAAGAACTATGGCCAGAAGAGTAAGACAGGCGGTATTCAAGTTCAAACCTTTCAGCAAAAAGCAGAAGATGATTCTTACATGGTGGACCAAGAAGTCTGCTGTCAAAGACAAAGATGGAATCATAGCCGATGGCGCTATTCGTTCAGGCAAAACTATTTCAATGTGTTTATCATATGTCATGTGGGCTATGTCAACGTTTGACAGTAAGAACCTTGGTATGGCAGGTAAGACAATCGGCTCGTTTCGGCGGAATGTTCTTTTTTGGTTAAAACTCATGCTTCTATCAAGAGGATATCGATACAAAGATCATCGTGCTGACAATATGTTGGAAGTCACTAAAAAAGGCAATACCAATTACTTCTATATTTTCGGCGGTAAAGATGAACGATCGCAAGACTTGATTCAAGGTATTACATTAGCTGGCATGTTCTTTGATGAGGTAGCGCTTATGCCAGAATCATTTGTAAATCAAGCGACAGGACGTTGTTCTGAAAAAGGGTCAAAATTCTGGTTTAACTGCAACCCTGATGGACCATATCATTGGTTCAAGATCAATTGGATCGATAAGCTCAAAGAAAAGAACCTGGTATATCTCCATTTCACCATGGATGACAACCTTAGTTTGGACGAAACAATTAAGCAAAGATATCGCAACATGTATTCTGGCGTATTCTACCAACGCTATATTCTCGGGCTTTGGACAGTAGCTGAGGGTATTATTTACGATATGTTTGATCAAGCGAAACATGTGTACAAAAAAAAAATTGATCTTGCAACTGGCGAAACCTACGTGAGTGTTGACTATGGTACGCAAAATGCAACCGTCTTTTTAATGTGGCAAAAGAGCAAAGACGGAAAATGGGTATGTGTCAAAGAATACTACTATTCTGGTAGAGATAAGAAGAAGCAAAAAACTGATAGTGAGTTTGCTACTGATTTAGTGGAGTTTCTTTGTGGCATAAAACCAAAGGCAATCATCATTGATCCTTCAGCAGCTTCTTTTATTGCTGAATTAAGAAAATATGGATACTTCATCAGAAAAGCCAATAACGATGTTCTTGACGGAATAAGATTCGTTGGTTCTCTTTTGAATGAAGATAAAATAGCTTTCGCACCAAATTGCATTAACACTCTGAAAGAGTTTAGTGCCTATATTTGGGATGTGAAAGCTGTTAATCGTGGAGAAGATAAACCTACTAAGCAAAATGACCATGCTATGGATGCTGTTAGGTATTTCTGTTATACCGTACTAAAACCAGATGGATGGTTATATTAGATGAAAGGAGTGATTGATCATTGGATCCAAAATATTTTTTATCTCAGGACCCTAAGATTTTAGCAACCGCAGTGAAACAAGCTGTGAATTCGGATCGCACAGCAAGCTATAAGCGTAAAATGCGCAAAGGCGTCGATTATTACAAATACAAACATGATATTTTGCATTTCCGGCTGTTTTATGTTGATAACGAAGGCAAAGTACACGAAGAAACATCAAGAAGCAATATCAAAATACCGCATGGCTATCTGACAGAGCTTATTGATCAAAAGGTCCAATACTTGTTATCAAATCCTGTTGAAATCAAGACAGAACAAAAAGGACTACAAGAATTACTTGATCAGTACATCGATGAGGATTTTCAATTGATGCTGCAAGAATTGGTTGAGGGCGGTAGCCAAAAGGGCTATGAATTCGTTTATACGAAGTTAGGCGAGGATCGCTTGTCATTTCAAGTGGCTGATAGCTTAAAAGTAATTGAAATCTATGATGCAGATTACAATTTAATTGCTATTATCCGATACTACGATACCGACATCTACCAAGATGGCAAGACGGTGCGTGTTACTCGATCTGAGTTGTGGGATAGCGAGAAAGTCTGGTACTTCATCAGCGAAGGCGGCTATTTACAAAGCTTTAAGCTTGATCCTAAGGTAGCGGTCAATCCTTTGTACCATGACACAAGATTGAACCCTGAAACCAAAGAAGCATACGGGCGATCAATTGGGAATGCGCTTGGCGTTGCTGATTTTATTCCCTTTCTGCGATATGACAATAATAAATACCAAACTACTGATTTAGATCCAATTAAACCATTGATTGATGACTACGATTTAATGGCCTGCGCATTGTCAAATAACTTACAGGATTTTGATCAGCCATTTTTTGCTGTCAAAGGCTTTAATGGTGACGGTTATGAACAATTGATCAATAACCTACGATCGCGTGGAGCAGTTGGTGTTGGTGATACCGGTGGTCTTGATGTCCATACTGTCAATATACCAGTGGAGGCCCGCAAAGCCAAACTGACGGTTGATAAAGAGGGTATCTACAAATTCGGCATGGGATTTGATTCCTCGCAAGTCGGTGATGGCAATGTGACCAATGTGGTTATTCAATCTAGATACACCTTGCTAGATCTAAAGTGTAATAAAGCAGAAATCCGCTTGCGTAAGATCATAAAACAAATGCTTGAACTGATAGTTGCAGATATCAACCAGCGTAACAGCACCGCTTATGATACATCTGACCTTGAAATCATAATTACTCGTGACACTATGGTCGATGAAACAGAAGTTGAAGAACGTGAGAAAACCAAAGCAGAGCGTAAACAGCTCGAAATTGACAATATCTTGAATGCTGCAGTCCGCTTGGATGATGAAACAGTACTCAAATACATTTGCGAAGTCTTCGATCTTGATTATGAAGAAATCCAAAAGTTGTTGGATGAACAAGACTATGAAGAGGAAGTGATTCCAGGTGTCGAAGTACCAGAAGGAGATAGAATCACTACTAAATAGGTCGGAAGCCAATATTACCAAAGACCTGAAAAAACTCTACAAAGATTTAGCAAATGAAATTACCCAAGAAATTATTGCCTTAGCCGAACAAATTGAAAAAGACGATAAATTCAGTAAAAAGCTTCAAAAGGAGCGCCTTGAGTCTATTCGTAGTCAAATGTATGCGAAAGCGAATCAGCTTGAAGGGGATCAACAAACAAGTATGTTTGATTTTTTGGCTCATGATGCCAGCACTGCTTATAACGAACTCTTTTACGAGTTCGAAATGAGCGAGAAAATACCTCTTTCCTTTGCTATGCTGACAGAAAAACAAATAGCTACCATAATCAATACACCAGTTGCAGGTAGGAAGCTTTCAACTCGTCTAAAGGGTAATTCTTCCAAGATGAAGAAGAACCTTAACAGAGTGCTTACAAGGGGCTTTAGTAAAGGGTGGTCAACTCAAAAAATGGCTGCTCAAATAGCTGAAATCGGTGATGCCAATTATCGAAGAGCCATGAATATCGCTCGAACGGAATCAGGGCGTGTCACAAGTGTCACTCGCCAGCAGTCACAACAGCATGCCAAAGAACTTGGAATAAAAGCTGAGAAAAAGTGGGTATCAACACTAGACGGCGATACACGTAATAATCATCGGAAATTGGATGGTCAAATCCGAGCAATCGATGAATATTTTGAAGTTGGCGGTTTGAAAACTTTGCAGCCACATATGTTCGGTATTGCTAGTGAGGATTGCAACTGTCGATGCCGTACAGTCAATGTGATCAAAGGATATGAGCCAAAACTGAGGCGTGACAATGCAACTGGTGAAGTTTCTGCTTATAAGAATTACCAAGAATGGATAAATAGTAAGAGGGAGGAATAAGCATGAAGGACTTCCACGAAGCAGTTTTAACACTGAAAGTACCCAGCAATCTTGCTGAGGTATACAAAAAAGCTATTGAAGATGAAAATAGTCGATATTTTGTTAAAAATGAACTGAAAGACTCAAACGGCGATGTCACACTTTCGGAGATCAAACCTGTATGGAAGGGCAACCATGTGAGTGTACAAATTATTGAGTCTTTCACTGAATCGACTTTGAAAATTGCTATGATCAGCCACACGTTGCCCAACCTGCAGCAATCAGTTAAATGGTATGAAACAAACGGCGCTACAGTAGAGTATAAGAGTTGGGAGGAAGGAAAATGAATCAAACCGAGGCTGGCACAAAAGATAAGAAACCAAGTCTTTTTATTAATGGCACACCTATTACAGCGGGCCAACCATTTGAACCAACTATAATTATTGGAAAATACAAAGTAGATGTACAAACATTGGAAAAACTGATTGAGTTTGCTCAAAGCGGTAAATTAGACGAAATTATGTCATCTGAAGACTAAGGACCTGATTATAGATTAGGCCTTTTTATTTTGTCCTGAATCATGACGCTATAAACTGGTTCACACTGTATTCGGCAGTATATCCGAAAATCCTAAGCGGAACCGACCGCTATATAAATGGTATGGGAGGAAAAGAACATGGAATGGATCAAAAGTATTTTAGAAAAGCATCGTAAGGAAGATGGCACTGTTGATTTAGACGCAGCTAATAAGGAAATTGATCAAGAGTTTCCCAAGAATGCTGTTCCTAAAGATCAATACAACAATCTTTCTGATAGTTTGAAGACAGCCAAGAACACAATCAAAAGTTTAGAAGACAAGACAAAGGATAATCCGGATATCCAGAAAGAGCTTGATACTTACAAAACAAAGGCGCAAACTCTTGAAGCTGAAAATAACCAACTGAAAATTGATTCCCAAGTGGAATCTGCACTACGTTCTGCTGGTACTAAGGATTTAGACTATGCCAAATTTAAACTAGGTTCATTAGAATTAGACAAAGATGGCAAGGTCAAAGATCTAGATAGTCGAGTAAAAGATTTACAAAAATCTATGCCTGACTACTTTCAAGATAAGTCTGATGACAAAGATAAAGACGCTGCTAAGGACAAATTAGGTGGGTTTCAACGGATTGATGCGAAACCAGGAGAAGGACACCAGTCTAAAAATGAACCAACATCTATTCGTGAAGCAATGGCACAAACAATGGAAGAACAACAAAATTAGTTAAGGGAGGGCATACATTATGCCAGTTACATTAGAACAAGCAAAAGCAACCATGCAAGACAAAATTATCCAATCAGCAATTGACGAATTCCGTCGTAGTTCATTTCTGTTAGATCAGTTGACGTTCGATGATGCTGTATCCCCTGGTACTGGTGGATCTACACTGGTTTATGGATACACTCAATTGAAAACACCATCAACTGCAGGCTTCCGTAAAATCAATACGGAATACACACCAAATGAAGCGGATCGCCAAGACAAATCTGTTAAATTGAAAATTTTTGGCGGATCATATGAAGTTGACCGTGTGATTCAAAACACATCTGGTCAATTAAATGAATCAGCCTTCCAAATGGAACAAAAAATTAAAGGGGCTGCAAACCTGTTCCACTACACTGCAATCAACGGTGACTCTGCAGTTGATGCGGATAGCTTTGATGGTTTAGATAAAATGTTGACAGGTTCATCTACAGAATTGGGAACTGATGCAGTGACTGACTTAACAGATGTAACCATGACTAAATACAAAATTTTAGAAACATTGGATGATTTCTTGTCAGAATTAGATGGCAAACCAACAATGTTGCTTGGAAATAACAAGTTGATCAACATGATTCAGTCTGTTGCACGTCAAGCAGGCTATTTCACACGCACTGAAGATGCTTTTGGTAACAAAGTTGGCGGATATGACAATATCCCATTAGTTGACTTGGGCTATTTCTACAATGCCACTACCAAGAAAACGGATCCTATCGTTGAAATCGTTGAGCGCACGATTGGCGAAGATACAGTTGGCGGCTTGACTGACCTATACGCCGTATCATTAGGTTTAGATGGGTTCCACGGCGTTACACCACTTGGAAGTGCTGGTATTACAGCCTATATGCCTAATTTCACAACGCCTGGTGCAGTTAAAAAAGGCGAAGTAGAAATGGTTGCTGGTGTAGCACTGAAGCAAACACGAAAAGCTGGCGTGTTGCGTAACTTGAAGGTTAGATAGGAGGATAAATCATGCAAATCAAAGCGCCTAATAAATCCTATACTGGTGAATCTTTTGGTGTCATGTTTCAACATGGCATCGGCAAAACTGATGATCCGTGGTTGATTTCTAGATTCAAAGAAAAAGGCTTCATCGTTGAAGAAGAGCCTGAGGAAGTCAATACAGCTGATCTAGAAAAGCAAATTGCCAAACTGGAAGCTGAAAACAAAGCATTGAAAAAGCAGGTCAAAGAATCAAAAAAAGATACAACTGATGCTGCTGCAAAAAAAGAGGATGGCAAATAAGCTGTCCTCTTTCCTTTAGAGAGGAGACAGACTTATGATCATTTCCTTGGAAGATGCAAAGAAGATTTATCCTGATGCGACGCAAGAGGATCTAGACGGTATCGAAAAATCAATTCGGATGCTGACTAATAATCCTTTTCAAAATCGGAAGGTTCGTTATAAACAAATACGATTTGAAAACGAAACAACTATTGCTGTCTTGGGTGATATCCAAGGCCTTAGGGCAGAAGATACTATTCAAGTTTCAGGTAGTAAGTGGAACGATGGTCTGTATGTTGTGAGCAATATCGATGGGCAACTTATTAATCTAGAAGGAAACCCTAGGTTGTTCACTGTGACAGATCCAGATGCGTTTTTAACTAAAATTGAGTATCCGGCAGATATATTGTCAGGGGTTAGAAAACTTTTGACCTATGATGCTAAAATGCGCGATAAAGTTGGATTGAAATCCAAGACTGTTTCTCGAATGTCTGAGACTTACTATGATCAGAACAGCGGCGAGTCGGTCAATGGCTATCCAGCTGCTTTAATGTCTTTCATTAACAAATACAAGCTATTGAAATGGTAGGTGATTCGATGTTTCCCTTTGAAATCAGACGTGAACAGGAAACTGGTGAAAAAGATGAATTGAATCAGCCTATCGTTAAATGGCAAACGGTATACAAGCCTTTAGGTTGGTTGGATATGATCACGGGTTCTGATGAACAGACATATCAGAATAGCCTTCTGGCAACGTCTAGCCATATATTTTTAACAGAAGATACAAGCTTTGAAATCTTATCTACCGATCGCATTCTTAACCCAAGGTCAGGCATTGTATACGAAATAACCTATGTCGATGATGTGATGGAATTATCTGATCACCTTGAGATTTATTGCAAGAGGTGGGCTTGATGAAATTTCTTGATCACTCCGATGAAGCCAAAGAAGTTTTGAAACAAGCAACAATCCAATGGCTGTTTCAAGCATGCATGCTAGTTGAAGGTCAAGCCTTAGCATTAGCGGCTGTTCATACATCTAGACTAAGGAATTCCATTGATTATGTTGTTGATGAGGCGGAATTGATCGGATATGTAGGAACAAACGTTGAGTATGCCATTTATGTGGAAATGGGAACTGGTGAATTTGCTGAAAATGGAATGGGACGTAAAGGTGGTTGGGTGTATCAAGATCCAAGTGGGGAATGGTTCTTCACTTGGGGGCAAGAACCCCAACCCTATTTACGTCCAGCTTTTCGTAAAAACAAATCACAAATAGAAGCGTTAGCAAAAGAAATATTCGGAGGAATTTAGCTGATGAGCCAACGTATTGATGTAATTAACTATTTAACGGGGCTTTTCAGTGTGATTGTCCCCGAAACACATTACCTAAAGAACAAAAATAAAACTGTTGTATATCCTTATCAAACCTTTTCTCTGACTGGTGAACCCACTCATTTTGCAGGGCAAGGATTTTACATTGATATTGATCTATTTGATAACAACAAGAGTGACGTAGCAATCGAAAAAGCATTGTCAGCGATGATGGAATCATTTAACAATGAGCCTTTCTATCAAGTGACAGATAAGTTTTTGGTTCAGATACAGTATGATGCAGACAATGATGTGCCAACTGGATCAGACACTTTGCAACGTCGGAATATAAGGCTTTATGCCAAATTTGATTGGAGGATTTAGAATGGCAATTACTAGCGAGACTTTACCTAAAAGCGGCTATACTGCTGATACACCCAAGCGCTACCTGTTAAATGCAGGTGCGTTAGTTCGGAACTTAACCTGGGATGCTACGGCTAAAAAGTGGACCTATAATCTCCTTGGTGCAACAAGCGGCGGATCTAAGTTGTCACTTAAAAATAATCTACGCCAAGTGGAAGTTGATGGTGTATTCACCACACCTGTAGGCGGCGACATGATCGAATCAAGCGAAGGGACCTTTGAAGTGAATGTCATTGAGCACACGCGTGATAACGTCAAGATGGCTCTTTTTGCTGATGTGGAAGAATCGGATGACACGGAATATCCAGCCGGATACGATGTGATCACTCCTAAGCAGAAAATTGAAGAATCAGATTACATTGAAAATCTTGGTTATATCGGCACAATTAGCGGATCGGATAAGCCAGTTATTATCATCATGGATTTTGCTATCTGCACTTCTGGATTGGAATTTGAAGTGAAAGACAAAGCAGAAGCGATTTATCCGCTGACATTTGCTGCTCGTACGCCAATGGACGATGTGACTACTACCTCTTTACCAGTCAAGATCCTAATTCCCAAAGAGCCTGAATTAGAGCCGTAGAAAGGGTGAGTACATTTGAAATACAAAGTAGTTTATCCATTTATTGAAAAAGGGGTTAAATATTGGTCAGGTGATATTTACACTAATAAAGACAAAAAACGAATCAAAGAACTATCTACTGAGAATAACAAACTGAAAAAAGTGTTAATTAAACCAATCGAGGCCGATGAATCAAAGAAAGCATCGGTTGAAACAACTAAAAAAGTAGACGGTGCACCAGAGGAGGAAAAAGCCAAATGAGTGAAACTAATGATCAATTAAACATCGAACAGATTGATGCTGCGAAAAAAAATGCTGAAATCAAAGCGGCTGAAAAGAACAATAAAATCAAAGAACGGCTGTTGGGGTATTCCATGCGTGAACTCCAAGCCAATGATTTATTTAAAGTAATCGAAATTGTGCAAATATTGAATGTCACTGAATTAGTTACTGAATTTTTGAAACAAAAAGATGCTGCTAAAATCCAAACTCAAAAAGCGCAAGGTTTGGCACTGGTAGCCAGTAAAAAATCTGAGGGTGAACAAGAATCACTTACAGAACAAGTGAAAGCTATCCAATCAGATATCTCAGCACAAAGCTTTGATTTAGTAGCTAAGGCAGTGAAATTCATCATGAGCCATTCTAGCGAAATTAAAGTTGAACTAAATGGCCTTTTAGCAGATTTGACTGGGAAAACACCTGAAGAAATTGGAAAAACAAATATTGTTACCTACGGATTGCTGGTGAAGGATTTTTTCTTAAAGCCGGAATTACGAGAAGCGTTAGAATTGCTCTTTTAATTCAAAATCACGGTGGCATGCATAAGTTTAGGGACACGTTATTCAAAAGATATAACGATGTCTCTTTTTTGTTGTCCACGATCAAGTGGAAAGACTTGCCCGAATTTCTTTCCGTGCTATTCGATGGTGAATTTGATGATCAACTATGGCAAATCTATCTATCCAATCCTTTTCGTACCGATTCTTTTGGTGATTTCAAACAAAAAATTGTTGAGAGTGCTAAACCAAAAGAGCAGGTAGAAACAGAGGCTCAAAAAGCCGCTAAAAATGCATTAGCAATGCTAGAAGACATGGGAGGTGATGGCTTTGGCGTTTAATGTCTTTGAAATGTTTGGGACTATCGATGCTGATAACCAAAAAGCAAATGATGCCATTGACGAAACAACAGGCAAAGCCGAAAAATCAACCTCCATGTTCAGCAAAATTGGCGGCGGGCTGAAAGTAATCGGTACTGGTATGGCGGTTGCGGCTGGTGTAGCAGGAGCGGCTGCAGTCGGACTAAGTCAAAAAGTTATATCTGCATATGCCGATTATGAACAGCTTGTAGGCGGGGTAGATACGTTGTTTGGTGATGCATCTAAAAAGGTGCAAAAATTCGCCGATGATGCATTTCTAACAGCTGGTCTATCAGCAAATGAGTACATGGAGACCGTCACAGGCTTTAGTGCTAGTTTGCTACAATCACTAGGTGGAGACACCTCAAAAGCAGCAGACGTGGCGAATCAAGCTGTAACTGATATGTCCGATAACGCCAATAAAATGGGGTCAGACATAGGTAGTATCCAAAATGCTTACCAAGGTTTCGCTAAGCAAAACTATACCATGCTTGATAACCTAAAGCTCGGCTATGGTGGTACTCAAGAAGAAATGAAGCGCCTCTTAGCCGACGCTGAAAAGATTTCTGGCATTAAATATGACATCTCTAGTTTTGCTGATGTCACAGAAGCCATCCACGTGATGCAAACAGAAATGGGGATCACAGGGACTACAGCACAAGAAGCGACCGAAACTATCAGCGGATCGCTTGCTGGTATGGGATCAGCGTGGCAAAATCTCCTAGCTGGAATGGGTAATGCTGACGCTGACGTAGGTAAACTGGTTGATAACCTAGTTGAACAGTTTGGTTATGTTGTAAAAAATATTACGCCCGTTTTGGGAAATATTGTATCTGCTTTACCTGGACTATTGAATGGATTGCTCACGGCGGTTGCTGATTTGTTGCCAACTTTACTCTCGGCGGTTACTGATCTGTTTAATCAAGTATTGCAAACATTGTTAACATTACTACCAGGATTGATTCCTGTAGTGGTTGATACTTTATTGAGCCTTGTACAGACGATTGTTGACAATCTACCATTGTTTATTGATGTAGCCATGCAAATTATTACAGCATTGGTTACAGGTATCGCACAAGCTTTACCAACCTTGATACCGGCAGCAGTTCAAGCATTGATAACAATCGTGCAAGGACTGATCAATAATTTACCTATGCTGTTGGATGCGGCGTTGCAATTGATTGTAGGTTTAGCACAAGGATTAATTACAGCGTTACCTATGTTGATTCAAGCGTTACCGACTATTATCAATAGTTTGGTAAGTTTCTTTATTGGTTCTATTCCGATGATCATTGAAGCAGGTATACAGTTATTAGTTGCTTTGGTAGAGGCGTTACCAACGATCATTCAAGCGATTGTTAAAGCCATTCCTCAAATTATAACCTCAGTGGTTCGTGCGTTTAGTGATGCAACACCTGAGCTAATTAGCGCAGGGGTGACACTGTTTATCGCATTAGTTGAGAATTTACCACAGATCATTATTGCTATTGTGGCGGCAATACCACAAATTATGATAGCAGTTATTGACGGCTTTCTAAGCTACCTTTCTGAATTAGGAAATGTTGGGTGGAAATTAATTACAGGCTTTATCGATGAATTCACTTCTGTGGATTGGGGTGAAGTCGGTATGAATATTATCAGGGGGATCGGCCAAGGGATCAGCAATGCTGCTGGAGGTCTATGGGATGCAGCCAAAGGGGTTCTTGGCGGTTTCAAAGATAATGTTCTTGGTTTCTTTGGTATTCACTCTCCTTCACGATGGGGGCGAGACGCTGTTGGTAAATGGATTCCTCGTGGTATTGCAGGCGGAATTGAGCAAGATGCTTACACTATGCAAGACGCACTGACTGACGCAGCGAATAAACTAACTTTTGACACAAGCAGTTTAGGAGCAAATGTAGATTTAAGTCAGATAAATCCGAATGTGGTGAATTCGGAAGCTGTCACGGATGATTTTTCAAATGGCAATGAAAATAGAAAATCAGGCGACACCTTTAATATCACTTTGCAAGCGCTAGGTGAATTGACAGATTTCCAATTGATGGATATGGCTAAAAAACTTGTAAAATTCATCAAGGAATTGAAGGATAGAGAAGATGCACCTAAAGGAGGCGTATTGAATGGTATTTAGACCAGGACAGTTTAAAATCAATGGCTTGGATAGCGAAGGGTTCAATACTTACTTACGTTCTAGACCACAACGCCTTTCTGCAGGACGTGTTATAGAGCTCAAACCAAGGCCCGGCAATGATTCGGTTGTGGTTGATTTTGCTTACTACAAAAATGTAGAATGGAAAATCCTTTGCAATGCACAAGCGGATAATGTAGATGATGTATCGCATTTAGAGGACCGTATTCGGTCTTGGTTAGATATGTCAAATTACTCTGATTTTACCTACAGTTTTGATACGCAGTATATCTATCAAGCGATTGTAGTAAGTCCTCCTGTGTTTACGGGTACACATAAAGACGCTAATTGGATACCATTTGAGTTCACAGTCAGCTTACGTCCTTTCAAGCAGTCAAGAACAGGGCTTAAATGGTTGAGCAATGAAACGAAAATACACAATAACGAACATTATCCTTCGAAGCCTAAAATTCAAATTTTAGGCTCGGGGGATATTTCTTTTTGGATTAACAATAACAAGTTTGAATTAACAAATATTGGTAATGAAATAATCATCGATTCTCAACTAGAAGAATCTTATCGCATTGTTGATGGGATTCTTGAGAGTCAGGATAATAAAACCAAATTTATTGATTTTCCAAGTTTGCCAGTCGGGTTGACGACGATTAGATGGGAAGGCAATGTAAAGGAATTTAATTTGATGCCAAGGTGGTGGACAAAAGTTTGAAACCTAGAATATATGATCCGCTCGAAAAGGATTTCAGTCATAATGGGTTAGGAATTATGATTGATACAAGTCGTTGTGATGTGACCGAAGAAGCAAATGGGAAATATGAAGTGGAAATTGAGCACCCATTAATCAGCAGATTTTCGGATTATTTTGAGAATGGGTACCAAATAAAAGCAAAACCCAATGATCAAGAGGATTATCATGTCTTTGAGATCAAGAATACCTATAAAGACACCATAAGTAACACCATATTGATTTATGGGCAGTCACGTACGTATAAAATTGGAAATCGGGAAGTGCGTCATGTTGAGATCGATTCAAAAAATGGCGCAGAAGCAATGGCTGCTATTGAAAATGGAATGGATGAACCCAGTGATGTGAAACTATTTTCTGATATTCAAACTACTTCCAGCACAGTTTTTGAAGCCCGTAATGTGTTGAGCTGTATTTCAGGAGAACAAGGAAGTATGGTTCAATATTGGGGCGGAGAGATCAAACGAGAACCGTTTAAACTCTCTCTATTGAGAAGACGAGGCCGAGATAATGTCGGGACTGTTCGATACGGAAAAGATTTAAATGGATTGAAGATCAAGTTTGATTGGTCAAGTATCGTAACGAAGGTGTTGCCCTATGCTGACTTGCAAAATAGCGAGGATGGAACGACTAAACGGATTTATGGAAATGCAGTTATGTCAGAATTAGCAACCAATTATCCGGATGTTTACGCTAAACATATTCAATTTACAGAAGAACAAGGGGTAAAAGATTTAGCTAGTTTAAATCGAGTTGCTGCAAATTATTTTAAGTCTATCAATCCGGGTTCAGACAAACCGAAAATCAGCATTGAGTTAGAAATTGAAAAGCTGACTGATTCCGAAGAAGCAAAAGAATTTGCTAAAATCAAAAATTATGGATTATTTGATACTTTTTCGGTTTACCACAGGCTCTATGACATCCACATTGACACAAAAATCACGAGTGTTGTGTACGATTCCTTAACTGAGAAAAACAAAAAAATCTATGCGGGCGACGCCCAGATGGCTTTTTACACCAAACAAAATTATGAGCTGCAAGAGACTATCAAAACCTTGACAAAGAAAGGTTACATGTCTGAATTTGTCGATTATGTAACCAACCTGATCAATGGTGTTGAGGGCGGTAGCGTTTTGCAATACCCCAAGAATAAGCCACATACCACATATTATATGGATACTGATTCACGGGACACTGCAAAAGATGTAATTGCACTTAATCATAAAGGCTTAGGATTTTCTCGAACTGGTTGGCTTGGCCCCTTTGTAAATGCATGGGGGATAGATGGAACTTTGAATGCCGACTTTATTCGAGCTGGAAAGATTCGTACGAATATTATGGAAGTCTCATTCAATGGTATGGGTGATTTACTACGAATGGTATCTGGGACTTTGCAACTTTGGAATGATGATCTCAAAATCATGGAATTGACTAAAAGAGGGATGGAGTTCTGGAGTGGATCGAAGTCAATAGGAACTATCGGTACAGCTGGAAATCCCTTTCCTAATTTAGTTGTAGGTTCAGAAAATGGTCAACCCATTATGGCTGATATGGATGGAAAAGCGTTGCAACTAAGGCTAGATAATGGTGGAGATTATGTGCTAATTTCCTCATCAGAAGGAAAAGGCTTAGTTTTAGGCAAAAACAAAGGTATGTATATTATTGATGATGATATAAGACTTATCGGAAACATTACTTTGTCAGGTGATATGGATATACGCGGTGAGCTTAAAATTAATGGTCAAAAGGTTATTCCTGGTCAAAATGGTGGACCTGGTCCTGGTGAAGGCGGAACATTGTCTGATGTATTTGTTAGAGTCCTTGCGTTAACTGCAAAATACGAAATGGGTGATCGTGGTTCTGGCTATTATCATCCACCATTAGATGATGGTGCGGGTTGGAACTATGGGAAATACTCTTTCACGCAAGTATATGAGATGGACAATTTCTTGGCATGGTTGGCAAAATATTATCCGGATGCACGAAGTGCTTTAGTGGGTTCTGTTGGCTCGACTGAATTTAACAACTCATGGTCTGCTTATGGGAATGCGAATGATAAACAATTTACAAGAATGCAAGCCGAATACTTCTGTCGCACAAAATTGAAACCAGCAATCGAAGGATTGAAAGCAAGTACGAGCGTTGATTTCAACGATGGCCAAAAATGGCTTGGAACACTTGGCATTCTTGCTTCGATTCAAAACTGGTATCCTGCCGCTGTTTCAAATGGCTTCTTTAAAACCATTACTCAACAATTTGCAAATCGGTGGGATGATGCGGCATTTATTACGACAGTCTGTGATTATATTGTCACCAATGCGGCTTCTATGGTTGCGCCTGCTTATGTCGAAGGGATTCAAAATCGGTTCAGAAATGAAAAAGCTGATGCACTGAAGCTGACGGATAAAACCTATATCCCTTTCGATGGTGTGACCACCAATCGAGGTCTGGAACATCTAGAAGATCTATTAGGTAGACGAATCGGCAATGGACAGTGTTATGGACTATCCGCAGAGTATTCTGGTTATATGGGTGGATGTGGTCTTGGTGCTGGTACGCAATATGGTATGAGTCATTTAACTGGAGTGGGAAGTACCGCCGCTGCTAGTGATATTGGTATTGCCTATGATTGGGCTGCTGTTGGATGGACGGTAATCAAGAATCCAACCTATGAACAGTTACAGGTAGGAGCAATAATTAATATTGCACGTGGTGCACCTTGGGCTGGTTGGCCAGGAGGAGTTGACGATACCTATGGACATACTGGAGTTATTAGAGGTTTAGAAAATGGACGAATCCAAACATACGAGCAAAATACTGAATTAGGAATGATAGTAGGGAAATTTGATCGTTCATATACGAGCGCGGCTGGAATATCATCAATCGTTATTCCACCAGCAGATACTTAAATTTGCTACAATTATATATAAAGGAGTGATAGTTTTGGCGGTTAGATACCCAATTACACTTAACGTAAGCGAACCAAACAATAATATAGGGTTACTAAAAATCAGACAAGCAGATGAAGAAACACAGACACTAGTTGTGCAAATATTGGAAGATGCAATCCCGAAATCTTATGAAGGACTACAAGTTTTCTTCTGTGCTAGAATTGGACAAACTCCTGGTTTGGGGATTATTGAACAAAAATTAGATAAACTTGAAATGACAGACCCTAAAAATGGTCAGTTAGAATATACTTTCAGGCCTGAAGATTGGCAGATTTTAGGTCGTCAAACTGGGTACTTCAGTTTTAGAAAAATGACTGATGACCACACGTGGGTGCAACAATTTTCTACTCGTGATTTCATCTATGAAGT
The DNA here is from genome assembly GCF_001544275.1 of Enterococcus gallinarum NBRC 100675. GTDB lineage: Bacteria > Bacillota > Bacilli > Lactobacillales > Enterococcaceae > Enterococcus_D > Enterococcus_D gallinarum. The sequence continues at coordinate 6,183 of NZ_BCQE01000034.1, read as the reverse complement.
TACAAAAAGTATTTATAGTGATGGCATTAAAGAGGTAACTAAAGACGGATCCACATATGTATGGACGATTGAGGATTTAATTAGGCTTTTCAATGAATATATTGAGTCTGGTAGAACCGACTGGGAAGAGTTTGTAGAGCAAAATAAAGAAATTATTGAATCCGTTGACCCCGGTGGTGTTGTATTAAGCGAACTCATTGCTTCAAGAACAAATGCTCAAGGGCAAACGTTTGCTTCTGTCTCAAAGCGTATTGAAGCTGACGTATCTCCAAAGACCGTGACGGATTATATCAATGGGAAATATATGCTGAGTAACGATCAGATTGTTTATTTGCAAGGATTTAATAATGTGGGCGACTCAGGAGGTAATATATACTCATATCAAGCGGTTGCTATTGATAATACGGAAACATGGATTGATTCAGGCAAAGAATTTAAAATCACACAAGATGGATGGATTAAATTATCTGATAAACAGAAACTACGACCAATTTTTGATTCTGAAATATTACTTGGAGCTTTCGGGGCTAATGGAACAAACGATGATGTTGTTTTTCAGATAGCAATGGATTTTGCTATTTCTAATAACATAAAATTGAACGTAAACGTAGACTGCAGTATTAATGGGGTTATAGATATTAAAAGACCTATCGACGAGAGGAATATTATTGAAATTTCAGGGAGAGGAGTGATAACAAAAAATACAAGCGGCTTTTTATTTCATAACTCAACTTCTAGGAACGGCGGTAATATTCGTTTTACTGGAGTCCACTTCGAATCTGTTGAAGGAGCAGGAACAACTATTTTTAACGCTGGTTATATGATCCGGATGTATTTTAATGGGTGTAATTTTTATAATGTAGACACTTTATTTTATGCGGGAGGGTCGGATGAAAAATATAATTATGCCCAAACAATTTATATATCTGACTGTACCATCGTTGGTGGATCTGGCTGGTTTTTGAATTGTGACATTGGATACGATATTTCAATTTCGAAAAGCATTATTGAACACAGAGAACATTTTATGCGTTGTTTACAGTCGCACAGCGTTCGTATAACGGACAGCTTAATCGAAGGCATGTCAGGACAAGTGTTTTATGGAGTCGGTGGAAGAAGTTTGGTTATCGAAAACAATTATTTAGAATCTTGTTGTGAAGAGGTAACGTATCCTTATATCCAAATATCAAATACAACTCTTGGGATTAACGATTTCCAGAATTTTTCTATCAAAAATAATAGTTTTATAGGTTCTGCAGAGCAAGCAGTAAGCTCAACTTATTACTTAATAAATTTCTTTTACCTACCACAATCAGTACAATTTGGCGGAAACTATGCCGATTGTAATTTTGTTAAGGTAAATTATGAATTTAGTTTGAGCATGAATATTGAAGCGCTAAAGATATTATACCGTGAGAATGTTACTGGCAATAAATTTGTTGCAAATGGCAGATATAAGCGTAATCAAGTCACTCTTGGAACAGGAAATGCCTTGGGAAAGTATTTCAAACATCCTTTCGAAAAAGAGCTTTTCACTTTGTCACCTATTGATGGCTCAGTTTTACTTGACTACTATGAAAATAAGTTTAGATTGAGATTATATCAAAATAGTACAAGCCTACCGCCATCCATGTATATGCGTACATCTAAAGAATACTTTATTGGAGGTATTGATTATGTTATTGGATTAAGCGTATTTGCTAGAGTCCTTGGAAACGGCGTGGGAAACCTAGCTGTCGTTATTTATGACGAAACTATGAGCGCTGTGTATTCTCATGATATAGATATCCAAAATAATAGTTTTATTACTGGAAAGCCTGTTTTTTATTCATTAAAACCTTTCACGCTTTCTACTTCTGGTAACTACTATGTTGCAGTGGTTCAAAGAGGAAATAGTAATAATGTAGTGACTCAAGGCACAGCTTTCACTTTGGAGAATTTGGTTGTACAAAGGGCAGTAATAGCAAGCGAAACGGATTAAGCATACTCAAATAAATTTGTTTTTTAGCGGACAATCATCATCGGTTGTCTGCTTTTTGGGCTAGTCGTGTTGTGAATTATATTTTAGGAAAGTAGGTGGCATATGTTCATTTGGGGGGAATTAGAATGAAAGAATTATGCTTAAATTATAGAAAAGGTGGTATATATGGTGATTATTGACAATGGAGTGTTACTGAATGAATTTCGAGGGTTGCTGACAAATGGATATGTCCAGTTGTTCTTATGGGTAGTAGTAGGTGATATTGTTACAGGATTGTGCAAGGGCATTTTCGTTAAGGAAGCTAATAGCACAAAAGGATTGCTTGGTATTGTAAAACACATGCTGGTGGTCTGCTTGGTAATTATTGCCTATCCGTATTTAAAGATTATGAACCTTGAGACGTTTGCTACTGCATTCGTCTTTTTCTATATCGCGGTTTATGGAATTTCAATCACGGAAAACTTAGGTCAATTAGGTGTGCCAATTCCAAATTGGGTCAAAGAAAGACTGTCTAAGTTACAAGATAGTACCGAAAATCCAAAACCTAAAGTAACGGAAATTAAAATCGATTATGGTGACGGACAATCCGAAACTCAATCTTTGGATAGTAAAGATGATCCAGATTACGGTGACGGCCAAGAATTTACCGACAAGAAGGAGTAGCCAATTGGCTGCTCTTTTTTAATTTAGAAAGGATGATATAAATGAGTTTCATCAAATATGAATATATCAGAATCAATAAGTTTTCTCGTCCAGGAATCAAGAACTATGGTATCAAAGGAATTATCATGCATTACACGGCTAACAACGGAGGTACCGCTCGCAATCACAAAGACTACTTCAATAATCTGAATGGCGTTTATGCTTCCGCTCACTTGTTTGTAGATGACAATGAAGCTATTTGTATCATTCCATTAGATGAGGTCGCTTACCATGCAAACGATACGGTTAGATACAATTCAGATGGATCTATCTACAAACCTTTGTATTCACAAATTGGCAATGCTAATTATGGTGCTATTGGCGTGGAGATGTGCTTGGATAGAAATGGAAATATCACTGAAAAAACATTCCAGAATACTGTTAAAGCTGTCAAAGAACTGATCGCAAAATATCCAAATATCACTCGAAATAAGATTTGGCGACATTATGATGTTACTGGCAAGAACTGCCCAGCTCCATGGGTAGCGAAACCAAGTGAGCTAGAACGGTTCAAAGATGCGGTGTTTGGCAAGACTAGCGGTTCTAATTCAGCAGCTAAGCCGAGTACCCCATCTGCAAAACCAAGTACCAATAAAATCCCAGAAGACGGCATGTTTGGCCCAAGTACTGCCAATAAAGCGATGCAGTACGAAGGTATCACACCAGATGATGAAATTAGCCACCAATACCGGCAGGCGTGCAACAAGAACCTTTATGCCGCACAATTCGATAATACACTAAAAGGATCCACACTGATTCGTACATGGCAAAAACGATTGAAAGCCAAAGGATTTTATAAGGGGGCAATTGATGGACTGTGTGGAACAGAGATGATTAAAGCCATGCAACGTGCGTTGAAGACCACAGTTGATGGTATTATCAGTCCGCAATCCGATATGGTTAGGGCATTGCAAAGAGCATTGAACAACAATAAATTGCCATGGTAAACAAAAATAGCCCGCTTTTGCGGGCTTATACATAGAGATATGCTATAATTGAATGAATTTAATACAATCTAGGACGCAAGGAGACAATAAAATGGATGCAGAAAGTGTATATAAAATATTCAATATGTTACTAACTTCTTTTGTATCAGCAGGTGGATTAGGTTTTATTAATTTTATTATTTTAGAGAAATTAGAAATTATTCGACAAGATAAAGAGAAAAAAGACGAAAAAATTCTGTATGTGTTGTTTTTTTCAATTATAAATTATGCCCTTTTCCTTTTACTTTTCTCATTTCCTGAGGAAGGTTTAGCAATAACAGATTTTATAAGGCAACTTTCTTTTGGAGTATTGTTAACTGTATTGATAAGTATGCTTCTTAACTTTTCTGTATACCCATTCCTTGCTAAAATGTTAAAGGAATCAATAAATATTTTTAGAATGAAAATACTAAAAAAGCCCAAAGTAGATAATCAAACACCCAAAGAACGGCTTTTTTCTAAAGGAAATGTCTCGACATTTGTGTATATATTTGACTTTGATAAAAATAGACTTGGGGAAGGTTATCTTGAAGGGTGGATAACCGATATAGAAAAGAAAAATCAAGTGTCTCTAGTTGCTCCAGGAGAAATAACTCAATATAGCTACGAACAGGTCGAAAAAATGTTTAATGAGCAAGATAATGATCCAGAACCAAATACGACTCGACACTTGATTGACTTCGATAATAGATTACATTATTTCCTTTTTTATCAATCTAATCTTTCTTAGGTGGCGGCGGGGGACTCTTTACAAATTTGTTTGGGGTAGGATTTTGTTGCCCCCTATTTTCTCCATTTTTAGGATGTGACACAGGTCTTGATGATGGCTTTTTTGACATGTTTACTCATCTTCTTTCTATCTTTTTTCCGTGTTAATGCACGGTTATTTTTATTTAATTCGTAATGTATCGCCCGGATATAACATAAAATTATTTGGATCCATGCCATTGAGCTCATACAGTTTTTCAACGGATATTCCAACACGTGCAGCTATCTGAGGAGGCCCCTCTCCTTCTTGCACAGTCGTATATTCTTCGACGGGCTGACTTTGAACACTACTTTCAGGAGTTTTCTCTTGAGAGCTTTGAGGTGTTTCAACAGGCTGGACGCTTTCTTCTGAGTAAATAGTCTCATTTTCTGATGAGTAAGTTTGCGATTCTGCAGTAGTAGATTCAAATGGTGATTCTGTTAATTCCAAAGAAGCTGCCTTTGCATATTTTTCCACCAATTCTTGCGGTAGTTGCCCATTAAACTGCATCAATACTAGTTCATCTTCGTTAACAGCAGTGTAGGAGAACAGCATTGCTGAATCTTTTCCAAGATCATCATAATATTTTTTAGTCGCTTTTAAGTCATCTAGATTATCAAAAGTTAGTAAGCGAGCGTTTTGCTGCTCATCTTCGTTATCGGTTTCAATTAAAGAAAATATTTTTGCACTTTTAGCCGACATAGGAGCGATACCGAAATCCTCTTTAGTCATATCTCTAGGCCGGTAAACTACTAGTGACTGTTGTGTAAATGTTTTAATTATATCATCTAATTTAGTAGCTGCATCTTCTGATGATGAGGTTGTTTCTTTAGTTGATGAGGTAGTTGATTCTATGTTCTTCTTTTTAGTATAGGGTTTTAAGATAAGTTTTTGTGCGTCAGAAGAATCATTATTCTTTTTTTCATCAGGCGTCAAGACTATGTTCTCATTTTCTTTAGAAACAGTATAGTAAACAAAGGCGTTATCATCTTCTGTATCCTGAATTTTAATTGTGTTTTTTTCTAAAGAATATTCAAGTTTATAATTTAGTTGATCTACAATTTGTTTAGCAAATTCTTCTCCTAATTTTTCCCATTCATCTTTGGCGCTTGACTTCATGCTTTTGGTATCAACCGAAACGGACATGACATGATCAGAGAAAGATATAATCATATTCGGCTCCTCTTTGTTTGAAGCTTCTGCTATCCAATCATTTGCTTTTAAATCCTCGGTCTTAACTTTATTACCACAAGCAGCAAGTAAAAAAATGGTAAATACAGTAAAAATTCCCATACTAATCTTTTTCATATTTATCCCCCTAAAACTATTTGAAAATGTCCCATATACTAAACGTAGTTTTTCTATATATTTTTGCTTTCGTTGACTTTATCGGTGATTTAGCAAAACCCATCCCTTTTTTTCCATATCCTGGTATGATAGCTTTTTTGATTTGTCGTTTTGCTTTACCTGTAGTCCTAGCTTTCAAACCTTTTTTAATACTTGGTTTTCTAAGACCTACTTTCATTTTTTTATTACCTCACTTTTTCTTTTATTGTATCAGAAAATATTGTAAGAAAAAAACATTTCAACAATAAAATCGTTTATTAACCGAAAGTGTTATTTTTTAGAACAATAATATTAGGGGCAAAAAAGGGGCAAGAAAATGATAATTCATGATAATTAGTGCAATTATATTTTATCGGAAAACAGCGAAAATTATAGCTGTGATAGTAATAGATAGTCCATATACATTGGTTAAGTATTTT
>NZ_BCQE01000033.1 GCF_001544275.1 Enterococcus gallinarum NBRC 100675 | reverse complement strand
GAAGCAATTAAGCTCTACTGAATGTTTTAAACTGTCATAAAATTTGTAAATGCTAGGTAAATGAAGTGAAAAAATGTTGGTCATAGAATATGGTTTTAAGTGGAATGAATAATACATTGTGTTCTATGGTTGCGCTGGTTGGCAAACAAAGAGAGTAGTTAAAAATGAAGAAAATCAGTAGAATTTTATGGGTAATGGTAACAAGTTGTTTTGTGTTTCTATATACAGAGAAGAGTACTAATGCAAAAGAAGTTTCCATTTCAGAAGCAGACATCAGTGAAAATTATTCTGAACAGTCTGCTGTTGAAATAACTGATGAAAGCTTAGCCAATTTAGCTTTAAACTTTGCAAAAGAATTTAAAGGAACTGAAGATTTGGTTGTTTCTTCTATAATTCCCATTTATGATACAGAAGAAAAAATTATTTCTTATAGTGTAGATTTTATTAAAGAGGGTGTGACACACGGTTACGTTATAATTGATTTAAGAATGGAAGGTACTTATATTGCTCAATTTTCTATAGAACTTGGATCAAAAAGTTTATATGATTTTTAGCAGATAAATCACAAATGAAAGTTGATAATACTGAGGAATCTTATTTAATTGAGACTTTTCCCACTGAATATAATTTAGTTGTAGAAGACAAAGATTCAGTCATCAGTACCAACGGTGAGAACTTTTCACTAAATGAATTTGAAAAGTATGTAGAAGAAGTACAGCCTGTTGCTGAAATGGAAATAGAACACTTTTCTAGATATAATTCTCGTTCTACAAAGTATGACCATGCAAGCGCGGTATTTAGTAATTATCCAAGTAATTTACACTTGACAAGTGCACATTATTTAGCAATGTTTAATGCGCTATCCCAGAGTAGATCTGAAAAAGCCACTGGGAAATACGCTTGTGCAGTACATGCATTAGCAACTATAAGTTCTTCCTATAGATTCTTTAATTCTGGAAATGATTCGGAATTAAAGGTGGCATACAATTCATTGTGGAACTATTCAGGAACTACCGTATCTTCAACCAATAATGGAATCTCTTATGGAGGGACACAACCTGACCAAATTGGACCAGCACTAGTAAAATACGCAAAAGATAAAAGTGTTAGTTTAACATATCAGAGAAAAGTGTCTCCTTCGTTTTCGGATATCCAAACGAAAATTGCACAGAGTTATCCAGTAGCATTTACTTATTTTTACTATAAACCTAACGGAAGTATTGGAGGACATACGGTATTTACCCAAGGGGCATTATCGGGCACTATGAATGGGGCACAAGCAAACTTTATTGTAGTGGCAGATGGTTGGTACGAAAATGCTACTTATTTGAATTACAGTACGATTCCAAAAACTTTACAAAGTTACGAAATTTCAAGTTGGACTGGAAAAAAATTATTTCAATAATAGCAAAAAATTACTATGATCATTTTGCGGAGTCATTTTTAGTAAAGCTACCATTTTTTGAAAACAGTTTTTGTATGAAATGTCTATATTTTCAATGGTCAAAAGAATAAATATAATCTTAATAAATAAGACGTTCCCAAAATCATAATCGGTTTTAGGAATGTCTTATTTATTTTTAGGATAAAAAATCACTCATTTCCACCAGACTATCCATCTTTTTCATCCCCTATGTTGAAACTTTTCCTCAATGCACAATATTCTTCACCCAAAGATCGGATCGAATCAAACGATACCCAATCCCGCTCTTCAATAGTTCTGCTAGTTGGCAGAACAAGTAGACTAAGACAATCGAAAGACTGGTGTGGGTACTTAATACAAAGGCTAGAGGCAAGACGATCACCCAGGTAAAGACACTGTCAAATAAGAAGGTGATCAAGGTTTGCCCACCTGAACGTAAAATAAAATAGCTGGCATGATTAAAGGCGTACATAGGCATACACAGTGCGGCGACTTTGATGAATTGACTCGCCAGATGTTTGACTTCGAGTTCGGTTTGATAAATTTCTGGAAAGAATGGTGCGACTAGGATCATCAAAAGACCAAGTACAAGACAACTCATGACGGAAAAGAAAAGCAGTTTCCGGGCGCTGTCTTTGGCTTCTTCAAATTTAGCGGCTCCAAGAAGTTGCCCTACCATGACCGCAACGGCACCGCCGAGTGCCATATAGACAATATTGAACAAATTGGAGACGGTGGATGAGATGTTCAAGGAAGCAATCACTGATAGTCCTCGAACAGAATAAGCTTGAATAATCATTGTCTGCCCGATCGCCCAAAGGATTTCATTTGCCATCAATGGTGATCCTTTACGCAGAATCTGTTTCACCAAATGCAATGGGACATGGAATTGATGGTAGACCCGAATGGCAAACGGATTCTCTTCCTCATGGCGATGTACCCAATACATCGTGATGGCACATTCGACGATGCGGGCAATCAATGTGGAGATCGCGGCACCTCGCACCCCTAAAGTGGGGAAGAAAAACAAACCAAAAATCAATAAGAAATTCAATGCTGTGTTCGTGACGACAGCGATACTGCTGGCAAACATCGGTACCATGGTTTTGCCCATTTCGCGTAAAGAACTGGCATAAGCTTGAGAAATAGCAAAAAACGGCAGACTAAACAAAAGAATGACTAGAAATTCTTTGGCAGACGTCAAAGCAAGTGTCAGTTCTGCACTGTCACCGGTACCGTGTAAATATAAGCGAATCAAAAAATCTTGGCAAAAGAACAGCAGCCCCATCGCCAACAAACAAATCAAAAGATTGCCCGCTAGCTTGAAACGAAAGGCATCTCGCATCCCTTGATAATCCTTTTTCCCATAAAATTGGGTACCAAAAATACTACCGGCAGAAACAATGCCAAAGATACTTAAGTTAAAAACGAAAATTAGTTGGTTAACGATCGCCACGCCAGACATTTGGGCCGTTCCGATTTGTCCTACCATTAAATTGTCTAATAAACCGACAAAATTAGTGATGGCATTTTGGATCATGATCGGAATGGCGATCGTTAAAACAGTCCTGTAAAAAGCTTTGTTTCCAATAAATTTTTGCATGGTTCCTCCATAAACAATAAAAATTTCGATATGTTCAATTAGTATAGCAAAAAGTGATTCGAGAAAAAAGAAGAGTTCTATGATGAGAGGATTAAGAAAGAAGTTTTTAGCGTATCGTCTCATCAACGAAAGATGCTGGTTACAGAATGTGGAACATGCAAAGCTTATTCCATTCTACTAGAATAGTTATCTTAGGTAATGATGGTCTGTTCCATTGGAAGGGTCTTTTTTACGTACTTCTAGCCTAGATTTGCTGATATGGATTATAAATTTTATACTCTCTACAAAGCTTGTGAGATCGATTGCTGGGAGTTTACACTAGCTTGGTAATATGTCATATATATTTGACAGAAAAAGAGATAAGTAGTACGCTTGTGTCACATATATATGACTAAATAGGAGAAAAGAATGAATAGAGTCCGAGAATTTCGACAGAAGATGAATTTATCTCAGAATGCTTTAGCTAAAGAGATTGGGGTGGCAAGACAAACGATCAATTTGATTGAAAATAATAAGTATAATCCTTCTCTTGATTTATGTATTAAGCTTGCTAAAGTACTACAAACGGATTTAAATTCTTTGTTTTGGGAGGTAGAAAGTGATGAAGGCTAAAGAAGGATTGGCAGTAAAAATAATCAAGCGGTTTTATGGTATTTCTGGTGTCTTAAGCGAATACAAAAAAAGCCAAGTAGAACATATTGGCAATAATGCGTTTATGCTGATGTTTGGGTATACGCTGGTTGCTAATTTACTGGTAACGCTTTTTGCATCTAAGAAACCAGAGCTGGCGTTATGGATTTTTATTGGCTGTAATATATTCTTTACAGTCTTTATCGTTTGCGGTTATATTCTGTTTGCCACGGCACGCTTAAAATTGACAGAAAACGAAGTAGAAGTCAAAGAGATGGCAAAAGAAAAGAAGAAGACGATTCTTAAAGGAATTGGACTGGGTATCTACTTTGCAATTGCGATTCACTTATTGAATGGAGTACTTAGTAAGATGTTGGATGAAGAAGATTTCCTTCCATACATCGTTTCACCAGCCAGAATCGTTGCTTCCATTGCCGGAGGTTGCTTTTTTGGAGGTATGATGTATCTTGTGTTGCGGTTAAGGTTGAAAAAAATAGAAGAATAGTGAAAAATATTTAACGAACAGTCAATCAGAACCATAGTAAAATATAGCTGGGAGCGGCTGAAATCAAGCGAGTTGCTTTCTTTTTTTATTGTTTGTCTTGAAGGTAATTAGGAGGGAGGCTATCAACGTGAAAAAGATGGTAGCTAATGAAAAGATCGATTGGTTGTATTCGATTATTTTTTTCTTGTTAGGCTTGTTTCTGTTATTTGTATGTAAGGTATTTGACTTTTATTATGAATGGACCTCTTTCTTAGGGTTTATGGTGGTCATTTCTTCGATAAATGTACCAACGGCTCTCAGAAGAAAAAAACAAATCCAAAAAATCGATGAACTAAGAAAAGAATTGAACTTATCGATTGAAGAAGTAAGAGCGATGGCTGACATTGGAAAGTATGATTTGGTGAATTGGGACTGGAAGAATGCATTTATCTACCCTAGGAAGTTGTATTTGTTAGAGGACACTTTGGAAAAAATGTATCTAATAAAATTCGGCAAAGAGTTTGAAATGAAGTAGGCGAGTACAAATGGAAGTAGTTTTAATGACAAATGGCATAGCATTAGTGGGTTTTCATTGGTTCTCAAGTGTATTGATCTTGAACTGTTTCTTCTCCTGATTCAATAAATAGCTGTTCAAAGTTAATCAAGATGGATATGTCTAACGGTTTCATTGATGCACAATTACCAGATTAAATAACAATCAATCAAGAAAACGAACACGTTCATATCTTATTTCCTGACACTTTCCAAAAGTTGGAAAGTGTTTTTTGCTGTTTAATGATGTCATGCGGGGAATCGTTTTCTGATACATCGAGGTAAAGGGTATCTGCCAGTTGGATTAATGTCATAAAATAAAAAAAGCAGAAAAAATGGCATCGAAATTTTGTAAAGGGTCTACTTAGTGCAATAATTAATGGGCCCAAGTTGCGGTTTTAAGGGGGGATAAGCTTGTGAATAAGTTGATGAGTTGTTAAATTACGATCATTTGCACTAAGTTAAGTGCAAACATTTCATATTGTGACTAGTTAAGAAAACGCTTATATTTAGCGGTGTAAGGAGCGAGAACGATGCAGCAGCTTACCAAAAGAGAAAGCCAACTTTTGATTTACTTGTTAGAAATGACAGAACCGGTAACGATCAAACAGTTAGCTGAAAAAGAAAGTGTCAGTGTACGAACGATCAAATATGATCTGGATGATATCCGTGATTGGTTGATTGAGCGGAATCAAGAACTGCACAGCAAACGGAGCCAGGGTATTTGGCTAAGTGTGAGTGATTCTGATCGAATCAAACTAAAAAGCGAATTGATGGATGTCAATCGTCTGGAGCTGTTTGCCGATCAAGGCTTACGGATCAATCGCCTGTTAATCATGCTTCTTGTTACCAAGGAAGCAATCACGGCGCTAAAGTTAGCCAATGCGCTAGAAGTAAGTAAAGATACGATCATGAATGATTTAGATGAGTTGGAACATCACTTTCTCAAAGAAGGTTTAGTTCTGAATCGCCAGACACGAAAGGGATTTTGGATCACTGGCAAGGAACGCCTAGTACGATTAACGATCGAGGAGATTTTGCAAAAAGAGTTTACAGACTATGACATTTATAAATTAATGGCTTTATTGCTAAATGGCAGAGAAACGGAATGCTTCGAAATGTATTCTGCGAAGGCAACACCGTTGCAGGAGGTCTTTAATCAAGTCATCATTCGGATGAGGTACTTACTAGAATCTGAAAATCTGGAAAAACTAAATTATGCGGAACTACTAAATATCCTGATCCGTGTAGCGATTGCCACTGTTCGCTTGCGCAAAGAATCCACGATTGGACGGTACCAATTGATCCGGGAACACGAAATAGACAAACATGATCTTTCGTATCGTGTGATGCAGCAGGTGTTTGATTACTATCAATTGCCATTATTTGAAGATGAGTATGACTATATTTATAGTGATACCTTTGATACGATCCATCAGCAAGATGTCATGAAATTGGTAGAGAATATAATTTATAAGGTAAGCAAGAAAATCAATTTTCCGTTTTATCAAGACCCTCAATTATTGACGAATCTCTACGCCCATTTGTCTATGCGTCTCTCAAGAAGGAAAAATTTTGTCAATGAGTACAATCCGTTTAAAGAGGACATCAAACAGAAATATCCTGAATTGTTTGCTGCTATCAATCAAGCAGCACTCCAAGAAATAAACGAGAAACTCTTGATCAATGATTCTTTTGTTGCCTACATTGCGTTGCACTTTCTGGTTTCCTACGAAAGAGAAGAAGACTTGCGAAGTGTTCGAGCGGTTTACGTTTGTTCAACGGGTTTAGGTGTGACGAGTTTAATTAAGCAAAAGATCAACGAAGAATTGAACAATATTACTATTGTGGCTTTTGCTTCAGTCTTAAATGCACAAGAGGTGATTGCCGCGAAGGATCCGGATCTGGTCATTAGTATTTTTCCGATCAATGGCATTGATCGGCCTTTCATCAAAGTCCATCCACTGCCGACTGAGCAGGATCTGCAAAACATCCAGCAGATGATCAAAAAAATCCTCGCTTCAACAAGTCAGGATAGGCGGCACAAATTAGTTCTCAATGAAGCACCTATCAATAAGGGGACTCTGGAAGACTTCAGCAAGGAACTGATTTTAAAGGCATATACGATCTATGAACAGTTACTTGTCACATTAGAGTCTGAATTGATCCAAGAATACCGAGAAGCCTTTTTGCTTCATGTTTTCTTGATGGTCCATCGCATCACCTTTGATCAGCAATATTTAGCAGAAGGCAGCCAAGTCGACCAAATCATTTTGAACCGAGAAGCGTTGGTAGGAGAAATTGAAGCAATTTTTGCTGAAAATAATTTAGGCATCAACAAATCAGAAATCAGCGCATTATTTTCATATATAAAAGAAGGAGCGTCAAGCTAGTGAAACTGTCAGCAGAAGCGATAACTATGATCGAGGAAAGTCAAAACCAGGAAAAATTAAAACAAGTGATTGCTTTAGTCGAAGAGCGACTTGCGGAATATGCCATTGAACCTACTGAACTTCAGTGGACGATTCTGATCAATCACTTGAATGAGATGCTGAAACGCTCTCAAAAAGGAGAAAAGATTCCCGCTGTTGATCGGGAATTGTTCCGAGAAGTATCCAAAGAAGCCATTGCGATTTCCGACGAGGTCGTTCGAACGATTGGTCATTTAAGTGAAGATGAGATCTATGTTTTATCGATTCATTTTGAAACAGCAAAAAATAATTAATATTTGGGAGGAAACAATCATGATTACAGTAGTTATTGCAGATCGTATGGGAAAAGGACAAAACGTAGCTAAAGGTGTAGAAGCAGCTGGCGGCAAGGCAGTTGTTGTTCCGGGAATGGGCGCAGATATGCGTTTAGGTGATGTCATGCAACAAGAGAATGCCGATATGGGAATTTCTTTTTGCGGGAGCGGTGGGGCTGGAGCCTTAACAGCCGCAAATAAATATGGGTATCCAGAACGTCATGGGATGCGTTCGATTGAAGAAGGGATCACCGCCATCAAAGATGGGAAAACCGTGCTAGGTTTCGGTTTTATGGATCAAGAGGAATTAGGGAAACGGTTGACGGAAGAATTTATCAAAAAGCACGGAAAATAGAAAGAGGGCATACGAGATGAGCGTTCAAAAGACAACTCAGCAAAAAGTCATCGTCTCCGGTAAAGGAGAAACTAAGCAACATGCCTTTGCGTCAGCACTCGCAGAGATCCAAAACAAACTAATGGCATCGGCGAAAGTATTATTGCGCATCGAACCAGTCAATGTGGAGGTGTTGAAGGCGGTCGAAAACAAATACACAGAACGCTTTCTATTCTTCTTTTTTCCCCGGCAACGAGTGAATTATGAAGTCGAACTTTCTGTCACGGTAACTGTGACAGAAATACGTTTGGCAGACGTACCTTTCACTCAACACCTCACAGAAGACCCCAATGGGATTGTTTTACCGTTTGTAACGAAAAAAATTTGATTTGAATCATAAGGAGGAGGGAATAACGTGGATTTTGTCATTATTTTAACTAAATCGATCATCATCGGGGGCTTACTCGGTTTCTCTGCATCTGTCGGAGCAGCTCGTATGTTTCATGCGCCCAGTACGCAAGGATTAGGAGCTTTTAGAACATTAGGGGAGATGAATGCCTGCATGGGGGATGCTGCCTCCCATTTTTCCTTTGGATTAGGTTTTTTCTTTAATGCTTGGGCTTCTTCAGTTGGCGCTGGAGCTTTCACGCAAGATGTGACCCACCGCATCGTGCCTAACTGGGCAGCTGCGGCTCTCTTAGCCAAAAACAAAGATGTCAGCCAGACAATGCATGATCCGAAAAAAATGGGGATCATTGGCGCTGTTATTGGCGCGTTAGTAGTCGCTTTCTTGAATACGACAGCTGCAGCGATTCCAGAGGCGTTACAAGTAACCGCTGTTTCCGTGTTGGTACCGGCAGCGACGATTCTGATCAATACCGTGATGCCAGTGATCTTCTGGTTGGCGGCTTTAGATGCAGGGAAACGAACAGGTTTCTGGGGGACGCTTTTTGGCGGGATTGCGCAACTGATCATGGGCAATGCGGTTCCTGGCGTTGTTCTAGGAATCTTAATCGGTAAAGGCGTCGATGAGAGTGGTTGGAATCGGGTCACGAAGAGTATGATGATTGCGATTGTTTTACTCTTTGTTTTCAGCGGATTTTTCCGTGGATTTGATATGGAAATGATCAAGAGTTTCCAACTTCAAGTACCTCATTGGCTTGATAACTTGCACAACATCTTTAGTGTGAAATAGGAGGGAAATCATGGAGACAGAAGAACAGGTAAAAGCAGTAGAAGCAAAACGGCAAAAGAGTTTTTGGTTTGCAGACTGGTCTTTCCCATTGATCGTAGGAATCATGTCAGCGGCTGTATTCTCAGGAACCCATATGTATGTCGTGTATGGCGTCGGTGCATTCAATGAAGTTTCGATCGTTGCGATGCTAAAAGCCGGCTTGGATGGCGGTTCCTATGGGGCTGCGGCAGCTTTTGGGGCGAGTTTCTTATTTGCTAGGATTTTAGAAGGCTCTTTGGTAGGGATCTTGGACTTAGGCGGTTCGATTTTAACTGGGATCGGAATTGGCGTTCCAGCCATTCTCTTAAGTATGAAAATAACAGCGCCTATCGATAATTTTGCCCTCTCGTTATTGACCGGATTGGTCTTGGGTCTGATCGTTGGCGGCATTATCGTGTTGATTCGGAAATTCACCATCAATCAGTCAAATTCAACTTTTGGCGCAGATGTTATGATGGGCGCCGGAAATTCCTCCGGCCGGTTTTTAGGCCCATTGATCATTTTAAGTGCTTGTGCAGCCTCTATTCCCATTGGCATTGGGGCGACATTAGGCGCGTTGGCTTTTTATGCTTGGAAAAAACCAATTGCCGGTGGCGCTATTTTAGGCGCAATGATCTTAGGTGCGATCTTCCCAGCGGTAATTCAATAGAAAGAAGGCAATGAAATGTTTGATACTTTAATCAAAAATGGCAAATTAATCGATGGCAGCAAAGTGGAAGTTGCGTTGGAAAAAGGCATAATCAAAGCAGTTGCTTCAGAGATCAATGAGCCGGCACGAGAAGTGATTGATTTATCCGGCAATTCCTATCTCTCTGCCGGTTGGATCGATGATCATGTCCACTGTTATGAAAAGATGAACCTGTATTATGATTATCCCGATCAAATAGGGGTCCAAAAGGGAGTAACAACGGTTATTGATGCAGGGACTACTGGTGCAGAAAATATTCGCGATTTTTATCAACTGACGAAATCAGTCAAAACCAATGTGTATGCGCTAATGAACATCTCTAAATGGGGGATCGTCGAACAAGATGAACTTGCCGATCTAACAAAAATCCAAGAAAATCTAGTCAGATCTGCATTAGCAGAGCTTCCGGAATTTATTGTAGGGATCAAGGCAAGAATGAGCAAAACAGTTGTCGGAGAGAATGGCATCACACCCTTAGAGTTAGCCAAAAAAATCCAATCAGAAAACAATGACTTGCCATTGATGGTTCATATTGGTTCCGCGCCTCCTGAATTAGAAGAAGTATTGACAAGAATGGAAAAAGGCGACGTATTGACCCATTGTTTTAATGGAAAACCGAACGGCATTTTAGACCAAGCCACGGATCAAATCAAAGACTTTGTTTGGGATGCGTATAAAAAAGGCGTTGTCTTTGATATCGGTCATGGAACAGACAGCTTTAATTTCCACGTTGCCGAAACAGCTTTAAAAGCAGGTCTCAAAGCAAACTCGATCAGTACAGATATTTATATCCGCAATCGTACGAATGGGCCAGTCTTTGATCTGGCTACTACGCTGGAAAAATTGAGAGTAGTAGGCTACTCGTGGGAAGAGATCATTGAGAAAGTTACCGCAGTTCCTGCTAAAAATTTCCACTTGGCGAAGAAAGGTCAATTGACTGTTGGTTTTGATGCCGATTTGACGATCTTTGAGATTGTCGAAAATGAAAAAGAACTGAAAGATTCCAATGGGGTTACACGGATAGCGAAAGAACAAATTGTTCCAGTCCAAACAATTATTGGAGGCGTCATTTATGACAATTAGCTATGAAAAGTTTGCTTTAAAGGAAGTCATCAATGCCTCGGGAAAAATGACGATACTCGGTGTCTCGAAAGTATCTGAAAATGTGCTAGCCGCACAACGATTTGGCGGCGAACATTTTTTTGAAATGAGTGATCTGGCTGTGAAAACTGGCGCCTACCTTTCTCAGTTATTGAAGGTGGAAGATGCGCAGATCGTTTCTTCTGCTTCAGCAGGGATTGCCCAATCTGTCGCGGCTTTGATTGGTCAAGGCGACCTGTACCATGTTTATCATCCCTACACGGAAAAAATCACGAGACGGGAGATCGTCGTACCTAAGGGTCACAATGTAGACTACGGCACACCGGTTGAAGTAATGGTTGCTCAAGGGGGTGGACAAGTCGTCGAAGCGGGATATGCAAATATGTGTACACCGGCGCATGTCGCTAGGATGATCACGGAAGAAACAGCCGCACTTCTATATATTAAAAGCCATCATACCGTGCAGAAAAGTATGCTAACGGTGTCGGAGATGGTAGAAGTTGCCAAAGCCCATCACTTGCCATTGATCGTTGACGCAGCCGCGGAAGAAGACTTGTTCAAATACAGTGAAATGGGTGCCGACCTTGTTATCTATTCTGGCGCCAAAGCAATCGAAGGTCCGAGTGCCGGTCTGGTCATAGGGAAAAAGGAATACATTCAATGGATTCGTCTACAGTCTAAAGGGATCGGTCGGGCAATGAAAATCGGCAAAGACAATATTTTAGGCTTTACACAAGCAGTAGAAGATTACCTGCAAAATGGCAGTGAATCCGGTGAGTCCATGAAACAACGATTGGCACCTTTCGTGGCGGCGATCAATCAACTTCCTGATTTATCAGCGAAAATTGTTCAAGATGGCGCCGGGAGAGATATTTATCGCGCAAGTGTCACGGTTGCTGGCAAGAAATCTGCGAAAGAAGTCATTGAAGAACTAAAGGCACAAAACCCAGCAGTCTACACACGTGAATATCAAGCAAATAATGGAATTATTGAGTTTGATATTCGCTCGGTCAACCAAAACGAAATGGAAAAAATCATTAAACGCTTAAAAGAAATCATGTAGGAGGCTTTTAAATTGTCAGTTATTCCAAATTATTATAAAGATCGCGTATGTTTAAATGTATTGGCTCATTCAGTTGAAAATGCGAAGGCTTGTTATGAAGCAGCAGCAGGACATGTCGTACTAGGTGTGTTATCAAAAAACTATACTAGCGATGAAGCAGCGATCGAAGACATGAAAAAATATCAAGCGGCAACGGATAATGCATTGTCCGTTGGGTTGGGCGCCGGAGATCCCAACCAAAGTCAGATGGTTTCCCGTCTATCTGGTACTTTACAACCGCAACATGTCAACCAAGTATTCACTGGTGTAGGAACTTCCCGTGCTTTATTGGGACAAAACGATACAGTCATCAATGGATTGGTTTCACCAACAGGCAAGGTAGGGTACGTCAATATTGCCACTGGACCTTTAAGTTCACAAGCACCGGCGGCAGAGGTCCCCATCGAGACCGCCATTAAAATGCTGCAAGACATGGGTGGAAGTTCCATTAAATACTTCCCAATGAAAGGGTTAGCGCACAAAGAAGAATTCAAAGCAGTTGCGGAAGCTTGCGCCAAATATGATTTTTATTTAGAACCAACCGGAGGAATTGATCTGGAAAACTTCGAAGAAATTCTGCAAATCGCCATTGATGCAGGCGTTAAAAAAGTGATTCCGCATATTTACAGTTCGATTATTGACAAAGAAACTGGCGATACGCGACCAGAAGATGTGAAAACATTATTCGACATGGTCAAGAAAATCGTCAAATAAGTGAAGCATAAAGACTGTTTACTAGATTGGGAATCAGTCATTGGTAAGACACTCAGAGATGGGTGTCTTTTTTGCGTCAAGATTGCTACAAAAACAACTAAGGGACAAGTTTTCTGTGTCCGCTTTGATTGCTCTTTGTAACCTAACCACTGGTTAATTTTTTTTAGAAAATAGAATCATTTAATCAATTGTTGCGTGTTCCGATTCTTGTTATGATCAAAGCAGTTACCACTATCAACCGAAAAGGAGACCACAGCGATGGAGATGAGGGAAGTGATTCGCCAGTACCGGAAGAAAAAAGGATTAACACAGGAAGAGTTAGCCAAGCGCCTTGGTGTGACAGCGCCAGCAGTAAATAAGTGGGAAAAGGGGCATTCACATCCAGATATCTTGTTGCTAGCGCCAATTGCACGCTTACTAGATATTAGTCTTGATACGTTATTCTCATTTGAAAAAGAACTCACGGTAACCGAAATCAATCAGATCATTCGTGAACTGGATCATAAGCTTAAAAATCAACCTTTTGAAGATGTATTTCGCTGGGCCAAAGAAATTTTGGATACCTACCCAAATTGTGAACAATTGATTGGCCAAGTAGCACTGCTTTTAGATGTGCAGCTATTGGAACAAGCTGTTCCCGCTAAAGAAACATACCAGAAGCACATTCATCGTTGGTACGAACGGGCGTTAGAAAGTCGGGATGAAGATACCAGAAATCGAGCAGCCGATTCTTTGTTTGGATTTTACGTACGAAAAGAAGCGTACGAGAAAGCAGAAAGCTACCTCCATTATTTTTCCAATCAGAACCCAGAGAGAAAAATCAAACAAGCCTATCTTTACAGTAAGACCGGACGAGTAGCGGAAGCCTATCAAGCATATGAGGAGCTGCTGTTTTCAAGTTATCAAAGGATGAGTATGGTATTCCAACAATTATATCTTTTGGCTATGAAGGATGAGAATAATGCAAAGGCACATTTGCTAATAAAGAAACAGTCAGAATTAGCAAAATTATTTGAAATGGGGGAATATCACGAGGTATCCAGTGATCTTGACTTAGCCATCGCAGAAAAAGACGCGGAGAGAACGGTTGAAACAATGGAGAAAATCCTCGCCAGTGTTGCTAAAACCAATGATTTCACCCACTCAACGTTGTATGAACACATGACATTTAAGGAAATCGACAGCAACTTCGTTAACGGACTTTACGAGAATTTATTCCGCATGTTTAGTGATGAAGAAACCTTTTCTTGGTTGAAGACGAATGAACGATGGCAAGTGTTGGTAGGGGATAGAAGATAGAGGAAGAGTGTTTTTTCCAGTAATAAAAATCCATACAAGAACTGCTCCAATTAGTCATAATAGACATGCAAGTTCTTCCAATAAGTAAAGTAAAAACAAGATAAAATGAGCAAGTAAGTGTTAGTTAATTTGTCGGCAATGTAGTTGATTAATCATTCAGGAAATCTTCTTGCTATTTTTACAGATCATTGAAACGCTTCATTATCTCTTGCTGTTTGGTAGGGTGTACCGGTCATTATCCAATGCTTAAGAGACAAAAAAACGTTAAGTTTTGTAGCTGAAATCTATAATTGTCAACCTTGCTAATCACCCTAATAAAAACATTTTTTCAGATAATTTTGAGATAGGAATAAAAAGCAGCTCATCAGTAGGTGAGCTGCTTTTTGTGTTGTTTTCTTAGGCATCTGTTTCTTCCGAAAGCTGGATCAGTAAGTCTTTGATCACGTCATAAACTACGGCTGTTTCTGGGTAGGGGCTTTGGACGTTCTGGATAATAAACAGGTCTCGGTAGCGATACTCTGGGGCTAGTTCTTGCCAATTCAATGTGTCTGTGAGGGCAAGTTTGGAAATGATCGACTTGCCGATGTTATTCTCCAGTAGTGCTAGAATCATTTCGCTATTGTTGGCTTTAATGATCTGCGGGTTCAAATGATTCGAGTAAAGATACGTTTCATTGATATAGTACATTCCGGAATCATTCTCTCTGAGGATCCAGAAATCGGAATCAATATCTCCTGCTAGAACAAGTTCGTCTTTATAGACGAACTCTTTTTGGATCAAAGGAGAGACGATGGCTTTTTCGATCAGTCCGATATGGGCTTTGTTGGCTTCCACGGCATCAATGACTTCCTGAGAATTCATGATTTTGATTTCGAAAGCAATGAATGGAAAGTGTTCGATCAGCTGGCCCATGATCGTTGGGAGTAGGTGAACACCAGTTGTATTGGAGCAAGCCAATACGCAGTCCGTCTTGAAATTTTTGGCATTTTTAGCTTGTGCAAAGACACTAGCTAACGAATTTAACGAATCCACCACTTTAGGGTACAAGAATTCTGCTTGTTTCGTGGGTAGAATCAATTGTTTTCCTTTGCGTTCAAAGAGTTTGAACCCTAACTCGGTCTCCAATTTTTGAATTTGGACGGAGATGGTTGGCTGGGTCTTAAACATTTGTTTGGCGGCAACACTAAAATTCCTAGTTTCATAAACGACAACGAATGTTTTTAATAGTTCAAACAAAAGAATCCCACCTTTTTCTATTAATATAATTTATAACGGATATATAAAATCGTTATTTTACAAATAGTTAATTCGTGGTTATATTATAGATGACTACAAAAGATAACACAAGTACGATAGAAATTTTTAATCGTTCAGAAAGGATGGATCAATGAATCAATCACTAAAAAATTTTTTGAATGCAATTCCGATACCTATTTGTGGGTTGATTTTAGGAACGGTTTCGTTAGGAAATTTATTGTTTGCCGAAGGGTTCGAAGCAATCGGCAATATCTTTTGTTTGATTGGTATTTTGATTATGGGATTGTTCCTTCTTAAGCTGTTTTTCACATTTAAAAACACATTAGCGGATTTGAAAAATCCGATCATCGCTTCTGTTGCACCTACTTTTACCATGTCTTTGATGGTGATCTCGGTAGTGTTGGAGCGAGTATTTCCTAATTTACTGATGAATGACTTGCTATGGCTGACATCAATCGGGTTGCATTTGGGTCTCATGACTTATTTTGTTGTCGTTCATATTTTACCTGTCGACATTACGTTGGAATATGTGTATCCAAGCTGGTTTATTACTTTTGTCGGCATTGGAGTGATTCCAAATACATCAGCAGTCTTTATCAAAGAGCTTGGGGAAATCGTTGTATGGATTGCACTGGTTCTATATTTTGCTCTACTACCAGTGATTCTAAAACGAATTATGTTCCAAAAGATGACAGAAGCTTCAGCAGTACCTTTGATCACAATTTTGACTGCCCCAGGGTCCCTTTGTTTGGCGGGCTATCTGTCAGTCTTTAAAGAAGGATCGGCTTTATTTGTAGCCTTGATGCTGGTATTGTCACAAGCAATTTATTTCTGCGTGGTATTTTACATGAAAAAAATGCTGGAAGTCGGCTTTTATCCAAGTTATGCGGCTTTCACATTCCCATTAGTCATTTCAGCAACGGCGATGTTCAAATCTTCGCAATTCTTTATAGATCGTCCCATTTTGTTTGGTACAACTGAGTTATTGAGTATAATTGAAACAGTATTAGCTATCGCAATGGTTTGTTACGTGTTGCTGAAGTATTTCGTTCATTTGTATCGTCAGACAAGGCATTTAGTTGCACATCAGGAATTCTAAGCAGTTCGTGCAGGTGAAAGGTAGTTATTGACAAGGACGTTGTTGGATAAGATGAAATGCCTATGGTTTCTAATAATAGAAAAGGATGTGGGTTCATATGAGAAATACAAGTAGAAAAGTTGTGGTCGTTGGTACGGGATTTGTCGGGACAAGTATTGCCTACTCAATGATCAACCAAGGACTGATCAATGAATTGGTTTTGATCGATGTGAATCGTGAAAAGGCGGAAGGAGAAGCACTAGACTTATTAGACGGCATGTCATGGGCACAGGGAAATATTAAAGTTTGGGCTGGAGACTATACTGATTGTCAGGATGCAGATATCGTTGTAATCACAGCCGGTGTCAATCAAAAACCAGGACAAACACGGTTGGAACTAATCGACGTCAACGCGGGGATCATGACCAGTGTCGTAAGAGAAGTGATGGGGTCAGGTTTCGATGGGATTTTAGTCATTGCTTCTAACCCTGTGGATGTATTGACGCACGTGGCTTGGCAAGCGTCAGGTCTACCAAGCAACCGTGTCGTTGGAACTGGGACAACTCTTGATACAACGAGATTCCGGAAAGAGCTAGCAGCAAAATTGCAGATTGATCCCCGAAGTATCCATGGCTACATCATTGGTGAACATGGGGATTCCGAGGTAGCTGTCTGGTCTCATACAACTGTAGGGGGAAAACCACTATTAGAGTTCATTGTCAAAAACAACCGGTTGACTGTCGAAGACTTGACAACCATTTCTGATCGGGTGAAAAATAGTGCCTATGAGATCATCAATCGCAAAAAAGCTACTTTCTATGGGATTGGTATGAGTGTTGCCAGAATCGTTCGAGCAATCTTGAACAATGAGCAAGCAGTATTGCCCGTCTCTGCCTATCTCGATGGGGAATACGGCGAAAAGGATCTATTTACAGGTGTCCCTTCGGTGGTTGACCAAGGAGGGGTGCGGGAAATCATTGAGCTGAATATCGACCCAGCCGAGCAGCAAAAATTTGCCCAATCCTGCAGCCAACTTAGAGAAGTGATCCAATCACTGGACAAAACGACTCATTGAGAAAGGAGAGATGCTATCACTATCGGCGATCATCCGCCAAAGTAATTGGTCAGTCGTTTCTCTCTCATAACAAATGACTATTTCCAAAAGGTAGTAGAATGGCGCAACGATTGTTCAGCCGATAAGACCACGATTAGTTGAAATTGAACGAATTCCTTAGCTAATTGATAAGCCGTAATAGAAAAAGAGCAGCTCGAGTTAACTCGAGCTGCTCTTTTTTGCTTACTTTGTTGGTAGAAAGATTCTTGGTTTATTCGTGGTATTTATCCAATAGTAGTGTACTGCTGCTTTTCTTGTTTGGCATGATAGGCTTCTACAGCAAGAATGGCTTGCTGGAACATCTCGCGAGTGATGGGATAGGGTACATGAACAATGTCGTTGGTGGTCATGGCTTTATCTAAGATGGCTTCCAAGTCCGATTGGGCATTGAGGTGCATGTCAGCCAAACAGACGGGCAGCTTGTTTTCTTTCATAAAAGCATAGACTCGTTGAAAGAGTTCGGTTTGCTGATCCATCATCAACAATGCTAGAACGCCGTAGCTGACAGAAGCCCCATGCAGATAATTCTCCATTTTTTCCAGAACAGTCGTACCATAATAGAACGAATGGGCCATGGCAGAATTGTAGTCATTGATGACTAAGACAGATACTAACCCGGTGGTCACGATGATATCTGAGACGACTTGTTGGATGGCATCCGAGGGGCGATTGGCGGCACTGTCTTTCAACGCTTGCGTGCCGTAGGTCAATAAGCGCTCCGTGCACATTTTGCTGATCTGAATGCCTAATGCATCGGTATGATCCAATTGATCCCCTCTGGAAGAAAAAGTGGCTTCGATTTCTTTCGATAAGGCGTCACCGATGCCGGCCCACAGGTAACTATCCGGCGCTGCGGCGATAATGGCTGTATCAATAAAGGCATGGACCGGCGGTTTTGAAGGAAAGAACAAGCCATGCATTTCGCCTGCTTCGGTGTAGATCACACATACGGCTGTAACGGGAGAACAATTTGAGCCAATCGTCGGAAATGTGAAGACGGGCTTGGCTAATTTCTCACCCACGACTTTGACGGTATCACACACACGCCCGCCACCGACGGCAAATAAGATCTCCGCTGCTTGGACACTTTCTTCCTGCAGTAAGCGTGAAACATTTTCATAGGTAGAATTTCCACCATACCATAGGCTGTCAATGACGAATACGTCTTGTGTCAAGGCAGACTTGATTTTGTGCTCTGCTTTCGCTAGTGCTGTTTTTCCACCAATCAGAACAGCTTTTGTCCCATAACTTTTAACGATATCATTTACTTTTTCGTAAGCGTCTGTTCCGATCGTATAATTTGGCAAAAAGATACTTTGACTCATATTGTTTTCCTTCTTTCTTTGCGACGATATTCGCTAATATTGGTCCTGTGATTTGATGAATGATCATGCCAACAGCAGCTGGAGTAACGGCAGCAGCGATCGTGGCGAAATGAGCATTCGCTAAGGAGATGGCTAATCCGGTATTTTTCATTCCTAATTGGAACATGATCGACTTGGCCTGTTGGGCACTGACACCTAGTAAGCGGCTGATACAATAGCCTGCACCGTAACCGATAAGATTATGCAACAAGACAAGGAAGATGACGATTATTCCAGACTGAACGATCACTGACCCGTTTTTCGCCACAGTTCCTGCAACGATCAAAAGGATGCTGACGGAAGAGACTAAAACAAAAGCTTGCATCCACGCATCAATATAGTTGGCAATAAGCGTATGGACGATGATCCCTAAAAGAATCGGCAGTAGTACCATCTGCAAAACCGACAAAAGCATGGCGAAAAATGAAATTTCTGTATACTGTCCAGCTAAAAGATAGACAAGCAAAGGGGTCACCACTGTTGCCATTAGTGTGGAGACAGTGGTCAAAGAGACCGTCAATGCGACATCTCCCTTGCCGATGAAGGTCATCACGTTGCTGGCGGTTCCTCCTGAAACAGAACCCAGCAAGACAAAACCGATAATCAGTCCGGAGGATAACCCGAAAAGCTGTGCCAATCCATAGGCAACAAGCGGGCTGATGGTAAATTGGATCAATAAACCTAAAAGAAACGCTTTTGGCTGAATCACCACCATTTTAAAAGCAGTGACATTTAACGTCATTCCCATACAAAACATGATGATGCTTAGTAACGTTGTTGTGCGCGTAGGTATCCACAAAAATGGTTGGGGAAACAGGTAGGAGATCAGCATCAAAAGGACCATGAGATAAATCAGGTATTTATTCACAAATTTGGCAATCGAATTTATTGTATTCATTAAGACTTTCCTTCCATCTTGACGTAAAGGGACTAGCAATCCTATCACCGTTTCCAACACCTGAGATGCTGCGGATCAGAGGAATCAATAGAAAATCAACACAGCTACAGCAAAAGTTTTCAACAAGCAAAGCTTTAAAAAGGGTATAAAAAAACATTCCACCCAAGAAGATTCTCTGTTCTTCTGGTGCAATGTGAATAGGGACTCTTTGAATAAAATACTCAAACAGTCCCGACTATAATAATAAAATAATTGCCTCTCTTCTACTAACAGTCATTCAATCACTTCCTTTGTCTAAATTTTCAGAATATTTAAATTGTTTTATCTAGTGTACAAAATAGTTTGGAATCTGTCAAAGGGAAAATGAGATTTTTGCTAATAAAGGAAATTAGAGACGGGATGAGAGAAAAAAGCTCAGAAGCGCAGACATCTTCTAAGCCTTTTTCATTGAAAGTAAAACTTTTCTAGGGTTTCAGTCTGCTTGAGAGGTTCAGATAAATCGAGGAAATAAGGCGTTTGCCAGTTTTGTGTTCGGGATGCGGTAGGATTTAAGTCCTGCACCCATGGTGGATACACGCGAAAAGCCATTTTCCCTGCGGTTGTTTCTGTTTTGATGATGCCGTTGGCGACAAGAACAGAAGACGGGAAGACAAATTGACCTTTTTGCTTGCCATCAAGGACAGTAATCATTAGTTTGTCTGGATAGCCGCTTAATGAATAAGCTTGATTCTTTTCATGAGGGTGCTCCCACAATGCAGTGAAATAGCCTTTTTTCTTTGGTGTTTTCTTCGCCAGACGGCTACGAAAAGTCGTGTTTCCAACAACGAAAGTCATGCCTTCATATACGCTGTTTTGTCTCTCCGTTTGAATCTTAGTGGGGCCAGCTATATGGTGCATCTTCAATAATGCAGTCATCAATTTCTCTGATTGCCGCATTTTAGGCCATCACCAATCGTTTCCATTTTCTGATTTTTGTTCGGAAATTAGTGAATGGCGCCACTGAATTAATGTGGATCCATTTATACAGGGGCCATTGTGCTTTGGTTGTAGCCCACTTTCTCTGTCCGGGCTCAAACAGTTCGGTATCTGATAGTGTGCTGATCCATTGGCATAGTTCCTCCACCAGTTGGGTCAACTGCTGTTGTTGTTCTTTTAGGGAAAGCTGCCCATAGC
The DNA here is from genome assembly GCF_001544275.1 of Enterococcus gallinarum NBRC 100675. Classification (GTDB taxonomy): domain Bacteria; phylum Bacillota; class Bacilli; order Lactobacillales; family Enterococcaceae; genus Enterococcus_D; species Enterococcus_D gallinarum. Next base: position 21,717 of record NZ_BCQE01000033.1, on the reverse strand, counting down.
GCTGATAAAATTGATCATAAAGTGCACCTAACTGATTCCACTTATAGCCTGCTGCTGGTGTTTGCACAGCAACGCCGTTTTTTTCTTGGGCTTCCCAGTCTAATAGAAGATGGAGCCACCCTAGTTGATAAGACAAATTTTCAGAGGGACTTTTATCTACCTCATCATGGTGCTGGTGTCTCCATTCTTCTGGAATCTCTTCAAATTCGGTGATGTATTTTTGAAACGTGTCTTGAATGGTTTGGATCAATTCTGCTTTTGTTTGATACTGACGCATTGATTTTCCTCCTACTCATCAGAAAGTGTTTTTTCTTTGGTGATTTGAATGACCAGACCAAACGGATCTTGCAAGATGGCGTAGAAGTCCGCAAATTCATTTTGAATAGGAGACTGATAGATCTTGCTCAATTGGTGTTGGCTCAATTTCTCGTAAATGGTTTGTGCTTTTTCGATCGTATCCGTAATGACACTCAATGACAAGGTATTTCCTTGCTGGCAAGGAATCCTAGGATCAATGGGTTGATCTGTCAACTGCATTTGCGTCTGGCCTATTTGCAGTACTGCGTGGGAAAGCCAATGCTCGGTGCCAGTTTCAATCACAGTATCGGGAGCCAATTGGGTTTTAAATTCTTGGAACGTCATTTTAAATAATAGTTTTCCATCAAAAATATCCTGATAGAAAGCCAGTGCTTCTGTTCCTTTTCCTTCTAAGGTCAAAAAAAGTGCTACATCGATGGATGCCATAATCAATTCTCCTTTTTTCTATGATAAACTAACTGTAACAGTTAATGGTTTCATTTCATGACACCTTTGGAGGAGAATATGAAAAAAACAGAAAGAATCCAACAAGAAATGTGGTTCTGTTGCAAAGTTTTAAATAAAGAATAAAATCCCTTACGGTATCTATGATTTAAGCTGGGATTCCCAATAATACCTTGATTTCAGTACAGACCGAAAACCCGAAGAGAGTGCCTTCTTTTCGGGTTTTCTTATATAATCCTCGGATGGCTTCCATGCCTTTAATCGTGGTAGAGGCAGTGCGTAAACTTCGATAGAATTTATTGCGTCTCTTTACTGGACGAAGGTCTTGTTCAATCAAATTATTCAGGTATTTAATGGTACGATGTTCTGTCCCTTGATAAAAGCCGTATTCTTTTAGTTTCTTAAAGGCACTTGTAATAGAGGGGGCTTTATCTGTGACTACAACCTTCGGTTCATCAAACTGCTTCACTAACCGCTTAAGAAAAGCATAGGCTGCTTGTGTGTCCCGTTTTTTACGTAACCAAATATCCAAGGTTAAACCATCTGCATCGATGGCTCGATACAAATAATGCCATTTTCCTTTAATTTTGATGTACGTTTCATCCATTTTCCATGAATAGAAGGATTTTTTATTTTTCTTTTTCCAAAGATAATAGAGGACTTTGCTGTACTCTTGCACCCAACGATAAATCGTTGTATGAGAAACGTTAATGCCACGATCATATAAGATTTCTTGAACTTCACGATAGCTAAGGTTATAACGAAGATAGTAGCCCACGGCTACAATAATCACATCCTGCTGAAATTGCTTTCCTTTAAAATGATTCATCGTCATTCCTCCTGCTATCTTTTTCTATTATTCTACCTTATTTGATAGTAGATTTAAAACTTTGCAACAGAACCCTCGAGACTCTGTTCACAAAATCAAATAAAAAAGCTCTGTGAAATAAGTATAGTTAACAATAAAATATCCGAACGATAGAGAGAATGAACTGTGATCTAGCAGTTCCTCGTCGCAAATTCACTAGAATTAGCATTATTTACTCTAAATTGTTCGGATATTTTTTCTTGTTTTTAATTATGATTACAGTGCCTATTTTTAACGAAATTTGCTTATTTTCAAAATGTATGATTATATTTTAGTAAACACTTTCAAATATGAAAAGAGGAGCTATTATGGTAGGAATTAGGGATGTTGCAAAACGGGCGGGTGTGTCCATTGCAACAGTATCGCGCGTGCTAAATGAGGATCCGACACTTTCAGTAACCGATGAAACCAAACGAAAGATTGCAGAATCGGTTAATTTTTATCATTATGTCAAAAAAAGTCCCGTTGCAAAAAATTTAACAAATATTGCATTAATAACGACAGTTTCTGAAGTAGATGAGTTGGAAGATCCCTATTTTCGAACGATTCGCAGAGGGATTCAAGTCGAAGCAGAACAAAGCAAAGTCAATTTGAAGAAAATTATTCGTTTGTCAGAAACACCGTTGGAGCAAGACGATTTGCTAAAATGTCAAGGTGTGTTGATTATTGGGCAGGTGCTATCTTCTGTGATTGAAGAAGTATCAGCAATTAATTCGAATGTCGTAGTGATTGATGACCCTAGTATTGAAGCTGAAGTAGATGCAGTTTATACTGATTTAACAAAAGCAACGAATCAGCATTTAGATCGATTGTATAAAAAAGGACACCGAAACATTGCGTTTATCGGAGGAGGACGTGTTCGTTTAGATAGCCAAGGAAATAAACACGTGTCAGATGATGATTATCGAAAAATAGCCTATGAGACGTGGATGAAACAAAAAGGATTAGAAAAATATAGTCAAATTTATTTAGAAGGCTGGACCACACTTGACGGAATGCAGGCAGCAGATTTACTTTTGAAAAAACATGCTAAAGATAAGTTGCCGACTGCTATCATGGTAGGAAATGATCCTATTGCTGTGGGGGTTTATCGTTCACTTCAAAAAAATGGTCTACATATTCCAGAAGATATTTCGATTGTGAGTTTTGATAATATTGAAGTTGCTGAATTTTTAACACCTGCATTAAATACGGTGAATGTGAATACAGAAGAAATTGGAAAACTAGCAGTTCGCATGGTTAATGAACGAATAAAAGAAGTTAGAAATGTTTCGATCAAAGTGATTGTTTCTAATAATATTATTGTTAGAGAAAGTGAAAAAAATATCGATTAAAAAGTAAACATCCAAAAAAGGGTGTTTACTTTTTTGTTTACTAATATTTTTAGTAAAAAATCTCGACAAAACATTAAGTAAACAGTTATGGTGTTGTTAACAAAAAGAAAACGCATTCAAAACAGGAGGAATTAAGATGAAACATTTCAAAAAAATAGCTTTAACAGGGATAGCTGTTTTAACTGGGACATTACTCGCAGCATGTGGTGGGGGAGATAGTAATTCTAAAGACGGGCAAGTAACTTTAAGCTATGCGAGTTGGGATACTGACCAAGCTCCAGGACTAAGAAAAATGTTAGATGAATTTGAAAAACAAAATCCTGATATCAAAGTAGAAATGGAGACAACGCCTTGGGATCAATATTGGGTTAAATTAGAAGCTGCAACAACGGGAGGTAATATGCCAGATGTAGTAACCATGCACTCTAGCGAATCCTATAAATATATGTCACAGAATGCTTTGATGGGACTTGATGATGTTATCAAAGAAAATGATATTGACATGGGAAACTTTACTGAAGGAATTGCTGATTTCTATACGCTTGAAGACGAACTATACGCAATCCCTAAAGATGCTTCTGTAGTGGGGCTATGGTACAACAAAGAATTATTTGATAATGCAGGTGTCGATTATCCAGATGAAACATGGACATGGGAAACACTCAGACAAGCTGCAATTGATTTAACAGATGAATCAAAAGGCATCTATGGTTTTGCATCACATATTGGAACAGAGACTGGCTACTGGCCATTTATTTATCAAAATGGGGGAGAAGTATTTGCCGATGACAATACAAAATCAGGTTTGAATACCCCAGAAGCACAAGAAGCTTTAGCTTTTTATCGAGATATTGCACTTGTTGATCATGCTTCACCAACAATTACAGAATTACAAGATCCTGATAAGTTAAGTCGTTTTCAATCAGGTAGATTAGCAATGATGATTGAAGGAAACTGGTTTGCACCGGGATTTTTGAAAAATGACTATCTAGTTGAAAATGTTGCTTCTGCCGTGTTACCTAAGGGAAAAGTTAATGCAACAATTACAAATGGACTTGGTTGGGCTGCCAGTGCGAATACAAAATACCCAGAAGAAGTGAAAAAACTAATGGCATTTTTAGCTAGTGAGGACGCCAATAAAATCCAAGCGGAAACGGGGGCATCAATCCCAGCACTAAAAGGCTTTGAAGACGAGTGGGCTGCTTCTTCAGATACAATTGATTTGAGTGCTTTTGGAAAAATGTTGGAGTATGGAGTCCCTCGTCCATACAATAAAGATGGATTACGAGCTGAACAAGCAGAAGTTCAAATTATTAACCGTATTCTGTCTGGTGAAGTAACTGTTGAAGATGGAACCGCTCAAATTGAAAAAGAAGTCAATGCGATATTGAGCGGAAATTAAATTAGTTAATTATACAATATACAGGCGAAAGGATTCTATTTCGTCTGTATATTAATGGATGAATACCAAAAAGGGGGATATTATGAAAAATCGAATTTTTGGAAAATATCGTAAAGATCAAGTGATATGAGGCTATATTTTTATTTTTCCAACGGCATTAGGATTAATTTTATTAAATATATGGCCAGCAATTCAAACAGCAATTTTAAGTTTTCAAAAAACGGTAGGGTTCGGTGATACTGAATGGGTCGGATTAAGAAATTACCAAAAAATGTTTGCAGACGGTGAAGTTTTTCAGTCTTTATTAAACACATTAATTTATGCAGTGGTTTCGATACCTAGTATTGTTGTATTATCCTTGTTGGTGGCAGTTTTAATGAATAGAAAAGTTAAAGGATTGTCGATTTATCGGACAATTTATTTTCTACCAGTCGTTGCTGCACCATCCGCAGTCGCAATGATTTGGCGCTGGATGTTCAATAATGATTATGGACTGATTAATAACATGTTGGCTAAAATAGGTCTCGATGGACCAGCATGGTTAACGGATCCATCGATTGCGATTTATTCTATTATCATTGTAGGAGTTTGGAGTGCTATTGGTTATAACATGGTGTTATTACTAGCCGGCTTATAAGAAATTCCTAAAGATTATTATGAAGCAGCGGAAATTGATGGTGCTAGTCCAATCCAGCAGTTTTTCAACATTACGTTACCATTAGTTACACCAACATTATTTTTTGTAGTTGTAACAACAGTTATCAATGCTTTCCAAGTATTTGATGTTATTTTTATGATGATTACTCCTAATAGTACCGCCATGTTTAAATCACAATCATTAGCCTATTTATTCTATAAACATTCATTTATTTTAAATGACAAGGGATATGGTTCGGCAATCGTTATGTTCCTTTTAGTGATTATATTAATTATTACTGCAATTCAAATGAAGTTGCAGAAAAAGTGGGTAAACTATTAAGGAGGCTATCAAATTATGAAAAATAAATTTTTTTCAAATGCGCCAATCCATATCATGCTTATTTTAGGTGGTATTGCAATGGCATTACCTTTTATTTGGATGATTTTAACTTCAGGGAAAACGTTGGTTGAATCTACCCAAATTCCACCTACAATTTTCCCTGAGAAATTTCAGCTAAGTAACTATCAACAAGTACTTGATTTATTACCATTCATGGCTTTTTATATCAATACATTTTTAATGGTTGTTGGACGAGTGATTGGCTCGGTTTTATTTTCAGCAATGGCTGCATATGCTTGTGCGCGTCTAAGTTTTCCAGGGGAAAATATCTTTTTCAGCTTAGTACTTATTCAAATGATGATTCCCGGTTCCATTTTTATTACTCCACAGTATTTATTAGCACAAAAATTGGGTATTTTAAATACAATTCCAGCATTAATATTACCAGGGGTAGTTAGTGCGTTTGGTACGTTTTTATTAAGACAATTTTTCTTAGGTTTACCTGATGAATTGGAGGAAGCGGCCTATTTAGAAGGTGCCAATATTTGGACGATCTTTTTCAAAATTATGTTGCCGCTTGCTAAATCAGGATTGGTTGCACTTGGAATATTCACAGCGTTGTTTGCATTTAAAGATTTAATGTGGCCATTGATTGTCAATACTTCAATTGATAAGATGCCTTTAGCTCCGGGATTAGCAAACTTACAAGGACAATATGCCACGAACTTCCCACAATTAATGGCAGGTTCGTTATTAGCAATTTGGCCAATAGTTGTGATATTCATCGTTTTCCAAAGAAAATTCATTGAAGGAATTGCTACAACAGGTGGTAAATTATAAAACTATTAATTAGTGATTGGAGAGTAAGTACATGACAAAAATTACATTTATTGGTGCAGGAAGTACTATTTTTGCAAAAAACGTATTAGGCGATGCGATGTTAACTCCAAGTCTACAAGATGCACATATTGCATTGTACGATATTGATGAAAAACGACTAAAAGAATCAAATTTAATGCTTAAAAATATTAATAAAAATTCGAATGAAAATCGTGCTGATATTGTTTCTTATTATGATCGCAAAGAAGCGTTAAGAGAGGCTGATTTTGTTATCAATGCTATTCAAGTGGGTGGTTATAAACCTTCAACAGTGATTGATTTTGATATTCCTAAAAAATATGGGTTGCGACAAACTATTGGTGACACCATGGGGATTGGTGGGATTTTTAGAACCCTACGGACACTACCAGTAATGTTAGACTTTGCTAAAGAAATGGAAGAAGTTTGTCCAAATGCTTGGTTATTGAACTATACAAATCCGATGGCGATGTTAACCATGGGTGTTTTAAAAGCGACGAGTATTAAGACTGTTGGTTTATGTCATAGCGTTCAAGTATGCGTACCAGAATTGTTTGAGCATTTAGGAATAGCCGATCAATATGACTTAAATGACTTTCAATGGAAAATTGCAGGCATTAATCATATGGCATTCTTGTTGGAAATTACAAAAAATGGGGAAGATTTCTATCCAACAATTCGTCAGTTAGCTGCAGAAAAACCAAATCCACATCCAGATTCTGTACGTTTTGAATTGTTGAAACGTTTTGGTTACTATATTACAGAATCAAGTGAACACAATGCAGAATACCATCCATACTTTATTAAATCAAAATACCCAGAATTGATTGACGAATTAGGGATTCCGTTGGATGAATACTTACGTCGTTGTGAACAACAAATTAATGATTGGGAAAGCATGCGAGAGGACATTGTAAATAATGGGGAGTTAACACATACGAGAAGCCGTGAATATGCTTCATATATCATGGATTCTATTACGACAGGAACTCCGTCAGTGATTGCAGGAAATGTCTTAAATAAAGGCTTAATCACAAACTTACCGACAGATGTTTGTGTGGAAGTACCTTGTTTAGTCGATAAAAATGGCGTGCAACCAACCTATGTCGGTGAATTGCCAACACAATTAGCTGCTTTAAATCGGACGAATATCAATGTTCAAGAACTGACAGTAGAAGCCGCTTTAACACTAGATAAATCAAAAATTTATCAAGCAGCGTATTTAGATCCACATCTATCATCTGAATTGTCTTTAACAGATATCAAAAATTTAGTGGATGATTTAATCGAAGCACATGGGGACTATTTACCTGAATATAATTAAAAAGAAGCTGAAAGAGTAAGGAATTTTCAATTCCTTACTCTTTTCTTAGTTAAATTTAGTAAAAATATTGACAAAACACTTAGTAAACAGTTACATTAGTGTTAACAAAAAAGAAAACGCATTCAAATTGTATAAGGAGGAGCATAAAATGAAGTGGTCTAAAAAAATCATTTTAACTTGTATAGCACTAGGAGCAACGATCTCTTTGACTGCTTGTGGAAAAAATCAGGAAGATGCAAGCGGTAAGGTAGAAATAGAGTTTTTTAATCAAAAAAAAGAAATGACTCAAACGATTCAGGAGATTGCTAAAGATTTTGAAGCAAAAAACCCTGATATTCATGTAAAAGTTGTGGATGTACCGAATGCTGGTGAAGTAATTAAAACACGTATGCTTGCAGGCGATGTACCAGATGTCATTAATCTTTATCCTCAAAGTATAGAATTGAAAGAATGGGCGAAAGCTGGTTATTTAGAGGACTTAACCGAAGAACCGTATTTAGAGAATATCAAAAATGGATATGCACAACGTTTTGCTATTGAGGATCGTGTATATAGCATACCATTAACCGCTAATGTCTATGGTTTTTACTATAACAAAACTGCTTTTGAGGAAATGGGAATTCAAGCACCAGAAACTTGGGCAGAATTTGAAAAAATAGTAGCTGAGATTAAAGATCAAAACAAAGTACCGTTTGCGATTGCAGGAGCAGAAGGCTGGACTTTAAATGGTTATCACCAACTAGCTTTAGCGACTGCTGCTGGTGGTGAAGAGGAAGCGAACAATGTTTGGCGTTTCTCAGAAGTTAATGGAATTAATGCTGAAAGCAAAGAAATGCAAAAAGATTTTAATCGATTAGATTTGTTAAGAGAACCAAAAGCTTTGCAAAACAACTGGCAAGGTGCCGGTTATAACGATACAGTAGTTACTTTTACAAAAGGTGATGCGTTGATTATGCCGAATGGTTCATGGGCAATGCCGATGATTCATTCACAAAATCCAGATTTTGAAGTAGGAACTTTTCCTTTTCCAGCAGATGAAGCAGGTCAAAGTCTAACGATTGGCGCAGGAGACCTAGCCTTATCAGTTTCTGCAACTTCTCAACATAAAGAAGAAGCCAAACGTTTTGTAGAATATATGACAACACCTGAAGCGATGCAGAAATATTATGATGTAGATGGTGCACCGTGTGCTGTTGAGGGCGTTATCGAGAATACTCAGGATTCACCATTAAGTGGTTTAACTGAACTTGCTTTTACTGATCGTCATTTAGTTTGGTTAGCCAAAGATTGGAATAGTGAAAATGATTTTTATACCTTAACAACAAATTATTTACACAATGGCAATCAAAAAGCCATGATTAACGCATTAAATGCTTTCTTTAATCCAATGAAAGCTGACGGAAGGTAGGATAATAAAATGAAAATAAAAGAAATTTTAAATCGTTACTGGGCAATCATTTTTGTAGCAATTCCAATTATTTTGCAGATGATTTTTTTCTACTTTCCAATGGTTCAAGGTGCTTTTTACAGTTTAACTAATTGGACTGGTCTGACTTATAATTTTGATTTTGTGGGTTTGAACAATTATAAGATTCTTTTTTCTGATCCGAAGTTTATCAAATCGATTGGCTTCACTTTAATTGTGACGCTTTGCATGATTGCTGGACAAATTGGTTTTGGTATTTTGATTGCGCGGGCGTTGAACGCAAATATTAAAGGGAAAACATTCTTTAGAGCATGGTTCTTTTTTCCAGCGGTCTTATCGGGCGTGGTTGTTTCTTTAGTATTTAAACAAATTTTTAACTATGGTTTACCAAAAATTGGTAGTATGTTAGGCATTGAATTTTTACAAACCAGTCTTTTAGGAACAACATGGGGAGCGATTTTTGCAGTAATTTTTGTTTTACTTTGGCAAGGAATTGCCATGCCAGTCATCATTTTCTTAGCGGGTTTTCAAAGTATTCCACAAGAAATTATTGAAGCTGCTAGAATGGATGGGGCGAATGATAAGCAAATTTTTTGGAATATTGAAATCACCTACTTATTACCAAGTATTTCAATGGTATTTATTATGGCATTAAAAGGTGGCTTAACAGCATTTGATCAAATTTTTGCTTTAACTGGTGGTGGACCAAGCGATGCCACAACATCTTTGGGGTTACTTGTTTATAATTATGCTTTTAAAAACAATCAGTTTGGTTATGCGAATGCTATTGCTTTAGTCTTATTTATCTTAATTGGGATTGTTTCACTGGCACAATTAAAATTATCGAAAAAATTTGAAATCTAGGAGGTTTCCCAATGAAAACATCAAAAGAAAAAAATATTTCTAAATACTTGCTTTTATTATTAGGGGGCTTCATGATTTTAGTTCCCTTAGTTTCAACGCTATTCGGTTCATTTAAAACAACACCCGATATTATGAATAATTTCTTTCGTTTTCCTAATCCAGCGACTTTGGAAAATTTCCGAAGATTGTTAGCGGATGGAATTGGTCATTACTTTTGGAATTCGGCAATCATCACAATCATTGCAGTAGTTGCTGTGACAGCAATTATTCCTATGGCTGCTTATTCACTAGCAAGAAAAATGACTCGTGGGAAAGCATACGGATTGATGTATTTATTTTTAATTTTAGGAATTTTTGTTCCTTTCCAAGTAATTATGATTCCGATTACCGTTATGATGAGTAAAATTGGTTTAGCAAATATGTGGGGATTAATCTTACTCTATCTCACTTATGCCGTACCACAGACACTATTTTTATATGTTGGTTTTATTAAACTAAATGTGCCTATCAGTCTGGATGAGGCTGCTGAAATTGATGGGGCTAGTCACTTTACAACTTATTTCAAAATTGTTTTCCCAATGTTAAAACCAATGCATGCGACGACTATTATTCTTAATGCTCTATGGTTTTGGAATGATTTCATGCTACCATTATTAATTTTAAATCGTGAGTCTAATATGTGGACACTACCATTGTTTCAATATAATTATACGGGACAATATTTTAACGACTATGGTCCAAGTTTTGCTTCCTATACAGTAGGAATTGTCACGATTACACTAGTTTATCTTGCTTTCCAAAGAAGTATTATAGCTGGAATGAGCAATGGAGCAGTGAAATAACCAATAAATTATTCTCATTATAAAGGAGTTCATAAACTTATGATTATATTTGACAATCACACACAAACATTTCATTTACAAAATAAAAAAATTAGCTATCTATTAGGAATCGAAGAAAATAATTATTTAACGCATCTTTATTTTGGAAAAAAGATTACGCACTATTCTGGTGGGTATCGCTACCCCCGAACAGATCGTTCCTTCTCACCCAACAATGCAAATGCACAAGATCGTTTATTATCTTTAGATACATTACCATTAGAATTTCCAGGATATGGACATGGTGATTTTAGAGAACCGGCGCATAATATTAAATTAGGAAACGGTAGTCGTGTAAATGATTTTCGTTATGATAGCTACGAAATTCAAAAAGGAAAGCCCAGCTTAGCGGGATTGCCAGCCTTATATACGGAAGATGATGATGAAGCTGAAACGCTGATTATTCAATTGAAAGACGCGATTAGTGGATTGACTTTACAGTTGTTCTACACAATTTATCAAAATCACAGTGTAATTATTCGTTCTACGCAATTAGTAAATAATAGTGATGAAACAGTGGAGATTAACCGCTTAGCTAGTCAATCAATTGATTTTTCAAATCGTCCACTCGAGTTAATTCATTTAAATGGTACCTGGGCAAGAGAACGTCAAATGACTAGAGAAAAAATTCATACAGGGATAAAAGTATTAGATAGTAAACGCGGATCAAGCAGCCATCAACAAAATCCGTTTGTTGCTTTAGTAGATGCCAAAACAGATGAATTTCAAGGAGAGGCATATGGATTTAATTTAGTTTATAGCGGTAATCACGAAACGGTGATTCAAAAAGATCCATTTGACCAAACACGGGTCATTATGGGAATTAACTCATTTAATTTTGGTTGGCAACTAAAAACTGGCGACTCATTTCAAACGCCAGAAGTCGTGATGGTTTATAGTAATGAAGGTCTGAATACGTTATCACAGACGTATCATGAATTGTATAATCACCGTTTAATTCGTGGAAACTATCGTTTACAAGAACGTCCCACGTTAATCAACAACTGGGAAGCAACGTATTTTGATTTTAACGAAGAAAAAATCATGAATATTGTCGATGATGCGAAGAACTTGGGCATTGAAATGTTTGTTTTAGATGATGGTTGGTTTGGCGGTCGTGAAAATGACTTCACTTCATTAGGTGATTGGGTTGAAACAGAAGGCAAACTTGCTTGTGGTTTGGAAAATTTAGCCAAGCAAGTGCATGATAACGGGATGAAATTTGGGATTTGGTTTGAACCGGAAATGATTTCTGAAGATAGTGAACTATTTCGAGCACATCCAGATTGGGCATTGGGTATTCCAGGTCGTGACCGCTCAATTAGTCGAAATCAATATGTTCTTGATTTTTCAAGACAAGATGTTCGTGATAATATCTATCAACAAATGACGGCGATTTTTGATCGTGTACCGATTGATTATGTGAAGTGGGATATGAATCGAAATATGACAGAAGTCTATTCTGTCTTGTTGGACTCAACGATGCAAGGTGAAGTGGCTCATCGTTATATGTTAGGGTTATATGAATTTTTAGAAAAGTTAACAACGAATTATCCAACTATTTTATTTGAAAGTTGTTCGGGTGGAGGCGGTCGTTTTGATGCAGGTTTCTTGTATTACATGCCACAAACTTGGACGAGCGACAATACCGATGCCGTGGCTCGTCTGAAAATTCAATATGGAACCAGCTTAGTGTATCCAATTTCAAGTATGGGTGCGCATGTTTCAGCAGTCCCAAATCATCAAACAGGAAGAGAAACGAGTTTAACTATTCGTGGCAATGCTGCGATGGCTGGTGTTTTTGGTTATGAGCTAGATCTAACGCAATTAACTTCTGAAGAAAAAGCAGAAATTAAAGAACAAGTTGCCTTTTATAAAAAGCATCGCCAACTTTTGCAATATGGAACTTTTTATCGCTTGGAAAGTCCGTTTGAAGGCAATGATACTGCATGGATGTTTGTCTCAAAAGACCAAACAGAAGCCATGGTCTTTTATTTCCGAGTATTAGCAGAAGCTGCGCATCCATTAGTCACATTGAAATTAGCAGGATTAGCAGAAGAAGCAACTTATCAAATGGAAGATGTAACATTTGCTGGCGATGAATTGATGAATCTCGGTTTTTATATTGACTCAGAACTACATGGTGATTATGCGACACAACGCTTTTATTTGAAACAGATATAGTAGCTTGAATTTACAATATAAGTGCAACACCAAAAGAGACTCATTCCAAACGAAGAAAATATGTTTTATTTACACGCATTTACTAAAAAGCAGCCTGATTTGAATTGGGAAAATGAAGAAGTACGTGAAGAAATCTATGCAATGATTAACTATTGGTTAGATAAAGGACTAGGCGGATTTAGAATCGATGCGATATTAAACATCAAAAAAAAACTAGAGTATGGCATCTTTGAATCTGATGGAGAAGATGGGTTAGCCTTCATTGGGCCCTGGATTCTTAATCAGTCGGGCATTGAAGTGTGGTTAAAAGAAATGAGAGAGCGGACATTTAAACCACATAATAGTATGACGGTAGCAGAAGCCGATGTTCCTAATGAACGTTTAGATGAATATATTGGTGAAGATGGCTATTATTCGATGGTTTTTGATTTTAGTTATACGGATATTGATGTACCTGAAACTGGTGAATGGTTTAAAGATAGCCAATGGACATGGACGGATATGCGTACCAATATTTTTACGAATCAATTAGTTACGCAAGATAAAGGTTGGGGCGCCTTATATTTAGAAAACCACGATCAACCACGTTCAATTAATAAATATATTCCAGAAGAATGGATCAATGATTATAGTAAAAAAATGTTGGCGACGCTTTTTATGTTACTAAGAGGTACCCCTTTTATTTATCAAGGACAAGAACTAGGAATGACCAACATAGAAATGGCATCATTAGAAGATTTTGATGATGTAGCTACGCATTCTCAGTATAAACGGGCATTAGAATATGGATTGGCACCAGAGCAAGCATTGAAAGCTGTCAATAAACGAAGTCGGGATAATTCTCGCACACCTATGCAATGGAATACGCAAAAAAATGCCAGATTCTCAACTTCTGATAATGTATGGTTAAAAGTAAATCCTAATTATCCAGAACTCAATGCAGAAGCTCAGTTAACCAATCAACAGTCGGTATTCAATTATTATCATCAATTAATTAAATTAAGAAAAAATAGTGTATACAAAGACGTGCTAATCTACGGACAATTTCTACCAGTGAAAGATAAAAATGAACATATTTTGCTTTATGAACGCCAATTAGAAGATAAAATCGTATTAGTTATCTTAAACGTTACAGCAACAGAACAAGAATATTATGTAGATGAACAGTACCAACAAGTATTAATCAATAATTATGAAGATGTTTTATTAGATCAAAGTCGAAAATTGCGTTTACGACCGTTTGAAAGTATTGTATTAGCTAATTATGGAGGACAATTATGAAAATTAAAAACGAAGCAATGCTCATCACCTATGCAGATAGTTTAGGAAAAAACATGGGCGAATTAAAACAAGTCTTAGACAAACATTTACAAGGTGTTATTGGTGGTGTACATCTGTTGCCTTTTTTTCCATCGACAGGTGATCGAGGCTTTGCGCCGAGTGATTATACGACAGTTGATCCAGCTCTTGGAACATGGGAAGATGTGGAAGCATTAGGTGAAGATTATTATTTGATGTTTGATTTTATGATTAATCACATTTCTCGTGAATCAAAATTTTTCCAAGATTTCAAAAAAAACCATGAGCAGTCACCATACAAAGAAATGTTTATCCGTATTCATGAATTTTTCCCAGAAAATCGACCAACACAAGAAGATATTAATTTAATCTACAAGCGTAAAGACAAAGCGCCGTTTCAAACGGTAGAATTTGCGGATGGTACGACAGAAGAGGTTTGGAATACCTTTGGGGAAGAACAAATTGATTTAGATGTGACCAAAGAAGTTGTGAAAGAATTTATTCGAGAAACCATCAAAGATATGGCGAACCATGGCTGTTCTTTAATTCGATTAGATGCGTTTGCTTATGCGATTAAAAAATTAGATACCAATGATTTCTTCGTGGAACCAGATATTTGGGAACTTTTAGACGAAGTGCGTCAAGAAGCAGCGAAATATGACGTCGAATTATTACCAGAAATCCATGAGCATTATTCCATTCAAATGAAAATTGCCAATCATGATTATTATATCTATGACTTCGCCTTGCCAATGGTCACTCTGTATTCACTTTATAGTGGAAAATCAGAACGTTTAGCCAATTGGTTGAAAATGAGTCCGATGAAGCAGTTTACAACATTGGATACGCATGATGGAATTGGTGTTGTGGACGCTCGTGATTTATTAACAGATGAAGAATTGGATTACACCTCTGAGGAATTGTATAAAGTCGGGGCGAATGTGAAGAAGGTCTATTCAAGTGCCAATTACAATAATTTAGATATTTATCAAATTAACAGCACCTATTATAGTGCATTAGGCGATAATGACCGTAGCTATCTGTTAGCACGTGCGATTCAAGTATTTGCGCCAGGGATTCCACAAATTTATTACGTTGGGTTATTAGCAGGAAAAAATGATATTGAACTGTTGGAAGCAACGAAAGAAGGGCGTAATATTAATCGTCATTACTATGATTTAGCCGAAATTGAAGAAGAAGTGCAACGGCCAGTGATTCAACAATTATTTGCACTTTTAAAATTTAGAAATGAATCTGCGGCGTTTGATTTGGATGGAACGATTGAAGTAGCAACGCCATCAGAATCAGAAATAGTGATTACACGTAAAAATAAAAACGGTAGTGATAGTGCAACATTAACGGCTAACTTGGATACGAAAGAATTTATCATTGAGTCTAAAGATATAAAAATTTTCACTAGTGTTGCATTAAAATTTTAACCTATTCCATAGAACAAAAAATCCTTTATACTAGCACTTGGATGACTTATCCAAGACCAATAAAAAGGACTCATACATGGATAAGTATAAAACAAATACAACATTTAATAAATGGTTTTCTGCCATAAAATTAGGAAAACTTTCTGTCAACTCCCAAAAATGTATTTTTGATTACAATTCGTATCGTAAAAAACTGTCTTTTGAAGCTGTGCTCAAGCTCTTTCTCTACGCAGTTAATGAAGAAAAAGAAAGTTTGCGTGATTTGAGTACAGCTCTTATCGACCGATCGCTCCAACTAGAAACCGATGTGTCATCGATTAGTCATACCCAATTGTCTCGAGCATTTAATGCACTTGAACCTAAAGTGTTAGAAGAAATTTTTCAACAACTGTTAGAAAAAGTTCAACATCAAATCAAACCAACCAAGCGAAATCATCTGTATCTGATTGATTCCAGTACGTTTTCGCTTAGTTTAAAACGTCATAAGTGGGCGACTTTCCGTCAAACAAAATCAGGTGTCAAGTTACACTTAAACTATTGTTATATGGACGATACCACGATGTATCCAACTGATTTTACCTTAACAAATGCCCATGAACATGATCTCAATCAACTACCAGTATTGGTGAATCAACCAGAGGCAACTTACGTGTTTGATCGTGGGTATTAGGACTTTGAAAAGATGGATCAGATGCATTGGGATGGCTATTTCTTCGTCACTCGGATTAAAAAAAACACCAAAGTTCACGTGATAGATACTCTGGAAACATCGCCAGAAACAGAAATTCTACGAGACGAGCTGGTTCGTTTAGGATCTAAAACCTATCTAACCGCCAATTTCCGACTAGTCACTGTTCAAGATAAGAACGGACGTGTGTTTCAATTTATCACCAATCGAATGGACGTCTCTTCAAAAGAAATCTCTGATATGTATCACGCTCGTTGGCAAATCGAATTGTTTTTCAAGCACATCAAACAACACATGACCATTAAAACCTTCTTTTCTCAAAGTGAAAAAGGCGTGCAGAATCAATTGATTTTAACGATGATTTCCGCTCTCCTCACGTTTCTCATCAAATTGGAGACGAAAACGGAAAAATCAGTGTTCCAAATCAAACGATTCTTTCGTTATTTACTGTTTCAGCCTTTTGAATGTTGGGTAGAAAAATTAATTCCCACATGAGAAAAAAGAAATTTAGCTCGTTACTTTTGGTTTTCAGTTGAATAACAGATAAAAAATTTTCTGGAAAAAGTCATCCTCTGCGTCAGCACAGCTTTTTTTGACTTATTTTCAGAGGAAATAGTTTTCAGAATATTCTAAAATGTTTTATGCAACACTAGTGATATTTTTTAGAATTAGATTTCTAATGTGCATTTTTTGAGTATTAAGGAGCAAGTATACAAAGATTTATAAAGCTGATTAAATTTGAATAAAAATATGCAGGAACGCTACTATTTTTAGTAGTGTTCTTTTTTATATTTGAATAAAAAATGTGGTGGTTAAATGGTGGTTATAACAAAAAATGAATTAATGAAATTAGGTTATGGGAAGTATCAGTCTGAGAGAATCATACGACAGGCAAAAGCAATTATGGTTTCAAAAAGCTATACCTATTACGAAAATAGAAGATTAGGACTAGTACCTGTTGAATCTGTAGAAGAAGTTTTAGGTATGAAGATAGAGGTAGAGGAGGATTTTCAGAATCATGGTTAATTTTAAAAAAGATAAAAATGGGAAATATCATTTTACTGCTAGTTTGGGATTCGACAAACGAACAGGGAAAAGAGTACAAAAAAACGTAGAGGGGTTAAAACAGTTAAAGAAGAAAAAAAGCGTATACCGAACTTGTTTCTAATTATGGAAAAGAAGCAGAAACTTCTCAAAGTACTATGTTGTTTGAGGAGTTTTTTTATAAATTATTCCTACCTTATTATCAAGGGAAAGTAGAAGAAAGAACATATAAAAATCGGTTATCTACAATCAAAAAAACTTTTCTTATTTCTTTAAAATGGAGTTAAGAGAAATACGTCCAATTGACATTCAAAAGTGGCAAAATAATTTATTGAGCAAATATAAAAATTCTTATGTAAGAAACATGTATGGGATTTTTCAGATGTCATTAGATCGAGCAGTTGTTTTGGGACTACTTGAAAAAAATCCTGCAAAAGTTATTGGAAATGTGAAGAAAAGGAAAACTACAGTTGATTTTTGGACAAAAGAAGAATTTACAAAAGTTATTTCAACTTTTTATATTGATGATTTGTACCAACATTTTGGTTTTATTTGTATGTGGTTACTTTTTATGACCGTTATGCGTTTGGGAGAAGCCATTGCATTAACTTGGAAAGATATTGATTTTGAAAATAAAAACTTGCGTGTGAATAAAACACTCTATTATAAGAGAGCCAAAACCTATGAGTTTGTAGAACCCGAAACGGCTTCTAGTATTCGTACAATCGAACTAGACGACAATACAATTACCTTTTTAAAAGCTTGGAAGGAGCGTCAAGTTTCAATAGGAGGCATGTCGTTTGTACTTTCTTATAATGGAACACCTACTCAGAAATATACAATCCGTCATATTATGAGAAGACATGCAACGATCGTTGGTGTTCATATAATCCGCATACACGGATTAAGGCATAGTCATGCTTCTTTGCTTATATCACAATAAAAAGATGCACTTCGAATTAAAGAAAGGTTAAAACATGCTGATGTACAAACGACTTTAGGAACTTATGGTCATTTGTATCTAAATTCATTGAGAGAGATAACAAATGATCCCACAGATTATATCCAAACTAATTTTTCTAAAATCAAACCGACACCTATTTACGATAATAAAAAATAAATGATAAACAAAAGTAGGATCACACCAAAAGAAACACACTAGAAAAACTATAATACAGGCTTTTCTAGCGTGTTGTTTCTTATTTCCGCCTATTTATACATTATACTCATAAAGCATTTAATGCATCGATCGTAGCCGCATTGTCTATATGGGTATATAAAGTTGTTGTATTGGTACTTGAATGTCCAAATTGTTGGGCAGTTAATACCAATGAATTTGTCTGTTGGTAGAGTCTAGTAGCTAATGTATGACGCAGTTTGTGAGGGCTGACTTGAATTCTAAAGCCTTTTGAATATTTTGCTACCATCCGTTCGATTGCAATACCGGATATACGCTTGGCTTCTCCTTGGTAAATTGCTAGAAATAAAGCTTTTTCGTTTTCTGTTACTTTATATCGTTCTTTCCGAATAGCTAGATAATTAGCTAAATATTCCATTGCGAATGCTGCTATATTGACAGCATCTCTTTTATTTCCTTTTCTAGTTACTACCACATTATTCTTATCTAAAGATAGGTCATCTAAATTAATATTTATAACCTCGGAGAGTCTCAATCCAGATCCTAAAATCAGTGCATTGATCGCCAGGTCTCTTTCTACATCTCGTTGATAATAGATCAAAGCTCGTTTACTCAAAGTATTTTTATATTCATTGGCAATATAATCTAGATAATTTTGTGTATCCTTATCTAGAAATAATTTTTTCTCAATGGCATTGGCACGTGCAGCTAACGTAGTTTTATCTGTGATGGTTGCTACTTGATCCATAGGATTATTGTCTAAGTATGGTTTTCCTAGAGGATTATTGGAACTTTTCGAAAGATATTTAAATAGAACCTTTAATGCCGTGATATTTCTATTGATAGTAGAAGTAGATAGACCTAAGTTATTATTATCTTTGAGCTTAGTTTTTGTTGTCTCTTTTTTTACATTTTCTTTTGTGCGACGTTTCAAATGAGATTTGTACAAGTTTAGGTCATAGGCAGTTAACTGTCTTATCGAGGTGATAGAAGTATCAGGAACTATAGACTCACTCAGAAGCCATTCATAAAAGAGCTTATAATTTTTTAGATATTCTAAAGTGGTTCGAGGTGATTGATCTTTATCCTCACGATCTTGAACAAAATCTTTTATATAATCGGGCATATGAAGTATGATTGTATCTATTTTTTGATATATTTCTGTATTTTTCATGTCATTCATCCTTTCAATAAGTAGGGGAGAAGAGTATCTCTATAATTGGACTATACCAATTATAGAATGTTTTGTCAATTGGTATGCTCTAAAATTTATTAATTTGTTTCAAAAAAAGCATATAAATAGGTATACGTTTAATAATTTAAAATAAATGGTATACATAAATAGGGAAGGAAATAGAAGGGAGCAATCTAAATTTTTTGAATTTTCTTAATTAATTATATAGAAAGAACAATCTTTCTATAGAGTTAGACATGAGAGGGACTATGCTTGATTTAAAATCAACAAGCGTATATACTGTATATACAAAGAAAAAGGAGGGAGAAGACTATGGCAATTAAAGAAAGAAAATTTAGGGAAGTGGGGAACTCAGTAGTATTAACTATTTCAAAGGAGTTTCTTAAAGAAAATGGGTTAAATCCCGGAGATACGGTTTTTTTAGATGAAGAAAAACTTCGAGCGGCAATTACAAAAAAACAAGCCTTATCTGATGAAATTGATGTAGCAATATCTCAAGCATTAACTGAATATGATACTACTTTTAGAGAGCTTGTCGATAAATGAGTATTCATTACCTAGAAGCCAAAGATATTATAAAAATGAATGTAATCCAAATAAAAAAATACTCTCCTAATGAACCCCTTGGTGTAAAGGATGCGAATGCTTTAGAAATGTGTGTAGGGCAACTTCGAGCCTCAGCTTTTGGTGAAGAGGTTTATCCTTCGATTTATGAAAAAGCAGCTATCCTACTTATACAATTGATAAAGAAACATCCTTTTCACAATGCAAATAAACGTACTGCTTTCTTAGCTACTTTTGTCTTTTTGAAAATCAATGGACAGCTTTTAGCTATTGATCAAAAAGATGCTGTAAATTTAGCGGTATATATTGCTACGTATGATAAGGATTTCGATCAACTAAAATATGAAGTGATCAACACTATAAAGACACATACGCAGCCCATTTAAGGAGTTACTGTGTGTGTCTTTATAGTGTTATTAGCTGCTATAGCGAAATAATTGAAGTAAATTACAAATAGCTATAATTCAAATCCAAGTATATAGAAAACGTAAATTTTCTATATACTTGGATATGCTGGAATGTTTAAGAGAATAATTACATTTCTAGAAAATACAATAAAAATTACAGGATAATTAGCCATATCCTACCTCCTCTAGCAGTTGCTCAAAAGTTAGCACTAAGTAACTTCTTTTTTGTTGCTGGTAACAATTTATCAATACTAAAATAGCTTTTAAGTATCTAATAAATACTAATTTTAAAGCTCTTAATTATTATGAAACACGATATAACAATATTGCTATATCGTGCTATTGTAATATTATACATTTGAAGACAGCGTATTCTTGTTCTAATATCAGGAATTTTTTATAAATATCAGTCATATTAAGACTCAAAATTTATTGGTATGTTCCTCTGTATAGAGTTTGACCGTCTACCATTATATAGCAATTATTATCATTGTTGTCTTGCACCAATATACCGTTAAGGGTAGCACTAGGAGTAGTAACAATCACTGGAAACTCATGAGAAAGCTCGGTCATTTTTCCTGTTCTGCTAGAATCGTGTTCTATTGTCAAGCCATTTACTATAAACGTGAATACTTTACTTCCTATTGTTATAGTAGCTTTTTGAGAAACAGTTTCTGTAGCTGGAGCTGTGCTTCTTTCCGAATTTGTTAGGGTTTCACTGGATTCATTGCTATAAACAATTGTAGAGGATTCTACGGCTTCTTGAGTGTCCACGTTGGTGCTGCTAGCTTCATCTAGCTTCCTTTTGTATTGTTCGTTACTGATTGCTAAGCTTTCCCGTTGGTCATCAAGCTTATTCATTTCTGTAATGGTATAAAATAATCCTCCTGCTAGTGCTATATTAACAACTAAACTAACCGCAAATAATACCTTTTTCATTCTTCCTTCTCTTCTTTCTCTTTTTGTAATTCCTTACTTTTGGCTCAAAAAGTCACTTATTAAGTTTATACCAACCGAAGCTAAATATTTGTATATAACTATACATGTTATATACTTTAGCT
>NZ_BCQE01000032.1 GCF_001544275.1 Enterococcus gallinarum NBRC 100675 | reverse complement strand
AAAAGAGCGTGAAACAAAAGTAAAAAACACTTTTTTTCACGCTCTAAACACGTCTAAAAAACTGTCTTCTGAAATAAGTCGAAATACCAAAAATTGAAAAGCAATTTCCATATATCCCTCCTTATTTATCGAAGTTTAACACTTCTGATCCCAACCTCTTTTTGTTGCCTTGTGTCTATTTACTGCTGAAAGAAAATCAATTATTTTTGGTTTTTCATCCAGATTGAACTATACTAATTACAAGTTTAGAACCACTGAACAATCAACAATTAGAAAATACTGTCAACTATCGAAAGGAGCAAAAAAATGTCTATTTACGCGTTTCAAGCCACTTTGGAAAACGGTGAAACCTATTCATTAGAACGCTATCGAGGTCAAGCCATCATTGTCGTCAACACTGCGACAAAATGCGGATTGAGCCCCCAATTCAACGAACTTGAAGAATTGTTCCAACGATATCGCGACAAAGGATTGATCGTCTTAGGATTTCCTTCCAATCAATTTAAGCAAGAAGTCAGCTCTGCTACGGAAGCCGCTGAAGCTTGCCGTACCACTTATGGCGTTGACTTTCCGATGCATCAATTGACAGTCATCAACGGAAAAGAAGCTGATCCGCTTTTTCAATATTTGGAGGAACAAGCCCCAGGAACGATGGGAAAAGCCATCAAATGGAACTTTACTAAATTTTTAATTGATCGTGAGGGACATGTCGTTGAACGTTTTGCCCCTCAG
This sequence comes from Enterococcus gallinarum NBRC 100675, assembly GCF_001544275.1. Taxonomy (GTDB): domain Bacteria; phylum Bacillota; class Bacilli; order Lactobacillales; family Enterococcaceae; genus Enterococcus_D; species Enterococcus_D gallinarum. The sequence goes on along the minus strand of NZ_BCQE01000032.1, from coordinate 42,940 downwards.
ACCAATCCAACCAAAATGATCCCTAGTATTGAAAAGGTTCTTGGCTAATGACCTAACCAGAAAAAACATCCACTCACTCATCGGTTTGCAACAGCAATGAGTACTCTCTCACTGCTGTTTGCGCCATGAATGCGGGGATGTTTTCTTATTCTTTAAAGTTGTTCTCCATTTGAAGCAATCACTTCTTTGTACCAATCAAATGATTTTTTCTTTTTCCGGGCCAATGTTCCGTTCCCGTGATCATCCATGTCCACATAAATAAAGCCATAGCGTTTTTTCATCTCACCAGTTCCTGCCGATACAAGATCGATACATCCCCAAGGCGTATAGCCAATCAAGTCTACGCCATCAAGAGTTATCGCATCTTTCATGGCTGCAATGTGTTTTTTGAAATAATCGATTCGGTAATCGTCATTGATGGTACCGTCATCTTCTACTTGATCGATGGCACCGAAGCCATTCTCTACTACAAATAAAGGAAGATGATAACGATCAGACAATTGACACAATGAAATCCGCAACCCTAATGGATCGACCGCCCAGCCCCAATCCGATTCGGATAAATATGGATTTTTTACGGCTGGCATTTGATTGCCGCCAACATACTTGACTGCTTCCGGATTTGCGGAAGACGCCGTCGACATATAATAACTAAAACCGATATAATCAACCGTGCCATTTGCAATGACCGCATCATCATCAGCCGCTTTTTCAATTGTGATTCCTTCTCGTTCAAATTCTTTCAGCTTATGTGCTGGATAGTAGCCATTTGCTTGAACATCAATATAGAACTCTTGCTCCCGATTGAATTGCAAAGCAGCTAAAACATCCTCTGGGTTAGCTGTCATCGGATAACTTGGAATATACGCCACCATCATCCCAATCATGAAATCCGGGTTGATTCGGTGTCCCATCTGTACTGCTTTAGCACTTGCTACAAACAAGTGATGAGCAGCTTGATACTTATGCTGCTTATCATTTTTATGAATACCAATTTGTGTCCAACTTCTCAAAAAGTTGATCTCGTTAAACGTCATCCAGTATTTCACTTTATCTTGGTAACGAGTGAAAATCGTTTCGCAGAAAAACAAGAAATAGTCGATCACTTTGCGATTCGACCAACCATCATATTCATCCGCTAAATACATAGGAATATCAAAGTGATTGATCGTCACCACTGGCTCAATGCCATGCTTCAGCAACTCATCGAAAACCTCATCATAAAAAGCCAAGCCTTCTTCGTTGATCTCATCGGTTCCTTTGGGACAAATCCGCGCCCAAGAAATAGACATCCGAAAACACTTAAAGCCCATTTCTGCAAACAACGCAATGTCTTCCTGATAATGATGATAAAAGTCTGTTGCCACATGACTAGGATAATACTGCTCTGGATCGATGTACCCAACGGCACCTTCAGGTAATTCAGTATCCCGAGTAACTTTCTCGATCTGGCCGTCTTTTGTTTTATAGGTAATCATTCGCGGATGATCCATACTGCCACCTGTAATGGCATCGAGGGTACTTAACCCTTTTCCGCCAGAAAGATACCCGCCTTCATATTGATTTGCGGCTGTTGCGCCACCCCATAGAAAATTTTTTGGAAATCCCATATTGTCCCTCCATCGTAAATACTATTAGCGGCTTTCTTCTTAAGAATTCACCCAAGAAGAAGCCGCAAACCTGATTATTTGTTTGTTAAGTCTTCGCCATTTGAAGCAATGACTTGTTTGTACCAATCGAAGGATTTTTTCTTCGTCCGTTTCAGCGTGCCATTGCCTTCATTGTCGCGATCAACATAGATAAAACCGTAGCGTTTTTTCATCTCACCTGTTCCCGCAGAGACCAAATCGATACAACCCCATGTTGTATACCCTAATAGATCAACCCCATCTTGTTCAACAGCGTCTTTCATGGCTTGAATATGGGCTGCAAGATAATCAATTCGGTAATCATCCTCCACATAGCCATCAGCATCTGGTGTATCAACAGCACCCAAACCGTTCTCTACAATGAACAATGGTTTTTGATAACGATCATAAAGGTCATTCATAGTAATCCGCAAACCTAATGGGTCGATCTGCCAGCCCCATTCGCTTGCTTCCAAATAAGGATTTTTTACTGAAGCAAAAATATTTCCAGAAGTTTGTTCCAATAGCTCAGCATCTGTTGTCGATACCCGAGAAGAGTAGTAAGAGAATGAAATAAAGTCAACTGTGTGGGCCTTCAATAACTCTAAGTCGCCTTCTTCCATTTTGATCTCAATCCCGTTACGGGCCATTTCCTTCAATGCATATTGTGGGTATTCTCCCCGAGACTGGACATCAATGAAGAAATAGTTTTCGCGATCTGATTTTCTTGATGCCCAAACATCTTCAGGCTTACTTGTGTAAGGGTAGTAAGCACCTGCAGCCAGCATACAGCCCACTTTGTTTTCCGGATCTACTTCGTGAGCGATTTTCGTCGCAATCGCAGAGGCCAGTAATTCATGATGGGCCGCTTGGTATTTGACCTGCTCCACGTTGTCCCCTTCTTCAAAATAGAGGCCAGCTCCCATAAATGGTGCATGAAGGATCATGTTGATTTCGTTGAAAGTTAACCAATATTTGACCAATCCTTTGTAACGATTAAAAATAACTCGGCATAAATTCTCATAAAAGCCTACTAATTCTCGTGAACGCCAAGCACCATATTTTTCTACTAAATGCATTGGACAATCAAAGTGCGTGATCGTTACCAGTGGTTCAATACCATATTTATGACACTCTTTGAAGAGATCCTCATAGAATTTCAAGCCGTCTTCATTTGGCTCTTGTTCGTCCCCTTTTGGAAAAATACGACTCCAAGCAATGGACAAACGATAGGTTTTAAAGCCCATTTCTCCAAATAAAGCAATATCTTCTTTGTAACGATGATACATATCGATTGCTTCTTTGGCAGGATAAAAATGATCCTCATCGAAATCAAACATTTTCATCTGTCCTGTGATCACTGGAAAACGATCTTTACCAATCGGTACAACATCGACATTGGCTAGGCCTCGCCCACCTTCGTTGTAACCTCCTTCACACTGATTGGCAGCAGTTGCGCCGCCCCATAAAAAATCTTTTCTAAATCCCATTATTTCATTCCTACTTTCTTGATATTTTGTTGATTAATTAAGTGATTTTGCCAGTTCGTCTTGAACTTCGATTCCTTCTTTTTCCAAACGCTCAATCGTTGATTTAAAGTTTGGTAGATAAGCTTTGTGAGCAATAAATAATTCATCCATTACGCGTTTAGCTGTTTCTCCTGATGGCACCAATGGGTTAATGGTGAAAGCTTGTAATGCAGTATTGTAATCGCCAGTAACCGCTGCTTCGATCGTTAAAAGCTCCATAGCCTTCATTACTTGTAGCCAGCCTTTTTCTGCGGTCGGCAACTCGCCAAAAGCCACATTGCGGGCACCTTGTCCCCCAACATACGCGGTAACTTCGACAACACAATCAGCCGGTAGGTCTGGAACAGCTCCCTCATTTTTTGTTGAGACCACGATCTGGGTATTTTTGTTTGCATAAATCGAGGCAATCGTTTCGCAAGCCGCATCTGAATAGTAGGCTCCCCCACGTTGCTGCAGCTGTTCTGGTTTATGATCCAATTCTGGATCTTTATAAAGTTCAAAAAGTTCTGCCTCTGTTTGCTTCACTTGCTGCGCTCTCGTTCCTACGGTCTGATATTCCTCCAGTGCATGCTTCAACATTTCTTCTTGACGATAGTAATAGCGATGATAACCGCAAGGAATCATTCTCATTTGTTCCAATTGTTCACGATAAAACGGCACATCAAAAATATTTTTCGGCAAGCCATTATCTTCCTGATACATTTTATCAATAATATCCATCGTCACATCATTTCCGTGTGAGTCAGTGACTTTATGCCAATGGAAATGGTTTAAGCCAGCAAATTTGTAGATTAATTCATCCGGCTCTTTACCGATCAATGCAGGTTCGATCATGGTAGCCATCACAGGAACATTGCAAAGTCCAATCACTTTATCCCATTTCCCATAACGGACAACCGCTTCTGTGACCATGCCGCTTGGATTGGCAAAATTGATCAACCAAGCATTTGGACATAAGCGTTTCATATCTTCTACGATTTCCAGAATAATTGGTACTGTCCGAAATGCTTTGAACATCCCGCCAGGACCGTTGGTTTCTTGACCGATCATGCCATAATAGGCAGGAATACGCTCATCTTTGATCCGTGCATTCAGCAAACCTACTCGAAATTGAGTCGTAACAAAATCCGCATCTTTCAAAGCTTCTTCTCGATCCAGCGTCATGTGAATTTTCACATCATAAGGAGAAGCATCCCACATTCGCTGTGCCATCGCTCCAACGATTGCCAATTTTTCTTTTCCTGCTTCGATATCTACTAACCAAATTTCTCGAATCGGCAGTTCTTCATAGCGTTTGATAAAGCCTTCCATTAACTCCGGAGTATAACTACTGCCGCCACCAATGGTAGCGATTTTGATTCCTTTTGTCATTGTATTGCTCCTTTGCTATTTTATTTACACCCTTATTATCATTCATAAAAAAATTTGATTCAATGTAAATTTATTATTTAGAAAAAGCGTTTGCAAATCTAGCGATTTCTTGCGAGTGATTTGTAAAAAGCATTTACAAATCGAATGATATAAGGAATAATATTCATATCGACAATTATTCAGATACTCAAAAAAGAAAAATTTCCGAGAATTTTATTTACAAAAAACTATATAAAAATGTAAAAAGGAATGTGAACACCATGTTATTACAAGAAAAAATGCGCCAAATCAAGTTGGCTCCTGCTGAACGATCGTTGATCGATTATTTATTAGCCAACCCAACTGCGATGGCTGATCAAACCATCAAGGAATTGTCTGAAAAAACCTACGTTCATCCTTCTACTTTTATTCGGATCGCCAAAAAATTAGGCTTCAACGGTTGGCTCGACTTAAAGACAGCTTTTTTGGAAGAGAAAACCTATATGAGCAGCCATTTTACAGATGTTGATGCGAACTTTCCCTTTTCCTCCCATGACGGCATTATGACGATCGCCAAAAAGTTAGCGAAACTCGAACAAACAACGATTGAAGATACGCTTTCCTTGATCCATCACGATGAACTGCAAAAAGCGAAACAATCGCTGCTCAATGCCAGCCATATCAAGATTTTCGCAAGTAATGCCAATACCTTGATTTCTCAAGACTTTGTTTTGAAGATGCGACGTTTAGGAAAAAACATCCATGTTTGTGACACTTTTGGCGAAAGTGCTTATGAAGCATCCAACTGTACTTCTGATACGACGGCCATCTTGATTTCTTATACTGGTGAAAATAAGATGATCAAAGAAATCGGTAAAATCCTTGCCGAACGGCAAGTTTCGATTATTGGAATGACTAGTATTGGCGAGAACGCATTGGCAAAATTAAGTGATTGTGTCTTAAATATCACAACCAGAGAAAGGCTTTACTCAAAGATCGCAAATTTCACGATTAATACGTCCGTTTGCTACCTACTGGATGTGTTGTATGCAATCGTCTTTTCGGAACATTATGAAAAAAATCTGCAGCATTTGATCGATATTGGCATGGCTTATGACAAACGTCCTACTTCCTCAACGATTATCGCTGAACCAACTTACGATAAAAATCTTCAATACAAAGACTCTCTGTTTCCGAATTAAACGGCTGACAAAAAGCGATCGCCCCACATGGCCGATCGCTTTTTATGCATATCTAGCTCTTTTTAGAAAGTTTTCGCTAAACGAGAGCCGTGATCAAATCATCTGAACAAGCAACTTCATTTTTATCTGATTCAATAATATCTAAGTAATCAGCAGAATTTGTTACCAAAACAGGGGTCTCAATGTTGAAACCAGCTTTGATCAACGCATCTTTGTCAAAGGTAATCAATTTTTGACCTCGAGTTACTTTATCTCCTTGCTTGACATGCGCTTCGAAGTATTGTCCATTGAGTTGAACGGTATCTAAACCGATATGGATCAACAATTCCAATCCGTTATCTGAGATCAACCCGATGGCATGTTTCGTTGGGAACAATGTCATAACGGTACCATCAAATGGAGCAACGACTTCCCCTTTTGTAGGATGGATCAAGATTCCTTTACCTAAGATTCCTTGGGCAAAAGCTTCATCTTTGGCACTGCTTAAAGGTGCAACTGTTCCTTCGATAGGAGAACTAATGATTTCTTTACGTACAGACATTGTAGGTTCGCCTTCAGCAATTTCTTCGACTACTGTATTGTCTTTCCAGAATGCCATCGTCAAACCAAAACCAATCGCTGCGGAAATGGCGATAGCAATCAGTGAAGTCCACATGCCACTCGCATCTCCTTCTGGAGTGATGTAGTTAAAGATCCCGAAAATACCAAGTCCGCCCATCGTGTAGCCCGTTACACCATTGACCATTAAGAACAGACCACCGACAGCACCACCGATCATAGAATAAATGAAAGGGGTCTTTTTAGGAAGGGTGATCCCATAAATAGCTGGTTCAGTTACACCAAAGATACCAGAAATGATCGCTGGCGGACATAATGCTTTCATCTTTTTGTCTCTTAATTTGAAATACATGGCAACGACAACTGCTGTTTGAGCAAAGCTAGCTCCAAAGGAACCTGTCAACACTTGGCTGAATCCTTGTTGGGTAATTTGCATGATCGCTAGTGGCACAACCGACCAGTGTAAGCCGAAGATAACTAATACTTGCCAGAAGAATCCTAGAATCAGTCCATAAACCGCTGGCGAGAAGTCCATTAGTGCTTGGAATCCGGCACTCAAGAGATCTGTCAACATGCTGATGATCGGACCAATGATCAAGAACCCAACAGGTAAAGCAATCAGTAAGACGAAAAATGGTACCAAGAAAGTTTGCACGACACTTGGAATCACTTTTTTAGCAAGTTTTTGAATCTGTGCAGCAAATGCAATAATGAAAATGACTGGTACGACACTACTTGTATAGGTTGCCCCTACCCACGGAATACCTAAGAAAGTTTGGTAGGCAGATTGTCCAAGTAAGCTATAAGGTGCTGCCGCTCCTTCTCCGGCAACTGCGGTAAAGGCTGTTTGCAGTGCAGTGCCTTGAATCGTTGGGTAGCATAGAGCGGCTCCAATAACGATACCGACCATCGGATTCAAACGGAATTTTTTTGCAGAAGTATAACCTAGAATAACCGGCATAAACATAAATATGGCATCGCCGATCGCATTCAACATCACATATGTGCCTGATTCTGCTGTATAGTTGAACCAACCCTGTGTACCCAAAAAGACTAATAATGCATTAAACCCTTTGATCATACCGGCAGCTGCTAACGCACCTAAGAAAGGCTGGAAACAACCGCTGAGGATGTCGATCAGACGGTTGAAAATATTCCCTCCGGAACTTTCTTCTTCACTGTTTTCACTGATCCCCGCAACATCCACTACTTCTGCATAGACATCTGGCACATGATTACCGATAACTACTTGGTATTGACCGCCACTTTTCATCACCGTTACGACTCCATCCATATTTTTCAAGATGTCATCGTTCGCGATTCCTTCGTCTTTCAATTTAAACCGCAACCGAGTGATACAGTGGGTCAAACTATTGATATTTTCTTTTCCGCCAACATTTGCCACGATTTTTTCTGCTAATTCATGATATTTTCCCATTTTTGTTTCCTCCAATTTTTTGTTTGATTGAAGGTTTAGCCAACTGAATGTCACTATCCAAAAAATGCTTTACTATTCCCCAGTATATTCTGGGATGACCTCCTTTCTTTTATGGTTAGCGATTCTTTTGCACCAATCGCGCAATATGAATCGTTAAATACAAACTTTCATCGTTGGACATATCGTAACGATAATTCGTTACCAGAAATGATTTGATTTTTTGCACACATTGATAGGCGTTGCGATATTTTATCTTTACCATCTCAAGGAGCTCATCGTCAGTCTCTTCCGCATGGGTAGAGTGGTTCTGCATGCGGGAAACAAAAAAACGCAAATGCGTAGTAAAACGATAAAAATAAACCGATTCTTCATCGAAAGTTGTTTTAAAATAGTATTTGACGATATTGATGATATCTTGCATTGTTTTCGTCAATTCATAAAGATTACTTTGATCATTGTTTTCTGTTTGAGCGTTTACCAAATGCAGTGCAATGAAACCCGCTTCATCTTCCGGCAACTCAATCCCATAGCGCTCACTGATTTTTTCAATCGTTCGTTTTCCGATTTTGAATTCATCTGGAAAAAATCGCTTGATGTCCCAGAGAAGAACATTTTTGACAACGATCCCTTTTTTGGCACGCTCGATTGCACTATGTAAATGATCAGGTAAAGAAATATAGATCGAATCGTTGATCGGTGAGGACAACTCCTCTCTAGCATATTCGATTACTTGGTTTGAAAGTTCCAAATATTCTAATGGCAAGTCGGCCAATAATTCCTGAAATTGGGAAGCAATCGTTCGATTTTCTAAACGATATACTTTATCGATCGTTTGATCACTGATATCGTCACCAACTTTTTTCTTGAATGCAATCCCTCTTCCCATCACAATAATTTCGTTTTGTTTTTCATCAGTAGTTATCACGACATTATTGTTTAACACTTTACTGATTTTCATGTTTTACCCCCACTTGATCATTGACGTACTAACCTATTTTTATACGAGATAGCCATTCAAATCAATTTTGATCCATACTCCTTTTTTCCAGAAAAAAAACCTAATGAGAGCAGACCAAATAGCCTTACTTTCATCAGGTTTAGCTTGTTTTTTCAACAATCACTATCCATACGAATGATTAACTTATCTTTATGATAGCAAACAGAGAAAACGCTGTCAATACATTGACCGAAAAAAGAGTTTGTTATTTTACTTCCTCCTGATTACTTTTATAAAATGAATCGATGAAAAACAAGAATCCCACATATCCGATCCGAAGCCAACACCAAAAAAAGTGATGGAGTGATGGATACATGGAATTCTAATAATTAATTAGTGTCCACTGGAAGGAAACAGCAAAAAAGTATTTTCAACTGATCACACGTCACTGGACTGTAATTTATACATATCTGCATAAAGTCCTTGCTGTTTTAACAATGAATCATGGTTTCCTCGTTCGACAATACGTCCTTTATCTAAAACTAAAATCAATTCAGCATCCCGAATCGTGGATAATCGGTGGGCGATGGCAATCGTAGTTCTCCCTTGTCGCATATTCGCCAACCCTTCCTGGATCAATCCTTCTGTTTCGGTGTCGATATTGGCAGTAGCTTCATCTAAGACGAGGATTTTGGGATCAGTCACCATCGTTCTGGCAAATGAGATCAACTGTCGTTGTCCGCTGGAGTAGCTAGCGCCCCGTTCAATGACTTTGGCATGATAGGTGCCCTCCAGTTTTTCGATAAATTTATCTGCTTGCACAAATTTCGCTGCTGCTCGGATTTGCTCTTCGCTGATTTCTGGGTTCAACAAACGAATATTGTCAGAAATATCTCCATAGAACATGAAAGCATCTTGTAAAACCAATCCGACTTTTTTTCGCAATTCTTCAATAGTAAAATCGCGAATATCATGATCGTCAATCAAAATTTGTCCCTCGCCAAATTCGTAAAAGCGCATCAAAACATTAATGATCGAGCTTTTTCCGCTACCAGTATGTCCCACCAAAGCGACGGTTTCTCCTGGATAAGCAGTAAAGGAAATGTTCTTCAATACATGATTTTCTCCATCATAAGAAAAACTGACATTACGAAATTCAATCTTTCCTTGTTCAATGACTTGATTCGCATCCGGATGTTGTTGTGGAGTAAATTCCTCATTATCCATGATTTTAAGAATACGGCTACCAGCCACCATGCCATCAGTAAAGACGCTGAGAAAATCCATCATCTGTGTCATAGGATTGAAGAAGCCTTGGACATAGGTGGTAAAAGCATAAATCAATCCCACTTCAATTGGAGAATGCAAAGCATCAAACCCAAACAGCGTTAATGACATCGCAACTGCAATCGCATAGAGAAAATTGATGATCGGCGATAATAGCAACGAATTAGTACGAATCATTGCATACCTTGTCTTGAGGTATTCATCATTCGTTTCCTCAAATTCTCGGTTCAGACGTGCTTCTTGTCGGAACTGCTGGATGATTTGCATTCCCGAGATCGACTCGTTCAATTTCGTATTCAATTGACTTAATTTTTCTCGCATTTGACGATAGATTCGGGAGCTGAATTTTTGATAATACCAGATGACGATCATCAAAATAGGTAAGAAAATCAGATTCAATAAAGCAATTTTTACGTTGATCTGAAACATGGCTGCAAAAGAAGATAGGACTGCAAAAATACCAGTCAAAACCATCAAAAACACATACCAGAATTCATACAATGTTTCGGTATCATTGCTGACCCGCGATACAATCGAACCTGCCGGAGTCTGATCAAAATACCGCATACCTAAACTATGCAGCTTCTCGAATAACTTGGTTCGCACATATTGATACGTCTGCAAGGAAGCCATCGAGTATAGAAACCATTGAAAAAACCAGATGACTGCTTTGATGACTACCCCAAAGAAATAGAGGCCCGCAAAAAAATAGATGATTTGATTGGTTGCTGACTGTTGTGTCAGATAGTTATCCATGAATGTCTGCAGAATTCTAGGTAAGAGAATGTTGACAATTGATAATAGAAAAGCAAAGAAAATTGCTGCAAAAAAAGTCTTTTTGAAGGGTTTTGCAAATTGTAACATCCGCTTGATGATCAATTTTTGCTCTTTAAATGGGATTGATTTTGACCATTCTGATTCTTGACGTTCCATTATACTTCACTCCCTTCAATCTTGGCTTCCAGTTGTTGTTTGTCCCACATTTTTTTGTACCAGCCATTTTTGGCTAACAGGGCTTCGTGGGTCCCTCGCTCGATTATTTTTCCTTCATCGATAACTAAGATCTCTTCGGCATGCTTCACACTACTCAGCCGATGCGCAGAAATAATCGTTGTTTTGTCTTTTCGATAGTCTCGCAATTTGTGCAAAATATCTTCTTCTGTTTTGGCATCGACAGCTGACAAAGCGTCATCCAAGATCAGTAATTCCGGGTCAACAATTAATGCCCGTGCAATGGACAAACGCTGTTTCTGCCCACCAGATAATGAGACTCCTCGTTCACCGACCATTGTTTCATATCCTTCTGGCAAAGCTTTGATATCATCATTGATTGCCGCTAAATCAGCGGCTGCTTCAACAGCATCTTGCGGTGCTTGAGGGACTGCAAAACGGATATTGTCTCGAATCGACATGGAAAAAAGAAAGTGATCTTGGGGAACATAGCCGATGGAACCCAGCAACGCATTTAAAGAATACTCTTTGATGCTATGCCCGCCAAAAAGAATTTCCCCCTCATAATGATCATATTCCCGCATCAGCAATTTCAGAATGGAGGTTTTACCTGCACCAGTTTTGCCAACGATTCCTAATGTCTGTCCTTCATGTAGGGTAAATGCTATCTGTTGTAACGTGATTTCTTCGGCATCATGATAGCGAAAAGCGTCTAACGCCACTTCAATTTTACCTTGAGCCGGCTCTTGGATCGCGTGTTTTTTTTCAACAATATGGGTTCTTTCCCCCAGCAATTCAGATACCCGATCATAGCTGGCATTCCCTCGTTCTAAAACATTGAACAGACGGCCAATGGCGAACATAGGCCAAACCAACATACCAATATAACTAATAAATGAAACCAATTGACCAATCGATATCTCTCCTGACATGACAAAACGACCACCCACAATAATCGTTAAGACATATGACACACCGATAATCAATGTAATGAAGGGATCAAAAAGTGCATCTAAAAAATTGACTTTACGGTTCTTAATGATGGCATCATCAATTTTGGCTTGAAAATCTTGAATATCTTCTGTCTCTTGTCCAAACGTTTTGATGACTTTCATCCCAGTAATACTTTCTTGCGCTTTGTCATTAATCGCTGAAAAAGCTTCTTGCGAATCGCGAAAAGCATCATGTAATTTGCTGCCTAACACTCTAGCCATGACTGCAAGAAATGGCAAAGGAATCAACGCAATCAAGGTCAGACGCCAATCAATAAAGAGGATCATGGCGATGATCGTTGCTCCTCCAGAGATAAACGAATCCGCAAAGGTTAAAATACCTGCCCCAGCCACGTTTTGAATGGCGTTCAAATCATTGGTGGCATGGGCCATCAAATCTCCTGTGCGATGTTTTTGATAGAAAAGATGATCCATTTTGGTAAAGTGATCGAACAATTGACGACGTAAGCTTTTTTCCAAGCGTGCAGCACTCCCCCAAATATTTATCCGCCAGACAAACCGAAAAATATATTGTGCTAATGCAGCGGCAAGCAAAATACCTATCCAAAATAAAATCGTTTCTATCGAAATCTCTTTTTCTGCGATCTCATCAATAATGATTCCGATCACTTTGGGTGGCGCTAATTGAACGAGAGCCACCAAAACCAATGCGGCTACTCCGATATAATAATGTTTTCTTTCTTGGCGAAAAAACCAACCTAACTTTCTAAAAATCGACATAACACCCTCCTATTATTCACTCCTGTTGACTATGATTTGAATCATCAAAATTTTCGGACTATTTTGGCAATGGCTGGCCTTCCGATGTAGTTACACTTCGATTCCTCGCGAAACACGTTTTGTTACCTACCCAACGATAGGCTCATTCATCTACGCTCCGCTTATACAGTTCTTCTAAGCGAAATTCGCTAAGATGAACTTGCATGCCTCGCTGACACGGTCAATCGCAGTGACTCGCAACACCGAGTAGGTATTCCTCCTCATCTGCTCATCTACGCGCCCTTCGCTTACAGTTCTTCTAAGCGAAATTCACTAAGATGAACTTGCATGCCTCGCTGACGCGGTCAATCGCAGTGACTCGCAACAAAAAGCGAGCTGATGGGATCAGCCCGCTTTTGCGCTAAAAAACCTATTTTTGGTTTTTCATTTGTTGCATCATTTGCCGAATCTTCTTCTCAGAAGGTTTTTGGCCCATTGACATCATCATCGAACGCAACATATCCTCATTAACGGGAGGATTTTTCTTTAAATAATCTTGCATATATTTACGCGCCAAAAAGAAGCCGCCGACAGCGCCTAATAATACCGCGATAACAGCGATCACGATTACAATACCTAAACTAACCATTTGAAATCTCTCCTTTCTCTTGTACTCTCAATGAATCATTTTACTAGAAAAAAATACAAAAAGAAAGAGAGAAAGCAGGATTTCTCCAAAAACTTTCCCTCTATAAAATCAGCTTAACGCCACATCTCGTTTATTGAACAACCAGTTTGTCAAAAAGTAGATCAATAAACTATATAGCAAAAGTCCAATCGTCATTTCCCAGTAAGTCAAACCAGGATCAATTAATGCATTTTGCATATCTGTGTGATGTAACAACGTGGGAACTGTATCTTTGATATTCATAAAATTAAATGGATTCCACTTCAACCACGGATATTTTTCTATCGCAAAAAGCATGATGGAATTGATAATACTGCTACCGAACAGCACAGCTACTCCTAATCCCACTGCCATACTTTGAGAGCGAATGACGGCAGAGATGAATAAAGTCATGGTCATATAAAATACGATCAACAGTAAATTCGTTGCTGCATAGACAAGCGCCACAACTATAGCAGGCAACTGATTATAATTGGTTGATGCAAAGGGAGATTCAGCCACCAAAAACAAATTACTCGCAATCAAACTGCTTACAAACAAAACCAGTGTACCAAGCAAAGCGAACAACATTGTATTAATGGCTTTTGCGGCTAATATCTGACTTCTTGAAAATGGCCGAATCAGTAGAAATTTGATGGTTCCTCGACTAAATTCTTCTGCTACTGCTGAAGCTGCGATGATAACAACAAATAGATTCAAAAATGAAGTCATCTCACTTAATGATAGAAAAAGATCATTCGCTTTAGTATCAGGAGACCCTAAGCGAATCACATAGGTGAGCCCAAATGTTAAAATCACCAATAGTCCCAACATGATCCATGTGGACTTTTTTTTCGTGACTTTGATCCATTCATTTTTTATTAATGTCATCATTCTAGAGCCCTCCCTCTTCCGTCCAAGCCAAAAATGTTTCTTCCAACGAAGATTGCTGCACTTTCATTTCCTTTAAACCAATCCCTGCATTAACGAGGGCAGCAGCGATCTCAGAACGATTATCCGTTTCAAGTGAAATCTGTAATCCATCAGGCAAAGCAAGACCATCGATTTGGAATTTGGTTTTCAAGACATTTAATGCTTCCTGATCGTCATCTGTTTTGATGATCAGTAGGCTTTTTTCTGCCTTCAAGGTATCCATCGCGACTTGATGGGTCACTTTCCCTTTTTGGACAACGATCAGATGATCTGCAATCTGTTCGATATCACTTAATTGGTGACTCGATACTAAAACAGAAACACCCTGTTCTCTTAACATGAGAATCATTTCCCGAAACTCTCTCATACCCTTTGGGTCAAGTCCGTTCATTGGCTCATCTAATACTAAGAGAGTAGGACGATGGATCAATGCCTGTGCCACACCCAATCGTTGGCGCATCCCTAGTGAATACGTTTTGACTTTTTGATTGATATATTCTTCTAAATGAACTTGCCGAATCAAGTCATCCATCTCAACTGTCGTCATTTTTGTCTTCGCCATGCGCTGGTACTGCATCAAATTCTCGTAACCAGTCAGATAATTATAGAACTCAGGATTTTCTACAATCGCTCCTACTGAGGCAATGGCTGCTTTAAAAGACGTTTCTAGGGAATTCCCCATGATCGTAATTGAGCCTTTATTGTGCTTCATTAAGCCAACGATCATTCGAATAATCGTTGTCTTCCCCGCACCATTCGGTCCTAATAACCCGACCACTTGCCCTTGTTCCACTGAGAAAGAAGCATTATCAATGATTTGCTTGGTTCCAATCAGTTTCGACACATTTTTCAGTGTTAGTATTTCTGTCATTTCATCCCAACTTCCTATTCGCTATTTTTTTACTTTCATGATAATAGTTATTACTACCATCCCACTAGAGTATTAAAAAGTCAACAGGAAAAAGAATGATCTTTTCGATTTGGTCTTCTTGCTTCCGAATGTACTTCAAAGAATACGTGCCAGCTTCATCAAATTGGGGATTTTAAATTAATGACATGATTTAATAAAAAAATAAACGTAGCAGAAATCAAATTGTCATTTGACAAATGAGTGAAGTGGACTGAACATATAAATTTATAAAGAGGTGTTTTCTCTGAAATGTGAATAATTCACCTGCTGCTAGGAAAACTGATGAAAACTTAGGCTGTCAAAAACCTGTTTATGCTTTTCGCTCCGAATTTTATGAATCTTTTCTTTCAAACGTTCCCAGTCACTGCTGGTGGGCTGACCATTCCAATAAAAAATCTCCATTTGTTTGTTTGCCCCTAGCTGGCGATAGATCGGGTAATCACTGATTAGAATATCTGGTTCATCAACTGAAGGAACATGCTGGATTGCTCGATGGGAGGTGTTCAACAATCGATTTTTGATCCATAATTCTTGTGTCTTGCCAAATTTCGATTGAATAGAAAAAGTTACTGGACGCTCATATTTAATAAAGACTGTTCGAACGAGCATGCAGTATTGAAAGATAAGACGATCATTCTTCTTTGCAAACCCGACAAGTGCAGGGATTTCTCTTTTTATTGCGATCAAAAATCGTCTCATCGTTGGGTACATGACTGGGAAATAAGCTTCAAGCTCACTTTCCCTCGTTTGTTTTCCAAACCCATCTATTTTATGTTCTGTTCCAAAAACTGATGAGTAGGAATGAATCATGACTAAGTTGACCAATAAATAATTTTTTTCTTTCGGAGTGAGTGCCAAATCAAAGTATGCAGACAGTTTGTCGATAATGATCTCCTCAGTCGAATACTGCTCATTATCAAACCAATCCTGATGGATTTCAGTCAGATCCTCTTCCAAATATGTATTCATTACCGCAAACATAAAATAAAGAAAACTGATTTCTTCGTCCGTGAGATCACTCACAGCGTAAACATTTGCCTGAAAAAAAGGTGCCAGTAAGCATTCGGTGAACTTCCTTTTAGTCATCAAGGGATGCTCGAAAGTCTTTATTTCATCAGGAATTTCTACGATAAAATGTTGCTGTTTGATTCGCTGCAATGAAATAGCCAGCAGAGATAAAAATTTATCGCAATCAATTTTTCACATGTAAGGAGCGTGACGCTCAATTTGGGTAGCAATAGTTTGCTTGTCTCTTATCGTTGCTAAAAGATCTGAGTCCGTTTCATCAAATAACTGCCAATACATGACATGATAAAAATAACGTATGTAGTACTCTTTTCCTTCAAGTGGGTTTCCTTTTCTTAAACTGTATGATAAATGATAATTTGCTAACACTTGATTCAATTCAGTTAATTTTCTTTGAATCGTCCGTAAACTGCTATACGTCTCTTGGCTTAATTGCTCCAATGAGTGGTACTTTTCCTTAAACAACAAATCAAGAAAGGTAAATCCGATAGTTCTTTCCACCAAGATTGCATAAACTTTGCTTAGCAGAAATCTAGGTGAAAATTCTATCTTGATAGTTTTTGATTCTGAATGATAGCTAACCGTATATTCAGAATATTGCTCTTGAAATAATTCTACCTGTTGAATAACAGTCAATAGCTTGCTCGTTTTATAGTTAAACGCAGCCATCAGCTCTTTGATTGGATAAGTTGTTTGATTCCTTTCATAACAATAGGTGAGAAACTGGTTGATTTGTTTTTCTGTTGTATCAAATAATACATGAAACACTGATTGACCCTCGCTTAAATAGTTATTCAAACTTTGCCTTCATTTAAGTTTGATTTCATTTGGACAACTTAAAAAGATCTTACAATATTGTAGGTTAGTGAATGTTTTGCGATCATACCACTTCAAAGGAACGATTGTCAAACCGCCAGTAAAAGTCTTTTTTTAAAAAATATCAGTCCAACAAATCTTACGATTTGTTGAGCCGAATAAAATGTAACTGTTCATTTCTGGGGAAGAAATTTCCAATCATTTTGCTTGTGCTGCCTCTTTTTTTTGACATCTCTTGGGAGAGTCGCCTATCTGACTATTCTTTATTTACTTCATTATCAACAGCGATCGCTTTTTTATTTACAATATTAAATGAACTTCTTAAATGTCTTTTTCTGTTCTGAGTGTTTGTTTGTCCTGCCACAATTAATTTTCATCATTATTATCGTATGAGGAAAGACTATTTGGATTGCTCGTCTCCTTAAGTATACTAGTGTCAATGCTGGAACTCTCAGAAGAAGACGGTAGATCAACAACAATCCATTTACTTGGCTTTAAATTCTCTATAGTTGTAACGTCACCATCGTAAACAATCACTAAATCCACTTTGTTTTTACGCTTGATCTCAGACATTGGTAAATCTCCACGAATTCTTAAAAAATTCTCAATACCGGAAACCCATGCTACATTCGTTAAAGTCGTTTCACCAATGACCTTATTCTCAGTACCCTTACCATCCCAACCATAAGTTAACACGGCTCGAACCGATTTGGCTGATAGTGTTTTATTCGGACGAATAGGTATCGTGATCCACTTTGACTGCTCATCATAAATGATACGGTTCGTTCGTAAAGTCAAAGATAGATTACCGGGAGCTCGTTCATTTGCCAAACTATCTATTTTAAAGAAAACAATAAATAAAATAATAAAAAAAGCAATCAATAAGGGGATTTTATTCATTTGCCTCACTTCCTAAATCTATTTCAGGTTAACTTGATAATGAGATTATAGTAGTTTTTTTAGGTAACCACGCGCCAAAAAAAAGACAGAATCAGGTGGAAATTGGCATTTTCAGAAAATAACCAAAAAAGACTGACACAAGGAAGACAAAAAGTCGCAGTGAATTCTTCGAAAAATCCAGCAGCAAACTACCACTAACTAGAGCAATATTTTGTCTATTCTTATGTTCAGCCTTTTAAATCTGTAAGGATATTAGATTTGAAGCGATACATTCACACGTTCATCCAATCTCCAATTCATTTTTTCTTTTTATTTTCGTTTATAGATAACGTAAGAAATCAAAAGCATTCCTCCGAGAATCATCCATTTATCATTGGTCATTCCGGTTTGCGGTAATTGAGGATCCCCTCCATTCTTTGGCGGTACCCCACTCTGACTTATTTGGGGAGCGGATGATGAAGAGTTGTCCACGCTATTACCGTTACTGTTGGAAGTCGCACTTTCGCTACTTGTACTACTCGTTGTACTCTCACTGCTTTCACTGCTTGCGGTCGTGCTTTCGCTACTTGTGCTACTCGTTGTACTCTCACTGCTTTCACTGCTTGCGGTCGTACTTTCGCTACTTGTGCTACTTGTTGTACTCTCACTGCTTTCACTGCTTGCGGTCGTACTTTCGCTACTTGTGCTACTCGTTGTACTCTCACTGCTTTCACTGCTTTCGGTCGTGCTTTCGCTACTTGTGCTACTCGTTGTACTCTCACTGCTTTCACTGCTTACGGTCGTACTTTCGCTTGAGGAGCTCGTTTCTCCGGTGCCACTGCCCCCGCCTCCATATTTCGGCGTGTAGCCAGTAGTTGTGTGGACTGCTGCTGAATCATTGATCAATGCTTGAATGGTTCCCTTGTTTGTATATTGCTCCAAAGACCCATCGGTTTCTGTTTTATAGGTGATATAGATTCTCTCACTAGTATCTCGCAAAGGAATTTCAAAAGTGCCGTCTGAATTAAGCGTAATTGGGACTTGGTCAACATAAGTGGGATTAGTTACGCTTGGGCCATACACCACTCGTGCCGTGGTGCTGATCAATGTTTGGTGGGGACCAAGAGTATCAATGAATCTCCCATTTTTAATTGAAACCTTATTCGTATCATAAGAATTGATATAAATACGCCAATCAATCGTTCGTTTGGGTTCTTGTGTACCTAGATACAGCCCTTGTTTCGTAAGTAATGCACCTGTTCCAGTATCCTCAACCCCTCGAATAAATAAAGGAATTGTCTTGATTCCATTAACTGTTTCAAAATCGAGTTGATTGATCTGATCGACAGTAATGTCTTCGCTAAATTTTGTCCAAAAGTAAAAATCTCCATGCACATTGTTGTTCTGCTCAACAAACTCAGTAAATACAAAAGTAAGCTGATTCCCAACTTGGGTGACATTTACTATTAAATGACCGTTCTCATCATACAGTTCATAGCTATTATTGACACCTTCAATCTCTACTGGTAAGGTAATCGTCGCTTTGTCCCCGGCCTTTAAGTCACCTAATCCTTCGAGACTCCATTTGAGATCAATTTTGAAAGATTCGTCTTCATCTAAAGTCGTCACCTCTTGATTCTGACTATTGACAACGGATACATCAGTGATTAAGTTTGCCCCCACATCCGTCTCTCCATAAACGATTTCCATACCGGTAAAAATGGGGATAGTTAGCAACAGAGCAACAAGTACTTTTGCAATCTTTGAAAGCATGTGATCCCTCCCTGATAGTTAATAGGTCACCGTCAGTATAATTTATGGAAAATTCAGAAGCAAATCATACGAACTGTGCGAGTTATATCACAAGGTAGCGCTTCATTTTTCAGTTAATCATCTGCATTACACAGAAAAAAACCTATCACTCAAACAAAGCGATAGGTTTTGGAAAAAGACTGACTGATTATTCTGTTGGATCTGCATAGCGATCAATTTGTTGATTATAACGTAGTTGACAACAAATATAAAAAATAACTTGGAACAATAAGTAAATACCAACGATTTCACCATAGAACTGCCAAACGGGCAATTCAACTAATAAACGCAGTGCGGTCATCGCAACAGCAAAATGAATCATGGCCACGATAGTTGGCAAGAAATACATAACTTGTAGCTGATGACGCAGAATTTTATGCCGTTCTTTTGGTGAAACACCAAGCACATGCAAGGAGCGATGGTAAGCTCCATCCTTGTCAAGATCCGCAAATAGGCGGAAATAGATGATCGAAGCGGAGAAAATAAAGAAGACCGACCCCAGTAAAACAGTGATCATTAAAATGAGGCCATTGCCCTGACGTGTCTCTTGAAAAACTTTGTATTTTGATTGATAACTAATATGAGAGGGAATGCCTTCAAGTGCTTTTGACCACTCTTCATCGGTCATCTCGTTGATTTTGTCTGCTCCTAACTCATCATAGACAGCGGATACTTTTTCATCCGTTTCTTTATTTTCTTGATCGATTTGCTGATTGATGTCATCAATTAAAGTAGGATCGTCTGCCCACTCTGGGTAATCTAGCCAAATAAACCCTCCTGAATGGCTAGAATCCCCCACTTCTTGCTGCCACTTCTCAAAGGTTTGATCGGTTACGACACCAAGTCCAAAATAGTTCAACGAAAGCATCGAGGGACTATGTACGATCGTCATTTCTTGCTGAAAATCGCTATCCCCACCAATCGCTAGCGGATAAACATGTTGTCGTTGGCTTTGGTCAACCGACAACAGTTCCTTTCGTCTTGAATAATTGCTGCTAAGTTCAAGCACCTGGTCATTCTTAACAGGTTCAGCTTTTTCACCGATTTGGCTCATTAATTTGCGATAATCACTTTCTCGCATCACTGAAAATGCATTGGCCATGTAATATGGATCCGCAGCAATCGCTGGATCATCGAGATTCGTATAAGTTTCAATAAGATCCACTTGTCCCATAACCGGATGATAGCCCTGCGCTTCCAATTTATCTTTCACTTCAAATGCCTTCGTTTTACCTATTTCATCTTGTTTGTATTCCGAAAAAACATACGCTACACTAATTCCTTGAATTGAAGAAAACGAAGTGTTGCCGATTGCCATCATCACCGCAATACCCACAAAAGCCACTGATGTGCTAATGGCGATCAGACTGTACATTGCCGCATTGTCCCGCATACGAAAAATCCATTCACTAATCGTTAACAAGCGTGTCCCTTTAAAAAAAGAAGGACTTCTTTTAAGTTGCTTCAATAAGTAAACACTGAACTGATAGAAGGATAAGAGTGTACCTGCTACCGTCAACAAGACTCCTAGTAAAAGAATCAAAAAACCGTCTGCTTTGAAAGAGAAATAAAACACACATCCGTAGCCGGCCAAGAGCAAAAACACACCAAGGAATGCATAGACCCGACGGCTCGTAGGCTCCGGCCGAGGCTTTTCGTTTTCTTTGATCAATGATATGATCTTTTCCCCTTGTAAAGTTCGCGTACTAAAAAAAGAAATCAATAGGAACATCAAAAGATACACGCCGATCGTTAATCCCAAACTAGTCAATGGAACCGTAAAAGACAATCCACGATTGAGATGCATCACATTTTGAGCAACAAGCAATAATAGCTTTGTCCCCAAAATTCCTAACCCCACCCCGAGAAAGGTTGCAAGCGATCCTAACAGAGCATTTTCAATAAATAAAATCCTGCGTAAATCCTTTTCTTCAATACCTAAAATGAGATAAATCGCAAGATCTCGTTTGCGTCGTTTTAAGAAGACAACAAAGGTGTACCAAAGAAACATTAATGATAAAAATGCAATCACTACTAAGGCAACCGCTAATCCCATCTTGGCTAGTCCAGAAACAGTATCACTCGTTGACAAGTTTTCTTTTAGTTGTGGATGGAACAAAAGCAGACTAAATATATAAAAAACCATAGCAGCAAATGTACTGCTTATGAAATAAGCAGCATAAGTGCGAAAGTTACCTCTTAAATTACGAATGATCAACTGTCTGAAATTCATGACGGCGACCTCCTAGATGTGCAAGAACATCAAGAATTTTTTGGTAAAATTGTTGCTGATCACTTCCGCAGTAGACTTCATTATAAAGTTTGCCATCTTTGATGAAAACGACACGATCAGAGAAACTTGCTGAATAGGGATCGTGGGTAACCATCATGGTTGTAACATGTCGTTGCTTATTCATCTGGCTTAAAATTTCCATAACATCACGGGCTGCCTTAGAGTCTAGGTTTCCTGTAGGCTCATCCGCAAGCAACAGTTCCGGCTGATGAATCAGTGCTCGGGCAATCGCAACACGCTGTTGTTCTCCCCCTGACAACTGATAGATCCGTTTTTCTCTTTTGTCATTTATGCCTAACTCTGTCAAAAGCGCTTCACAACGCTGTGTCATTTCAAGGATCGGTACTCGATCCAATGTTAATGGCAGCATGACATTCTCTGCCACATTTAGCGGAGACAATAAGTTATAATTTTGAAACACGAAACCTAACTGTCTTCGTCTAAACTCAGCGAGTTGCTGTTTTGACAACGTCAGTGGCTGGGCCCCATTGATGATGACAGAGCCAGATGTTGGTTGATCCAAAGTTGCAACTAAATTCAGCATTGTGGTTTTGCCACTGCCAGAAGGTCCCATGATGCTAATAAATTCTCCGGCAGGCACTTTGAGATCAATTTGTTTTAAAACTTCCACAGATACTTCTCCAGTGTATGTTTTTGTGATATTTTTCAACTCTAGTAAAGCCATAGCACTCACTCCTTTACAGCCAGTTTAACAGGTATCCTGCAACAAAATTATCGATTGATTGAAAGATAACTTACAATTTTGTAAGTTTCGTTAGCTCTCGGGAAATTTTAGTTGCAGGACAGTCCCTTGACCGACTTCAGAAGCAATCGTAACCGTAATCGAGAGTTTTTGACTAATGAGAGACACTAAATAGAGTCCCATACCGGTAGCTTCTCCCCGCTGCCGTCCATTGTCACCGGTATAAAAAGGTCGGAACACCCGTGGCAAATCTGACGCCGAAATGCCACAACCTGTATCTGTAATCGTCAAACTTCTGGTCGCATCATCTAGTGCAAAGGTGACAGTTCCTTCTGCATTAGAGTATTTGATAGCATTACTGATCAATTGAAAGAGTAATATTTGCAACCATTTCTTATCCGTTGTTATCCAAAAATCAGTATCATCCTTGATTTTAGGATAAATTTCATGCCGAATGAAATTGCGCTTTTGTTCACCGATACTTTGCTTGATCAGTGCTAATAGGGAGGTCGTTTCAATCAAAAAGTCTTCTTCAAAATCTTCCAGACGAACAAAATTCAAGGCTGTGGCTAAGCCGCTTTTCAAACGATCCGTCTCTGCTAAAAGATCGTAAGGGTCGATTTGACTACTCTCTGCCATCAGTTCTAGGACTGAGACAGGTGTTTTCATTTGATGGACCCAGATATTCATAAATTTGATATGGGTTTGATGATGGGCATCAATCGCTGCTAGTTGCTCTTGTACATGATGATGGTCGTCATCTAAAAGCTTTTTGACTCTTCTAGCTAAGTAACCAGCGCTTCTTCCAGATAATCCTGTTTTTAGATAGTGGTAGAAACTGCGATTGGCGAGATAATCAATCGTGAAAACTCCTATCGCTAACAAGCCCACTAATAGTAATCCATAGCCGATCACAAAACCATTGCGATACCCATCTAACCAAACGAGCAAAAGGATCAAAGCAACCGACATCCCAAATAAAGCAATTGCTGGTAATTGAACTTTTAAGTATTCTTTCATTCTAGTCTCCCTGCAATAAAAAGAGCATAACCCTTTCCGCGAATCGTTTGGATCGGTTCATCAAGACCGAGACTTACCAGTTTTTTTCGCAGCCGACCAACATTTACTGACAATGTATTATCATCTACAAAACGTTCATCGTCCCATAATTTATTCAAGATCTGTTCTCTGGAGACCATTTCTGGATAAGCCATCATTAATAAAGTAAGCAATTCCCCTTCACGAACAGTTAGCAATTCTTCCTTTTCTTGATAATTCATCTTTAAAGCCTCAGGATAATAAATCAATTCCCCAGCTTTTAGTTGGCGAGCACGATTGCTCTGTGCATAGTCTCCATACACTCGCCGAATATGACTTTTTATTTTTGCTAAGAGTAATTCATAAGAAAACGGTTTGATCAGAAAATCATCTGCTCCATACTCAAGTGCCATCACTTGATCCATATTACCGTCACGAGCCGAAATAAACAAAATGGGTACCAAGGATTGCTCGCGGATTTTTTGACACCAATAAAAACCATCAAAAAAAGGTAAATTAACATCTAACAAAACCAAATCTGGCTCTATTCTATGAAATTCTTCCAAGATCTTTTCGAAATCCTGCGGAATAAAAGTCTCGAAGGCATAGCGAGACAGCTGACTTTCAATCATTTTGACTAATGACTTGTCATCTTCAATTAGAAATATTTTCACAGTGCACCTCCTGAAGTACTTCTAGTTTACCAAAAGCAACGGATCACTTCCTTAAAAAAATCAGAAAAAGATTATCTACTTATTTATTGTAAGCAAAATGATTTTATAGTATACTATTTCTCGTGACATGTTAAATATATCTAAAAGGTGGAAAATTGATGAAAAATGTTTTAGTTGTAAAAGCAAATAACCGTCCTGACGGAGTATCTGCAAAAATGTTCGATACTTTTGTAGAAAATCTAGATCGAACAGCAGTAGATGTAGTTACTTTTGATGTTTACGCACAACCAATGCCTTATATCGGACAAACATTGTTCGAAGCAT
Organism: Enterococcus gallinarum NBRC 100675; assembly: GCF_001544275.1. Classification (GTDB taxonomy): domain Bacteria; phylum Bacillota; class Bacilli; order Lactobacillales; family Enterococcaceae; genus Enterococcus_D; species Enterococcus_D gallinarum. Next base: position 18,273 of record NZ_BCQE01000032.1, on the reverse strand, counting down.
TCGGCAAATTAGCACAAGAACAAGATTTAAACCAAGAAGAACAAGAATTGATGACCGTCCGTCAAGATGTCATGAATAAATTTGCAGCAGCAGATACGATTGTCTTTGCATTTCCTATGTGGAACTTGACGATTCCTGCGGCATTGCACACATTTATCGATTATATTTTCCAAGCTGGTTTCACTTTCTCCTACAATGAAGATGGATCTATGAACCAATTATTGAAAGACAAAGAAGTTGTCTTGTTAAATGCCCGCGGCGGTGTCTACTCAGGTGAAATGAGCGGCATGGAAAGTGCTGTTACATTTATGGAAAAAGTATTTGGTGGTATGTTTGGCATGACGATCATCGATGAAGTAATCATTGAAGGTCACAATGCAGACCCTTCAAAAACAGAAGAAATCATTGCAGCCGGCCTAGAAAAAGTGGCAGAAGCAGCAAAAAAATTCTAATAAAAAATTAAAAATCTCAGGAATGATAAGCGATCCAACAATGCGAACTAGCAGTTGTGGGACAGCTTTATTCCTGAGATTTTTTTATTACTGTTAAACAAGACCGTCTTTCCAATCAAGTGGTAAAAGCTGAGCAAGCGGCAGACTGCCCACCTTCGTCAAGACTTGCGCAGAAAGATTGTCTTCAGACAGCTGACTGAGAAACTCGCGACAACGACCACAAGGTGAGATCGGGTGCCCCTGCCAGTCCACAGCCACAACTTTTGCAATGTGATGTTCTCCCGCAGTGATCATAGCTGCTGCAGCGGCATGTTCTGCACAAAAGCCCATAGAACAACTAGTGTCAATGCACACTCCGGTAAAAACGTTCCCTTCTCTGGTAAGGATGGCTGCTGCAACACCGCCTGATTCTGCCCAAGGAGACAGTTTTCTTGGTGCAATCTTCGCTTGGGCGAAAGTAATCAATTCATCAAACTCCATCTATTCCTCCTGCTAAACCCATTCTTTCTTCAATAATTGAAACAGTTCCGGACTAGGTTAGACTGTTTTTACGCCATAGGATAATGAGGTTCATTGCTCCATGATCTTAGTCAACAAGTCTGGATCAAACGTTTGTTGCTGCAGCATGGCGATTTCAAAACCATAAGGAGCTTTTTTATTCTTTTTGTCTTCTCCAACATAAGGAGTTTCTAAAATTTTAGGGAGTTGTTTCAATTGTTCGTGGTGGACGATTTTATTCAATGCTTCAAAACCAATCGTTCCAAAACCAATATTCGCATGCCGATCTTTATGGCTGCCTTGGGGATTTTTGGAATCATTGACATGGATTACTTTTAAACGATCCAGTCCAATGACCTTATCAAACTCATTTAAGACACCATCAAAATCTTCTTTGACGTTATATCCAGCATCATTGGTGTGGCAAGTATCAAACGTCACCGAAAGCTTCTCATTCAGCGTAACACCATCAATAATTGCAGCAATTTCTTCAAAACTGCGTCCGATTTCCGTTCCTTTACCAGCCATCGTTTCTAAAGCAATCTGAGCCGTTTGACCTTTTTCCAAGACTTCGTTCAATCCTTTGATGATTTGCTTGATACCTGCTTCTGGCCCTGCACCAACGTGAGCTCCTGGATGCAATGTGATTTGCGTTGCGCCCAATGCCTGTGCTCGTTGAATCTCCGCTTGTAAAAACGACACCGCAAAGCCAAAATTTTCTGGTTTGATGGTATTTCCCAAATTAATGATATAAGGTGCGTGGACAACAATATTCGAAATGCCTGCTTTCGTCATGAAATCTTGTCCAGCAGCAATATTCATCTCTTCAATTTTCTTACGACGGGTATTTTGTGGAGCCCCCGTATAAATCATAAAGGTAGTTGCTTGGTAGCTTGCTGCTTCCTCTGCCGCTCCCAGCAACATTTTTTTTCCACTCATGGAAACATGTGATCCAATTAACATTGATTGTCTTCCTCCTAAAAATAAGTCTTGTCTATTATGCGAAAAAACATTCATTCATGCTAGTTTTTTGCTTGCCGTTTTCTTTGATTCTACCCACTATGTTAAGCCAATCCAAATAAAATCAGTACGAGTGTCATGAGAGGCAAACTAATCAAGAAACTGATAGAAGACACAAAGCCGACTGCCTCTTCCTCCATACCTGCCAATACAGAATTGATCACACCGAATAAAGGAATTGGAGCAAACACCAGTAAACACAACACGGGCTTCAAAAAAGCAGGAAGGGGTAAAAAGAAAAAGCAGAGAAATAATAGCAAACCGATCCCATAGCGCAAACTCAAAATCTTTCCTACCGTTGCAGCAGCATGTTTCGGTAAACGAAAATCTAAAAACAAACCAATCATGAACATCGACAGAAAGGTATTGGCATTACCAATAGGTTGGACTAGCTGGATCACCCCTTGCGGTAATGAGAGCCCAAAGCTGCGAATCAGCAACATGAATAAATAGCAAGTAAAGGTTGGCGATCGTAATAAATTAAGAATGATTTTTCCTGGCTCAAAAACTGTCCGTTTCCCGATTAGATACTCAATCAAAATGGTGGTGCCCCCTGCCAACATAATACTGTTACCCATATCAAACAATGAAATCAAGGGGATTCCTAATGGATAAAAACTTTGTGCAAAAGGGATCGCGAAATTTCCAATATTGAAACCGGAGCCACAATACATCGAAAACTGACGTAACACATCATTCTCTTTTTTGGTTAGGAAAAAGGCAGTCATAATCTGCACGAACGTGATGATTACCGCAATTAAAATTAATGCCAGTGCGTCCATTTGGATCTGCATATCGGCAAGATTAAGAATGATTGCTGCTGGCAGAGTGACATTGAGGATCATCCGAGACAGAATAGATCCATCTGCTTTTGATAGGACCTTTAGCTGTTTAAGAAAGTACCCCAAAAAGATCATTGCAAAGAGACCAGCGGCATTCAAAAATAATTGTCCCATAAACGATCTGTTTCCTCCTCTATTGATTTGAAAAAAAGCGAACCCACTCAGCGGTTCGCTTTTTACTCATTTCACTCTCTAGCAACTGGCTAAAATGTCAACAAGAAGTATTTTTTCTTCCCACGGCGAATAACAACATATTTGCCGCCGATACGGTCTTCTTCGTTGATCACGTAATTTAAGTCTTGTTGACGTTCGCCATTCACATAGATTGCCCCGTTTTGGATATCTTCCCGGGCTTGTCGTTTCGATGCTTCGATTTTCGAAGTAGTCAACAATTCTACAATGTTTAACTCATCATCATTCGAAACTTGATAGGTTGGGACCCCTTTGAATCCTTGTGCAATTTCGTCAGCAGACAGTCCTTTGATATCCCCACTGAACAAGCTTTCAGAAATATGAACAGCTTGCTCATATGCTTTTGCACCATGAACTAAGGTTGTCACTTCTTTGGCCAACGCTTTTTGGGCAACTCGTGTTTCTGGTGCAGCTAAGAATTCTTTTTCGATGGCTGCAATTTCTTCAAGTGATAAGAAAGTGAAGTATTTCAAGAATTTCACAGCGTCACGGTCATCCGTATTGATCCAAAACTGATAAAATTCGTAAGGTGTTGTTTTGTCGGCATCTAGCCAAACTGCATTCCCCTCAGTTTTACCAAACTTGGTACCATCTGCCTTAGTAATCAAAGGCATCGTCAAACCAAACCCTTGGACTTCTCGTTCGCGACGTAGCAGTTCAATTCCTGACGTGATATTTCCCCACTGGTCACTGCCTCCAAGTTGCAATAGACAGCCATGTTCATCATAAAGATTTAGGAAGTCATAGGCTTGCAGCAATTGGTAAGCAAATTCGGTATAAGAAATTCCCGTTTCAATGCGGCGTTTCACGCTTTCTTTGCTCATCATGTAGTTGATGGTAAAGTTCTTCCCTACATCACGTAGGAAATCGATCAATTTTAATTCGCCTAACCAGTCATAGTTATTGGCTAAAATTGCTGGATTCGTTTGATCCTCAAAATCAATAAAACGAGACAATTGATTTTTGATACTTTGAGACCATTCCTTGACGGTATCTAATGTATTTAATTGCCGTTCTTGGTCCTTGAAAGATGGATCGCCAATCATTCCTGTTCCTCCGCCTACTAATGCAATAGGAACATGTCCTCGTTGTTGGAAACGGCGCAGCATCAAGATCGGTAAAAGATGGCCAATGTGCAAACTATCAGCGGTTGGATCAAACCCAATATATAGTTTCACAGACTCTTCGTTTAATTGTTTGATCAATGCACTTTCGTCAGTAGCCTGATGAACCAGACCACGACCTTTTAATTCTTCAAAAAAGTCTGAACTCATTTTTTTTCCTCCTAAATCATTACTCACTGTTCATATTAACTGAAAATCCGCCTAAAGAAAAGCCTTAATCCCATTTTGGATCAATCCCGTATTTGTTATAATTTGATTGTGATAACGAGCAAAACTATCCAAGTGCGTTGATTTTTGCTATAATACAACGGAATCTATTCTAATATCATTGAGGTGACCATTTTTGCCCCAAAATAAGAAAAAACAACCAAAATCTCCAAGTACGAAAAAGAGCTGGTTTTATTTCAATATCAGCTTGCGCGTGCTCCATTCGCTCTTTTTAGTCGCAATTTCCTTTTTGATTCTGGGCGGTTCACTCGCACTAGGTATCGGTGTTGGCTATTTTGCATTTTTAGTAGAAGATACCGCAGCCCCGTCAAAAGAAGAACTGCAGCAAGAATTAACCGACATCACAGAGACTTCACAGTTAGCTTATGCGGATGGTAGTAAAATCGCCACGATTCGATCAGATCTGATGCGTACATCGGTTTCTTCAGATAAAATTTCTGATTATCTCAAAAAAGCGATCATTGCAACAGAAGACGAATATTTCAATCAGCATAATGGCGTCGTTCCTAAAGCGGTCGTCCGTGCCCTTCTCTCTGAAGCAACTGGATTTGGCGGCGGCGGTGGATCGACATTGACTCAGCAATTAGTCAAACAGCAAATTCTCTCAAGCGAAACTACTTTTAAACGCAAAGCCAATGAGATTCTCTTGGCGATGGAAGTCGAAAAGTTTTTCTCTAAAGATGAGATCGTCACAATGTACTTAAATATTTCACCATTTGGTAGAAATAATAAAGGGCAAAATATTGCCGGCGTGCAAGAAGCGGCCCAAGGGATATTTGGCGTCAATGCTGCCGATCTTACACTGCCGCAAGCTGCTTTTATTGCTGGATTGCCACAAAGCCCTATCGTCTATAGTCCGTACACGAATACTGGTGAAATCAAAGAAAATCTCAGTGCCGGTTTAGATCGAAAAGACTTCGTCCTCTTTAGTATGTATCGTAATCATGACATCTCAAAAAAAGAATACGACGAAGCAATGGCTTATGATTTGAAACAGGACTTCAAAAAACAAGAAGCCATTGAGCAGACCGATCAGAGTTTCCTCTATTATACGGTTCTCAATGAAGCCAAAGATATTATCGCTAAACAATTGGCGGACGAAGATAAAGTCAGCGCAGAAGAATACAGTAAAGAAGAAACCTATCAGAAATATTTAGAATTAGCACAACAAAAATTAGTCAATGGTGGTTACACAGTTACCTCTACCATTGATAAAAACATCTATAATGCCATGCAAGACGCTGTGTCCAAATATGGCTATATGCTGGATAACTGGGGCGATGCGCCCATTGAAGTTGGGAATGTCATGATGGATAATGCAACAGGCCGTGTACTTGGGTTCATTGGTGGTCGCGATTATCAGCAAAATCAATTCAATCATGCATTCGATGCCCAAAGACAAGCTGGATCAAGTATTAAGCCAATGCTCGTTTACGGTCCTGCCATCGATGAAGGCTTGATGGGTTCTGAATCAATGGTCTCTGATTACGCAGCTAAATGGCGCACTGGTGAAAATGCGGATGAACCAATCGTTAACGCGACAAATAAGGGAACCAATACCTTTATGTCGATTCGAGAATCATTAGAAGTCTCTAGTAATATCGCTGCGACAAACATTTTTCAAGACATTTGGGAGCAAGAAGGTGACCCATTCTTCTCTTATAAGAATTATTTGAGCAAGATGAACTATCCTGAAGACAACAGTTGGGCTTATGAGTCTGCTCCTTTAGGGGTCACCAATGTGACTGTTTTAACTCAGACCAATGGGTTCCAAACGTTAGCAAACAAAGGCGTTTACCAGGAAGGTTATGTGATCGAATCGATCAAGAACAATGAAGGCGAAGTCTTGTATCAGCATGAACAACAACCAGTTCAAGTCTTCTCTGAAGCAACAGCATCAATCATGAATGACATGATGCGCAGTGTAATTGACGAACAAAAGACGTCTAACTTTAAATCCGTTGTTAGTGGTCTGGATTGGAACCTTGGAAATGCCGATTGGGTCGGTAAAACAGGTTCGACAAACAATTGGTCCGATTCTTGGCTTGTGGTCTCTACTCCTTCCATTACCATCAGTAGCTGGTCCGGTCGTGATGACAACAAAGCCACCGATAGTAGTGCCGGAACACGTACCGCTCAATACATGGCTTATTTGATCAATCGCATTTATCAATCCGACCAGAAGGTCTTTGGAGTGGATAAAAAATTCGAGTTATCCGATGATGTCAAAAAGGTCAAAGTGTCTAAGGCTACAGGAACACTTCCAGGCGGCACGGTCACAGTAGATAACACAAGAAGAACCAATCCAAGCGAGACAGTCACTTCGTATTGGACAAAAGGCGGTCCCAAAGAAGCATCCTTTGAATTTGGGATTGGCGGATCGAATGCCAATTATGCAGATTATTGGAAGAAAATCGCCCCTAGCCGAACAACAACATCTACTTCTACCAATACAGCCACGAACAATGGCTCTAGAAGTACCAATAAAGAAGAAAACGCAACGAACAATAACAACAATCAAAAAGAAGCAGAAAAAACGGAAGAAAAGAAAAACGAGCAGAAAGAGGATGACTGATTACGTCATCACAGCCATTTGCCAAAATCTGTTTTACCTGAAGAACGGGAAGCACATCGTTGCTCCTGTTCTTTTTTGTATTTATATGTAAAAAAAAACCGCTCCTAAGAACGGTTTTGTCTTTTTTCTCACTTATTTCGTTGAACTCTTTTCAGAGATACCATATGGTAAAACAATTGTTTTTTGTTCTACTTCTTCTTTGTTCATCATTTTCGTTAGTAAACGCATCGCTACAGCACCCATATCATATAAAGGTTGGGTCACGCTGGATAAACGTGGACGGGCAGCTTCTGCCAATAAAGAATTGTTGCTTGTAATGATTTCAAATTCTTCAGGTACTTTGACACCTCGGTCAATCAAACCGTCTAGAACACCGATAGCAAGTTCATCGTCTGTTACATATGCCGCTGTCGCTCCACTGTTCATGATTCGTTCAACTAATGCCAAGCCTTCTTTGAAGCTATAAGGCGCTTCAAAAATCAAACCTTCTGAATAGTCTAAGTTGTTTTCTTTCAGCGCTTCTTTGTACCCTTTCAACCGGTTTTGTCCGTTGATTGGATCAATCAATGCACCGCTGACAAAAGCGATCTTTTGATTGTTTTTGGCTAGTAAACTTACTGCATCTTTCGTAGCTGCTGTATAATCAATGTTCACGCTACCCACTTGTTCATCGGGATCGATTGAGCCAGCAAGTACCACTGGTGTTTTTGAACGCGAAAATTCGCCACGGATTTCATCAGTGATCCGATGACCCATGAAAATCACACCGTCTACTTGTTTTGCCAAAAGATTGTTCAGTACGTTTACTTCCTTCATACTATCGCCATCGGAATTCGCCAAGATAATGTTGTATTTGTACATCGTTGCTACGTCATCGATCCCACGAGCCAATGAAGAAAAGAACATATTGCTGACATCGGGAATGATTACACCGACTGTAGTTGTTTTTTTGCTAGCCAATCCTCGTGCAACAGCATTTGGACGATAATCTAAGCGATCAATGACTTCCAGAACCTTCTTACGTGTCGCTGGCTTAACATTTGGGTTGCCGTTCACGACACGAGAAACCGTCGCCATCGAAACATTTGCCTCACGAGCAACATCATAAATCGTAATTGTTTGTTTTTCCATGATATATCTCCCTTTATTCTGTTTTCAGAAAATCTTATTTACATTTCTTTGATAGAATAGCAAACTTTTTGCGAATATGCAACCGTTTTAATTTCGCTTTCATGAAAACTTAGTCAATTTTACATATTTACGGACAAGCATTCTCCAGTAAAGCGTGCTAAAATGGAGAAAGAATACTTGAAAGAAGGTTTTTTCATGAATAAAGAAAAAATACAAGAAATGACAACGTGGTTAGCCAGCAATCAAGCTGAGGTCGCTTATATCTCAAATCCTTCAACGATTGCCTATTTCTCAGGTTTCAAGAGTGAACCTCATGAACGCGTGTTGGCACTCTTTCTTTCACCTGATAACGATCCTTTCCTATTTACACCAGCTTTAGAAGTTGAAGAAGCTAAAAATAGTGGCTGGCCCTACGATGTGATTGGATATTTAGACAGTGAAGATCCTTGGAAAAAAATCTGTGCAGAGCTAGAATCTCGTTATCACCTCAAACGATTAGCACTAGAAAAGAATGATTTGACTGTTGAACGTTTCGAAGCATTGAATGGTCTCCTTCCAGGAACTGATTTTTCACTTGATATCACTCCTGTGATCCAGAAAATGCAATTAACCAAAACAGCAGCGGAAATCGACACATTGCTTGAAGCAGGTAATTGGGCAGACGTCGCTTTTGAGATTGGTTTTTCTGCTGTCAAAGAAGGTATTTCTGAAATGGAGATCGTTGCAGAGATTGAATATCAACTCAAAAAACGCGGCGTTTCCCATATGTCCTTTGATACGACGGTCTTAGCAGGCGCCAATGCAGCAAGCCCTCATGGGGTTCCAGGTAAACAACAAATCAAACCAAATGAACTAGTCCTCTTCGACCTAGGTGTGATCTGGAATGGCTATTGCAGCGACGCAACGCGTACCATTGCCTATCACGAGCCGACTGAATTGCAACGAAAAATCTATGATATCGTCCTTGAAGCGGAACTGACTGCCCAAGCAGCTGTTAAACCAGGCATTACTGCGGGTCAACTGGATGAAATTGCTCGTGGGGTCATCGAAAGTCATGGATACGGTGAATACTTCAATCATCGATTGGGTCACGGGATCGGCACAACGGTTCATGAATTTCCATCATTGATTACTGGAAATGATTTGGTGATTGAAGAAGGCATGTGTTTCTCCATCGAACCTGGGATTTACATTCCTGAACAAGTCGGTGTTCGTATCGAAGATTGTATCTATGTTACTGAAACTGGTTGTGTGCCGTTTACAAAAACTGCAAAAGAGCTACTAGTATTGAATTAAAAAAGGAGATGGATTATGACGCAAAATGTATTGGTTTTAGGTGGGACACGCTTTTTTGGCAAACATCTCGTCAATGAACTGCTTACACAGGGTGCCAACGTAACGATTGCTACTCGTGGAAAAACACCAGACTCATTTGGTTCAAAGGTAACTCGATTGATTTTTGACAGAGAAGATGAAGACAGTATCCGATCTGTTTTGACAAAAGAAACTTATGATGTGATTTACGATAATATCGCCTATACCTCCAATGATATTGAGATTTTGATGCGTCATGTCACTACCGAACGCTATATTGTCACAAGCTCTATGTCTGTTTATCCAACTTTCCATGACAATCTGGTCGAGAAAGATTTTGATCCAACAGCACATGCTTATCGTCTTGTGACCTCAGAACAAGTGAACTATGCAGAAGGAAAACGCAGTGTCGAGGAGATTTTAAGCCAGAAATACCCGCAAAATTCGGCATTTGTCCGCTTTCCTTATGTGGTGGGAATTGATGACTATACCAAACGATTGTCTTTCTATATTCAATCTGTTTGTCAAAAAAAAGCCATGTTTATTGACAATCTTTCCCATCAAATGAGTTTTATCGATTCTAAAGAAGCAGGAAAATTTTTAGCATTTTTAGGAACCAGTTCCTTTACAGGCCCCGTCAACGCTGCTGCTAAAGGTACCCTCTCACTGTCAGAAATTTTAACTTATGTCTCAAAAGAAACTGGCATTGAACCACTTTTATCACCTACCGGAGAAGCCGGAAAATACAATGGCACGCCAGAATACTCGATAAATGTAGCACTAGCTGAAGCAAATGGCTTTCAATTCTCCCAACTATCTGATTGGATCTACTCACTATGTGATCAAGAGATCAAAAATGCTTAACTATGTGCGCCGTCGCTAAAAAAAACATCCAAACTAGAAATAAATGCGTCTGTGATCTGTTTGATCGCAGGAACCGTGTTGTCACGGCTCGGCATTTTATCTTCGTTTGGATGTTTTTTTGCTACTGATTAAAAGCAGCCTCTTTAACTTTCAAAAGAGAAAGATTATGCTTCTGGATTATTTTTTTCCATTTTATCTTTTAATTCTTCTTTGACTTCTTCAAAATCTTCTTTCGCATCTTTGGCTTCTGATTTTGTTGTTGCTTTTACATCAGCCGCTTTTTTATTTGCTTCATGTTTCAACTCGTTTGCTGCTGATTTTGTTTCTTTTGCAGCATCATCTACGATTGGTTTGGCCTCTTCTGCCCCTTCTTTTACCGTTTCCTTCATGTCCGCAGCGGAAGATTTTGCATCAATAAAAATGTCTTCTGCTGTTTCTTGGACGTCTTCATGAAGATCACTAGCAGAATTTTTGACTTCGTCAGCAGATTTTTTGAAGCGCTCAGATAAATCTCCTGCCTGTTTTTTTAATTCTTCAACTGTATCGCTAGAAGAACTAGCTGCGTTATCTTTTAAGTCATCTACTTTTGCAGTCAATGAATCAGTAAAACCTGAAGCTTGTTCACCAAGTTTAGCTGCTTTATCTTTAGCGATCTCCACTAAATCGGTACTTTTATCTTTAGCCATATCCCCATAATCAGAAGCTTTATCCAATAAATCATCGGCTTGTTTGGCTAGTTTGTTTCGTAAGTTTTTACCTGACTCGGGTGCTAATAACAGGGCTGCTACCGCTGCTGCTGTTCCACCAATTACTGCACCTAATAGAAATCCACCTTTTTTACTCATTGAAATTCCTCCTCTTATTGTTGTTTATTACGGTCTTTGAAAAATTTCATTGCTGTTTGACCTACTTTACCAGCAACAGTTGCTTTAGCCGTTGTTCTACCTAGACTGCCAACTCGCGAGACCAAGTTCTTTCCTGAACTATTCAATTCAGAGACGCTGGTACTTAAATCTGCTACTGCAGTAAAGAGCGGATCAATGGTCGCAACTTTGCCATTTACATCCTGCAGCAATTCATTGGTCTTAACCAACAATCCCTCCACTTCTTTTGAAAGGATATCTACGTCTTGGGTGATGACTCGAATCGTGGTATTGGCCTCTTCCACTGTTTTATCCACTTTGGTCATCGTTTTGCTTACTTGCATCAACAATCGTACAACAAAAACGACAAGTACGACGAATGCAATCGCAGCGATCAATGCTGCAATCTCTCCTCCTGTCATAAAATGTCTCCTTCCCCTTTTACTTATATTAAGAATAGCATTTCAAACGGCGTTCTACAAATAAAAGACTAGCGAATTTTGTTTTTTTTACTAAAATCTATCCGCTTTCATACAAAACCAAAAAAATGCCGAACAACTTTGATTGATCGTCAGTTGTTCGGCAAGCGTTTTTCTTACTTGTTCTCTTTTGTTGGTTTTGGCTGGGTTGCTGTTTTTTCAGCTGGTGTTAATTCTTTACTCAATTCAATCAAGTATTCTTTTAGACTGTCTTTGACTTCTGGGTGTTTCAATCCATATTCAATACTTGTCTTCAAGAAACCAAATTTATCACCAACATCATACCGTTTACCAGTAAATTGGCGAGCAAATACGCGTTGTGTTTTATTTAACGTATCAATAGCATCAGTCAACTGAATCTCATTGCCGGCACCTGGTTTTTGATTAGCTAAGATATCAAAAATTTCTGGGGTCAACAAATAGCGGCCAATAATTGCCAAATCACTAGGCGCTTTGTCTGGAGCAGGTTTCTCAACAAAGTTCTTCACGTTGTATAATCCTTTATCAACTTGCATGCCAGGATCAATAATCCCATATTTCGATGTGTCTTCATGCGGAACATCCATCACAGCAATCGTTGAAGCATGCGTTGTTTCGTAATCATCGATCAATTGCTTCGTTAATGGGACTTCATCTTCCATCAAGTCGTCGCCAAGCATTACCACGAAGGGCTCATTTCCTACAAAGGCTCTTGCTTGTAGGACAGCATGCCCTAACCCTTTAGGATGTGATTGACGAATGAAGTGAAGATTAACATCTGTGGTTTCTTCGACCAATTTCAATAATTCAGTTTTGCCTTTTTCTTGCAGATTCATTTCTAATTCTAAGTTTGCATCGAAATGGTCTTCAATTGGGCGTTTTGCTTTTCCGGTAACGATCAAAATATCTTCGATCCCTGATTGTAAAGCTTCTTCAACAATAAATTGGATCGTTGGTTTATCAACGATCGGCAACATTTCCTTAGCCATTGCTTTTGTTGCCGGTAAAAAACGGGTCCCTAATCCTGCTGCTGGAATAACTGCTTTTTTTACATTCATTTGTCTCTCTCCTTATCGTTACTTTTCAAGCGTAAACTCGTTCTCTTCTTTGCCATCTCTCAGCATGATTTCTTTGGCTGCTTGTTCGATTGCTTTTCCTTCATAAAGAACGGAATAAATGGTTTCCGTGATCGGCATTTCAACACCTAAAGCTGCTGCCAGTTCTCGCGCTGCTTTTGTCGTCGATACACCTTCAACGATCATTCCCATGTTTTCTAATACTTCATCCAAACTGTGTCCTTTACCAAGTAAGTTTCCCGCACGCCAATTTCGTGAATGAACACTCGTACAAGTCACAATTAAATCACCAACACCACTCAAACCAATAAAGGTCAATGGATTGGCTCCCATAGCTACTCCTAGTCGGCTGATTTCAGCTAACCCACGGGTCATGATCGCCGCTTTTGCGTCGTCTCCAAAGCCTAAACCAGCAATTGCTCCCGCACCGATTGCGATGATATTTTTTAAGGCTGCGCCAGTCTCGACCCCGATTACATCATTGTTCGTATAAATACGGAAATAATCATTCATGAACAATTCCTGCACATATTTTGCTGATTCTTCATTTTCACTCGCTGCAGTAATGGTGGTAATATCATGGACAGCCACCTCTTCTGCATGAGAAGGTCCCGATAACACAACAATATCTTGTCGTTTCTCTGTAGGAATCTCTTCTGCCAAAATTTCAGATATTCTCTTGTGACTTCCTTGCTCTAATCCTTTAGATGCATGGATGATCACGGGACGATTGGTTGCCTTTTCGGCAAACTCTTTAGCGACCGCCCGAATTGCTTTCGTCGGTACGACGAAAAGAATGGCATCTGCATCAATGATCGCTTCTTCAAGAGCCTTAACACCTAAAATATTTTCTGGCAGCTTCAAATCCGGCAGATAATGACGATTCGTATGGTACGTATTGATTTCATCGATTTGAGCTGGATTGTTGCCCCAAATTTTCACTTCATGGCCATTCTCAGATAACACTTGCGCAAGCGCAGTCCCCCAAGAGCCAGGGCCTAATACGGCTATTTTTTGTTTCACGATGGAAACCTCCTCTGTTCATTTACAATAAAACTTCACTCAATCATTTTACCATAGTTACCGAAAAATAACTGCTAGATTACATATTCATTTTCTCCATAGGAACGGTTGTAATCTTTTACTTTTGTTTTTTTACGGCGCCAGATCAAGATGATGATTGCACCAAAGAATAACAAAGCTGATAAGACTTGCGATACTCGGATCGGTCCAAACAAGTACAAACTATCTGTTCTCATTCCTTCAATGAAGAAGCGCCCAAAACCGTACCAGATCAGATACCCTAGGAAGACTTCGCCTTCTTTTAAAAGTCCCTTTTTCTTGCGGAGTAAGATCAAAACAATAAAACCTAAAACATTCCAGACAGATTCGTATAAGAATGTTGGTTGTCGATAAGCTCCATCGATATTCATATTATCAATAATAAATTTAGGTAGATGGAGACTTTCTAGAAAGGAGCGGCTGACTTCTGCGCCGTGAGCTTCATGATTCATGAAATTGCCCCAACGTCCAATTCCTTGTGCCAACAGCACACTAGGTGCTGCAATATCCAAAAAGGTCACTGGTGAAATAAAATTGCGTCGGCAAAAGAAATACAGCCATATTCCTCCAGCAATCAAAGCCCCATAGATTGCCAATCCCCCAGAACGAGTATTGAAAATTTGAATTGGATCTTTCAAATAAGGTTCTAAATCAAAGAGGACGTAATACAGTCTGCCCCCGATAATTGAAACTGGCAAACCAATCAACATAAAGTCCGTTACATCATCGGCCTTCAATCCCACACGGACTGCTTCTCTCGTACTCAACCACATCGCAATGATGACACCGGAGACAATAATGATCGCATACCAATAGATCGGCAGACCGAACAACTCAAAAGCAACACGATTTACTAAAGCTAACATATAAACTGTTCCTCTCTAATTTCCAGAATTTTCTTCGATCAACTGTGTCAATCGATTCTCAAACGTTTGTGTCGCATCATAGCCCATTGTTTTTGCCCGGAAATTCATGGCTGCAACTTCAATGATGATGGCAACATTTCGTCCAGTTTTTACTGGAATCTTGATTTGCGGGATATCTACTTCACCAATCTGAACAGTTGTATCATCCGTACCTAAGCGATCATATTTTTTATCTTTAGCCCACGCTTCAAGGTAAACTGCCAACTGCACTTGCATATAGCCTCTGACTGCACTGGCACCAAATAAGTTCATGACATCGATAATTCCGATTCCGCGAATTTCAATTAGATGTTGGAGGATTTTGGGCGGTTCTCCCACCAGTGTCAGTTCATCTTGCTTATAAACATCTACTCGATCATCAGCAATCAGCCGGTGTCCACGCTTGATCAACTCTAATGCCGTCTCGCTTTTCCCGATGCCACTATCTCCTTGAATCAAGACACCTAATCCATAAACATCTACCAAAACTCCATGTACGCTTGTTCGAGCTGCTAATCGTCCATCTAAATAGCTCGAAAGTTCACCTAGCAATCGTGAAGTTGAAATAGGCGAACGCAAAATTGCGATATTGTGCTCTGCACAAGCTTGGATCATTTCCTCTGGGATAGCTAATCCTCTGGAAACAATGAATCCAGGTGTATCTTCTGAACACATTTTACGCAAGACCATCAACCGCTCTTCCGGCATCATCCGCTCAGCAAAAGTAATTTCTTTACTTCCAAATAGTTGTAATCGATCATGGGAATAATAATTGAAATAGCCGGTCAATTCCAACCCCGGTCGCGAAATATCCCCGGTGATGATTGTCCGTTCCAAACTTGTTTCATCCCCTTGGACGATCTCTAAGTTTAAAGCCTCAGCCAATTCACTGACCTTGACGGTTTCTGTCATAATAGTCCCTCTCTTCATCTCCATTGATTCTTCAGTTGCTTCTCTTTCGCAAACTGTTCCTCTCTATTTTATCATTCTATCTTAAAACTTACTACACGTGTTATTGGAACTACCTATTTCTTTTTATTTTATGCTATTATTTTTAAAGAGGAGGGATTTAATTGAAATTTTCAGACTATACTTACGTACGACCAGATTTTGATTCTTACAAACACAGTTATTTGGAAGCGTTACACAATCTTGAGGAAGCAGCCAACCTTGAATCTGCGAAAGCAGCCATCGATGAATTGAATCATTTACGGGGAACGATCGATACGGCAGTCAACTTGGCTTCTATTCGACACTCAATTGATACGACGGATCCGTATTATGAAGCAGAAGATACATTTTGGAATGAGTACCAAC
Source organism: Enterococcus gallinarum NBRC 100675 (assembly GCF_001544275.1). GTDB lineage: Bacteria > Bacillota > Bacilli > Lactobacillales > Enterococcaceae > Enterococcus_D > Enterococcus_D gallinarum. The sequence goes on along the minus strand of NZ_BCQE01000032.1, from coordinate 2,352 downwards.
CTCATTTTGAATCACTGGATTTTCGTTTCTACCGTTGTCTACTCGCTTCACCGCTAGTGGAAGAATTAAAAACTATCTATCCAGAAACGTTCTTTTTATTTGCTGAAAGTCGCGTGAAGTTATTTGATGAATCACTGATTGAATTATTCCAAAAAGAGAATCAACTGACTTCTGATTATGGCAAATTGATTGCTTCCGCCCAGCTTGAGTTCCAGGGAGACAGCTATACCCTTGCACAACTACGCCCCTTTACTGAACACAAAAATCGTGAAATTCGTTTGGAAGCAATAAACATTCAAACAGCATTTTTTGCTGAAAATGAAACGAAATTCGACACAATTTTTGGTGAACTGATCAAAGTGCGTACAGAGATCGCCCATAAATTAGGCTTCGAAAATTATGTTGCTTTTGCTGATGTCCAAATGAACCGTTGGGATTATGATCGCAAAATGATCGAAACCTATCGAAAGGAAATTTTAGAAAAAGTTGTCCCAATCACTCAAAAGCTGTATGCTCGCCAAGCAAAACGTAACCAGCTATCAAAAGCCACTTTTGCGGATTTGCCATTGGTCTATCCGAACGGAAACGCGACGCCGAAAGGCACCGCAAACGAATTAGTGGAGAAAGCCCGTACTATGTACCATGAACTGTCTCAAGAAACAGATGAATTCTTTGACTTCATGGTTGATCATGAGCTCTTGGATCTTTTAAGCAAAAAAGGCAAGCAATCTGGGGGTTACTGTACCTTTATCCAGGAATATCAATCCCCTTTTATTTTTGCGAATTTCAACGGAACTTCTGCTGATGTAGATGTCTTGACTCATGAAGCTGGTCATGCCTTTCAAGTGTATCAATCCCGTTGGATCAAAGAGCCAGAAATTCTTTTTCCAAATTTCGAGTCTTGTGAGATTCATTCTATGTCAATGGAATTTATCGCTTGGCCTTGGATGGATCGTTTTTTTGAAGAGGAAACTGCAAAGTACAAGTTTGCGCATCTGGCTAGCAGTGTGCAATTTCTTCCCTACGGTGTATTAGTTGATCACTTCCAACAAGAAGTCTACGAAAATCCTGATTGGACTCCAGAGCAACGCAAAACTTGCTGGAGAGACCTGGAACGCCGCTATTGTCCAGAACGTGACTACAGTGAATTTCCTGATTTGGATCGCGGGCTTTACTGGTTTAGACAAGGACATATTTTTGAGTCACCCTTTTATTATATCGACTATACGTTAGCTCAAGTTTGTGCCTTTCAATTTTGGTATCGTTCGATCGTAGCCCAAGATCCTACTGCTTGGCAAGATTATTTGGCCATCTGTCAAGTCGGTGGAACCCAAACATTCCTAGAGATCCTCAAAACTGCCAATTTACGGTCGCCTTTTGAAAAAGGCGCTTTGGACGATACTTTGAAAGCTGTTGACGATTACTTAGCAGCTGTCGCCGAAGAACAACTAAAATAGACCACTCTATTCATGGAACGAAGGAACCTTTAATGGTTTTTTCGTTCCATTTTTCATTACAGTCCTTTATATAGTCGATTGACAGCTAGTAAGTAGTCCACAATGGATGGCAAAAATGATTTTTTAATTAGCAGCTAAGATCTGTTATAGGTAAACAAAAAAGCAGCGGAATTTCGCTGCTTTTTGTATGGTTATTGTTATCTAATGTTATTCATAACTTAGTTCGCTTTTTTCTTTCTTCTAACGATTATGCCGGCAACAAGCCCTATGAATGTAAGTCCCACTAATGGATAAGCTGGATTAACACTCGAGCCAGTTTTTGGCAAGACACGTTTATGGCGATCTTTAGCAGTTGCTTTAATCGGTTTACTTCCATCGTTTTGCTTTGGAACAACTGGTTTTGTTTGATTATTGTGAGGACTTTTCCCATCATCTGTTGCTGGTTGCTTTTCGATGACTTGAATCGTAGCCGTAGCTGTAACAGCCAATTGTTTGGTTGTCCCAAATAAGCGCTCAAGCAGCGATGGACGATTGGCTTCTTTATCATCTGAAACAAGGGAATAGCTTACTTGATACATACCGACCTTGTCGGTATCCACAGAGCCTTCAATAAAAAGTCGTTCAAATGCAAAGGGATTGCCGTCACGATCCGTTGCTGAAACAAAATTATTTTCTGGTTGCCATGGATCCCCAACATATAGCACCGAATCCTTAACAACAACGCTTGTTTGATCTGCTAAAACTGTGATCGTCGCTACTGCTTCGACTTTTCCATTGTGATAGCTGACTTCATATTTTCCGGGTGTCGTAGTGTCTACCGTACCTGTGACGATTACATCAGCGAATGATACTGCTTTGCCATCTTTATCTGTGGCGGAGACAAAGTTATCTTCCA
>NZ_BCQE01000031.1 GCF_001544275.1 Enterococcus gallinarum NBRC 100675 | reverse complement strand
GGGGGTAGCGGATGAAAAGCATGCGTTGGTTTAGTGTATGCATTTTTCTATTTGTGTTACTAGGTTTCTCCCAACAAGTTTCAGCAGGAGAAATGCAAGCGAATGTTCGCATCACGTTACACAAGTTACTATTTCCTGAAGGGCAGTTACCCCAAGAACAAATCAATTCCGGAGAAGGTACATTGCTTCAAGCTTATCGCGGTTTAAATGATGTCACCTATCACGTATACGACGTCACCGATTCTTTCTATCAATTACGGGCAGATGGTGAATCGGTGGAAGCTGCGCAAAGAAAGTTGGCTGATCAAGGACCTGCCGCCGGGGCCCTGATTGCCGAAGGAAAGACCGAGAAGATCCAAGGAGAAGATGGGTTACTTAGCTTCACATTAGCAGCCAAGGACAGCCAGCAGCGGGATAAGGTCTATTTATTCGTGGAAGCAGAGGCTCCTAATGTCGTGAAAGAGAAAGCCGGAAACTTGGTCGTTGTTTTACCAGTTCTTGATCAGAAAGGGAATCAAATGACCACGATTCATTTGTACCCAAAAAATGAAGAGAAGGCATACGATTTGCCGCCTCTTGAAAAAGAAGTGCAGTCCAAAACCTCTGATTTTACCTATGGCGAGAGAGTGGGTTATCAGCTGTCAACACATATCCCAGAAAATATCTTGGATTACCAACAATTCCAATTATCGGATACAGCAGATTCTGCCTTATTTCTCTTACCAGAAACGATCACAGTAAAAGTAGGAACATCCGTTATGACAGGATATACACTTCAAACAACGGATCATGGCTTTGTCCTGGATTTCTCTATTCAGCAGCTAGAAAAATTTGCCAATCAAAAATTGCAAGTCTCTTACCAAATGAAAGTAATGAATGCAGAGCCTGACACAGAGATCGTAAATGAAGGGCAATTGCTGACGGATAAACACACCATCAACAAAAAAGTCGACATACGAACTGGTGGGAAACGGTTCGTCAAAAGAGATAGTCAAGATCCGCAGCGAACATTGGCAAATGCCGTATTCGTCGTAAAAAATCAAACGGGAGCCTATTTGCATGAATCAGCCAATGGTTATCAATGGCAAGGAGAAAAAGCGGGAGCTAAACGATTCACTTCTGATCAAGCCGGAGAATTTTCCGTCAAAGGGTTAAAAGATGGCCACTATTTCTTGGAAGAAATCCAAGCCCCCAAAAATTACTTGCTTAATCAAACAGCCATTCCGTTTGTGGTTGAAAAAAATTCCTATACAACAAATGGAAAAGCAGCCACCCCACTGGCAATCATCAACAAGAAACATACTGGTTTCTTACCAAAGACTAATGAGCAACAAGCAACAGGATTGATCTTAGCCGGTGTAGCATTGATAGGTTTCGTCATTGCTGGGCTGATTAACCAAAAACAAAAACGAGGAGAAAGAAAATGAAACAAGCAAAAAAAGTATGGTACTTACTAAGTACGCTATTACTAACATTACCTGTTTTTATCAATGGGTTGGGTACAGTCGCTCATGCTGAGGAAAATGCAAGCAATGCCCAAATCGTCATTCATAAAAAGAAAATGACCGATCTTCCGGATCCGCTCGTTCAAAATAGCGGGAAAGAGATGAGTGATTTTGATCAATACCAAGGTCTTGCAGATGTCACTTTCCGTATTTATAATGTGACGTCAGAATTTTATGCGCAACGAGCTGCCGGGGCAACTGTCGAAGCTGCAAAACAAGCAGTTCAAGGTTTAACCTCAGGTTCGCCAATAGCTGAAGGTACAACAGATGCAGATGGCAATATTACCGTAAATGTACCGAAAAAACAAAACGACAAAGATGCTGTCTATACCATCAAAGAAGAACCAAAATCTGGGGTAGTGGCTGCTGCCAATATGGTCATTGCTTTCCCGGTTTATGAGATGATCAAGCAATCAGACGGCTCGTATAACTATGGGACAGAGGAATTATCTACGGTTCATGTTTATCCCAAAAATATTGTTTCAAATGATGGGGCATTACATGTGAAAAAAAGAGGTACTGCTGAAAATGAATCGTTGAATGGTGCAGAATTCGTACTCTCAAAAAGTGAAGGTTCCCCAAGTACGACCAAGTATATTCAAGGGGTAAAAGATGGTCTCCACACTTGGACAACCGACAAAGGACAAGCAAAGCATTTTGTTACTGGTAAAAGCTATGGAATCGGCGAAGATGATTTTACAGAATCTGAAGATAAAACTGGTGAACTAACGGTGAAGAATCTCGAAGTGGGTTCCTATACGCTTGAAGAGGTCAAAGCACCGAACAATGCTGAATTGATTGATGATCAAACAAAGACACCCTTCACTATTGAAGCGGATAATCAAACCCCAGTAGAAAAAACCGTTAAAAATGATACATCAAACGTTGAAAAAACAACGCCTAATTTAAACGGCAAAGATGTAGCGATTGGTGAAAAGATCAAGTACGAGATTGCGGTCAATATTCCATTAGGTATTGCTGATAAAGAAGGAAATGCCAATAAATACAACAAATTTAACTTAGTAGATACCCATGATGACGCATTGACCTTTGACAATACACCTTCAGGAGATACAGCCTATGCTCTTTATGATGGTGATACACTGATCGCATCTGAAAACTATCAAGTAACTGAACAGGCAAACGGCTTCACCGTCGCTGTCGATCCTGCGTTCATCCCTTCTTTAACACCAGGAGGTACATTAAAATTTGTTTACTTCATGCATCTAAATGAAAAAGCAGATCCAGCGAAAGGCTTTAAAAACGAAGCCAATGTTGATAATGGTCATACCAATGACCAAACGCCACCAACAGTAGAAGTCGTCACCGGTGGGAAACGATTTATCAAAGTCGACGGGGATGTTTCATCCACGCAAGCTCTAGCAGGTGCCTCTTTCGTTGTACGTGATCAAAATAGTGAGGGTGCAAACTATTTGAAGGTTGATGAAGCAGCGAAAACAGTGACTTGGGTGGCAAACAAAGCAGATGCAACAACATTCACGACGCAAGCTGATGGTCTAGTCGTCGTTACTGGACTAAAATATGGTTCCTATTATTTGGAAGAAACTGCAGCACCAGAAAATTATGTATTACTAACAAATCGAATCCAATTTACAGTGGATGAGCATTCTTACGGAACTACAGAAGAATTAGTTGCTCCTGAAAAAGTGCCTAATAAACACAAAGGAACATTGCCTTCTACAGGCGGAAAAGGCATCTATCTTTATTTAGGCAGCGGTACGCTGATCTTGATCATTGTGGGTTTGTATTTCATGAAACGAAAAGAAACTCGGTGATTTTCTGTTTTGCCAGATTTTCACTTCTAGAAAAATTGACAGCCTCAAAAGCAGATCTCAGCTATTTTGACCTAGTCAGATAAAAACGGGAGGTTGCGACAGACGTGGTCCGCTTCAAGAAATAAGAAAGGATTTTCAAAAATAGCTTATCCAATTTTTTTGAAAAACTATTTTCGAAAAAGCTGATTCTAACCGCTTGTTGAACCACTTGTTCGGAAAAAAGGAGCTGTGACAAGTCTTTTGTCACAGCTCCTTTAATTTTTTTGAGGAGGAAACGATGAAACAAAAAAGAGGACGCCAGATAGTCGATCGATTGATGATCCTTTTGTTGTTGATTGGTGTAGGGATTTTTTCCTATCCATTCATTAGTGATGCACTGAATAATTATTTGGACCAACAGATCATTGCGCATTACCAAACAGAAGCAAATCAAGAAAATGCCGCCGCAATGGCGAAATTGCAAGAACAGATCGACAAAAATCAACAGCTAGCCAAAGAAGGCGGCTCCCCCGGACTGGATCCATTCTCTGAAGCAGAGAAAATCAGTAAAAAACCAGATAAATCCTATTTTGAAAGCCATACGATTGGTGTGTTAACGATCCCCAAAATCAATGTACGAGTCCCTATTTTTGATAAGACCAATTCAGCCTTGTTGGAAAAAGGCAGCTCATTACTGGAAGGGACTTCTTTTCCTACAGGAGGCAAAAATACCCACGCCGTCATTTCGGGTCATCGTGGACTGCCGCAAGCAAAACTATTTACTGATTTGCCAGAATTGCAGGAAGGCGATGAGTTTTATTTAGAAGTCTACGGCGAGACACTCGTCTATCAAGTCGATCAAATCAAAACTGTTGTCCCCACCGATACACAAGACCTTCAGATTGAATCTGGTAAAGATCTTGTCACATTGTTGACCTGCACTCCCTACATGATCAATAGTCATCGATTATTGGTAAGAGGACACCGGATTCCTTATCATCCGAAAGTCACTGATGGCATAAAAAAAGTCACACAGCAACAACAGCAGTTTCTGTGGATCCTCATTTTTACTGCCTGCGGCTTCCTCGTTTTTGGTATTTGGTGGTATAAGCGGCGAAAGAAAAGAGCCTCTATTTAAGGCGGACTCGCTGTTCTACGAAAAGAACCTGAGACATCAGGCTATCATCAGTTTATAATCATATGACTTGCAAAAAATAATATTTTCACCTATGGTTACTACGCAACATGCATTAATCTTAGAAGAGTATTAGGACAAAAGGCTTGGGGAAGACTTTTTGTAGACACCTAATACTCTTCGTTTTTGTATTTTATCATGCTATCAGCTAGTTTGTATTAAATGGACGAAATTTCGTCCACCTTATTTTGATAGGATCCTCTCAGGTTGAATTCTGGGGTGATCGTACATCCCAATGTTTGCTTTGTTCAGGCTGATACATATCTTCGATCATTTCTATCAGTTAAAACTCGGTTAGAAATCGAGTCCAAAATAGTCCGTTAGTAATTTTAAGTAAAAAAGCAAATAGTAATAAGAAAAGGGTTCTCCTAATAAGAGATACGATCACTTTCTCACAATCTGATGAGTAAGAGAAAATTCTTGTTCTGAAAAGTTTATTTTATCAATATCTGTACCATTTATCTTTAGTGAATCATTTAACTTTAAATTATTTAATTATGGTCGTAAGATAGTTTTATCAAATATATAAGGAGTGTTATCTATGGCAAACTATGAAGAAAAAGAATCAAAAGCATTGTTAAAAATCGGAGAAGTTTTGGACAAGTTAGATGCTAATTTAGCAGAATTAGATTCTCTAGAAGCAGATGCTAAAAAACATAGTATGAAGAAGTGGATTGTTGAGAAGAAAGCGATTCATGAAATCAAGAAGATTGCACACGAAGCTGGTAAATATGAAAAATATGATGAAAAAGAATTACAGAAAGAATTGGACGAAGTAGAAAAATATATGTAAGGAAGAGAAGTTTTCTTTTCGTTTTTTTCTCGTATTTAGTTAAAATAAATTTCCAGCACACTCAGGATAAATTTGTTTGATTAGAGGGAAGCCCGCTTGCTTGATTTTTGAGTAAGGAGGCTTCTTTGCTTATACAAGCGACTTAAAGAATGCATCTGTCGCGACGCTAGTCGGTTTGACTGTTTACTGATAATCTCAGAGAAGGCAGTTTAAAAATAAAAAAGAAGCAAGATGAACCTCGTACAAACAAGGTTCATCTCACTTTGGAAAAACTACGAAAATCTTCTCGATTTTAGTCTATGGAGATGGCGGGAGTCGAACCCGCGTCCAAACATATTGCTACCTAAAAATCTACGCTCATAGTCAGCTCATTTAAGGATTCGCTTTACAGCTTGCCGAGTGACAGGCAGTCTGTATTGCTAGTCTGATGTTCTCTTTTTTTACTTGCAGACGGAAAGTTAAAACGTATCCCACTTAGAATAGGACCCTTACTCGAGCACATGGGCGATGCCGAGAGGATCTACGCTAACTGTTTTTAGGCAGCTAAAGCGTAAGAGTTTTCGTTTTTAGCAGTTATATTTAACTGTAACGTTTTAACGTAGACGTAACCTACGAAGCGCAATTCAGGCTCAACTATGCCTGTCGAATCCGTAACATCCCCCTGATAAAAGGGGTATCGCTACCAACCATTAGTATAACATAATTTGCGCTATATGCAAAGATTTAGATCAATTCAAAATGGTTCAAGGCATGCACGATGCCGCCTTCAGTATTTTTAAGAGTAACAAAATCAGCAATCTCTTTTAGTTCTGGCAAGCCATTACCCATGGCAATTTTATAGTCGCAAGCTTCTAAAAGAGCGAAGTCATTGCTACCGTCACCAAAGCCAAATGTTGGCACATCTTTGAGATTTAGTAAGTTCACCAATGTCTTAATTCCTGTTCCTTTAGAGGTGCCGCTTTTCACGACATCAATTGAAAAAGGTGTATTGCGGTAGAAAGTCAATTCAGGGAACTGTTCTTTATAGAATGTTTCATTGGCGATACCTAATACGAGCATCATATTGATCCGGTCTTTTTCATAATGGAATGGATCGATTTCTGGAAGGGGGCTGCGGACATAATTGTAAGCCTCGATCATCTCATCATTGTGTCCAGTTGCCCAGTAACCATTCTCGTTATAATATGAAAGTTCGTCGCCATGATCTCTCACGGCTTCCAACATCCGTGCGCAGAGATTTTTATCTAATGTGTCTGAAAACACTTCTTTGCCATCGATACGAATGAAGGCTCCATTCATGACAATATTTGAGGTGATCCCAGCAGCCTCGCGAATAGCAAGAACTTCTGTTTCCGTTCTGCCGGTTGCAATGATTGGTAAAACATCATTTTGGCGTAAGCGATGCATGGCCTCAGAAATTTCGGGGGTGATCTGGGAGTGTTCATCTAGTAGTGTGCCATCTAAATCAAAAAATGCTAAAGATTTATAATTCATACAGTTTTCTCCTACTCTTATTGACAGTTACAAAATCAATCTTAACAAAGATTGCTAAAAACGCAAACCTTTATGAAGAAACCGTGAAGTTGTTGGTAGATAGGAGGTTTTCGAGTATACTAGAGAAAGAATGGAGTGGGAATATGATTTTTTTAGTGATTGGAGCGATTTTCTTTTTGATCGGTTTTGTTTTTTTGATTCTCCCTTCAAAGAAAATCAATTTTATCTACGGCTATCGTTCTTATTTAGCAAAACAGAATGAACGAAATTGGCAGTATGCACAAAAGATCTGTACGCGGTATTTTCTGCTGTTTGGGGGAGTCATGACATTGATAGGAATCCTACTGAAGTGGCAGGGATGGACCAATTTCTTTCTCTTAGAAATGATTGCAATTCCTTGGTTTATTGTACCGATTTTTGGTTTGATCGAAGAAAAGCTGCAACGATTTGATGAACAACATAGGGGTGAAGACAATGAATATTCTAATGATTGAAGACAATGAATCTGTTTCAGAAATGATGCAAATGTTTTTTTTGAATGAAGGTTGGGATGCGACTTTCAAATATGATGGCAAAGAGGGACTGGAAGCTTTTGCCGAAACTCCGGAAAAATGGGATATGATCACGCTGGATTTAAATTTACCTACCATGGACGGAATGATCGTTGCCAGAGAGATTCGCAAGATTTCTAATACAGTGCCCATTATTATGCTGACTGCCCGTGACTCAGAAAGTGATCAAGTGATCGGGCTGGAAATGGGCGCAGATGATTATGTGACGAAACCATTTAGCCCATTAACATTGATTGCTCGTATCAAAGCCCTTCATCGGCGGAGTGAAATTGCTGAGAAGGCAAGTTCTGAGACTTCAGACACGACATTTGATATCGTTACCGATCACTTTAAAATGAATACCAAGACTCGGGAGGCTTATTTGAACGGCAAATTGATCGATGGCCTGACGCCCAAAGAATTTGATTTGCTTTATACATTAGCGAAAAAACCGCGACAAGTCTTTTCCCGGGAACAATTACTAGAGTTGGTTTGGGATTATCAATATTTTGGTGATGAGCGTACCGTCGATGCGCATATCAAAAAGTTGCGGCAAAAAATTGAAAAAGTGGGACCGCAAGTGATTCAGACTGTTTGGGGAGTTGGCTACAAATTTGATGATGCAGGTGCTGCCTAATGCGGTATCTTTATCAACAATTGATTGCGTTTTTTGCTGTGATTCTAGTCATTTTGATGACGATTGGAGTAGCGTTTACCCAAATGACCAGACAGACGTTGCAAGAGCGAAATTACGAGCAATTGATGGGGTATGCCTCTTCCGTAGCAAAAATTTCCCAGATCAGTGACTCTGAATTTTTTCAGCAGAACATGACGCGAGATGAATACTTGCAGTATTCGCTGCATCTTGCTGAAAATATTCTGAGCAATCAAGATATTTCTTTTGCTTTTTTTAAAAGTCCGAAAGAACAGATCTATCCATTAGATACTGCGGGACGAGCGGTCGACTTTAGCATTTCAGAATCAGATTGGCAGTCATTGCAAAATGGTGGTCGATTACAAATGACTTCGAATACCAATCTATTCGGCGAACGAGAGTTGACTTCCTATGTGTTGATTCCTTTTTCTGTTAATCGGACGGATTTTTATGGTGTGATGGTGGTTTCTCAATCTGCCAGCAATATTTTGAATCTAGTCAGTGCCTTTAATCAAAATTTATTCAAAGTCTTCTTGATTTCGATCATTGTTTCGCTGTTGATCAGTTATCTATTCGCGACTTTCCAAGTTCGACGGATTAATCGGATGAAGCGGGCAACCAAAGAAATTACGAACGGGAATTTTGACATCTCACTACCTGTTCATAATCGCGATGAATTTGATGAATTGGCAGAAGACTTTAACCAAATGTCCCAGTCATTGAAAGAGTCGCATGAAGAAATTGAGCGTCAGGAAGAACGACGACGGCAATTTATGGCTGATGCTTCCCATGAAATGCGTACGCCTTTAACAACTATCAATGGGTTGCTAGAAGGATTAGAGTACCATGCAATTCCGGAGAATCAGCGAGACAATGCGATCCGTTTGATGAAAAATGAGACCAATCGTTTGATTCGGTTAGTGAATGAAAATCTGGATTATGAAAAAATCAGAACCAATCAGATTTCTATGGTCATTAAGAAGTTTGATGCGACCAAGACAATGACCAATCTGTTGACGCAATTGGAAAGCAAAGCAGAAGTCGCAAACGATCGTTTGATTCTGGAAACAGAGGAGTCGATCGACGTCTATGCCGACTATGACCGGTTTGTTCAAATTATGGTTAACATACTCCAAAATGCGATTCAATTCACACAAGACGGTGAGATCCGCGTGCGAATCGAGAAAGGCTATCTAGAAACGATCATTGAGATTTCTGATACAGGAATCGGTATGTCCGAGGAACAAGTCAAAAATATTTGGGATCGCTACTATAAAGTTGATCCTTCTCGAAAAAATCGACAATTTGGTGAATCGGGATTAGGGTTATCGATAGTGGAACAGTTGGTTCGCCTCCACAAAGGTAAAATCGAAGTCGATAGCGAATTGGGGCAAGGAACGACCTTCAAAGTGACTTTTCCTGATATCGAAATAGAAGAATAAGCTGGAAACATACAGTATGCTTTTTTGCAGTGATAGACTAAAGGAAACCATCGTCATCGATGGTTTCCTTTTTGTGTACCTATAAAATAGAAAAGTCTCATTGTTTTGTGATATAGGGGGTATGAGCTAAGCGTTCATCTTCATTCATTAAATAGATCGATAACTGAAATTGTTTTGCTAGTTGACTGCATAAAGGCAGAAGGGCTTGGATGTCGGCGGTATGTAAATTTTTTGAAAGAGTCTCTAAAACTATGACCGGTTTTTCCAATAAAAGCGCCAGTAACAATTGTACTTTAACTTCTTCTAAAGAAGTGAGTTCATCTAAGGATCTTTTCAAAAAAGTCGGTTCTAAATGAACGGCAGTTAATAGCTCTTCCAAAGGTTTTTCTTTTTTATTGGCTAAGGAAAGATTATCTTTCAATGATAGGAAGGGGACATACTGCCATTTTGGCTCTATGGTAACCGCTTGGTTAGTTTGCAGAAAGTGAGCCAACGTCTCTTTCGCAGCAAGGTCATTGGCTGCAAGATAGAAAAGACCTGGGGTGTTTAGTTGATTTTTTGGTTTTTCCATTGCTGATTCCTCCAATAAAAACAGTGGCTGGTGACGACGACTAACGTAATGATTGAGACTGAACCAACGAGTAGGACAAAGGTTTGGCGTAAACTTTTTAGAATCATTGACAACCATTCATTGCTGTTCAATTCAACATTCTGAATGAATGCTTGGCTTGTTTGTGGAATCGTGATGCCGAAATCCGCTGTTGTTTGGCTATTGACCGACTGCCAAATCTGCAAGGAGGCATCTTCTCTGTCGAAAGTTGTGATATGGCTGGTAATCATTTCTCGTTGAAAGAAAGGCTGAAATAGAATCAGCAATGCAAAGACGAGGACGATGATTGCAAGCAGTGGCAGGAGGACTTCCAAGAGCTGCATTCCTACCCATTGCCGGGAGGAAGCTCCACTCATCAACCATGCCTGAAATTCCTTTCTTTTCATTCGTTGGTAAAAAATAATGAAACCTGTGAAAACAAATAGGAAACTGATGAAAATCAACAGAAAAAGATTCTGATAAATAGATGCAATTGGTTGGATCTCTTGTGCGATTTTTGCCGGCATTTCTTCGCCAATCAAATAATCTTTGGCTTGCGTAAATAATTGGTTCAATGAGTGGAGCAGAGTATCACTAATGATTAAACCAATCACGGCAAAAAAGGTCAACAATCCATAGAGGATTAATGCTTTTTTATGATAATGAATGCTGGCTACAGCAAAACGAAAAGTTTTCATTCAATTCACCTCATTCTACTATCTAGTATAAAAGGGGAGTTTGAATAAAGTATGAAGTTCTTGTACAAAAAAAAGAAAGTCAGCGGAGACTTTTTGATTTTTTGTGCAAAAAAGTACCGCGAGCGATCAAACGCTTGCGGTACTTTTGATTGAAGCTTATTTATCGGTCTCTTTGACCATTTCTTCGTATTCTTTATAGGTCTTCGTATGATACAAATCGACGGTCGATTTCTCACCATTTTTTGAGAAGACACTCGTTGAATCGGCACCGAGTTCTTTTTCTTTGGCACTCAATTTTTGTAAGGCATTTTTGTAATCATAGTTATCTGGATCGACTTCTTTCAATCCGCTTTTCGCATAGAAGCGCAACAGATCACCATTATTGATTTGATCAGAGACCGACAGTTGCTTATCGACTTTGGCTTTCCATTCATCCACTTGTTTTTGTAAGCTTGCTGAAGGACTTGGGATCGCCATGCCAGTACTGTTACTGTAAAGGACGCCTCCGTAATAAGTATACTCTGGTGTAACAAAGTCACCGTCTCTAAATGCAACGAGCTGTTCGTTTTGTTTAGAGAACAAATCTTGTCCTAATTGGATATATTTCGAAGTATCTACACCTAACAGATGAAGTAAGGTTGGCAAAGCATCCACTTGACCACCGTACGTATGATTGATTCCGCCCTTCGATTGTCCAGGAATATGGATCATGTAAGGGACACGCTGTAAGGCTGCATTATCAAAATTAGACCAACTAGCGCTGTCTTTACCAAGCAATTCTGCTAAGTTTTTGTTTCGTGAATTTGAAATACCGTAGTGGTCACCGTATAAGACGATCACAGAATTATCATACAGACCAGATTCTTTCAAGTAGTTGAAGAATTCTTCAACTGCTCGATCTAAGTAGTTGGCAGTAGCAAAGTACCCGTTGATCGTTTCATCAGAAGTTGTTGCTAACGGGAAGCCACCTTCATCATTGGTAAATTCAGAATATGGGTAGTGATTAGAGACAGCAATAAATTTGGCGTAAAATGGTTGTTGCAACCGTTCCAAGTATTGCGCTGATTGTTCAAAAAATGGTTTGTCATGCAACCCATATTGGAATGAGTTATCTTCGTTGACATCATAGTAAGAAGCATCGAAGAAGTAATCATAGCCAAAGCGTTTGTAAGTCTCATTTCGGTTCCAGAAGGTACCAGTGTTTCCATGAAAAACGGCTGATGTGTAGCCTTGTGTTTGTCCTAAAATATCTGGTGCTGCTTCAAAGGTATTCTTCCCGCCGAGTTGCGTGAAGAGAGCACCTTGATTCAAACCAAAGAGTGAATTCTCAAAGAGTGTTTCCGCATCACTGGTTTTTCCAGCTTTGACTTGATGGAAGAAATTATCAAAGCTAAATGTGCTTTTACTGTGATACAAACTATTAATGAATGGCATCACTTCATGTTCTACGCCGTTCTCATCTTTTAATTTATAATCGATCAGAAATTGTTGTGTACTTTCTAAATGGACATAAATGACATTTTTTCCTTTAGCGATCCCGAACATGTCGTCATTAGGTTCTGCATAATGCTGCTTGACATAACTTTCGACTTCGTTCATATCATTGGGACTAGCTTCTGCTCGAACTTGAGAAGCTTGATAAGTCTGCACACCATCATAAACAGTAAATGCATTGATCCCTAAATATTTGACCAAGTAGTCACGAGAAAAAGTTCTAGTCAATAATTCTGGACGATCTGCTTCTGCTAAGAATAAATTTCCTGAGAAGATCATTACTGCCAATGTTGAAATGGCAAAAGCCATCCGAGCTTTAACGGGACGCTGATCCATTTTGATTTTCTTCATAACGAGAGCTGCAATCAAAATGATGAAGTCCACGAAGTACAATAAATCGTAAGGTCTGAAAAGTCGAATCGCACTTTCCCCCAGACCACTAGCAACTTTTCCGGCACCAAGCATCGTATTGATGGTAATGAAATCCGTGAACTCTCGATAATAACTGACATTTGAGAACAGTAGCAGCGTCATCAAGAAATAGATGGCGATCATGGTGATATAGGCTGCTTTTGTTCGTCTCACATACAGTGCGATCGAAAGTAAAAATAAAGTTGTTGCGATTGGATTGATAAATAAGATGAAGTATTGCACAGTGCTTTCAATCCCAAGGTGGAAGTCCACCAAATAAGCAAAGATATTTTTTAACCAAAATAATAGGGCCAATATGAAAAAAAAGCCCATTCTTGTATTCACAAAAGTGGATACTCTATTTTTTTTCAAAGGAATCTTCCTCTCTCTTTCCAGCTTAAACGAATAAGATTCGAATTTACATCATCCTATATTCTACTAGTCCATCGAAACAGTGTCAATCGAATTCCCTGTCGTGGTGCGGAATTAAGTATTTCTTTACTTTCAAGAATACAGACAAAGAAACAGGTTTTTGCTATACTTATCAATAGAATGAATGGAGCAGATAAACGATGAAAATGAATTTAAGCAAAAAAGGAATCAAAAAATTCCATAAAAAAAAACCATTGATCCAAGAAGATGATCTCCTGCAAGTCAAAGATACACAAGATTGGGTCTCTTTTGTCGATTCTCAAGGGAAAATTGTCGGAACCGGCTATTTAGGGAAACAGAATAAAGGCATCGGCTGGGTATTGGCTTTTGAAGATCGTCCGATTAACAAGGACTTTTTTGAAGCAGCTTTTGCAAAAGCCAAAGCCAAAAGAAGTGCTTACTATGCCAGCGAAGAAACAGATGCTTTTCGTATCGTTAATGGAGAAGGCGACCACTTAGGTGGATTAACGATTGATCTCTATCGAGAATTTGCCGTATTTTCTTGGTATAACGAAACATTGTACCAAAATAAATCTCTATTGATCCAAGCGTTCCAACAAGTCTTTCCAGAAGTCAAAGGAGCGGTTGAAAAAATCCGCTTTGACTCTGATCTGCCAGAATCAGCAGCCGTCTATGGAGAGGAGGCGCCCGAACCGCTGATTGTGAAAGAAAATGGCGTTCACTATGCTACCTATCTTAATGAGGGACTGATGACCGGGATTTTCCTTGATCAAAAGGAAGTACGCGGACAACTCGCCGAAGGGCTGTCAGCAGGCATGACAGTGCTCAATATGTTTAGTTATACCGGTGCTTTTTCTGTTGCGGCTGCGATGGGCGGTGCGACAAAGACAACGAGTGTTGATCTTGCCAAGCGCAGTTTGGAGAAGACCAAAGAGCAGTTTGCAATCAATGGCTTTGATCCAGAAAAACAGAAGATTCATGTGATGGATGTTTTTGGCTATTTTAAGTATGCCAAGAAAAAAGAGCTGACCTTTGATATGATCATTTTGGATCCGCCTAGCTTTGCCCGCAACAAGAAAAAAGTCTTTTCTGTCGCAAAAAATTATGGTGAACTGGTTACGGATAGTTTGGCGATTATGAACAAGGAAGGCTTGTTGATTGCTTCAACGAATGCTGCCAACCTTTCCCCAAAGAAATTCCAACAAATGATCGAAGAAGCAATGGATCAGGCCCAAGTCACGTATCAATGTACACAAGAATATCGACTACCAAGTGATTTTGCAGTTGATCCTAACTTTTTAGAAGGAAATTACTTAAAAGTATTCTTTTACCAAATCAAAAAGGAGTGAGACGGATGGTTCAAGTAAAGTCGATCGAGTTGGATGGCAAGCACCCGCGCATTTGTGTGCCGCTGACCGGAACAACTAATGAGGAAATTATCAAGCAAGCCCTAGCCGCAGAAACTTCGGATGCAGAGATCATTGAGTGGCGGGCTGATTATTATAAAAAAGTAGATAGTTTATCCGACGTTCTGGATGTACTTTCTCACGTTCGGACCACTCTAAAATCAAAAGTTTTTTTGTTTACGTTTCGAACCATCGAAGAAGGGGGACAAATCCCTTTCACTTTGACACAATATAAACATTTATGTCTAGGCGTTGCAGAATCTGGATTGATCGATATGATTGATGTGGAATTGGAAAAAGCTGAATTTTTAGGCAGAAACTTTATTCAGAAAATCAAAGAACATCAAGTCAAATTGGTGTTAAGCAGTCACGATTTCGACAAAACACCAGAAGATGCTGTGTTGATCTTAAAAATAGGGATTATGAATCAATTTGGCGCTGATATCGGAAAACTAGCAATGATGCCTCACAATGTGCAGGACGTTTTGCGTTTGATGGGCATTATCAATAAAGCGCGGGGATTCAATCAATTACCTTTAGCAGTCATGTCAATGGGAAATTTAGGCAAAATCAGCCGCGTCAGTGGTAGTCTGATCGATTCAGTCATGACTTTTGCTGCGCTGGATCAAGCTTCTGCCCCTGGTCAGATTCCAGTGGAGCGGATGAAAGATTATTTAGCTGAGTTTTCAATCGAGACGATGAAAAATTAAACAATAGGGAACGTAAACAGAAAAAAATGGGGCAGACTAGTCCTATAGTTTAGAGCAGTCTTAAATGAGACTCTTAAAATTGAAGTCGTAAAGAAAGAACCAGAAGTTTGGATAAATGAGGAATGCGTCATGGCAAAAGTAAAAAAAACAAATGCGATTCGGATGGTAGAACAAAAGAAACTCTCCTATCAGGAATATACGTACGAATGGTCAGAAGATCATTTGGATGCAGGGGCTGTTGCTCAGCAAATCGCTCATCCAGAAGCCATCTATAAAACGCTGGTAGCAGTTGGTAATAAAACGGGTCCCATCGTCGCAGTCATCCCTGGAGATCACGAATTAGATTTGAAGAAAATTGCTAAAGCCAGCGGCAACAAAAAAGTAGAAATGTTGCACTTAAGAGACCTAGAAGAGACCACAGGGTATATTCGCGGTGGATGTTCACCGATCGGCATGAAGAAGCTCTTTCCAACCTATATTGATGAAAGTGCGCGACATTTGGAAGAAATCATCATCTCAGCAGGAAAGCGTGGTTTACAAATAGGACTGTCTCCAACAGATTTGAGCAAATTGGTCCGCGGACAGTTTGTCTCGCTGACTGCTATTTCTGAAGTTGACTAAACAGGAACAGACAAAACAACAGAGCCACTGCATTGAAGTATCCTACCTCAATGCAGTGGCTCCGTTGTTTGTTCTATAGATAATTATTCCATAACGGAAATATCAAAGACTTCAATGTTATCTAATCCACCATAAAATTCATACCATGGGGTAGCATATTCTTTTAGAATAGCATTCAGTTCTTCGACATTTTCCCGGCCTTGCGTGTCTAACCAATCCAGCAGTGCTTTTTCCCCTTGTTTTCCATAGATTTCCACGCTGTCTCGCCAAGTTGCACGTCCGCCAAGAATACCAGAGAACTTTGCCCCATGTTCGCCGGCAAAGCGTAATTCTTCTCGGAAGATGTTTGCGGGAACCCCTGCACTTAAGTAAATGAAAGGACGAGTAGCGGCATCGCTAGCTTCTCTAAAGTAGTTGGCAGCTTCTTCTTGGGTATACACAGCTTCTAAGCCTTCTTTTTGAAACCCTTCAACCAAATCAAATTGTACGGGTACTTCAACTTTTAAAATATCGATATGGTATTTGTCTTTGGTCAATTCTTGAATCGTACGAATGACTTTACTAGGTTTGATTTTAGCGAAAGCCGGTGATTTATCGTCGGTGATTTCATCGTCATAGACGATTGGTTCGACAAAAATTGGAATATCGGCTGCTTGTGCTTCCGTACCTAAACGTTCTAGAAAAGCATGTTTCGTATCAAGAATCTCTTGCGGTTCATCAGGATTGTAATAAACCAGCACTTTAGCTGCGTCAGCTCCTTTTTGGACTAGACGTTGCAGAGATTCATTTGGCAACAGCTCCGGCAATCGTCCTGGAGTATTGACATCATAACCGGTTTTTTCATAAGACAGAATCAAACCAGCATTGGGATTTTTCGCTTCGATGCCTTGAAATCCATATTCTTCATCCAATAAAATGCTGCTGACATACTTCGTCAATTCTTGTGAAACCAACCGTTTGAAGTCATAAATTTGTTCCATTTTGAAATTATCGGGCCCTGTGGCAGCTTTCATCATTTTTTTCATTGATCCTCGCTGATCAATGGCCAATGCCGCAATCACCCCATCTTCATTTGAAAGTTTCTGCATTTTTTCAAATTTGCCTCTTGAAATACGTTTCATTTGTCCAGCCTCCTTTAAGTTCTCTTTCAGTCTACGCCTTCTCACAAAAATCGCCAACTAATAAGCAATTTCTAGAAATGCAAACAAAAAAACGAATCTTTGTCACTACCCACTAGCAATGGTATGTGACAGCAACTTTACTCAGATGCAAGTCTGCGAAAGATTCGAAATTTCTTGTATTTCATTGTGTCAGATCGTTAAGAGAATAAAGGCTATCCTTGTTAATAGTGAAAATAGCTGGCCATCTCCGCGGCATGGGTGCCAGCCACATGACCAGTACAAAAGGCAGCAGTAATATTGAATCCACCAGTATAACCGTTGATATCGAGTAATTCGCCGCCGAAATAAAGGCCATTGATGCACTTACTTTCCATTGTCTTGGGATTCACTTCTTTTAAATGAATTCCTCCACCCGTCACAAAAGATTTTTCCAGCGGAAATGTTTTAGAAATTGTGATAGAAAAGCCTTTCATGATAGCTGCTAAAGCCTGTAGCTGATCTTCAGTTGTTTGCTCAGCCACCAGATCAGAAAGTGCCAGTCGATGGATAAAGAACTCTAGCAGACGTTCTGGCAAGATGCCGTTCAGTGCATTGACTAATTTTTTCTTCGAATGGGCAGCCACTGTCAACT
The DNA here is from genome assembly GCF_001544275.1 of Enterococcus gallinarum NBRC 100675. Lineage (GTDB taxonomy): Bacteria > Bacillota > Bacilli > Lactobacillales > Enterococcaceae > Enterococcus_D > Enterococcus_D gallinarum. Next base: position 28,739 of record NZ_BCQE01000031.1, on the reverse strand, counting down.
CCTTCACCAATTCATTCGCTGTTTTTTCTGGAAAACAATCCAGCATCACTGTGACCGGTGTATGACTCTTCAATTCTTGATTGACAAAAGAAGAACAGCGCAGCGCAGCTGGACCCGAAAGCCCGAAATGCGTGAACAAGAGATCCATGGTATGAGAGACAACGGTTTTTCCTGTAGAATCCAACACAGATAAAGCAATATCTTGTAAAGAGATCCCTTGCAGTGTGCGTTCCTTGATAAATGTTTCCTCTGATATGAGAGGAGACTCGGTAGGATAAAGCGGTGTGATGGTATGCCCTAATTTTTTGGCCATTTTGTAGCCGTCTCCAGTTGCTCCAGTCGAAGGGTAAGTTCGACCACCAGTCGTCAGGATCACACAGGGCGCAGTAAATTCTTCGAATTCTGTTCGAACGCCTTGGATCTGAGTCCCATCATGAAGTAATTTAGTGACGACTGTATTAGTCAACAAAGTGACTTGTTTCTCATGGAGCGCCTGTAATAAGCCTTCAACGATCGTTTTCGATTTGTCTGTGACAGGAAACATCCGTCCGTGATCTTCTTCTTTCAGAGGGACACCATGGGATTCAAAAAAGGTCATCACATCGAAATTATTGAATTGCGAGAATGTACTATATAAAAATTTTCCGTTGCCGGGAATATGGGCGATCAAATCATCGACAGAGCGATGATTGGTCACGTTACAACGACCGCCGCCGGTCATAAGCAATTTTTTGCCAACTTTTTTATTTTTTTCTATAAGTAATACGTCTGCACCGTTTTCGGCTGCTGAAATAGCGGCCATCATGCCACTGGTCCCAGCACCAATCACGATCACATCATAGGATTTCTTCATCTTCCTTCACCTCTTTGTGGATTGTACCATATTGCAGGAACAAGCGGGGAGAAAGCCGTTTGTTTAATGAATCGAAAAAAAATTCTGACAATTTCGTAAAAAATAGATGCAATTTCTGAAATTTTCTATAAAATAGAATTTAACTAAAGGAGGTAATGCCTGATGACAAATGCTTCAGAGTATGTAAAAGCGATCCAAGAGAAACTGCATGAAAAAGATCAGAACCAAACGGAATTTTTACAAGCGATAGATGAATTTTTACCAACAATCATTCCTTTCTTAGAAAAACATCCAGAATACATTGAATCGAATTTGGTTGATTTATTAACAGAACCAGAGCGATTTATTCAATTTCGTGTGCCATGGCAAGATGACCAAGGCAATTGGCAAGTCAACCGTGGTTATCGGATCCAATTTAATTCTGCATTAGGGCCTTACAAAGGCGGCCTGCGTTTTCATCCCAGTGTCAACTTAAGTATCTTGAAATTTTTGGCTTTTGAGCAGATTTTCAAGAACAGTTTGACTGGATTACCGATTGGTGGCGGCAAAGGCGGAAGTGACTTTGATCCAAAAGGGAAATCAGATGGAGAAGTGATGCGTTTTTGTCAAAGTTTCATGACGGAATTAGCCAAACATATCGGACCTGACTTAGATGTGCCTGCGGGGGACATTGGTGTGGGTGGCCGTGAAATTGGCTATCTCTTTGGGGCTTACAAACGTCTGAAACAATATGATGCTGGTGTCCTTACAGGGAAACCATTGGACTTTTGGGGAAGTAAAAATCGGACGGAAGCTACCGGTTACGGGGCAGTCTATTTTGTTAAGCATCTGTTGAAAGATTTAAAGGAAGACTTCCAAGGGAAACAGGCAATTGTATCTGGAAGCGGCAATGTAGCCATTTATGCGATTGAGAAATTGCATGAGTTGGGCGCAAAAGCCATCACTTGCTCTGATTCTTCTGGCTTCATTTATGACAAAGAAGGTATCGATCTGGCATTATTGAAAGAAATCAAAGAAGTAAAACGGGAACGTTTGACAGCATATGCCAACGCACGTCCCTCGGCAGAGTACCATGAAGGAGCTTCTGTCTGGGACTTCGATGTTCAAGCGGAATTAGCCTTCCCTTGTGCGACTCAAAATGAAATCAATCTAGAACAAGCCAAACGGGCAAAAGCGAATGGTGTCCGGATTGTTTCTGAAGGTGCCAATATGCCAAGCTCCCTTGAAGCGGCAGAATATTTTATTGCTGAAGGAATCTACTATTGTCCTGGTAAAGCGGCTAATGCGGGTGGCGTAGCGGTTTCTGCTTTAGAAATGAGTCAAAACTCACAACGTTTGCAGTGGGAGCAAGCAGAAGTCGATCAAAAATTGGATGAGATCATGAAGAATATTTATGATGCTTGCCGTGACACTGCAGAAGAATTTGATCAAAAAAATAATTTCATGCTAGGAGCAAATGTGGCTGGATTTGAAAAAGTTGCTAAAGCAATGTTTTCTCAAGGACTTGTCTAACTCTGCCAGATAGGCGATATAATAAGGAATTACTTGAAAAAAGTTCAAAAAAAACGTAAAGTAGTACTTGTATGAAAAACTAATTTTTTTCAAGGAGGACAAATCATGTCACACATCAAATTTGACTATTCAAAAGTAGCACCATTCGTGAATGAATACGAATTAAGCTACATGCAAAGTCAAGTTACAGCAGCAGATAAACTCTTACGTGAAGGTACTGGTGCAGGTAACGACTTTTTAGGCTGGATCGACTTGCCTAAAAATTATGATAAAGAAGAATTTGCACGAATCAAAAAAGCAGCAGAAAAAATCCAATCGGACTCAGAAGTATTAGTTGTTATTGGTATCGGTGGTTCTTATTTAGGGGCAAAAGCTGCGATTGATTTCTTAAACCATTCATTCTATAACTTGCTTTCATCAGATGAACGGAAAGCACCACAAATCTTTTTTGCCGGAAACTCAATTTCTTCGACTTATTTAGCTGATTTGATCGAAATCATCGGTGATCGTGATTTCTCTGTCAATGTCATTTCTAAGTCAGGAACGACGACAGAACCAGCGATCGCATTCCGTGTCTTCAAAGAACGCTTGATCGAAAAATATGGCAAAGAAGAAGCAAACAAACGTATCTATGCAACGACAGATAAAGCAAAAGGTGCCGTTAAAGTTGAAGCAGATGCTGAAAATTGGGAAACATTCGTAATTCCTGATGATGTTGGCGGACGTTTCTCTGTCTTGACAGCTGTAGGTCTATTGCCAATCGCTGCTAGCGGTGCGGATATCGATGCTTTGATGCAAGGTGCAGCAGACGCTAGTGAAGCATATGCCAGTGATGACCTTGAAAAAAATGAAGCGTATCAATATGCAGCAATGCGTAACATCCTTTACCGCAAAGGAAAAGTAACCGAATTGCTGATCAATTATGAACCAGGAATGCAATACTTCTCTGAATGGTGGAAACAATTATTTGGAGAATCAGAAGGAAAAGACCAAAAGGGAATTTACCCTTCAAGTGCTAACTTCTCAACAGACTTGCATTCATTGGGTCAATATATCCAAGAAGGCCGCCGCAACATTTTTGAAACAGTTGTTAAAGTTGAAAAACCACGTAAATCAATCACAATTCCTACGCAAGAAGCTGACCTTGATGGACTTGGCTACTTACAAGGAAAAGAAGTTGATTTTGTAAATACCAAAGCCTTCGAAGGAACGTTATTGGCTCACACAGATGGTGATGTACCAAACCTATTGGTTAAGATCCCAACGATGGATGCCTACACATTAGGTTATACAATGTACTTCTTCGAAATCGCTGTTGGCATTTCTGGCTACTTGAATGGTGTGAATCCATTTGACCAACCAGGTGTGGAAGCTTATAAGAAAAACATGTTCGCATTACTTGGCAAACCAGGCTTTGAAGAGCTTGCAAAAGAATTGAACGAACGTCTATAATTTATCGTTCTAACTAAAAAGAACCAGTCCTCCGATCATTCTTCTGAGGACTGGTTTTTTATTTACATAAGCGGATGGTTTAGAATAAGGACGCTTATTCGTTTAACCATAAAATGACCGTCACAATAGGACATTGAGTTGTGGTCTTTAGGAACAGTCAACCAACCAAGGAGTCATCAACGATTTTCCTTTAAACCAATCAATAATGCGACTGTCAAGAGACCAAAAATACATGTTTGGATTACTGGCATTCTGTTCATCTCCTTTCCTTTATGTTACTAGGGCTTGCTGGAAGATGCACGAACACATCAGTCATAAGAAGCGAACGATTTTGTCATTTTGGCTGCGGAAATAAGTAGGCGCCATATTTCTTATAAAAGCGCTTGCATAAATCAGTATTTTTGTTATTATATTTTTAGAAAAGAAGTTCTGAGGTGGTAAGATGCTAGATGTTGAAATTGGAAATGCCTATGTGTGTCAACCTGTGGGGGCAAAGAAATCGCTAGTCGGTGTAATTGAGAAGCTGTATGAGCATACGGCTCTTGTGAAAGTGACCGATTATGAGATGGAGGATCAATCCATTGTATTGGAGTGCAATCAGCGGATGTTGGTAAAATTTGATAAGATTACCGCAGTGGCTGTGGCTTAATAAAAATAAGACTGGAACTCGCTAATAAAAATGTATCATGTCAGCATGCTGAAAAGTCAGCTTGTAGGCACTGATTCATCTTTATTGACTAGAGTCCAGTCTTTTTAGCTGGCGTGAATTAGCCGACGCCGATCACAAAGTTCAGTAGTTTATCTGAGTAAGTCATTTCATCGGTGGACTCACTGAGAGTTTGGTTCAAAATGTCCATCCGATCGGTAATGATGCCGTCCACACCGTAGAACTGCATCCGACTGATCTCGGCATCATCATTTGGAGTCCAGACAAAGACATCTTTATGATCCGTTTTGGCAGATGAAACAAAGTTGCGGTTGATCGTACTATATTCCATCGTTAAAAAATCAGCACTTGTTAATGGAGGGCCAACGATGTTGAAGGGCATGATATACCCAGCAGTTAGGTCCGGAGCCTCTTGTTTCAATTCTTCCACTACATTATAGGTCAAGCTTTGTAGAATATGTTCATGTTCGGCTAGATTTTCACGGTAGCGTTCAAGAAATGAATGGACTAATGCTGTCGTATCTTTTCGTTGTGTCTTGATTTCTACTAGCAATTTCTGATTCAACGAATTCGCTAAGGATAAGTAGTCATCAAATGTCGCAATCGGAGCCGTTTGTCCATTTTCAGAGACGGTTAATTTTTGTGCTTGTGCCAAAGTTGATTGCTCCGGTTTCTGATTGAAGCCAGTCAACGCTTTAAATGAAAAATCGTGATAAACAATGAAATGACCATCGCTAGTTTGTTGAACATCCATTTCAACGTAATCAGGATGGTAGTTCTCACTGGTGAAGCGCAGTGCTTCTAATGAATTTTGAACGCCTTGACCATTGCTGACGCCGCGATGCGAGATCGTCAATGGTCGAGTATTAGCGGCAGAGGTCAGATAATTCATGTTGTATAAACTTACTCCTACCCCAAAGAAGACGGCTACTACAGTAATCAAAGAGGCTTTTAGTCGTTGAAAATTTCTTGCTGGCAATGGTTCTTCACTGAACCATTGTGGTATCTCAGGTAAAAAACCTTCATCGTCCATAAAATCAACAATGATATAGAAGATTGCTACGGTAGACAAAATGATATTCAACAACAAAACGAGTTGAAGGAGCGTCATAATGAAGACTGCTGAATACAGCGCATAGTCAGCGAAAAGTTCTTCAATGATCGCTTGCAGGATAATCAAAAAAGTGAATCCTACTGTTGAAATGAATAAGATCGCGCCGCCAATAAAGACAAATTGGCCAACAATCGCAAAGAAACGGCGTTTCGTTGTCTGCAAACTTTCTCGAATGGCCTGTCGAAAAGGAAGGTCACGTAAGATCATTTCTGGTAAAGCGAATATCACACGAATCCCTAGATAAATCAAAAGTAAGTAGCCAAGCACCACGGCTCCGATAATCAATACACGATTCGTAAAGATGAAATCCATGATAAAAGCAGGGATTTTCACTTTAGAGAGCAAATCTGAGTTAAAACTTAGCCCGCCAATTGGCAAAATCAAAAAGAAATAAAACAAGAAAAACAAAAAGGTCATGGGGCGTAATTTGCGAATTTGTAAAAATGTCATTCGCAACAGCTGTCGCAATCGGACCGGCTGCTTTTTCTTGATGAAATAGACGCTCAGCAGCAGGAATGTAAACTCAAAAAAAACTGCTAATAAAATCAACAACAAGATCAGAGAGAGCGAGAATAGAACCATTGGATGCTCTGTAAAAATACTACCTATATTATCGAAAGACAGGTAGGCTAATCCCCCACGACGCAGGACAAATTTTGTTGAAGAAGAAAGCAGTGGGATAACCAAAAAAAGCAAGAAACCATGCATTAGCAGAACATCTCGAAAATAAGCATCGCTTGCCTTTAGAAAATCCCAAGTGTTGATCAAACTATTTTTTAGATATTTCATGTTGTTCATCCTAACTCTAGACTATAAAAAAACCGAACTATCGTGTTTGATTCCTGTAATGAAAGGAATGACCACCATCTATAGTTCGGGAATTTCCTGTATTTATTTTTGCTATTAAGCCCGGCACTTAGCCGCCTAATAGCCCTGTTAAAAACGTACCGCCATAAATCAATGCCATACTATATAAGAAAATCGATAATGGTTTTGCCAATAAAATGATCAAAGTGAATTTCTTGACTGAAATATTTGTTAGTCCAGCCATCAAACACAAGGCATCATCCGGTGCTACCGGTAAAAAGATAGCAAGTGCAAAGAGTTTTTCAAATCGACTTTGGTTATCCAACCAGCCAATATATTTATCATACGTTTTATCACTGATCATACTGAGGATAAATGGTTTACCATATCTTCTGCCAAGCAAGAAGATGATCACTGAACCAATACTAATGCCAACATAATTGTAGACAAATCCAAGATATGGTCCAAAAATCAAGACGCCAGCCGCACTGGATATCCCACCAGGAATGATCGGAATCACAACTTGTAAAATTTGTAGCAACATGAAGATGATTGGTCCCAAAATAACAGAGTTGCCTACCAAACCACGCAGTGCATTAATATCTTTAAAGACACCTAGATTAATGAAGTAAATCGTTAAGGCAATTGATAGCCCTAATCCTATAATTGATATCGTATTAATGATACGACGAGAAGTGGCGATACTCACAGACTTTCATCTCCTTTATTCGTTTCTAATTCCACTATACGTGGTGTAATTAGAAAAATCCAGCAAAATAAATGACATTCGTCAAACAAATTTGTAAGATTTGATACCCTTATTATAAAAGAAGAATAGCAAGAAGGCATTGTACTAAAGTCTGAAATAAGAAAAATTTAGCAATTCATGTACAAATTATAACGAGTGATCGATAGGCAAGTTGTTTTCATCTCTAGTTTATTGCTTTCATTTTTTTGTTTATTTCCTAGTTGTCTCCTCTTTATCAAGGCGTGCTCTTCGTTTGTTTTGCCAACTTGCGATGGTCTTTTCAACGACACTCGTCATCATAAACCCGCCCGCGATTGCTCCTGCAGTGATCAAAACAATCATGAGGTTCTCTAATCCCAAAAAGTTATCTCCCAAGGCGAATTCACGAACAGCTTTATAAGCCGGACCACCGGGGACCAAGGGAACTAAACTAGGAATATTGAAGATGATCATGGGCATTTTCTTGCGCCGTGAAAAAAAGATGCTGACACAGCCAACCGCAAAGGCAGCATAAAAATTGGCACTGCCAATGCCATGACCCATTTCATGCAGCTGCCAATAAATCATCCATCCAACAGTTCCAGCGATCCCGGTTGCAATCAATGCACGTTTCGGTATATTTGTTAATATGCCAAAGGTGACGGTACTTAGAAAACTAAAACAGACATGAATCAAAATGGTCATGATAACCCCCCAAACAAGGTGAAGACTGTAGCGATTCCTACGCCGATTGCGGCTGCAGTAAAGATAGCTTCAGTTCCTCGCGCAGTCCCACTGATCAGATGGCCAGCTAGAATATCACGGAATGAATTTGTGATGGCCACTCCAGGAACTAACGGCATCACGGCACCAATGATCATGTTGTCAACATTTCCCGCCAAGCCCCCGCGAACAGATAGGATCGCTAAGCACCCAATCACTAAAGAGGCGACGAACATATCCAAAAAGCGGATATCGATCGCTTTTTTCACCCAGAGACCTGTAATGAACCCGATGCTGCCAATGAAAAAAGTAGCAATGAAATCAGACCAATTGCCGCCAAAAATAATCATTAATGTACTGCTGACCACTCCAGCACTCAATACTTGTAACCAGAGAGGAAAGCTTGGTGTGACTTGATTGACCTCTTTAAGAGACGCATACAATTGCGGTAATGTGATCTGTTTTTCTGCAAACGACCGGGAAAGCCGATTGACGGCCACTATTTTCTCCAAATTGATCACACGATCATGAACATTTTCTACTTGAGCGTAGTGACTGCTTCGCAATCCCATAAAAATGCCTGTAGCGGTCACATAACTGATGCTATTGGCTTCGCCAGCGTTAGCAGCGATACGATTCATGGTATCTTCGACTCGATAAACTTCGGAACCATTCTCCATCATGATTTTTCCTGCCAAGAGGCAAGTTTCTAACAATAACTCATTTGTTTCTTGCATTTTAACGCCTCTCTATCTTGAAAAGTAATCCTCCTTTAGTTTACCTTTTTCATTCCAATTCAACAAGAGAAGTATCCGGTGAGTTAAATAACTAATAATAAAGAAAATATCTTATTTTTTGAAAGCAACCATTTTATTTAAATTGGTAAAAAACTTCACAAATAGCGGTGTGGATATAATTGTAGAACAATTCAGACAGTTATAAGATAACGAAATGAGTATATTGTTTTTCAATTTGGAAAATCTCGGTTACAATTAGATAAAGGAAAAGGGGGATTTATTGATGCGAAGAAAGGTCTATACAAGAGAACATATTTTGAAGGCCGCGTATGAGTTGATCAATAAAGAAGGATTTGGCAACTTTACCGCCCGAAATATAGCAAAGCAAATGGGGATTTCAACACAACCGATTTATTTGGAATTTGAAAACATGCAGGATTTGAAAAACACTTTAGTTGAAGCGGTCTTCAAAGATCTTTCAGAAAACGTGTTTCCTGTTGAACGGACTGGTGATAAAGTCATTGATTTAGGATTAAACTACATTCACTTCGCACAAGAAAAACACAACTTGTATATTGCTCTTTTCGTAGATGACTATGGCGGAGGGAAATTGATGCACGATTTTTCGTCTGATTATTTCAAAAAATTGATCAAGTCCGAACCAAAGTATGCGGATCTATCGGAAGAAGCGATTACAGCCTTGCACAATGGTGCTTGGATCGTTGTTACCGGCATTGCTTCATTGATGTCAGCTGGAATCATTACGCCAACGGAGGAACAAATCATTAAGGTGATCGAGGAAACGATCACTGGGATTTTAGATAGAACAGACATTTTTATTTTTCAATAATAACGAATCTGCAACCATTTTTTTTGGATGGATTGCAGATTTTTTCTTGACTTTTTCTGAAAAAAGTAGAAAATAAACGTTATGGAGAGTTGGCAGAGTGGTAATGCAGCGGACTCGAAATCCGCCGACCCGGTTCATCCCGGCGCGCAGGTTCAAATCCTGTACTCTCCTTACAGTAACGCTTTGAAGCGTTTGGCCTATCCTTGGTGATAGGCTTTTTTTGTTTTGTAAGCAAAGACATGGGGAGGAGGGTGCCCAAGGTGTGAGAAAAGCATCGTACACGACTCATAAAATTTAATTAATGAGTTGATTAGTTGATTCAGACAGCAGTGAGAGCTTAGGAAACGAGTTTTGATAATGTCATGCCATTGCTTCTTTTTTTGAATGAAATCGATTAAACTAGAAGAAAGAGAACAAGAAAGCAGAAGGTGATAAAATGGCTGAGTTTGAAAAAGATTATGTCATGCGCCAAACGAAATTAGCTGTTAAGGGACTATCCGTTTTTTTGAAGGATGAATCAGTAGATGAGATCATGCAGTTGGATGAACAGCAGAGTGGACAAAAGAAAGAGCCAGAAGAAGAAAAGCAGTTGGAGTAGCTGTTTAATTTCATGACAAAACAAGAAAGCACCTGCTATTAGTCTTAGCGAGGTGCTTTCAGTACGAATCGGTATCCTTCATTTGGATGAACTCCTTATGCAGTTTTAGTCAATTCTTGTACAGCTTGTTCGATCGTCACACCAGTTGCAAAACGGTTAGCATCTTTTTTATCAAAAACGATAAAAAGGTTTAGTTTTGTATCTAGAGTAACTCGATATTGTAATTCTGTGTTATAGAATGTCATAGTCATTCTCCTTTCAGTGTTATTCGTAACGAAAGGCAACGGTTAAGTTGATAACGAAATTCCATGATCAGAATAACACGTTGCTTGGCGTCTGTCCAATAATAACTGAATGGTAGAGGAAGTTTACTAAAAATTTATTAAGGAGAACAGAAGTTATCTAAAAAAATCAAATAACAAATTTGTAAGGAAGCTCCTCTAGTGTCTGAGTAAAAAGCGGTATGAAGCGTTTTTGCTTGGAAAACTCTTTTTGTTGGGTTAAATAATTAATTTATTATATTTTTTTTAAATTTAATTTTACTCAATTTATGGTAAGATAAGATTTGTTTCAGGGGAAATGAAAAAGGAAAATGAAAATGGATGTGAAAATATGTGCGGAATTGTAGGTTTCGTTAATACTAAAGACCAAAAAGCCGAAATCATTGAACAGATGATGGATCGAATCATTCATCGCGGTCCTAATAGTTCTGGAAAATTCATTGATGACCAAGTTGCTCTTGGCTTTCGGCGTTTATCGATTATTGACTTAGAAGGCGGTACGCAGCCTATTTATAATGAAGATGGAACGAAAGTAATTATTTTTAATGGTGAAATCTATAACTTTCAATCATTAAGAGAAGAATTGATCCAAGCTGGACATGTCTTTACGACTCATGCAGATACTGAGGTTCTTCTTCATGGGTATGAAGAATGGGGAACTGATTTATTGCAAAGAGTTCGCGGCATGTTTGCTTTTGCCATTTGGGATCGCGAAAAGCAAGAACTCTTTGGGGCAAGAGATCACTTCGGAATCAAACCTTATTATTACGCAGAAATGAATGGTACATTCATGTTTGGTTCTGAAATCAAGAGTTTTTTACCACATCCAGATTTTGAAAAAGAATTGAATAAGGATGCCTTAAAACCCTATTTGACTTTTCAATATTCGCCACTAAATGGCGAAACTTTCTTTAAAGGCGTTTATCGCTTACAAGAAGGACACTATTTTACTTATAAAAATGGCGTCATGGACATTCATGAATATTGGGATGCAGACTACAGTCATAAAGAAAGCTACAGCAAAGAAGATTGGGTCCAAAAAATCGATGATACCGTTCAAGAATCGATTGCTGCACACAAAATCAGTGATGTAGAAGTAGGGTCATTTTTATCAAGCGGTGTCGACTCAAGTTATGTTGCCGCTGTTCTGCGTCCAGATCATTCTTTCTCAATTGGATTCGATGACAAGACCTATAATGAAGCAATTGAAGCTAGAAAATTGACCAAGATGCTGGGATTGAACAATACAGCAGCGGTGATTGATGGCGAGATGTCCTTCAACGCTTTTCCACTGATCCAGTATCATTTGGATGAGCCCGACTCCAATCCGAGTTGTGTCCCGCTCTACTTTTTAGCTAATCTCGCATCGCAACATGTTCGTGTTGTACAATCTGGTGAAGGCGCCGATGAATTATTTGCCGGCTATGCTGCTTATGGTTGGCATACGAACTCCAAAATGATTCGTGTATTTGCTCAAGGATTGAAAAAATTACCTAAGAATATCCGATTCAAATTAGGCCGGACAATTGGTAAGATGAGAAACTTCCATGGACGAATTCATCTCTATGAAGCCACCGCACCTGCAAAAGATTTCTTTATCGGACAAGCACTGGTCTTTGAAGAGCAAGAAGCCGCTGAGATATTGCATCCAGACTATACTAATGGTCCATCAGTGGCGGAAATCGTCGCACCATACTATGAAAAAGTCAAAGATCTTGATGAAGAAGTCAACAAAATGCAGTATTTGGATGTTCATCAATGGATGCCCAAAGACATCTTATTAAAAGCAGATAAGATGTCAATGGCTAGTTCTTTGGAATTACGGGTGCCATTACTTGATATTGAAGTCATGAAAGTAGCACAGACGATTCCGACAAAATATTTGATCAATCAGTACAATACGAAAGATGTCTTTCGTCAAGCAGCAAATCGCCACCTCCCAACAGAATGGGCCAATCGGGAAAAATTAGGTTTTCCGGTCCCTATTCGGGCATGGCTGAAAGAAGGGACTGGTTACAAAACCGTCAAAGAACTATTTACGGCGGATTTTGCTGCAGAATTCTTTGACCAAGAAAAGATTTTGCAATTATTGGCTGATCATCGCGCCGGTAAACAAGGACTTCAACGGAAAATCTGGACGATCTACACTTTCTTGACCTGGTATAAAGTATTCTTCATTGATGAAAAAATTCCTAAGGCAGAAACAATCATCTACGAAACAATTTAAAAACACGAGGACAGATGTTGTCCCTCTAAAGTCCATTTTCATACAGACTTCGGAGAGGAGAGACATCGAATCCTCGTGTTTCTTTTTGTCTTTTTATAGGGCTAATAAATTTTCCAAGTAGTCAGCTAAACCGTCCTCGGCATTCGTTTTATCCGTTACATCATTGGCAATAGATTTTAATTGTGCGGTTCCATTTGCCATAGCCACACCCCAGCCGGCATATTCCAACATTTCTAGATCATTGTGTTCATCGCCAAAGGCAATAATATTTTTGGGATCAATCTTCAGATAATCGGAAATCACTGATAGACCTAATGCTTTATGGACCCCTTTTGGAACAATCTCCAAAATTGCATGAGGACCACCCCATGTACGGACATCAACCGTGTCATTGAATTGATCGTTGATTCGTAGAGCAACAGACTCAGCAAATTCATTTTGTGTTTTGACCAATAAAGAAGTCGGATCAGATTTCATGTTCTTCAATAAGTTTTCTTCAGTAATACTATCGGAAGAAAAGAAACGCTGATCAAAGCCTTCAAGTTGATCGATAAAAAAAGTTTCCCGATTTTCTGCAGCAACAAAATCTAAGTTTAGGTTCTCTTTTTGAGCCATTAGTTCAAAAGCGATTTCTTTTGACACAGAGAATTCTGTTTCATTTGCCCATACTTGACGAGGTTTGTGTACCAAACCTCCATTAAAATTGATCATAGGTGTTTTTAGGGCTAATTGACGATAAAACTGATCACTCATTCGAAAAGGACGACCGGTTGCGATGGTCACATAATGTCCAGCTTTCGTTGCTCGTGTCAAAACATCAAATGTCCGCTTTGAAATTTGGGACTCTGTATTTAAAGTAGTGCCGTCTAGATCGATGGCAATTAATTTAGTGTTCACTCGACTCGCTCCATTCTCTTTTTCTAGTTGTTTAAGTGTAACACATTTTACTGATTTCACAAGAGATGAAAGGGGGATGGTAATTTTCTGGAAAAAATCAGCTCTCTAATAAAACACGAACGTTCGGATAAAATATTTGATTTTTGTTAATTTTTTTGTTGTGGAATAAGGGGCATTCGCCTATAATTTGTAATTGTTCGATGGAAAGTGCAATTATTCTTTTCTTTTCAGAAACACTAACTAATCTTGTAGGAGTGAACGATTTACATGGAAAAGTTTTTCAAATTAAAAGAAAATAAAACAACTGTTTCAACAGAAGTGATGGCTGGGGTAACCACCTTCTTTGCAATGAGCTACATTCTTTTTGTTAATCCTTCGATTCTTTCCGCATCTGGTATGCCTTTTCAAGCAGTCTTTCTGGCAACCATCATTGCCTCTGTCATTGGAACGCTGGTCATGGGTCTCTTTGCAAACGTACCGTATGCGCAAGCACCAGGAATGGGATTGAATGCCTTCTTTACCTTTACAGTTGTCTTTGGGTTAGGCTATTCTTGGCAACAAGCATTAGCTATGGTCTTTATCTGTGGTGTGATCAATATTTTGATCACGATCACTAAAATTCGTAAATTGATCATTCACGCCATTCCAGAGAGCATGCAACATGCCATCGGTGGTGGGATTGGGATCTTCGTTGCTTACGTTGGGTTAAAAAATGCCAATCTATTAAGTTTCAGCGCGGATACTGCAGCAGTTACTGGATCAACTGTTGATGGTGATACGATTGTTAGTGCTTCATTTAATGGAGGCATCGTGCCGGCACTAGCTAACTTTAATAATGCACCAGTTATCTTGGCAATCATTGGCTTAGTTTTAACAACGTTATTAGTGATTAAAAACGTCCGAGGAGCAATTATTATCGGTATCATAGGGACAACGATCATTGGTATTTTGATGGGTGTGGTCGATTTAAGCACGATTGATTGGCAAGGAAACTCTTTGGGAAGTTCAATTAATGAACTTGGAACAACTTTTGGCGCTGCGTTTGGCCCAGAGGGAATGGGTTCATTGTTTAGTGATTCTGCTAAAATTCCTCAAGTGATCATGACGATTATTGCCTTTAGTCTTTCAGATACATTTGATACTATCGGCACATTTATTGGAACAGGACGCCGTACTGGAATCTTTTCTCAAAAAGACGAAGAAGCGTTGGAAGATAGCAAAGGGTTTAATACAAAGATGGATAAAGCCCTTTTTGCCGATGCAATTGCAACTTCGATCGGTGCGATCTTTGGAACATCTAATACCACTACTTATGTTGAATCGGCTGCCGGGATCGGTGCTGGGGGACGAACAGGATTGACTTCAGTGGTAGTAGCAGCTTTGTTTGCCATTAGTAGTTTCTTTTCACCATTGATTTCCGTGGTCCCTGCTCAAGCAACAGCGCCGGCATTGATTTTAGTCGGTGTGATGATGCTCGCTTCATTTGCGGATATCAATTGGACGGATCTTGAAGAAGCAGTTCCAGCATTCTTTGCTTCGATTTTTATGGGACTTTGTTACAGCATTTCTTATGGAATCGCAGCTGGCTTTATCTTTTACGCAATCGTTAAAGTCGTAAAAGGAAAATTCCGCGAAGTATCTCCAATTTTGTGGGTCGTAAATATTCTCTTTATTTTGAACTTCATTATTTTAGCTGTGATCAGCTAGTACCAATCAATAAAGAGCACTGATTTCTGGTCGTGCTTTTGACAATGAACTATCCAAACTATAACGGATTCTTTCTTTGATCGATGAGCTGTTTTATGTGGGCTGTAAAGAACAAAGGAGGCGAAATCAGTTGTAGTGGGGATAGTTTTATTTTGTAGACAGATCACACAATCTTCTGTCTTTTTTAATTTTACTATTTTAAAAAATGCGGTATAGTTTAAGAGAAAGAGGGTTTTGACATGAAAATTGATTGGAAACGAAATCTCCTAATTTCTTGGATTGGCTGTTTTTTTACTGGTGCAAGTTTTAGTTTAGTTATGCCGTTTATTCCGCTATATATTGAAGAGTTAGGGGCGCCAAAAAGCCAAATCGAGCTGTTTTCAGGTCTAGCAATCTCAGTGACCGCATTTGCAGCTGCAATCATTGCGCCGGTTTGGGGAAATTTAGCAGATCAGAAAGGTCGCAGATTGATGATGATTCGGGCGGCTGCTGGTATGACAGTCACCATGGGCTCATTAGCCTTTGTACCGAATGTCTACTGGCTATTGATTATGCGCTTTTTTACGGGTATCCTTTCGGGTTATATTCCAAATGCGACTGCATTGATTGCTTCTCAAGCACCGAAAGAAAAGAGTGGCTGGGCACTAGGAACATTAGCAACCGGAGCTATCGCCGGAAATTTGATCGGGCCTTCTATGGGTGGTGCTTTAGCACAGTGGTTTGGTATGAAGAATGTATTTATCATCACAGGAATTGTTCTTTTGATCACATTGCTGTTAACGATCTTTTTGGTTCAAGAAGATTTCGAACCTGTTGAAAAAGGGGACCTTCTATCTGTCAAAGAAATTTTTGGACAAATCAAAAACCTACAACTATTGATTGGCTTATTTATTACTTCATTGATCCTGCAACTTGGTGTAACAAGTATCAGTCCAATTTTGACTTTATATATCCGTGATCTAAGCGGCAATACAGGAAACCTTTTATTTGTCAGCGGGTTGATCGTATCGATTGCCGGTGTTTCAGCTATTATTTCTTCGCCAATATTAGGTAAAGTAGGGGACCGCTACGGAAATCATAAAGTGTTATTAGGAGGACTACTGCTTTCATTCCTTTGCTTTATTCCAATGGGCTTTGTTACGTCACCATTCCAATTGGGCGTTCTACGCTTTCTTTTGGGCTTTTCTACTGGTGCGTTAATGCCATCGATCAATACGTTGATCAGTAAAATCACACCAATGGAAGGTGTTAGTCGAATTTATAGTTACAACCAAATGTTTTCTAACTTTGGTCAAGTCCTTGGTCCAATGGTCGGTTCAACCGTTGCCCATAGTTTTGGCTATCCAGCCGTGTTTTGGGTAACCAGCGCGTTTGTCTTTTTGAATATTTGTCTTTCTACATTTAATTTCCGTAAAAATTTTCATAAGCACGATCTCAGTTGAAAAGAAAAAAAAACCAGTTACAATGAAGGTAACTGGTTTTTCTTCTATTAATGACTTGTCTTTTTTGGCGAAGGTGCAATCAAACCAAGAAGGATAATTAGTACACCTGCTACCAAAGAGATGATTGAGGTCAATTGGAAATCATAAGTAGCTCCCGCTAGTGAGCTGCCTAGATAGCCGACAACTTGGCCTAAGATAAATGTCCAAAATAATGTTGCTAAGTAGCGCATGACGACACCTCTTTTCTGCGTATCTTGCTTTTCGACTTTAGTTTATCACAAAAAATTTCAATGTAAAGATTTTCACATTTTCATTTATTCTTTTCAAATTTGAAATAAAGCAGAAACAAACGGAATTATCATTTTCGGAGGGATTTTCTATGTATCATCAATTGACAACCTTAAGCGCGTATTCCTTACTTCAAAGTACGATCAAAATTCCTCGTTATATTGCTGCTGCCAAAAAAGCTGGTTATAAAGTTTTGGGGCTGGCAGATCACAATGTGTTATATGGAGCCTTAGAATTTTATCAGCAATGCCAAAATGCCGGAATCAAACCTGTGATCGGTGTGTTATTCGATTGCACGTTTGGCACATCCTCTATGCATTTTCCATTGTATCTTTTTGCAAAGAATCTATCAGGCTACCGATTATTGATGCGCCTTTCCAGTGAGAAAATGATCAACGGTCATTTGGATCTATCTGAATACTTAACGTTACCAGATCTGTTTGGTATTTTGCCGCAAGGGCAAGGTTTCTCTCCAGATCAATCGGAAGACTTGGCACAGCTTTCTCGAACACTGACAGACTTTGTCGCTCGGTTTGATCAAAAGAGTCTTTTCCTAGGTGTTCAAAAAGCAGCGGCAACGCCAGAAAGAGAGTGGTTTCAACAGCATGGTCTTGAGCTGTGCGCTTATCAACCCGTAGCAGCATTGGAACAAGCAGAACTATTTGCTGTTCAAGTCATGGAACATATTAAGAACGGTACTCAGATCGAAGATTTTCGTAAAGCGAAGGAACAATCTTCCGAAACGTATTATTTAGAACAGCCTGGGGAACTGATTCAGGCATTTGGAGAGAATTCAGAAGCATTGGTAAATAATCAGCGAATTGCAGAAGAATGTACTCTGACGATTCCTCTCCATCAACGTTTGCTCCCGCATTTTCCTTTAGAAAAAGGGGGAAATGCGGCTGATTTTCTTAGAAAACTGTGTTTTGAAAAGTTGCCTGAACGTATTACGCAGGTCACAGATATTTACCGTCAGCGTTTGGATTATGAACTATCCGTTATTCATACAATGGGATTTGACGATTACTTTTTGATCATTTGGGATGTGATGGATTTTGCTCACAAGAACGAAATTGTTACCGGCGCAGGGCGGGGCTCAGCAGCAGGTTCATTAGTAGCTTTCGTATTAGCCATCACCGATGTCGATCCAATTGAATATGACTTGCTGTTTGAGCGTTTCTTGAATCCCGAACGCTATACCATGCCCGATATCGATTTAGATATACCTGATAACAGACGTGATGAGATTTTGCATTATGTCCGTCAAAAATATGGTCAGGAGTACATGGCGCAAATTGCTACTTTTGGAACGATGGCGGCCAAAATGGTGCTGCGGGATGTCTCACGAGTATTTGGTTTGTCACAAAGCGAAGCCAATCGCTGGTCAAAAGCCATTCCTAATGCATTAAAAATGACATTGGCTTTAGCTTATGAACAATCTAATCAATTACGAGAACTGGCTACCTTCAACGAACGAAATGAAACGATGTTTGCAGTGGCTAAGGTACTGGAAGGATTGCCTCGACATGTTTCCACCCATGCAGCTGGTGTGGTGATCAGCGACAAGAATCTCTTGGACCTAGTCCCCCTTCAACAAGGAAGTGATGAGATCCTCTTGACTCAGTTCACAATGAATGATGTGGAAACAGTGGGATTGTTAAAAATGGATTTTTTAGGATTACGGAATCTTTCAATCATTGACAATACTTTAAGAGGGATCAAGCGAGTTACAAATGAAACAGTTACCCAGAAAGCCATTCCTTTAAATGACCCAGCTGTGCTGCGACTATTTCAGCAAGGCGATACTGCCGGGATCTTTCAGTTTGAGTCAGCGGGGATCAGAAATGTTTTGCGGAAACTGGGACCTGAAAGTATCGAAGATATTGCAGCCGTCAATGCGTTGTATCGGCCAGGACCTATGCAAAATATCGATACGTTTATTCGCCGGAAAAAAGGACAGGAAAAAGTCGTTTATCCGGATGCTGCTTTAGTGCCGATTTTACAAAATACCTATGGAATCATTGTTTATCAAGAACAAATCATGCAAGTTGCTTCTAAAATGGCAGGCTTTTCTCTTGGCCAAGCAGATATCTTGCGGCGAGCCATCAGCAAAAAGAAAAAAGACGTTCTGGATGAAGAACGGCGCCATTTTGTTGAAGGAGCCGTAGCCAACCATTTTTCCGCGGAGAAAGCAGAAGAAGTTTACGATTATATTGAGCGTTTTGCCAATTACGGGTTCAATCGTTCTCATGCGTTTGCCTACTCATTTATCGGCTTCCAAATGGCGTATTTAAAGGTACATTATCCAGGACCATTTTTTGCTGCATTATTGCACTCGGTTAGGAATAATCCAGGTAAATTAAAAGAATATTTGAATGAAGCGACTCGGTATGATGTAGCAATCTTACCGCCGTCCATCAACAAGAGTGGCTATAGTTTCTATCTTCAATCGGAAAAACAGATTCGTTTTGGCTTTAGCAGTGTTAAAGGAATACGTAGAGACCTGATTCAAGATATCTTAGATGAACGAAAGGAGAATGGGGCATTCTCCTCCTTAGATCAATTCCTGTTGCGCTTGCATCAAAAGAATAACAAATGGCTGAAGGAAGATTATATCCGTCCGTTGTTAAGTATTGGTGCGTTTGATGAATTGGTCACTAATCGGAAGCAAGCACTTATCCAATTAGAGGGAAAAATCCAAAATATCACCTATAGTGGCGGCAGTCTCGATTTGTTAGAGACAATGGCTCTCAAAGAAGCCGAAGTCGCTGATTATGACTTGGAGCAAAAGTTAGCGTTGGAAGAAGAATATCTAGGGGTTTATTTATCAGGGCATCCTGTTCAACAATATCAGAAGCTGCAACAGTTGAAGCAGACGATAGCAATCGCTGACTTAGTTCCCAATGAACGTGTCCGGATACTATTTTATGTGCGTCAAATTCGAGAAATCCGCACAAAAAAAGGAGAGCAAATGGCGTTTCTTGAAGGAACAGATGCTAGTAAAGAAGTCTCGATCACTGTTTTTCCCACATTGTATCGTCATGTACGATCTGACGTTGCAGAGAACGCCGTCTTGTATGTTGAAGGAAAAGTGGAAGTAAGTCGTTACAATGGTGAAATACAACTGATTGCTGATAAAATAGAGCTAGCTGAAAAAGCACAAGCACAGCTAACAGATCAAACGTGTTATCTGAAGATCACACGTGATGTTGAGACGAACCATTTGCAAGAATTGTCGCAGTTGCTGAGAAAGCATCGAGGACGGGTTCCTGTGGTGTTGTTCTATGAAAGTAACGGGAAAAAAGTGTTGCTGACGGAAGAGAATTGGCTAAAAAAAGACGAAGAAATGGAAAGAAAGCTTGGGCACTTGTTGGGAGAGGAAAATGTTGTTTTCAAGTAATTTTCCGAAAACGTTAAATTTTACTTACACTTTTTTCAACTTTTTCCCACTATTTCAAGACATTTCTCTGGA
This sequence comes from Enterococcus gallinarum NBRC 100675, assembly GCF_001544275.1. GTDB lineage: Bacteria > Bacillota > Bacilli > Lactobacillales > Enterococcaceae > Enterococcus_D > Enterococcus_D gallinarum. The sequence goes on along the minus strand of NZ_BCQE01000031.1, from coordinate 8,385 downwards.
ATAATGGTAAAATACTACTCGTGGTTATTACTTGAAAAGTATCAAATAAGGGAGTTCCAAATCCCTAAACAAATCTACTAATGAGGTGAATGGATAATGAAACGCATTGGAATTCTAACCAGTGGCGGCGATGCGCCGGGGATGAACGCAGCGGTTCGGGCAGTTGTAAGAAAGGCTATCTTTGATGGGCTAGAAGTGTATGGAATCAATTACGGCTATGCTGGTTTGGTAGCTGGAGATATTCGCCGTCTTGATGTGGCAGATGTAGGTGACAAGATTCAACGAGGTGGTACATTCTTGTACTCTGCGCGCTATCCTGAATTTGCGACACAAGAAGGTCAGTTGAAAGGAATTGAACAACTGAAAAAATTCGGCATTGAAGGTTTGGTCGTTATTGGCGGCGACGGCTCTTATCATGGTGCGATGGCACTAACACGCCATGGTTTTCCGGCGATCGGTATTCCAGGAACGATTGACAATGATATTCCTGGGACGGACTTTACTATCGGTTTTGATACAGCAATCAATACAGTATTGGAATCAATCGACCGAATTCGTGACACTGCAACTTCTCACGTCCGGACATTCGTAATCGAAGTAATGGGTCGCGGTGCAGGTGACATTGCGCTTTGGTCAGGAGTTGCCGGTGGGGCAGATGAGATCATCATCCCAGAACATGACTTTGATATGGCTGTTGTTGCGAACCGAATTCGTGAAGGACGGGACCGCGGTAAAAAACACTGCTTGATCGTCTTAGCAGAAGGCGTGATGGGCGGAAACGAATTTGCTGATAAATTATCTGAATATGGCGATTTCCACACACGGGTATCGATTTTAGGACACGTTGTTCGTGGTGGATCACCAAGCGCAAGAGACCGCGTTCTAGCAAGTAAATTTGGTGCCTACGCAGTTGAGTTGCTTCAACAAGGCAAAGGCGGATTGTGCATCGGTATCGAAAACAACCAGATGGTTGCTGCAGATATCATCGAAACGCTTGAAAACAATCGTCACAAACCAGATATTTCTTTATACGACTTGAACAAGGAAATTTCCTTTTAAGTTTAGGAAGTATGAAACGCAACAGTAATTTTGTAAAAAAAGCTTATTAAGCTATTTTAAATAAATGAATAGGAGCGTTTAGTAATGAAAAAAACAAAAATCGTCAGCACATTAGGACCAGCAAGTAATAGTGTAGAAATTATTTCTGAACTGATCGAAGCCGGTGCAAATGTCTTCCGTTTCAATTTTTCTCATGGAGATCATGAAGAACAATTAGGACGTATGACAATGGTGCGTGAAGCGGTCAAGAAAACTGGTAAAGATGTAGGGATTCTTTTAGATACTAAAGGAGCAGAAATCCGTACAACCGTTCAAGACACAACTGAAGCAGATTATGGTCGTGCCGGCTATATCCAATTCAACGTTGGTGACCAAACACGTATCTCAATGGACCCAGAACACAAAGGAACAAAAGAAAAGATTGCAGTGACATATCCTGGATTGTTTGATGATGTATATGTAGGCGGCCATATCTTATTTGATGATGGTTTGATCGATATGGAAATCATCGAAAAAGACGAAGCAGCACGTGAATTAGTTGTTGTTGTTAAAAATGCAGGAATGTTGGGTTCTCGTAAAGGGGTCAATGCACCTGGCGTATCAATCAGCTTGCCTGGTATCACTGAAAAAGATGCTGACGATATTCGTTTTGGATTAGACAATGATATCGACTTCATCGCAGCTTCATTCGTACGTAAAGCTCAAGACGTTTTAGAAATTCGTGAAATTCTTGAAGAAAAGAACATGACTCATGTACAAATCTTCTCTAAAATCGAATCTCAAGAAGGTATCGACAACATTGATGAAATCATCAAAGTTTCTGACGGTATCATGGTTGCTCGTGGAGACATGGGTGTTGAGATTCCAGCAGAAGAAGTACCAATGGTTCAAAAACGAATCATCAAAAAATGTAATGCGGTAGGTAAATCAGTTATCACTGCAACTCAAATGTTAGAATCAATGCAACAAAATCCTCGTCCAACACGCGCAGAAGCTTCTGACGTTGCCAATGCAGTCTTTGACGGAACAGATGCAACAATGTTATCTGGAGAATCAGCAAACGGAGACTATCCTGTACAAGCTGTTGCAACGATGGCTCGTATCGATATCGAAGCAGAAAATGCTTTAGCAGAAATGAGTACTTTCCAAATCAACCAATTTGATAAAACTGATGTAACAGAAACAATTGGTCTTTCTGTGGCACGTGCAGCTAAAAATCTTGGCGTAAAAACAATCGTTGCTGCAACTGAATCTGGCTATACTGCGAAAATGATTTCAAAATATCGTCCAGATGCAGATATCTTGGCAGTAACTTTCGACGAACGTACAAAACGTGGTTTGATGTTAAACTGGGGTGTTTATCCAACAGTTGCTGAAAAACCTTCAACAACTGACGAAATGTTCGAATTAGCAGCTAAACAAGCTGTGGATCTTGGTTTTGCCAAAGAAGGCGATTTGATTTTGATCACTGCTGGTGTGCCAGTTGGAGAACGTGGAACAACAAACGTGATGAAAATTCAAATGATCGGTTCTAAATTGCTTGAAGCACAAGGAATCGGTGAAAAATCAATCGTTTCTAATGCCGTTGTAGCCAACAGTGCAGAAGAAGCAATTGCTAAAGCAAAAGATGGCATGATCTTAGTTGTTCCAACAACAGATAAAGAATATATGCCTGCAATCGAGAAAGCAGCAGCACTTGTTGTTGAAGACGGCGGTTTGACTTCTCATGCAGCAGTTGTCGGCATTGCGAAAGACCTTCCAGTGATCGTTGGGGCAAAAGATGCCACAACAACGATCAAAGATGGTGAATTGATTACTGTGGATTCTCGTCGTGGAATCGTCTACCGTGGAGAAACAACAGCTATCTAATCTTCTTTTGAAAGATTCATTAATGGAGGCAACAGGCTCGTGCACAAGTAGCGAGTCTGTTGTTTTTTTCTCTAAAAGTATTCACTTTTTTGTGCGTAAAATTACAGCTTTAGAAATGAAAAAGGTGTCAAGAAAATTTCATTGACAAAGGGAAATAACCCCTGTATAATTGCTTTTGTTGCTTAGGGGTGATAAAAATGAAATGGTCTTTATTGGAATTAAAAAAATACCAAGAGACACCGCTGATGTTCGACGAAACGTTGAACTTAAAAAATCAATTGATAAAACGCGATGGACAGATCATTGATTTGTCTCCTGTGAAAATCACTGGCATGATGTCTGTTGGAAAACATGAATATCTCCTACATTATCGAGTGGAGACAACGATCACGTTACCTTCAACACGCTCATTGACTCCAGTTGCTTTACCAATGGATTTTACAGTGGATGAACTCTTCATGACACCAGAGCAATTTCAGCGGCGAGATGAAATGATTCCAGAAGAAGATGTCTTGATCATTGAAGGCCAGACGATCAGTTTGGATGATTCAGTTGCTGATAACCTATTACTTGCGATTCCCATGCAAGTCCTTACTGAGGAAGAAAAAAATAGCACAGAAATGCCGTCAGGAAATGACTGGGTTGTTTTATCAGAAAAAGACTATGCAAACCAAAAAGAAGCGCAAGCCCAACAAATTGATCCTCGTCTTGCAAAATTATCGGAACTGTTCAATGATTCAGAAGATGATAACGCGTAGGATTGGAATAAATTGCAGCCTCAAGGTTGCTTTCATTTACAAGGAGGTGTAGCAAAATGGCAGTACCAGCAAGAAGAACTTCTAAAGCGAAAAAAGCAAAACGTCGTACTCATTACAAATTGACAATCAACGGTTTGAACGAATGTGCAAACTGTGGTGAAATGAAAAAAAGCCACCATGTATGCTCAAACTGTGGTTATTACGATGGAAAAGATGTAGCAACAAAAGAAGCATAATCCTTTTTTACAGAAAAATGGATTTCAAAATCCTAAGGCTAACCATGGAGCCTTAGGATTTTTCTTTTTGTTTCAGATTAATTTCATGAAAACTAGAACTTTTCTGAAATAATTCTTACTCTTTGAAAGAGAATAGTTCAAAACAACTATCTTTTGCGCTATAATGAAACAGATAACTGAATCTTAGGAGGATGAGTGATGACAAAACAACAAATCGGTGTTGTCGGTATGGCAGTCATGGGAAAAAACTTAGCGTTGAACATTGAAAGCCGCGGTTATTCAGTTGCCCTATTCAACCGTACAGGATCTAAAACAGAAGAAGTAGTAAAAGAACATCCAGATAAAAACTTTAAAGCAACCTATACGATTGAAGAATTCGTACAATCGATCGAAACACCACGACGCATTCTTTTAATGGTCAAAGCGGGTTTTGCGACAGACGCAACCATCCAAGAATTATTGCCTCACCTTGAAAAAGGGGACATCTTGATCGATGGAGGCAACACATTCTTCAAAGATACGATCCGTCGTAATGAAGAATTAGCAAATTCTGGTATCAACTTTATCGGTACCGGAGTTTCTGGTGGAGAAGAAGGCGCATTGAAAGGCCCGTCAATCATGCCTGGCGGACAAAAAGAAGCTTATGAGTTAGTGGCTCCAATTTTGGAACAAATCTCAGCAAAAGCAGAAGATGGCACTCCTTGTGTTACCTACATTGGACCAAATGGTGCAGGACACTATGTAAAAATGGTTCACAATGGTATCGAGTATGGAGATATGCAGCTAATTGCTGAATCCTATGATTTAATGCAAAAAATTCTAGGGCTATCTGTTTCTGAAATGGCGGAGATCTTCTCTGAATGGAATAAAGGCGAATTAGATAGCTACTTGATCGAAATCACAGCAGACATCTTAACACGCAAAGACGATTTAGGTACTGGGAAACCAATCGTTGATGTGATTTTAGATGCTGCCGGCAACAAAGGAACTGGGAAGTGGACGAGTCAAAGTGCATTAGATCTTGGTGTTCCACTACCGTTGATCACAGAGTCTGTTTTTGCGCGTTATATTTCTGCTTATAAAGAAGAACGAGTGAATGCTAGCCAAGTCTTACCAAAACCTGAAGGATTCGAATTTACAGGAGACAAACAAGAATTTGTTGAGAAAATTCGGGAAGCATTGTATTTCAGCAAAATCATGAGCTATGCACAAGGTTTTGCGCAATTACGGACCGCATCAAAAGAATATGATTGGCAGCTGCCATTTGGTGAAATTGCTAAAATCTGGCGTGCAGGTTGTATCATTCGTGCGCAATTCTTGCAAAAAATCACCGATGCTTATGAAAAAGATGCGGATATCGAAAACTTATTGCTTGATGACTATTTCAAGGAAATCACAAAACGCTATCAACAATCCGTTCGTGATGTCGTAGCATTGGCAGTCCAAGCTGGCGTACCAGTCCCAACATTCTCTTCAGCAATTGCCTATTTTGATTCTTATCGCTCAGATCGTTTGCCTGCAAACTTGATCCAAGCACAGCGGGATTATTTCGGTGCCCATACGTATGAACGTACGGACAAAGAAGGAATCTACCACTACTCTTGGTATGAGGAAGAATAAGTCGAACAATTGAGAACGAATTAAGAGAATGACCGAACAGTGAGAACTTTCGGTCAATCTCTTTTTTATTTTTTAGATACATGATAAAATAAAGCAGATAGTGTCTAACTATATGCAGAATAACCGATAAAGGAGCTCTAACTAATGAGTAATATTCTAATCATTGAAGATGAAAAGAACTTAGCTCGATTCGTGGAATTAGAATTAAAGCATGAAGGCTATAATACCGAAGTACATTATAATGGCAGAACTGGATTGGATGCAGCGTTGAACAATGAATGGGATGCCATCTTACTTGATTTGATGCTACCAGAACTAAACGGATTAGAAGTTTGCCGTCGTGTGCGCCAAACCAAAAATACGCCAATCATTATGATGACAGCAAGAGATTCAGTGATCGATCGGGTCTCAGGGCTAGATCACGGAGCAGACGATTATATTGTGAAACCCTTTGCGATTGAAGAGCTACTAGCTCGTTTGCGTGCGTTGTTACGTCGAATCGACATTGAAGGAGACAAGAATGTTGCCAAACAAACGACGATCACTTATCGTGATTTAACCATTGAGAAAGAAAACCGTGTGGTGCGTCGAGGCAGTGATGTCATTGAATTGACGAAGCGTGAGTACGAGTTGCTTCTTACTTTGATGGAGAACGTCAATGTCGTCTTAGCCCGTGATGTTCTGCTGAACAAAGTTTGGGGTTATGAAACAGAAGTAGAAACCAACGTCGTCGATGTGTATATTCGTTATCTACGGAATAAGATCGACGTACCTGGAGAAGAAAGCTATATCCAAACTGTTCGGGGGACAGGATACGTGATGCGTTCGTGAGCTTGAAAAAAAGAATGAAAAAACTAAAAGAACTGAAGGGGCCTTCTTTGACTGTGAAGTGGGCCTTCGCAAGTTCTTTCTTTATATTTGTTGTTTTTACAATTTTTGCAGTCATCACCTACAAAACGTCTATCAACCTGATTGTGGCTAAAGAAGAAAATAACGTGGAGCGTACGATGTCGGAAGTAGCTTCCAGGTTAGCAAATTCAGACCAAGAATTGACATTGGTGCGAACCTATCGCAATTTAACTAAGAACGATAGTGGTGATACGAGCATCTACGACCGAACTTCAACAATTGATGGGAACTTAATGAAGATCGATTCGTTTATTTCCGAGTTAGGTCAGTCTCCTTTGAGCTTATTTGTTTATAATCTGAATCAGGAATTGATTTTCAAAACCCATGAAAATAATCTTTCTCTGATCGATGTGCAGCGAAAGCCGCCCACGATCGTGACATTGGACAATATTACAGGCTTTTTGTCGATCCAACCAATCTACTCAAAAGAAACGAGAGAAAAAATCGGTTATGCTCAAACATTTTATGAACTGACCTCATTTTATGAAATTCGCAGTAAGCTCTTGTTAACGCTGATCATACTTGAAGTCGTTTCCTTGATTCTCAGTAGCGTTTTAGGTTTTTTCTTATCTGCTTATTTCTTGCAGCCGCTGAAAGTTTTGCGGGATACAATGGAAACCGTTCGAAAGAATCCCCAATCGACCGTGCATATGCCTGAACTGAATACAAATGATGAATTATCTGATTTGGCAGACATCTTTAATGAGATGCTCGACCGTATGCGGCTATATATCGAGCAGCAAGAACGGTTTGTAGAGGACGTTTCTCATGAATTACGGACGCCAGTGGCAATCATTGAAGGACATATGAGCTTGTTACAGCGCTGGGGCAAGGACGATCCAGAAGTATTAGATGAATCGCTTGCAGCCAGCATGCAAGAAATCAGTCGAATGAAGACACTTGTGCAAGAAATGCTCGACCTTTCCAGAGCTGAGCAGGTAGATGTCCACTATGCAAATGAAACGACAAAAGCCAAAGAAGTCGTATACCAAGTATTTAATAATTTTAAAATTCTTTACCCGGAATTTGTTTTCACATTGGATGATGATCTTTACCACGAATTGACTTTAAAAATTTATCGGAATCATTTCGAACAAATTATTATTATCATCTTAGATAATGCCGTCAAGTACTCCACAGATCGCAAAGAGGTCCATTTATCTATTTCTTCTGATCGACAAACGTTTGAGATTGCAATTCAGGATTTTGGTGAAGGGATCAGCAAAGATGACTTGGATAAAATTTTCAATCGGTTTTATCGAGTGGATAAGGCAAGAGCAAGAACCAAAGGGGGGAATGGGTTAGGACTATCCATTGCTAAGCAATTATTGGAAAGTTATAAAGGGCGTATTACTGCAGAAAGTGTGATTGGGCAAGGAACGATTTTTAGAATATATATTCCTGTAGTTCAATCTAGTAAGGATGTTTTGAAATAGCGCAGATCCTCTGCGAAGGAATCAGCTGGTTGTTGTAGGTTAGCGACAATCAGTTGGTTTTTTCTTTATAAGGGATCTTACTTAGGGGACAGCGTTTCTGCTTGTTCATATAAACAGGAACGATTGAGGAACACGAATAGTTATAAAACGTAATTATTGCTATAAAAGCGAACGATGAGATAAAGAATAGAAGAAAGATTCGGCTAAAAAAAATGTTGAGAAAAAGCTTTGTTTTTTGTTGATTTTTCGCAGTAGAATTGCTATATTAGTATTTGTCTTTGTGATAGTCACTGTTTAAATCTTTCAAATATTTTTTCAAAATAAATGTTGACGAAGATTAAGACAGATGTTATTATAACAAAGTCGTCAGAAAACATTAGGTAAGACAACTTAAAAAGTTAGAAAAAACTTTCAAAAAAGTTGTTGACACAAAGCTTTCGAGATGATAAGATATAAAAGTCGCTGAGAGATGAAGAGTGATTAAATAACAATTGCTCG